>CAADGG010000081.1 GCA_900696485.1 uncultured Pseudomonadota bacterium
CGAACTCGAGCTGGGCGAACTCGAGCTGGGCGAACTCGAGCTGGGCGAACTCAGGCTGGGCGAACTCAAGCTGGACGAACTGGGGCCGGACGAACTGGGGCCAGGTGGGCGCGACGAGTCGGGCGGGTGCGAGTCAGGCGGACGGGGCCTGGGCGGACGGGGGTGAGTCATCGCTTGCGACCGTACATCGCGACGCGGTTCCCGACCATCGAGCGCCCGCCCGAAGGTCGCCGAACGGCGGCCGACGCGCGTCGCCACCGCCCGGATCGCCGTATCCCCACCCTCACTACCCCCCGGGGGGTAGTGATCCGAATCGCGATCCGACCGCATGCCCCTCACCGGCGCTTGCACTCGGCGCTTGCACTCGGGAATCCGATGGGGGATCGTAGCCATCGATTTTGTCGATGATCTCGGTCGGCGCAGGATCCGAGCCTCTCGGGATCCGAGCCTCTCGCTCTCGGGACGGCCGGTGCGGCGTTGGGCCGCCAGCGGCGACTCCGGGTGGGCGGAGGGCAACGGGGTGCAACGAGCCCAGGACCCGGATCGAGCGGAACCGTCCGCGAAAACGTCCTCGAGATCGTCGTCGAAAAGAACCGTTCACCGAACACAACGACCGACAGAAACCGTGGCGACGGCCATCGGAGCCGATCGACGCCGATCGACGCGGTTCGAGACACCCAGTGCGAGTCGAGCAGCCGGGCGCAACGCCGCCCGCCGGGACAACGAGAGAGAGCAACCAATGTCCATCCGGAGGCCGCTGATCGGCCTCCGCGCCCCTGTTCTGCACCCCGGCAGTGGCCCTCGAGGCCCGAAGCCGAGAGAAGCCTGAAGGGCGAGATCGAAAAAGGGCTGGATCGCTCGAACGTTGCCCGCGCCGGCTCGCCAGCCAGGCCGGGGCGATGCACAACGAAATCGTGGTCAACGCGATCCGCGGCGAGACGCGGGTCGGTATTCTCGAACGAGGCAGCCTCAGCGAGCTGCTGATCGAACGCGCAGCCGGGCGCAGCATGGTCGGCAACGTCGTCAAGGGACGCGTGAGCCGCGTGCTTCCCGGCATGCAGGCGTCATTCGTCGACATCGGGCTCGAGAAGGCCGCGTTCCTGTACGCCGGCGACTACTTCGAGTACGACCGCAACGTCGATCTCGGAGACGACGACAACGGCGGACGCGGCGGACGCGGCGGCGGCGGACGCGGACGGGGCCGTCCGGGCGGGCGCAACGGCGGAGGCCGGCAGGTTCCGCGCATCGACACGATCCTGTCCGAGGGACAGGAGATCATGGTGCAGGTGGCCAAGGAGCCGATCGGCACCAAGGGCGCGCGCATCACGTCGCACGTCGCGATCGCCGGCCGGCACCTGGTGCTGACGCCGTCGGGCTCGCGGGTCGGCGTCTCGCGGCGCATCGAGTCGGATCGCGAGCGCCGGCGACTGCGCGACATCGTCGAGCAGGCGCGGCCGCGGGACGTGGGCTTCATCATCCGCACGGCCGGCGAAGGAGCCCGCGAGGCCGACCTGCAGGCGGATCTCAAGTACCTGGTCTCGGTGTGGGAGCAGATCCAGAGCCAGCGCGAGAGCGCGCAGGCCCCGGCGGTGCTGTACGCCGAGCCGCCGCTGCCGCTGCGGGTCGTGCGCGACGTCGCCAGCAGCGACACCCGGCGCATCGTCGTGGACAACGAGACGGTGTACGAGGAGCTGCGCAGCTTCGTCGCTCGCTTCTGTGCCGAGCCGCGGCCGCGCGTCGAGCTGTACAAGGGCACGCGGCCGATCTTCGATCACTTCGGGATCGAGGCGGCGATCGACGCGAACCTCGGCCGCAAGGTGTGGCTCAAGTCCGGCGGTTATCTGATCATCGACCAGAGCGAGGCGCTGACCGCCGTCGACGTCAACACCGGGCGCTACGTCGGCAAGCGCGATCTCGAGGATACGGTGCTGAAGACCAACCTCGAGGCGGTCAAGGAGGCCGTGCATCAGCTCCGCTTCCGCAACATCGGCGGCCTGATCATCCTCGATCTGATCGACATGGAGACGGCCGAGAACCGCGAGAAGGTCTATCGCGCGCTGCAAGAGGCGGTGCGCCAGGACAAGGCCAAGACCAACATCCTGAAGATCTCGGAGCTCGGTCTCGTCGAGATGACGCGCAAGCGCACGCGCGAGAACCTGGTGCAGCAGCTGTGCGAACCCTGTTCGCACTGCCAGGGCCGCGGCTATGTGCTCTCGCGCGAGAGCGTCACATACAAGGTGCTGCGGGAGATCCGCAATGACCTGCCGCGCTTCTGTGGCCGGCGGATTGCCGTCTCGGTGAACCCGCGCGTCGCCGAAGTGCTGCTCGGCGCGGAGCGTGAATCCCTGGCCGAGATGGAGGAGCAGTTCGGGCGCTCGATCGAGGTCCGGGCCGTGCCGGGTGTGCACCAGGAACACTTCGAGGTGATCGCGCTCGACGAAGGCTCGCCGGTTTCGCTGCAGCTTCCGTGGCTCGGACTCGGCGAGGACGGGCCGACCGACACGGAGCCGATCCTGTTCTCCGAGCCGTTCGAAGAAGAACTCTCGAAGCCCTCGGAGCCCTCCGCGGCCCCGGCGGCTCCGGCGGTGCTGGACGTGCCGGGGCTGATCGAGGGCAGACCCGAGGTCGCGCTGGCGGAGCTCGCGCGGGTCGACGGCGGCGAAAGCCCTCCGCCGCCCGATCCGGTCGACATCCTCGAACCGGATCCCGGCCATCTCGGACCCGCGGACGAACTCGAGCCCCCGGAACGCCGGACGCTGGTGGCTCGAACCTTGTCCCCCGCCGGGGAGAGCGGCGTCGCCGATCTCCAACCGGTTGACGAGACTCCGGAATCCCCGATACTGCCCGATTCTTCGGAGTCCGAGGCCTAGCGCGGCTCCGGATGCGTCGCCCGGCGTGACTCCGAGCGTGACTCCGAGCGTAACTCCGAGCACGATCCCGGACGTGGAACGTGGGACGTGGATCTCGAACAGGAGCGTTGACGATGTACGCGGTGGTCCGCACGGGCGGAAAACAGATCCGGGTCAGCCCCGGCGAAGCGGTCTGGGTGGAGAACCTGCCCGGCGAGATCGGCGAGCAGGTGAACCTCGAAGAGGTGCTGCTGCTCGGCGGCGAGGGCGAGCCGCAGATCGGAGCGCCGCAGGTTCCGGGCGCGCGTGTCGTCGCGACGATCACCGGGCGCGGCCTCGGAGAGAAGCTCGTCGTCTTCAAGTACAAGCGCCGCAAGCGCTATCGGCGCAAGCAGGGACATCGACAAAGCTACACGCAGATCCGCGTCGACCGGATCGAGGCGTAGGACCGCTCTCATGGCTCACAAAAAGGGACAGGGAAGCTCTCGCAACGGTCGCGACAGCCACGGCCAGCGCCGCGGCGTGAAGCGCTTCGGCGGGCAACAGGTGAATGCCGGAACGATCCTGGTGCGCCAGGTCGGCACGCGCATCCATCCCGGACGCAACGTCGGGATGGGGCGGGACTACACGCTGTTCGCGCTCGTCGACGGCACCGTGCAGTACGGACCGTCGCGGGGCCACGTGACCGCGCGCGTCGAGCCGAACCCGAACCCGTAGGGCGCGCTTCCTCCGGATCCCACTCCTCGAGAACCGGCGGTCCCAGCGCCCCGGCGTCGCGAGGGCGGCGAACGGAGTGCGGGCGAGCCGACGGCGGGCCCGGCAATGAACTCCAGCGATTCCTTCATCGATGAAGCCGTGATCGAGATCGCTGCCGGACACGGCGGCAACGGCTGCGTGAGCTTCCGGCGCGAGAAGTTCGTGCCGCGGGGCGGGCCTGACGGCGGTGCCGGTGGACGTGGCGGAGACGTCGTGCTGATCGCGGACCTCGGTCTGTCGACGCTGCTCGATCAACGGCTCCATCCGCTGGTGCGCGCACCCGACGGCGTCCACGGCGCCGGCGGCCAGCGCGATGGCCGCGCCGGCGATGACATCGAACTGCGACTGCCGGTCGGGACCGTCGTCTATGACGCCGACGCGGGCGACGACGCGCCGGCGATCGCGGATCTCGTCGAACACGGCCAGCGCGTCCTGGTCGCCCGCGGCGGACAGGGCGGCCGCGGCAACCGCAGCTTTGCGACGTCGACGCGGCAGGCTCCGGACAGCGCCGAACCGGGGCAGCGCGGCGAAGCATGCCGGCTCCGGCTGTCGCTGAAACTGCTCGCCGACGTCGGGCTCGTCGGCCTGCCGAATGCCGGCAAGTCGACGCTGCTGCGGCGCCTCTCGGCGGCTCGGCCGCGCGTCGGCGCGTATCCGTTCACGACGCTGGTGCCGTCGCTGGGGGTCGTCGAGGTCGACGAGCGGCGCTTCGTCGCAGCCGACCTGCCGGGCCTGATCGAGGGGGCCAGCCACGGCGCGGGGCTCGGCGATCGCTTCCTCCGACACGTCGAGCGCACGCGGGTGCTGGTGCACGTGCTGGACGCCGGCAGTCCGGCCGCACACGGACTGCCGCCGCTGGCGCCCTTCCACGATTGGGAGACGATCCGTCGTGAGCTCACCGCCTACGCCGCAGCGCTGGCCGAGCGCACGGAGATCGTCGCATTGAGCAAGGTGGACCTGATCCCGGCGGACGAGCGCGAGGCGCGGCTGGGCCCGCTCGAAGCGGCGCTGCGCGCGCACGGACGCACCGTCGTGCGCGTCTCGAGCCCCACCGGCGAGGGCATCGACGCGCTGCGCTTTGCGATGGCGCGCGCCCTCGAAACGGCCGATGCCGCGCTGCTGTCGGCCCACGGCGCACGAGCGGACACGACGACCACGCGGGAGGCGGCGCCGTGAGCCCGACGCAGGGGAGCCGATGCAGCCGGCGGACGTGGCTCTGTGAAGCCGGCCAACGTGGCTCCATGAAGCCGGCGGGCGTGGCCCGATGAGAACGCCGGCGAGCCGTGCCCGACGCATCGTCGTCAAGGTCGGCAGCTCGATCCTGACGGCGGCCGGCGCTGCGCGCGCGCGCGTCTTCACCGAGCTGATCCGCCAGGTCGCGGAGCTGACGGAGCAAGGCCGCCAGGTCGTCGTGGTGTCGTCCGGCGCGATCGCGATGGGCGCACACCGGCTCGGCTGGACGCATCCCGGCCGCTCGATCCCGGAGAAGCAGGCCGCCGCGGCCGTCGGACAGATCGCGTTGATGGAGCGCTATCGGGCCGGCTTCGCGAGGCGCGGGCGGCAGGTCGCGCAGGTGCTGCTGACCCGGTCGGGCATCGAGGACCGCGAGCGGTTCCTCAATGCGCGGCGAACGCTCGCGACGCTGCTCCGGCTCGGCGTGATCCCGATCGTCAACGAGAACGACACCGTCTCCACCGAGGAGATCCGTTTCGGCGACAACGACAACCTATCCGCGAACGTCGTGAACCTCGTCGCGGCCGAGCTGCTGGTGTTGCTGACCGATGTCGATGGGCTCTACCGCTCCGCCCCGACGCCGGCGGGCCCCACGCCGGCGCACTGGGACGTCGTCGAACGCATCACGCCGGAGATCGAGCGTGCGGCCGGCGGCAGCGATCACGCGTTCGGGCGCGGCGGCATGATCACGAAGCTCGAGGCCGCCCGGACCGCGGCCCGCTCCGGGGCCGCCACGGTGATCGCCAATGGCCGCCGCCGCGGGGTGTTGCTGCGCGTCGCCAGCGGGGAGCCCGAGGGCACGCTGTTCCTGCCTGGCCAGGAGCGCCGCCTCGGCAGTCGCAAGCACTGGCTGGCCTTCACCGCGAGCCCGCGCGGCGAGCTGCGTCTCGACGCCGGCGCGGCGCAGGCGCTGCTCGAACGCGGCCGCAGCCTGCTGCCGGCTGGGATCCGCGCCGTCGTCGGACGCTTCGGCGTCGGCGACCCGGTGCGCTGCACCGATCCGGACGGACGTGAGATCGCGCGCGGCCTGGTCGCCTACTCCGCCCAGGACGTCACGCGGATCTGTGGCCTCTCCACACGCCAGATCGAGTCGGTGCTAGGCTACTCGAACGGCGGCGAGGTCATCCATCGCGATGATCTCGTCGTCCTGGACGAGCGCAGTTCCTAGTTCTTGCCTGAGGATTCCGGGGAACCGGGCATGAGCCACGCCGACCTCGCACAGCAGATCGCCGACCTCGCAACCGCCGCCCGCGCCGCGTCCCGCCTGACCGCGGAACTGACACGCGCGCAGAAGGATGCGTGGTTGCAGCTCGCCGCCGAACGCCTCGAGGGCGCGCGCGAGCGGATCCTCGCAGCCAACCGCACCGACATGGCGGCAGCCGAGCGCGCCGGGCTCGAGGCGCCGATGGTGAAGCGGCTGGCGCTCGAGGGTGGCAAGTGGCAGACGATGATCGCCGGCCTGCGCGACGTCGCGGCGCTGCCGGATCCTGTCGGCGAAAGCAGCGGGATGTGGGTCCGACCGAACGGCCTGCGGGTCGGGCGCATGCGCATTCCGCTCGGCGTGATCGCGATCATCTACGAGTCGCGTCCGAACGTGACGGTCGACGCCGCCGCCCTGTGCCTGAAAGCCGGCAACGCGGTGATCCTGCGCGGCGGCTCGGAGGCGATCCGCTCGAACCTCGCCCTCGGCGAGGAGCTGCGCGCGGCGGCCCGCGAGGCCGGACTGCCGGAGGACGCCATCGCGATCGTGCCGACGACGGACCGCGCCGCGATCGACCTGCTGCTGGTGCGCGATCGCGACATCGATCTCGTGATCCCGCGCGGCGGGCCGGGCCTGATCCGCAAGGTCACCGAGACGTCGACGATCCCGGTCATCAAGCACGACGCGGGTGTGTGTCACATCTTCCTCGACGCGCGAGCTGATCCCGAGATGGCGACGGCGATCGTCGCCGATTCGAAGATCCGGCAGATGGCGGTCTGCAACGGGCTCGAAACGCTGCTCGTGCACCGCGCCGCGGCGCCGGCGCTGCTGCCGCGCGTGCTCGGAGCGCTGGCGGCAGAGGGCATCGAGATCCGCGGGTGCCCCGCGACCCAGGCGCTGTTCCCGGATGCCAAGCCAGCGACCGAGGAAGACTGGTTCGCCGAGTACCTCGCACCGATCCTCGCGGTCCGCGTCGTCGACGATCTCGACGCGGCGGTCGCGCACATCCGGCACTACGGCTCGAGCCACACCGAGGTGATCGTCACCGACGACTACGCGTCATCCCAGGCCTTCGTGCGTCGCGTGGACTCGTCGACGGTCGGCGTGAACTGCTCCACCGCGTACGCGGATGGCTACCGACTCGGCCTCGGCGCAGAGATCGGCATCTCCACGTCGAAGCTTCATGCCTACGGGCCGATGGGCCTCGAAGGGCTCACTGCGCAGAAGTTCGTGCTGTTCGGCGACGGCCAGTTGCGGCCCGATTGACGTTGCGTCTCGTCGGCGTCTACGGCGGCACGTTCAACCCGATCCACGTCGGGCACCTGCGCGCGGCCGAGGAGGTTTCGGAAGCGCTCGGCCTCGCGCGCGTGCTGTTCGTGCCGAGTGCGGTCCCGCCGCACAAGACGGACGCCGCGCACGACGGCATCGCGCCGGCCGCGCTGCGGCTGGCCTGGGTGCGACTCGCGATCGCCGACAATCCGGGCTTCGAGGTCGAGCCGATCGAAGTCGAGCGTGGCGGCGCCTCCTACCTCGTCGAGACGCTCGGTGCGCTGCGCGAGCGGCTGGCGCCGCGCGGCGAAGCACCGGTGTTCCTGGTCGGATCCGATGCGTTCGCCGAGATGGGCGCCTGGCGAAACCCGGAGCGCCTCTTCGCGCTCTCGCACTACGCGGTGATGGTCCGTCCTCCGCGCCGCAGCGGCTGCCTCACGGACTGGCTGCCGGCCGTCGTCCGGGACCAGATCGAGCTCGCGCCGGACGGCCGCTCCGGCCGCCATCGGCACGCCGGAACCTGGCTGCGCGTCGTCGAGATCGCCGGATTCGACGTCTCGGCCTCGGATCTGCGTCGGCGCCTGCACGAGAACCGATCCGTGCGCTATCTCCTGCCCGAACCGGTTCGAGAAGCCGTTCTGGCGAGCGGCGCCTATCGGGCCCCGACCGGACCGGCCGCCGCCGGGCATCGCGAGAACCAGCTCAGCCAACAACGCTGAGCAATCCCGAAGCAACCCCGAAGCGATCCCGAAGCGAACCTGAAGCGAACTCGAAGCAAACCCGAAGCAAACCCGAAGCAAACCTAGACGTGAGGGCGATCCGGAGTGCAGACGAGCCGATGACCTCTGCGGAGAAGATGCGGATCGCGGTCGAGGCTGCGCTCGACGTGAAGGCAGAGGATCTGCTCGCCCTCGACGTGAGCGAGCTGTCGTCGTTCGCCGACGTGTTCGTGATCTGCACCGGTCGTTCGGACCGCCAGGTCCGCGCCATCGCCGAGGCGATCGAGCAAGCAGCCAAACGGGCGGGCCAGCCTCCCCTCGGCGTCGAGGGATTGCAGGAGGGACGTTGGGTCCTGCTGGACCTCGATGACGTGATCGTCCACGTCTTCGATCCGGAGGCGCGCGCGCACTACGACATCGAGCGGCTGTGGAGCGACGCGCCCCGCCTCCCGACGGCAACGGCAACGGCGGAGAAGGCGGCACCGTGAGCTCGCATCCCGACGCGAAGACCGGCCGCGCCGCACACGCCGCAAACGGACCGGTCCTGCTGGTGGTGCTCGACGGCTTCGGCATCGGCGATCGCGGGCCCGGCGACGCAACGGCCATCGCGGATGCGCCGTTCCTCGCCCGCGCGGACCGTGAGTTCCCGCACGCACGACTCGAGACCTCCGGGGCGTCCGTCGGCCTCCCGCCCGGCCAGATGGGCAACTCGGAGGTCGGTCACATGACGATCGGCGCCGGACGCAGGATGGACCAGGACATCACGCGCATCTCGAAGGCCTTCGCGGAACAGGGTCCGGAGCAGATTCCGGCGCTGCGCGAGGCGTTCGGCGAAGCGAAGCGCGGCAAGGGCCGGCTGCACCTGCTCGGGCTCGTGTCCGACGGCGGCGTGCACAGCTCACTCGATCACCTGATCGCCCTGCTCGACGCCTGCGGCCGCGCCGGCGTGCGTCCGGTGCTGCACGCGTTCCTCGACGGACGCGACACCCCGCCGCGATCGGCGCTCGGCTTCTTCGAGCAGATCGAGGCTCCTCTGGCCGCCGCGGGCGGCCACGTCGCGACGGTGACCGGCCGCTACTACGCGATGGACCGGGACAACCGCTGGGATCGCGTCGCGCGAGCCGTGCGCGCCATCGTGTGCCGCGAGGGGCAACGAGCCGTGAGCGCCGAGGACGCGGTGCAGTCCGCCTATCGCCGCGACGAGAACGATGAGTTCGTGCAACCGACGATCGTCGCAGAGGGAGAGGCGTTCGAAGACGGTGACGTCGCGCTGCTGTTCAACTTCCGCGGGGATCGTGCTCGCGAGATCACCAATGCGCTGACGCGCGCGGCGCCCGCGAAGTTCGAAGGTCAGCTCGAGCTCGACCGCTTCGTCCGGCCGGCGCGCTTCGTGTGCCTGACCGAATACGACGCGGAGTTCGGGCTGCCGGTCGCCTTTCCGCCCGCGACGCCACGCCAGATCCTCGGCGAGATCCTGTCGCAGGTCGGGCTGCCGCAGTTGCGCATCGCGGAGACCGAGAAGTACGCCCACGTCACGTTCTTCTTCAACAACGGCCGCGAGCAGCCCTTCGACGGCGAGGACCGGGTGCTGATTCCATCCCCCCGCGACGTCGACACCTATGACCATCGCCCTGAGATGAGCGCGCCGGCCGTGACGCGTGCCCTGCTCGAGAAGCTCGACGAGAAGGACTACGCCTTCGTGCTGTTGAACTTCGCGAACCCCGACATGGTCGGACACACCGGCGTGCTGGAGGCGGCCGTCCAGGCGGTCGAGACGATCGACCAGTGTCTCGGGCGCATCGCGGAAAGGCTGCTCGCCCACGGCGGGCAGGCGCTGATCACCGCCGACCACGGCAACTGCGAGCAGATGATCGATCCGCAGTCCGGGGGACCCCACACGGCGCACACGACGAACCCGGTGCCGATCTGGTGGGTCACGCGTGATCCCGGCGGCCGACGCCTGCGCGACGGCACTCTCGCGGATCTGGCCCCGACGGTCCTCGAACTGCTCGGTCTCCCGGTGCCGGCCGAGATGACCGGAAAGAGCCTGATCGTTCCGGTCTGATCGTTCCGGTCGGATCGGTCCGGTCCGACCGGCCGGCCGCGAGCTGGTCCTCTCCCCGACGGTCCCGTCGGAGTCTCCATGCGCGGTTCGACCGCCGCCGACTGGCGGGCCTTCCTCGATCGGTGTCGCCGACGCTGCCTCGATCGCTGGCTCGAGTTCCTGCTGCCGCGCGCGTGTGCGCGTTGCGGAAAGGCGGTCGCTCCCGATCGCGTGTGGTGCGGCGCCTGCGCCGGCGCGCTCCCGCGGCTGCCGACGGGCGTTGGGCCTCGGTCCCCGGCGTCACTGGCGACGTGGGTCGCCGAGGTCGCGTACGAGGGGGAGTGGGAGCAGTGGATCCATCGGTTCAAATACCCGCGCCGGGGTCTGGCCGGGCTCGACGCGCGCCCCGACGCGATCGTCTCGGCGCTCGCGGCGGATGCGGCCGCGCGGCTGCCGGAGCCGCGCCCCCCGGTGGTCGTCCCGGTACCGATCCACCCGCTCCGGCTCCGGGCGCGCGGCTTTCATCCCGCGGGTGTGCTGGCCGAAGCGGTCGCGCGCACGCTCGCCGCGCGCTGCGTCCACGGGGCGCTCGTGACGACGCGCCCGGTCGCGAGCCAGACGGGGCTCGACCGGGCCGCCCGCCGGCGCAACGTGCACGAAGCCTTCGCCGCGCGCCCCGGCTTCGCGGCACCGCGCCAGGTCGTGCTGGTCGACGATGTCGTGACGACCGGGGCGACCCTCGCCGCGTGCGCCCGCGCGCTGCGCCGCGCCGGCGCGCGCCGGATCCACGCCGTCTGCGTGGCGCGCAAGCTCTGACGTCGCCCGCCGGCGCTAGCGCCGGCGGGCCGCCAGCGTCTCGATCAACTTCTCGCGCAGCCGATCGGGATTGACGGGCTTCTTGAAGATCACGCCCTCGAGTCCTTCCACACGACTGCGCTTGATGATGTGGTCGCGATCGTAGTGGAAGGCGGTCATCATCAAGACCGGCAACTCCGGGAAGCGCTCCCGGATGGCCATGAACAGCTCGTATCCGTCCATCTTCGGCATCACGACGTCGCTGAGCACGACGTCGATTCTGTGTTGGTCGAGGATCGCCAGCGCCTCGACGCCGTCCCCCGCAGTCTCGACGTGACAGCCCTCGCGAGAGAGCAGCTCGGCCAGCGATTTGCGGATCCCGAGGTCGTCATCGACGATCAGGATGTGGGCGTCGGCGAGACGCGGATCCGGCTTGTGGACACCCGGCGTGTGCGGCCGCAGATCGACCATGCGCGCGGGGCCGATGTACTCCACGGTTTCGTACTTGTCACCGGCCGCCATCTCGCCGACCCGTTCGACGATCTCGGCGATGCGGGCCGTCTCGCGCCGGATCGCGTCGATCCGCTCGGTCTCGACCGAGCAGTCGCCGTCGCCGGCCAGGCGATCGACGTCCGATTCGAGCAGCTCGGCCTGATTGAGGATCACGGCGAGCGGGTTGTTGATCTCGTGCGACAATCCGATCGCCACCTCACCGAGCGTCGCCAACTGGTCCTTCTGCAGGATCTCGCGCAGATCCTTGGCGAACCCGATCGTGCCGTTCTCGCGGCCCTGATCGTCGTGCAGGATGGTTCCGGAGATCGCGACGGGAATCTCCTCTCCGGCTTTCGACAGGAACGTGGTCCGGAAGTGCGACGCCGTGCCGACCCCGCCGAACTGGGGCCTGCGCATCGCGGCCATCACGCGCCGCGCCTCGTCGAGACTCGGATAGAGCTTGGCGACGAAGTGCCCGAGGATCTCGTCGGGCCGATAGCCGAGGACCTGGCTCGCTCCGTCGTTGTAGTAGTCGACGACGCCCTTGCGGTCGGTCGCGACCACGATGTCGGTGGAACGCGCGATCAGTTGCTCAAGTCGTTCCCGGGTGAGGGCCATCTCGAAACTGCCCGCCTTCTCCAGACGTCGGGGCGCCTAGTGGATTCCCTTCGCCGCCAGCCAGCGCTCGGCATCGATGGCCGCCATGCACCCGGTCCCGGCGGCCGTGACCGCCTGTCGATAGACCGGATCCGTGGCGTCCCCGCAGGCGAAGACCCCGTCGATCGTGGTGTACGTGGAACCAGGCCTGACGCGGATGTAGCCGACCTCGTCGGTGTCGAGCTGTCCGCGCACGATTTCCGTGTTCGGCTCGTGACCGATCGCGATGAACAGCGCGCCGACCTCGAGCTCGCGCGTCGCGCCGCTCTTCACATCCCGGATCCGCACGCCGGTCACGAACTCGTCGCCGAGCACTTCGTCCACCTCGGAGTTCCAGGCGAAGGCGATCTTCTCGTTCTTGCGCGCGCGCTCGGCCATGATCTTCGAGGCCCGCAGCTCGTCGCGGCGATGGATCAGCGTGACCCGAGTGGCGTAGCGGGACAGGAACAGCGCCTCCTCGACGGCCGTGTCGCCTCCCCCGACGACGGCCATCGGCTTGCCCTTGAACAAGGCCCCGTCGCAAGTCGCGCAGGCCGACACGCCGCGATTGATGAGCCGCTTCTCGGACTCGATGCCGAGCCACTTCGCCGACGCACCGGTCGACACGATCACCGCGTCGGCGGTGAAGGATCGTTCGGTGGTTTCGATCCGGAACGGACGCTGCCCGAGGTCGAGCCGGATCGCGTCCTCCTGGAACACCCGGGCGCCGAAGCGCTCCGCCTGTTTCTGGAAGCGCTCCATCATGTCCGGACCGGACAACGCCTCGGGAAAGCCGGGATAGTTCTCGACGTCCGTCGTCAGCATCAGCTGACCGCCCATCGCGAGGCCCGCGACGACGACCGGTTGCAGCTCGGCCCGCGCCGCATAGAGGGCCGCGGTCCAGCCGGCAGGACCCGAGCCGACGATCACGAGCTTCACGTGCTCGGGAGCGGCGCCGCCTCCGCCGCCCGGGCCGCCGCCGACGATCCCGAGCAAGCCGTCGAGCTCTCCGGCGTGATCGAGCGCGGCCAGATCGTCGAACCCGCCGACGTGCCGCGCCCCGATCCAGATCTGCGGCACGGTCCGGCGGCCGCTGCGCTCGATCATCTCGGTGCGCCGCCCGGCCTCCGCCTCGATACTGATCTCCGTCCAGGTCTGACCCTTGGCCGCGAGCAGCCGCTTGGCCATCTCACAGTACGGACAGGACGGCTTCGTGTAGATCGTGATCTCGGCCATCGATCCTCCGGCGGGGATCCTCCGGCGAGGCGCCCGCAAGACTCCCGAGGGTAACGGTCTGGCTCAAACGCGGCGAGCCACCGGCACGAGCGCACCCGCCCGCCGAACCGTCGAACCGGGCGATCGAACCGGGCGATCAGAGCGGCTCGGTGATCGGCAGGTCCTCCCACAGGAGCTGCAGGAAGGTCCCGATGAACAGCGACAGGAAAGTCATCAGCAGAATCGCCGTCGGGAAGGCGTACACCGGCTCGAGACCCATGATGCGCGGCAGCTCGCCGAGGAAAGGGGGCGTCGTGGCGCGCAGCACTTCCATCGACACGCCGGGCTCCGCGCTCCAGGTGCGCGAGACCATGAAGCCCCCGAGCAGCGTGGTCACGACGACGCCGAGTGCGAGCGCCTGCAGGATGCCGAGCAGCCAGATCCGCCGGGCCCGCGAGAACGCCTCCTGCGGATCCGGGATCCGGCGGCGGACCTCGGCGTACAAATACAACAGCGTCATGAACCCGAGCAGCGTGACGGTGACCCCGAGGGGGAACCACGGCCGCCGCGCGAGATCCCACACCTCGTCGATCAGGAACACCGGCAGGTAGCCGACGATGATGCCGGCGCCGATGCGCGGCACGGCCCCGTGGAAGAACGACAGATCCTTCTGCACGATGAACCGGATCAGCAGGTACCAGAGCACGACGCCCATGACGGCGATCAACTGCAGCGTGCAGGCCGCGTCGAAGAAGAACGGCGCGCGGTCGTACGCCGCAGCCGCCCCGACGAACGGCCAGATGAGAGCGACGATCGCGGCGCAGTACGCCTGCGTCGAGTGCCACGAGAGGACGCCGCCGAAACGGGCTTGGCCACGCGCCAGGTTCTCAGCGTGGCGGATCACCGCGGCCGCGCGGGGCACGTCGTAGCGGCGCAGGAACCAGACCTCGAGCTTGCGCAGCAGGCGCTGGCAGTCGCGCGACGCGAGCCGGCGCAGGAACGGCGAGAGATGCGCGGCCCGGCGCAGGCGGCCGGCTGGCTCGATCACCGCCGCGGCCAGCACCTCTTGCTCGCGCGTCCCGAACGGGGAGTCCTCCCCTTCGAAGGCCTCGTTGCTCTCGTCGAGGCATGTGTCCTCGAGCCACTCGTGGAACGCGCGCGCGCCGAGGTCGAGCAGCAGCGCATCCGCGCGCGCATCCTGGGGCACCGCGATCAGTTGCAACAGCATCCGCGACGACGCGCCCCGCGAGGCGGTGGAGATCGCGGCGCCGGCGAGCCATGCATCCAGAACCGCCGGGGTGACCCGCTCGCGCACCAGCACCCGCGAACCGCGAAACACCAGCTTGCGCAGATGCAGGACGGCCAGGCGCAGCGAGGGTTGCGCGGTGAGCTTCTTCTCTTCGAGAAAGCCCGAGATCTCGCGGGCCAGGGCGATGAGGTCGGCGTGGATCCGCACGCTGGCAGCAGCGGGGAGCGGGGCGGCCTCGAGGGCATCGAGCAACCGCTCGAGGTACGCCGGTACGCCCGCCAGGAGTCGGCTCAGCGCCTCCTGCGCCTCACGGCGCGTCGCGCCTTCGCCGATCCGCCGCGGATCCGACCAGAGGTCCTCGAGCTGGAGATGGAGCTCGAGCGGATCGTGGTGTTCGACGTGGAACGAGAACGTCTCGGCGAACAGCGGCGTCGCGATGGGCGGGGGCCCGGCTTCGGACTCTCGCACCCGCTCGAAGCGGACCTCACGCGCGTGAAAGGCCCAGCCGAAGCGCAGGCGCAGCCCGAGCCGCTCGACGAGGACCTCGAGTGGGGCCACGACCCGCGGCGCCGCCGACCTCGCACCCGGCCCCGGCGAGGCGTCGCCGCTCGCGGAAACGCTCTCGGAGACTGTCCCCGTGGCCTTCCGGGAGGCGTTCTCGGAGACGTTCTCGGAGACGGTCTCGGAGACGGTCTCGGAGACGGTCTCGGAGGGATTCTCGGAGGGATTCCCAGACTCAGAGGATATGCTGGCCAGGATTCTCGCCACTCTCGTAGTAGGCTTCGACGCGCTCCCCGAGCAGCCGGACCCGTTCCGGGATGCCTTCGGGAAGCGGCCAGCGGGAACTCGCGATGCGCATCCGCTCGACGAGCAGGCGCGCATCCGGGTAGCCCTCGCGGGCCAAGGCCTCGTCGACGGCAAGCCAGTGTTCGATCGCCGTGCGCGTCTGCGAGATCCGTTCCGAGAGCTCCGCCATGCCCGCGGACGTGATGCCGCTCTGGCGCACCTTGGTCGCGAACTCCTCGAGTTCCTGGAGCGCCTGCTCGAGGCGCGGCCGCAGGCCCCCGTCATTCGAGCGGATCTCCTGGAGGATATCCTCGAAGTGCCGGCGCAGCGGTTCGTGCGAGATCTCGCGCATCAGGATCACGCGGCCGAGGGTCCCCTGCCCGGGTTCCGAGAGCGTGCGCACGGCGACGCGCAGGCGCAGCGACACGCCGGCCGTCACGACATCGAGCTCTTCGTACGTCGGTGCAGCTCCCCTCGCATCATCACAAACGCCCACTCCGAGCCGCCGCGACACGTCGCGCACTTCCCGCAGAGCGTCGGCGCCGAGTACCTTCTCGAGCGGTTGGCCGCTCGGGTCTTCCCGCAGGCCCAGATACTCGCGCCCGGGGCGGTTCGTCGCGCGCACGGTGCCGCTCGCATCGATCACCAGCGCGCCGATCGGGATCTCGTCGATCGCCGCCGCGAGAAACACGTTGGCGCGTTGGAGGTCCTCGACCAGCAGATCGTTCTGCACGCGCAGCCGATGCAGCTCGACGGCGCGGTGCACGAGCTGCTTCAGCTCCTCGGGCTCCCACGGCTTGGTCACGTAGGCATAGACGTGGCCTTCGTTGATGGCTCGCACCATGGCGTCGCCATCGGCATAGCCGGTGAGGATGATCCGCGTCGTGTTCGGATGCTGCTCGTAGACACGGGCCAGGAACTCGACTCCGGTCATCTCCGGCATCCGCTGATCGGTGATGACCGCAGCGATCGGCGAGCGATCGGCGAGGATCTGCAGCGCCTGACGGGCGCTGGTGGCCGTCAGGACGTCGTAGTCGTCCTCGAACGTGAACGCCATCGTTTCGAGGATGGCCTCCTCGTCATCGACGATCAGGATGCATGCGCGGGGCTGGTTCATGGCAATTCAATCGGATCGAACTCAGGGTCGGGCGAGCCGCCTCGGCTACCTCTTCGACGTGGGGGGATCATCCGCTCCCACCGCCCACTACTCGCGACCCACCCGGACGGAGCTACCACCAGGAGAACGGGCGCTCCTTCTTCTTGCGATCGACCTCGGCCCGGATCCGCTTGCGGTAGTCGGTCAGTCGCTGCGGGAGGCGCTGCCGGGCCACACTCGTCCACGGTCGCTGCTCGGCGCCGCGGCGGAAGCGGCGGAACTGCCGGTAGCCCCACAGCTCCTGCTTGAACTCGTGCTCGAGCATCTTCATCATGATCGCGTCGTCCAGGAAGCCGAGTGCGGGGATCTGATCGGGGATCAGATCCTCTGGATTCACGAAGTACGCCAGCGCGGCCAGGATCTCGTTGCGCGGCCCCTTCGGCAGTTCGTAGTCCGCGTCCTCGAGCATCTGCTTGAGGTCCTCGAGGACGGCAACGGCCTCCCCGACGAAGCTCGGCGTCCTCTTGGACTTGCGCACCTTCTCGATCAGCGTCTGGACGGCGGACAAGATCTCGGCGACGTCCTGGTCGGAGACGAGCTTCCGGGAACTGCGGAACAGCTTCCGGAAATACGCGATATCCCCCTCGTCGAGACGGAACGAGATCTTGAAGCTCTGGGACATCGGATCCTCCGTCCACCTTCGACGATCGTCCTGGCCGCGGACTCTATCAATAGCGCGCGTACTCGATCAAGCGATCCGGGCGGCCTGCCCAATCGCCCTGCCAGCGCGCCAGCACTTCCTCCCCGGGGCTTCTTCCCCGCGCGACCAGCTCTTCGAGGGGCTCCAGATGGCGCGACTCGTCGACACCCCGGGGTGCCTGCCGGCGCAGGCCCTCGCCGGCGATCCGGACCAGCTCGCGGGCCAGCGGCAGCAGCGGCGCGCCGCTCGGCGTCGCGGCGGCGAGGCCTCGCCTCGCCACATCGACGTGTACGGCGTCGCGTTCGGCGACGTCCCACGGAGCGAGGGCCGCCGCGGCGATGCGCGCGTCGGCGTCGTAGAGCAGTCCCTTCCAGAGCGCCGGCATCGTGCAGAGCAGCGAAGGCGGAACGGCGTCGGCGTTGCGCACCTCGAGGACCCGCTTGATCCGCACCTCGGGGAAGATCGTCGTCAGATGGCGATCCCAGTCCGCCAATGTCGCGTGTTCGCCCTCGATGCCCTCCTGCCAGAAGCGCCGGAAGGACATGGCGTCGAGGGGGCGGTAGCGGCCCTCGCGGACCAGGAAGAACATCGGGATGTCGAGCGCCCACTCGGCATAACGCCGGTAGCCGAAGTCCGGTTCGAAAGCCTGCGGCAGCAGCCCGCATCGATCCGGATCGGTGTCGCGCCAGATCGCCATGCGGCGCGAGATCCAGCCGCTCGGGCGGCCCTCCCACAGGCTCGAGTTCGCAAACAGCGCCGACGCGATCGGCGTCACGGCCAGCGCCATGCGCAGCTTCTCGACCAGATCCGCCTCGTCGCTCCAATCGAAGCTGGCCTGCACGGAGGCCGTGGCATGCATCATGTCCATCGCGAGCCCGCCGCGAGCGGGCAGGAACTGCCGCATGATCCGATAGCGTTCGCGCGGCACGCGCGGCAGCTCGCCGGTCTTGTGAAACGGATGACAGCCGAGACCGAGCCAGACGATGCCGAGTGGCTCCGAGACGCGGCGCAGGAAGGCGAGGTGTTCCTGAAACTCGGCGCAGACGTCCGCCATCGCGACCAGTGGCTGCCCGTTCTGCTCCAGCTGCGCGCCCGGTTCGAGCGACACGCTGCCGGGCCCATCGAGACCCATGACGTGACCGTCTTCCTCGATCGCGTGCCAGGGCGGGTCGCTGGGCTCACGGGCGATCCGGCGCAACAGATCTTCGACACCGCCCGGGCCCTCGTACGGGAGCGGCTGGATGGCCGGAACGCGCAGCCCGAGTTTCTCGTGCTCGACGCCGAGACGCCAACGCTCGCGCGGCTTCTCGCCGGCTCGGAAGTAGTCGACCAGGTCATCGATCGAGGCGACCGGCTGCGCGAGGTCGGCCGAGGCTTCGCGATCGAGGGTCACGGGATCATGGCCTCCTGGACGAAGCGCTCGAGAAAATCGCCGAGCGCGGCCCCGAGCTCGGCGTCGGCGTCTGCGGCGACACCGGCGTCTTGGCCCGTCCCCTCGGCGACCCGCTCCGCGACCCGCTCGGCGACGCGAAACCGGAAGGATCGGCACGGCTCCTCCGGTTTCCCGCGCCGGAACGGACCGACCAACGTCACCACGCCCTTCGCCTTGACCACGACGAGGCCGACGTAGCGGCCGCGGCGGACCTCGAACTCCAGCGCGCGCACGCGCTTCTCGTCGAGTTTCGGGTCCCCGACGGAGATCCGGAGATGCGGCGCACCGGCCGCGCTCGCCGCGGCATGGAAGGCGTCGACAGCGGCGCAGACCTGTTCGTGCAACGTGAGGCAGCGCTGTCTGGCCGTGTCGAGCTCCGCGCGATGCGGCGCCTCGCGCGCACCCAGCGCGCGGCCGGCAGCCGCCAGCCGCTCGCACAACGGGTCACCGAGGGGTTTGCAGAGCGAAGGCGGCGCCGTGGCGGCCGTCGCCATCGGCCCGCCCGGCCGCACCGAGGGGGGGGCGTCCATGGCCAGCATCGTCGCACACGACCGCACGCGTCGGTAGAGGACGCCAGCCCGAAAACCCGCGGTCCGGCAGGACCGAACGACCTGCCGGCCAGCAGACCGGCGAACCGGCCGGCGTTCAGACCTTCGGACGTGGCGACTGCTACATCGCCTCGTCGACGGCCACGAGCGTCGCCGGCACGAGCTGTGCGAGGCGCGCATCGCGAATCGTCTCGAAGTCCTGGCGCTGGCGCCCGGTGATCCGCCCGCCCGACGGAATGCGCGTCGAGGCCGGATTCACGAAGCCGCCGTCCTTCGTGATGCGAAAGCACACGTGCGGACCGGTCGAGAGTCCACTCGAGCCCACGTAGCCGATGACTTCCTTCTGCCCGACGTTCTGGCCGACCTTCAAGCCTTTCGCGAACCCCGAGAGGTGGGCGTAGAACGACTCGTAGCCGTCGGCGTGCCGAATCTTCACGAGCCGGCCGTAGCCGCCCTGCCAGCTCGCGTGGGTCACCCGGCCCGCCGCGACCGCCCAGACCGGTGTCCCGACCGGGGCGGCGTAGTCGATCCCGGGGTGCGGCCGGGTGCGGCGCAAAATGGGATGGAAGCGGGCGTTCGTGAACGACGAAGAGATCCGCGTGTACCGGACCGGGGCCGCGAGGAAACCCTGCTGCACCGGCGTCCCGTCGGAGCGGTAGTAGTTGCCGAGGCCGGGCTCCGTCTCGTAATAGATCGCCTCGTACGTCCGGCCGCCACCCTGGTACCGGGCGGCGAGGATCCGGCCGGGGCCGACGTAGCGCAGGCCGCCGCCGCCCGGCCGGGCCACATGGTTGCGCTCGTACAGCAGATGGAACTCGTCGCCGGCGCGAACGCCCTTCGCGAAGTCCACATCCCAGGCGAAGATGTTCGCGAAATCGGCCGCCAGCTCCGGGCGCTCGCCGAGATCTCCGATCGCATCGTACAGCGTCGTGGCGACGACGCCGGCCAGCCGCGCCTGCTGGCGGATCACACCGCGCTTGGCCGCCTTCGTCACCCAGCCGCCGTCCTGCGACGTCACCTGGTAGTGTTCGAGGTCCGAGACGTCGTAGCGGAATCCGAGCAGTGCACCCTGCTCATTCCGCTCGATGCGGTAGCGATGACCCGGGCGGGAGCGACGCAGATCGAAGTGGGGTTCGAGTTCGCGGGCGATCGCAAAGGCCGTCGACGCGGCCACGCCGTGCCGGGCCAATGCCGCGAGCAACGTATCGCCGGAACGGATCTCGTCCTCGACGAGAGGCGCCGGGGTCGCCGCCACCTCCTGATCCTCGGAGGACGACGCGGACGTCGCGCCGGTCGTCGCCGTCGCACCCGGCCCGGGTAGTGACGCCGCCGAAGCGGCTCGCGGCGCCGCCAGCAGGGCGTCGAAGCCGGCCCCTGAGACGACACTCGATGGCGTCGACACCAGCGTCATCGCCGGCGGCTCCGGCTCCCACCGGAAGGCGATCCCGGGGGCTGCGACCGCTGCCGAACTCGCGAGAGCGGGCTGCGCGGGAACCTCTTGCCCGGAGCGGGCGACGAACAGGGCGAGGCCGATGCCCGCGACCAGCGCGGTCGCCACCGACGCGAGACGCAGCCAGCGGCGATGGGATCGCCGACGCCTGGTCTCGCACAGAATCTCCTCGAGGACGTCCTTGAGGACGTCGTCCGACCATACGTCCACAGCCCCTCCTGACCCGCCGAAAGCGGACGCTACTGTTAGCCGATCGTGTCGAGTTCGGCAGATCGAACATCCCGCTGTACGTGACACCTCGTCATCCGCACACCCGCTGCGACCGAGCTGCCGGAGAACCCCTCATTCCGCTTCCGGTAACGGGCAGTTCCACTTCGCGGATCCGCACCGGCCGCACTGCGCTCGGCGCCCCGACGGGGCCCGCACAGCCGAACAACGCTCGGACCCGTTTTGCTCGGGCCGCATGTGGAATCGCATTGGCGTGTGTTTTCACCATCATCGCGAGCCCGTCCGCGGCGTTCTGGCCGTTCGGGAAACGCGGTCCGCGACTGAGCGACGGGCTCGACAGCGCCGCCGCGGAGCTGCTCTCGCGAGCCATCCAGATCGACACGACCAACCCACCCGGGAACGAAGCCCCACTCGCCGAGTTCTTCGTCGACATCGCCGAGCGCGAAGGTCTCGAGGCGCGCGTGATCAAGACTCCATCCGGCGGCTCGGGCTCGGATGGGAATCGAGCGGCCGCGTGGGCGCGGCTACCCGGGCACGGGAAGCAGCGGCCGATCGTGCTGCTGTCCCACCTCGATGTGGTCCCGGCGGACGGCGAAGGCTGGGTCGTCGATCCGTTCTCCGGTCTGATCACGGCCGGCTACGTCGTCGGCCGTGGCGCGCTCGACGCCAAGGGCGTCTCGATCGTGCATCTGCTCGCGATGGCGGAGCTGGCGCGGCGCGACACCCGTCTCGATCGCGATGTGCTCTTCCTCGCGACTCCGGATGAGGAATCGGGCGGCCAGTCCGGTGCCGGATGGTTGGTGCGGCGGCGGCCAGATCTGCTCCGCGGCGCGGAGTTCCTGCTCACCGAGGGAGGCGGAATCCTCGTCGGGGATGCCGGCGAACCGAACGTCTGGGGCGTCGGAGTCGCCGAGAAAGGACCCTGCTGGGCGCGTCTCGTTGCGCGCGGAGCGGCCGGCCACGGTTCGACCGCGGGGCCCGCGGCGGCCGTGCCGCGCCTCGTCGCGGCGCTCGAGCGGGTGCGCCGGATGCCGCTGCCGGTCCGGGTCGTGCCCGAGGTCGCCACGATGTTCGGCTGGCTCGCGCCGATCGCGGCGCCCGAGGATCGCGCCGGCTACGCGGATCTGGCGACCGCCTTGCGCGACGATCCCCACTTCCGAAGCCGCTTTCTCGCCGACGCCGCCCGCAGCGCGCTGGTGCGCAACACCGTCAACATCACGGTCCTGGCGGCCGGTTCCCACACGAACGTGGCGCCCGAAGAGGCGCATGCCGATCTCGACGTGCGGTTGTTGCCGGGCGAGAGCTGCAACGCGTTCCTCGATCACCTGCGTTCGGTCATCGCCGATCCCGCCGTCCAGGTGCAGTCGCTGCTCGCCTTCGAACCGCTCGGCTCCCCGGCACGCACGGAACTCTTCGCCGCCATCGAAACCGTTGCGGGCGAAGTCGATCCGGGCGCGCTGGTGGTTCCGCGGGTGATCGCAGGCTTCACCGACGCGCACTGGTTCCGTGAGCTCGGGCTCGTCGCCTACGGCTTCGTTCCACGCTGGCTGCCGCCCAGCGAAACGGTCGGCATCCACGGCTCGAACGAGCGCATCTCGATCGACAACCTCGAGCGCGGCGTCCGCACGATGGTGCGCATCCTCGAGGTCCTGGGCCGCGCCGAGGACGCGGAGCGCGTCGCGCGTTGACGCGCGAACGCCCGTCGGCCCCCGCCCGTTCCGGCTGCGGCTGCGGCTGCGGCCGCGGCCGCCATCAACGATCCCCTGCGATCCTCTGCGATCCGCTGCGAAGCTCGCGGATCGCCTGATCGAGGGCTTCGAACAGCGGTTCGACCTGCTCGAGCTCGAGGCACGAGAACGCGACGCGGATGTCCGTCGGACTCGTCGCGATCAGCCCGACCTGATGATGGTCCAGCAGGTGCAGCCGCAGCCGTTCGGCATCGACCCCCTTCACCCGGACACACATGAAGTAGCCGCTGTTGAAGGGGTACGGATCGAAGCTCTCGCGGAAGGCCGGGCGTGCGACCACCTCGTACACCCGAGCGGCGCGCGCGCGCAACGTCTCGGCCTTCTCCTTGCGTTCGTCGGCGATCGAGGAGGTCTCGAGCGCGCGCTCGACGAGCGCTTGCGACAGCATCGGACTGTTGGAGATCGCACCGCGGATGGCGCCGCGGCACTTGGCGTCCAGCGCCTCACACACCGCGTCGGCCGTCGCCGGATCCCCGGGTCCGAAAGTGACGAACCCGCAGCGCAGCCCCCAGACGAAGAGCTCCTTGGTGGCACCGTCGAGTTTCACCGCCAGCAGGTTCGGATGGCGTCCGGCGAGCAGGCCGAACAGCGACTCGGTCATCGACTCGCCACCGAGGTGATAGAACAGCCCGAAATAGGCGTCGTCGGTCACCGCGACGATCCGGGTTCCGCATGCCGCCTGCGCCGCGAGCGCATCGGCGATGGCGCGGCCCTCGGCCGGCGTCGGCATGTAGCCGGTCGGGTTGTTCGGGAAGTTCAGCAGAACGATCAGCTTGTCACGACCCTCGGCGTGTTCCGCGAGCGCCGCCCGGAAGCCGTCGACGTTGAAGCCGCGGCCCGCAAAGCCCGCTGCCTCGGCCGCACTGGCATCGCTGCCCTGGCTTGCATAGAACGGATAGGTGACGATCTCCGCACCGAGGCGGACCTCGTAGGTCAATCGGTAGTTGCCCCAGAGCTGGTCCGGCAACAGGATCCGATCGCCCTCGCCGACGAACAGATCACCGACCAGCGACAGGCCATGCGTGAGGGCGCTGGTCACGATCGGCAGGCCGAAGGATGCTCCGCGCAGCGACGGATTCTCGGCGAGCAGCTTCTCGCGCCAGTGCTCGCGCAGCGTCTGACGGCCCGCGGGCGGCGCATAGTTGTAGGCATCGGCGGGCGCGATGTCCGTCAGGTGTCGATGCATCGACGGCAGATACATCGGTCCGCCGCGCTCGGTGGCGATGCCGATCGTCGCGTTGAAGCGCTGCGCCTTCTGCTTGGCTTCCGCGGTCTGCGACAGGATCCCCTTCGGGAAGTACAGCCGGCGACCGAGCGGCGACAGCATCCCGGACACGGCGGGCGCCGTCTGTTCGAGGCGCTCGTTGAGCTGCTGGGCGAGAGGGTTGGTCTTGAAGGCCACGACGGGGCTCCTCGGCGAAGAAGGGGGCGCGGGAACTATAGCCGCCGGTCGAGCACGTTCACGAAGTCGGCGAACCCGAGCGTGCGCCAGAACGCCTGCCCGCCGTCGTTGTGGACCGAGACACGGACTTCGATCCGCGCCACCCCGGACCCGGCGGCCCAGTCGAACGCGGCCAGGGCCAGCGCCTTCCCGATGCCGCGGCGGCGCGCGGCCGGCGCGACCACGAGTTCGGTGATCTCGACGCGCCAGCGCTCCGCAGCGGTGGCCGGCGCCGCCCGGCGCAGCGCCGCGCAGAAACCCACGACGCCGTCGACGCCATCCCAGACCCAGAGCGCCGCCGCGGGATCTCGTGAGATCCCGTCGACGGCGGCGAGCAGCGTGGCCGCACTCCCCTCCCGCAGCGCGAAGACGGGATCGCGTGCGGCGTGCTCGGCCACCAGCGCATCCCACAGCGCCACGACCGCCGCGCGATCGGCGGGACGCGCGGGGCGCACGTCGCCCCGCCGCGCGCTCAAGGCAACAGCTCCCCCGCTCCGAGCATACGCCGCACCTCCTCGAGGGTCTTTCCTTCCTCGAAGATCTGCTTCTCGATCTGTCTGGTCAGCGATTCGATCTGCGGCGCGAAGCGGCGCGGATCCTGGTCCTGCTGGCGAAACGCCTGCTCGACGCTGTCGCGGATCTGACGACGCACCGTCGTCCGCTCCTCCTCCGTGACCTCGACCCCGGGCGTCACGCGCCCTTCCGACAACGCGCGGATCTGGTCCGCCGACAGGTTCAGCCCCACTTGCGACGAGAACATCTGCATCAGCCGCTGTTCCTGCGTGAGACCGCTGCCGCGCGGCGTCTCGGTCTCACCGGAGCGAATCATCCGGAAGCGACCGACCTGGGTTCCATCGCGCTGGTAGCTCCCGACGAGTTCCCGGCCGTCGTCCCGGATCTCTTCCGTGCGATACTCGGTGCTGCCGTCCATCGTCTCGGCCATGCCGCCACTCAGCGAATCGTCACGACGGAAGCGCGGCGTGCCGCCGGCATCTCGGATCGACCAGTCCTCGACGTACGAGAGCATGACGGCCGACCCGGCCGATCCGGCCGAAGTGGCTCCGGCCGACTTCCAGGCGCCGTCGTCGGCGGACGCCTGGAGCGTCTTGATCTTGACGCCGCGCGAGTTGACCTGGAGTCCGTTCCGGATGTCGGCGAGCTGCTGCTCGGTGGGCTCCCAGGCGACGAGCCGGCGCGACTGGCGATTGCTGCCGAGCCGTTCGAAGCGACCCTCTTCGTCGTCGAGGACGACAATCGGCCATTCGGTCCACTCGAGATCGTCTCCCCGGCGGGTGAAGCGCCAGACGCGGTCCTCCCAGCGCCAGGCGTCGGGGTTGTGGGTGGCGGAATCCTGATAATGGACCAACACGTACCAGGTCCCCTCGAGATCGAGTGCGGACGCGGCGGGAGCGGCGGATGCGCCGAGCAGCAGGGCGAGCCCCGTTCGCAGCGCGCGTCCGACCCGGGTGCGCCGCGGAGCCCCCCGCATCAGATCCTCCGCTCGACGTGCGGGAAGCTGCGCCAGACCGGCACGCCGCAGAAATGGCTGCCTTCGGTGCAACGCGGGCGGGCGAGGCCGCTGCGCACGAAGCACGGGGGACCGACATGGCGCATCAGTTCGGGATGCACGGCGCGCACCTGGGCCAACTCGTCCATCGAGGCCTCGTAGATCTCGCGCTGCGCATTGAGGCAGGTGCGCATCGTCCACTTGTGCAGCAGGTGCAGCAGTGAGCCTGACTCCTCGAAGCGGACCGCCAGCGCATTCGGCAGCACATAGAGCGCCAGTTGCGGCGCCACGCCGAGGGCCAGCAATCGGGCCCGCGCGTCCCAGGCCGCTTCGACCGCTTCGCGGAACAACGCGTGACAAGCCGGATCCTCGCGGATCAGCTCGGGCTCGACGACGTCCACGGCGGCCGGCACCGTGCGCGAGAGCAAGGGCCGCGAACCAGGCACCATGCGGTGTCGCTGGTCCTGTGAGTCGGCGCTGTGCGAGAGCTTCTTGCGGAAGCTGTAGTGCGCATGATCGAGGGTGCGCATCACGGCCGCGTGCGTCGAGACGTTCAGCGTGTCGAGCCGATGCGGATTGCGAGCCGGATCGAGCGCCAGCGCCAGGGCCTCCGTGTCGTCGAGCTGCGGACGACCGAGGACGTGCCGGATGGCCTCGGCGACCACCTGCGGCGCGCGGGCGCCCCAGTCGACGAGCAGCGAGCGCCGGCTCCCCAGGGACGCATCGAAGGCAGCGGCCGCCTCGCCATCGCCGACGCCCGCCGGCGCGATCCGGCCCTCGATCGCCTCCGCTTCGTCGAGCGCGGGCTCACCGATGTCGTGAAAGAAGGCCGGATCGACGCGATCGACTTCGGCCAGCATCCGGCCCACGACGTCGCGGGCCTCGGCCGGCGCATCGCAGGTGACCGCCATGCGCCGCAGCCGGTGCAGCACCAGACCCGAGACGGTGTAGACCATCGCGGTGTGCGAGGCGATCGGAATCACATAACGGGCGGTCTCGATGGCCTTCTTTTCGGCTTCCTTGGCGACGTCCTTGCCGAACGCTTCGTTGCGCCGCTGGTCGAGCCGCCACAGGTCGGCGAGGATCCCGCGCGTCACCGGCACCAGCCGTCGCGTCAGCTCGCGGTAGGCCTCCCAGGAGCGAGCGAGCGCGGCGACGTAGACGGCCCGCGCATCGCCGTCGAGCGCCGGCGGCACGTGCGCGCGCGCCTCGTCGAGCCGGACATAGCGCTGACTCTGTTGTTCGCTGTTGTAGAACGGGAATGCGTGCAGGAAGCTCCACACGAGCTGGCGCGAGATCCCGGACAGCGAGAACTCGAAGGTGGCGTGCTGGTAGACGGTGTGGTGCCCGCCCTGGAAGGTGAGCGGACCGATCGAGCGGCGCTGGCGCGGCGTCACCTCGGCCGCCTCGATCACGCGCGGCGAGTAACACGTCCGGGCCGCGGCGATGGCGTCGTCGTAGGGGCGTTCGAACCAGTTCCGGAGTCGGACCTCGGGGCCGCCGTCGGTGACAGGGGTCCCCGCCCTGGTGCCCTGCGCTGCCGCGCTGCGCCCCGCCGAGCGGTCTTCGATCGCGCGGGGAAGGGTCGTCAACCAGGACTCCGGCAGAGCATGGCCGTACTCTGACAGAGCCCCTGCGCAGCAGCAACGGCCCGCCGCAGGGCGCATCGATTTCTCATTTTGGACAGCCGCTTGCCCCCTTCCGCCCGGTGCGGGATCGGCGCCCATGCGGTGCGCCGCGCTCGATCGGCTCCGTTTCCCGTTCTGGTAGCGGCAGTTGGCCGCAAGGATGCGCTACCGATGCGCGTCGCGGGTGGCGGTCTTGCGTTGGCACGCCGCTTGCCCCTCGCCCGGGGCGAGACGTGTGCTCGCAGAACGACGCGGTCGCAGGGGCAGCGAACGCGCGGGCACCGCGGACGAGAGCAGCGAACGGCGACGGCCCACGAGAACAACGGACGGAGACGGCGGAACTTGGCGGCGAGCTTCTGGATCGTGCATCGCGACGCGCGCTGGCGCGAGGCGCTTCGCCGCCTCGTCGGGGGGGTTCCGTTGCTCGGCGACCCGACGGACGCCGGCGCCCTCGCGGACGAACCGGCGCCGCGCGCCGTGCTGCTCGGCGTGGGCGGCGACTTCGAGGCCGAGCTGGCGTGGTCCCATCGCACCGCGGCACGGCTCGCCGAAGCGGCGGTCGCCTCCCCCGGCGCGGCGCCGCCGTGCTGGCTGGTGCTCGCCGAGCCGCGCGATGCCGACGAGGCGCGACGCTTGTTCGACGGGTTGCCGGCCGACGTACTGCCGTTTTCCGGAGATCTGGCGGAGCTGCGCGCGAAGCTCCGCGCCGCGCTGGCGCGCCGTACGGCCGCGGCGCTCTCGGAACGCCGCCAGCGCGATCAGTTGAGCGCGCGCTTCGAACGCTGGCTCGGCGACTACGACGCGCCGGAGCTGCTCGCGGCAAGCGACCCGGCGCGCCGCAGCCTGCCGCTGCTGGTGCGCGGCGAGCCGGGGACCGGCAGAGGTCTGTTGGCCCGCTATCTCCACCTGCAGGCCGGCACCGGCGGCGCCGAAGCGACCTGCTTTGCGAGCGTCGCCGGCGGACCGGATCTCGATGCCCACACGCTGCTCGCCGGCCTCGTCCCGGAGATGGGGAATCCGCGCTCGTCGCAGGCCCTCACGGTCTGCGTCGAGGAAGCCGACACGCTCACGCCGGCCGTGCAGCGACGCCTCGCGCACTGGATCGAGACCGGCCCGCCGCCCGGCGTGCTGCACGGCGCCTCGCTGCGCTGGATGGCCACCGCCGGCGATCCGGCCGGAGGGGATCGTCTCGAACCGGATCTGGCCCGCGCGCTCGCCGGGCTCGTGCTCGTGATCCCGCCGTTGCGCGAGCGGCCGGAGGCCGTCGCGCGCATCGCCGAGGCGACCGCGGTCGCGTGGCTCGGGATGCGTGCCGGAGGCCGGCCGACCCGAGCGACCGTGCGGATCGCCGACGACGCGATGGCGGCGCTGCACGCCCATGCCTGGCCTGGCAACGCGCGCGAGCTCGAGGCCGTAGTCCGACGAACGCTGGCCACGACGCGCAAGGACCCGATCCGCGCCGCGGATCTGGTCTTCGACCCGCTTGCCGTCGACTCGCTCGCCGGAAGCGCCCTCGCACACGTCGGGGATGACGCCGGGCAGCCGCGTCGCGCGCGCATCGACGAGGCCCCGCAGCAGATCGCGGTCGGAGACGAGGACGCTCCCGCGGCCGGCCCGCCTTCCGATCCCGCCGCGCCGGGCGCCGCCGCGCTCGCCGCGCCGCGCGACGACGCGGCGGCGCCCGCCACGACGCCCGCGGAGCTGCCGCTGCTCCGACTCGCCGGAGCCGTCGCGCACGAGGTCGGCAACCCGCTCGTCGGGATCCGCACCTTCGCGCAGATGCTGCCGGGCCGCTTCGATGATCCGGAGTTCCGCCAGCAGTTCGCCGAGCGTGTCGAAGCCGATACGCGCCGCATCGAGACCGTCGTCGACACGCTCGCGCGGCTCGGCTCGCTGCCGCCGCCGGCGCGCGACGCCGTCGACGTCTCCGGCCTGGTGGCGCGGCTGCTACAGCGGCAGCGGCAGCGGATCCAGGAGGGGCGGCTCGTCGTTCTGGAGGAACTCGACCGCGAGCATCCGCACGCAAGCGGCGATGCCGAGCAGTTGCGCTTCGCCCTCGGGCTGTTGCTCGACGAAGCGCTCTCGTGGCTCACCGAGGGCGGGGATCTCTACGTCGCAACGACGTATCAGCCGGCCGGCCCGGCCGGAGAAGACGGCGCGCGCCTGCGGCTCCTGTTGCGATCGCGCGGCGGCCCCGGCCTCGGTGCCGACACCGGTCTGCGGCTGACGGAGAACACGCTCGCGATCGCCGCCGTCGAGGCCGTGGTCCGCGCACACCAGGGGTCCCTCGCCGTCGAGTCCAGCGAGGCCGGGGAGACGCTGGTCCTCATCGAGCTGCCGGCGCCGTAGCCGCCGGCCGCAGGGCGCCGGGGGAGCAAGCGGTGATTCGCTCGCAGCGCGGTACCTTGGCCGGCCGGATGAGCCGTGTCCTGGTGGTCGATGACGAGCCCGGCGTGCGCGAATCGCTGCGCCTGATGCTGGAGGACGAACACGACGTGGTCGCCGTCGGTCGCGTCGAGGACGCCCTGCGCGTGCTCGACGAACGCGCGACCGATCTCGTGCTGTTGGACCTGGTGATGCCCGGCCGCAGCGGCCTCGATCTGCTGCGAGAGCTGCGCGAGCGCGCGACGGGTCCACCCGTCGTCATGGTCTCGGCGACCCGGGCCATCCCGGCCGCGGTCGAGGCGATGAAGCTCGGCGCCGTCGACTTCGTCACCAAGCCGTTCGACGTCGAAGCGCTGCGCCTGAAGGTCCGGCAGATCCTGGCGCACCGGGCGCTCGAGCAGGAGGTCGTCCGGCTGCGCGACGAAGTCGCCGAGCGCTCCCGGTTCGGGCGCCTGATCGGCCGCAGCGACGCGATGCGCGCGGTGTATCGCACCGTCGAGCGGGTCGCCGACTCGCGCGCGAACGTGCTGATCTCCGGCGAGAGCGGTACCGGCAAGGAACTCGTGGCGCACGCGATCCACGAACTCGGGCCGCGGGCGGAGGCGCCGTTCGTCGTCGTGAACTGCGCGGCGATTCCGGAGACGCTGATGGAGAGCGAACTCTTCGGGCACGAGCGGGGCGCGTTCACCGATGCGCGCGAGCGCCGGATCGGCAAGTTCGAGGCGGCGACCGGCGGTACGATCTTCCTCGACGAGATCGGGGAGCTGCCGTTGGCCGTGCAGGCCAAGCTGCTGCGGGCGCTCCAGGAGCGCAGCATCGAGCGCGTCGGGTCGAACCAGCCGATCCCGGTCGATGCGCGCGTGCTCGCGGCGACCAATCAGGATCTCGAACGCGCGGTGGCGGCGGGTCGCTTCCGCTCGGATCTGTTCTACCGGATCCATGTGGTCCCGATCGCCCTTCCGCCGTTGCGCGATCGCCGCGAGGACATCCGGTTGCTGGCGGAAACCTTCCTGGCACGCGTGCGCGGCGAGGCGGGCCGCGGCCCGCTGCGGATCGGCGCGGCCGCCGCCGCGGCCCTCGAGCGGCATCCGTGGCCGGGCAATGTGCGCGAGCTCGAGAATGCGATCGAGCGCGCCGTTGCACTGGCAGACGGCGACGTGCTCGAGCTGACCGACCTGCCGGACGAGATCCAGCACGCGACTCGGCTCGAGGGCCTCCGCGACGAGGTCCGTGCCGGCCGCATCGACCTCGAGACGGCCGTAGCCGGGTTCGAGGGCGAGCTGCTCCGGGAGACGCTGCTGCGGACCGGCGGCAATCAGACGCGGGCCGCCGAGCAGCTCGGGATCACCCGGCGGGTGCTCAAGCTCAAGATGGATCGCTACGGGATCCGCTCCACCGAGAGCGAGACTCGCTCCCACGCGGCCGCGGCACGCCCCGACGAGGCCGAGGTCGAACCGGCCGCGTTCTCGAGCGGCAGGACCGACGCGTAGTCCAGTCGTCCAGTCGTCCGGTCGTCCGGTCGTACCTGGTGTTCCGATCGGAACGTTCCGGGTTTCCGCAACGACGACGAGGACTTGACTCGGGGCCGGCGGCTCGCGCGTTCCGATCGGAACCCTCGGCGAGCGGAGTGGCATCCGGTATCCACCGAGGAAACGGGAATGCGAACGGGGACTTGCGGGGGTTTCGGGGATTCCCGAGCGGCTGGCATGCCGCTTGCGGTGGGATCCGGCGGCTCGCGAGGCCAACCCCCGGAGGCTTCCCGTGATCGATCGATCCCAGGCGCGGGCCACCGTGCTCGTCGTCGACGACGAGCGTGGACCGCGTGAATCGCTCCGCATGATCCTGTCCCCGGTCTACCGCGTCCTCGCGGTCGCCAGCGGCAGCGAAGCGGTCGAGGTGCTGCGCACCGCGAACGTCGATGTCGTCACGCTGGACCTGGCGATGCCGGGCCTGCGCGGGCCCGAGCTGATCCGGCTGATCCGCGGCGAGTTCCCCGACGTCGAGCTGATCGTGATCACCGGCCACGGCACGCTCGAGTCCGCGACCGAGGGGATCCGCTGGGGCATCATCGACTACCTGCAGAAGCCGTTCGACGTGATGCAGGTGACCGCCGCGGTGTATCGCGCGCTGGCGCGGAGGAGGGGCCGCACCCGGCTCGTGGGCTTCCTGGAAGAGCTCGGCGATACGGTGGGTCGCGATGCGGACGTCGCGAACATCCTCGATCAGGTCGAGGGCGACGCGGATCTGCGCAGCCGGCTCGGCGAACTGCTCGTCAGACAGGTCGGGGACTTTCCGCCGGCCGACTGCTTCGATCCGGACCGCGTGCTGCCGTTCTTCGAGGTGCTCGCCCAGGCCGGCGAGGCGCAGGATCCATACCAACGCGGCCATGGGCGGCGCGTCGCGTTCTTCGCCACGCTGCTCGCCGACCGGCTGTGCGTGTCGGCGGAGCAGAAGCGCCACACGCGCATTGCGGCGTTCCTGCACGACATCGGCAAGATCGGTGTCCCGGCCGAAATGCTCGCGCGCCGCGGCCAGTTGATCGAGCCCGAGCGGCGCATCATCGAACGCCACTGCGAGATCGGCGGGCGTCTGCTCGAGCCGCTCGGCCTCGGCGACGAGATCACGGCGGCGGTCCGCCATCACCACGAGCGCTGGGACGGCTGCGGCTATCCGGACGGACTCGCCGGAGAGGCGATCCCGCTCGGTGCCCGCCTCGTCCAGGTCACCGATGCCTTCGATGCGATGACGACCGACCGGCCGTGGCGGGCCGCACGCACCCAGGCCGCCGCGATCGAGGAGCTGCGCCGCGAGGCCGGCTGCCAGTTCGATCCGACCCTCGCGAAGGAGTTCGCGGTGATCCTCGAAAGTGGCGTGTGCGACATGGACATCGAGCGCGTGGCGGATGCTATGACGTCCACGACGGCCGCGCGACAGAACCCGGCTGCGCCGTCGGCGCTGCGGAAGACAGGGTAGGCAGAGGGGGGCAACCGATGCCCGGAGTAGCGGGCCAGCTCGCGTTCGATCTCGGGGGGAACGCGGGCGCCGGAAGGCCACGTCTCGTCCGCAAGGTGCGGCGAGAAGAGGCCGTGCGACGGGTGGAGTACGCGCCGTTTCCGCGCATCCAGCGGGATCCGCAGTGGCGGCATGGCTTCACCATGGATCTTTCGCCGCAGGGCCTGTGCGCCCGGGCGCAGGACGTCGCGCCGGTCGGCTCGCTGCTTCGGCTGCTCCTCCGCCGCGTCGACGGACAGCCGGCTCTCGCCGCCTCCTGAGCGAGCCGCCAGCGCAGCGCCGGGGCGAGCCGGCCGCTAACTTCGCGCGGCTCCTCGGAGACAGTGCGGAGTCACCATGTTCGGCATCGGAATGACGGAGCTGCTGGTCATCCTCGTCGTCGCCTTGATCGTATTCGGGCCGAACAAGCTCCCGGAGCTGGCCCGTTCGCTCGGCAAGGCGATGAACGAGTTCCGGCGCGCTTCGAGCGACCTGCGCTCGACGTTCCAGGATTCCGCCAGCCCCGCGCCGCCGCCGGTGCGTCCGCCGGCGATCGCGAGTTCGGAACCGGAGTCCGCCTCCAAAAAAGCCGCGGCCAGCCCGCCAGACGCGGCCGCCGAGAAGGCAGGCTCGAGCACGGCGACGCGAGAGTCCGGAACCGACCCGGCTCATGGATGAGAGCCGACTGCCGCTCACCGAGCACCTCGCCGAGTTGCGAGGCCGGCTGATCCGGTCGCTCCTCGCGATCGCCGCGGGATTCGCCGTCGCGTGGTTCTTCCGGGAGGAGATCTTCCGCGCTTTGCTGGCGCCCGCCGTAGCGGCGCTCGGCGCCGAGGGCAGCCGCCTGCAGGCCATCGCCCCGGCCGAGATCTTCTTCACGTACCTGAAGGGAGGACTGCTCGGCGGTTTCGTGCTCGCGCTCCCGTACGTGCTGTGGCAGGTGTGGTCGTTCGTAGCGCCGGGGCTCTATCCGAGCGAGAAGCGCATGACGCTCCCGTTCGTGCTGGTGGCGACGCTGCTGTTCCTCACCGGCGCGCTCTTCGGACACCAGATCGTGTTTCCGTTCATGTTCCAGTTCCTGTCGGAGTTCGAAGCGGATTTCGTGCAGCCGGCCTGGAGCATGCGCGAGGTCTTCGCGCTGACGACGCGCATGTTCCTCGCGTTCGGGATTGCGTTCGAACTGCCGGTGATCGTGTTCTTCCTGGCGATCGCCGGCATCATGAACGTGCCGCGTCTGCTGCGTGGTTTCCCGTATGCAGTGCTCTTGATCTTCGTCCTGGGCGCCATCATCACGCCGCCCGACTACATCAGCCAGATCATGATCGCCGTCCCGATGTGCGCGCTCTACCTGGTCGGCGTCGGCGTGGCCTGGGTCTTCGGCGGCCCGCGCGCCCGCGGCGCCGCCACCCCGGACTCGGACGCCTGACGTCAAGAAAGGGGTCGGGTTCGTTTCGTCAACTTTTCCCCCGACGGGGGAAAAGTTGACGAAACGAACCCGACCCCTTTCTTGACGTCAGAGGCCGATGAGGCGGGTGAGGATGGCGTGGCGGGCCGCCTGCGGATCGACGTCGGTGGCGACGGTCATGTCGCTGCCGGCGTGGCTGCCCGGCGCTACCTCGAACGTGCGCAGGACGCCGTTCTGCACGGTGAGCACGATGCGCAGCGTCTCGAGGTGCAACGCGGAGGCGTCGACCAGCGCCAGGGCGGTCAGGGGGTCGTGGAGGAAGGCGGCGAAATCGCTCGGCGCCGTGCCGCCCCACGTTTCGAACAGCTTCGCCTGGGCGCCGGACCAGATCCGCAGCATCTCGCCGAGCGCCCGAGCGAAGACGCCCGGCGCCGCTTCGAGCTGCGCGACATCGGCCGGCGCCATCCACGTGCGCAACGTGACCTCGGCCGGGATCAAGGTGGTGCGGAAGCCGGCCCCGAGCACGGCCATCGTCGCTTCGGGATCCGAGCAGAGGTTGTAGTCGATGCCGGGCGGCAACTCGCGATCTCCGAGCCGAACGCTGCGCACGTGCCCGCCCATGACCCACAGCGTCGCGATGCGCTCCGGGAGTTTCGGATCGAGGGCGAGCGCCCGAGCCACATTGGTCAGCGGACCGACGGCGACCAGTTCCAGCCCCGGGTGCTCCTGCGCCGCCCGGACGATGCGCTGCGCGGCCGGCTCCTCGGAGAGCAACGCGTCGGCCGCATCCGGAAGACCTCGGCCTTCGTGACCGAACCAGACGAAGCGCTCGCGCGCACGCAGCAGCGGGACTTCGTCGCCCGCGCAGACTTCGATCTCGCGACGCCCGGCCGCACCGAGCAGCCGCGCGGCGATGCGTGCACGCAGCCTGGTGTCGCCAGCCACGGTCGTCACGGCGACGAGATCGAGCGCCGGGGCCTCGGCGAGCAGCACGCCGAGCGCCAGCGCATCATCGACGTCGCTCCCGATGTCGGTGTCGAACAGGACCGGCCGGGTCAGGATGCGGTTCCGTCGCCCGCGTTCGCGGCGGGCGGCTCGACGATGAAGAGCAAGGCGCCGCTCTCGACGGTCTGTCCCTCGCCCACGCTCACCTCCTTCACGACGCCGTCGATCGGAGACTTGATCTCGTTCTCCATCTTCATCGCCTCGAGGATCAGCACGCCCTCTCCGTCCTGCACCGCCGTACCGGCCGGGGAGACGATCTTCACCACCTTGCCGGGCATCTCCGCCTCCACGCGCTGCGGCCCGGCAATCACGGCCTTGGTGGTGGCGGCCAGCAGCTTCGAGCGCTCATCGAAGGCCTGCAGATGCAGCAGCTGGCCGCTCACGAGCACGTCGAATCCGCGGGCTCCCTGCTCGTCGATCAGCACCTCGAACTGCTTGCCGTCCTCGATGATCGAATAGATCGTCTTGCCGCTGCGAGCCACATCGACGTGCACGGTGGCCCCGTCGATGGTGACCTCGAACTGGTTCTCGCTGCGCTCCTCGAGTCCGACGGTCCGCGTCTCGCCGCCCTTCTCCGAAACCTCGAACTTCACCGCAGCTCTCCCCGCATCTGGGCCCGGCGGCCGAACTGCTTCCACGGATCGCCAGCACTCGAACTGGCCGCCACGGCTGAAGCCGCCGCGGCGCGCGCCTTGTCGCGCTGATAGGCGGCGATCGCGGCCATCAGGAAGGCAACCCGGCGCGCCTCGCGGCTGTCCCCGCTCTCCGGCCGGGGATCGCCCTTCCCGCCCGCCAGGTGCTGGTCGATGAAGCCGGTGTCGTAGTGACCCGCCAGGAACACCGGATGCTCCACGACCTTCTGGTGGAACGGGATCGACGTCTTGATTCCCTTCACGACGAACTCCCGGAGCGCGCGGCGCAGCCGCTCGATCGCTTCCGACCGATCGCAACCCCAGACCACCAGCTTCGCGACCATCGGATCGTAGAAGACGGTGACGCGCGCGCCCTGGTAGACGCCGCTGTCGACCCGGATGCCGGGCCCGGCAGCCGGGCGATACACCAGGATGTCGCCGGGGGACGGGATGAAGTTGTTGTCCGCGTCCTCGGCGTAGACGCGCGCCTCGATGGCATGGCCGCGGATCGAGAGATCCTCCTGCCGGAATGGCAGCGGCTCGCCGGCCGCCACCCGGATCATCGTCTTCACGATATCGATCCCGGTGATCATCTCGGTGATCGCATGCTCGACCTGCACGCGGGTGTTCATTTCGAGGAAGTAGAAGTCGTCGTGCTTGTCGACCAGGAATTCGCAGGTCCCGGCGCCGACGTACTGCACCGCCTTCGCCGCGGCGACCGCGGCTTCGCCCATCTTCGCACGCAGCTCCGGGCTGATGCGGTTGCCCGGCGCCTCCTCGATCACCTTCTGGTGGCGACGCTGGATCGAACACTCGCGCTCGAACAGGTGCACGCAGTTTCCCTGGGAGTCGGCGAGGATCTGGATCTCGATGTGGCGCGGCTCCTCGACGAACTTCTCGACGTAGAGCGAGTCGTCGCCGAAGGAGCTCTTCGCCTCGGAGCGGGCTCGGGCGATCGCGCCTGCCAGCTCCTTCTCGTCCCGCACCAGCCGCATGCCCTTGCCGCCGCCCCCGGCCGCAGCCTTGATCATCACGGGCGGCCCGGTGTCGCGCACCCAGCGCGTCAGCGCGTCGTCGCTGAGGCGTTCGGTCGTGCCCGGAACGATCGGCACGCCGGCCTTCTCCATCGTCTGGCGAGCGGTCACCTTGTCGCCCATCGAGCGCATCACGTCGCCATGCGGCCCGATGAAGACCACCCCCTCCCGCGCGCACAGGTCGGCGAACTCCCCGCGCTCGGAGAGGAAGCCGTAGCCGGGATGGATCGCGTCGGCGCCGGCCCGTTTCGCCACCGCGATGATCTTCTCGCCGATCAGGTAGGACTCGCGCGCCGGCGGCGGCCCGATCGGATACGCCTCGTCGGCGAAGCGGACGTGTAGGGCATCGCGGTCGACGTCCGAGTACACGGCGACCGTTTTGATGCCCATCTCGCGGCACGCACGCATCACACGCACGGCGATCTCGCCGCGATTGGCGATCAGGACCTTCTCGAACATCGATGGCGCTCCCGGGCGGATCGGCTCAGAGGGGGATGTTGCCGTGTTTCTTCGGCGGATTCTGCTCGCGCTTGTTGCTCAGCATCTCGAGCGACCGGATGATCTTGCCGCGCGTCTCCTCCGGTCTGATCACCTCGTCGATGTAGCCGAGTTCGGCCGCCTTGAAGGGATTGGCGAACTTCTCGCGATAGTCGGCCTCGAGCTCGACGCGCCTTGTCGCGGGATCCTTGGCCTCGAGCAGTTCCTTGCGGAACACGATGCTGACCGCGCCATCGGGCCCCATCACCGCGATCTCCGCGGTCGGGAACGCGAAGTTCACGTCGGCGCGGGTGTGCTTGGAACTCATGACGACGTAGGCCCCGCCGTAGGCCTTGCGTGTGATCACCGTGACGCGCGGCACCGTGGCCTCGCAGAATGCGTAGAGCAGCTTCGAGCCGTGGCTGATGATCCCTCCGTGTTCCTGGTCTACGCCGGGCAGGAAGCCAGGCACGTCCACGAAGGTGATGATCGGCAGGTTGAACGCGTCACAGAAGCGCACGAAACGCGCGGCCTTGCGCGAGGAATCGATGTCGAGCACGCCGGCACGATGTGCCGGCTGGTTCGCGACGATCCCGACCGAACGGCCGCCGAAGCGTCCGAATCCGACCACGATGCTCTTGCCGAACAGCGGATGGACCTCGAGGAAGTTGCCGTCGTCGACGACGAGCTTGATCAGCTCCTTCATGTCGTAGGGCTTGTTCGGGCTGTTCGGAATGATGGCGTGCAGCGCCGCTTCCTGGCGATCCGGCGGATCCTCGGTGGGCACGAAGGGAGGATCTTCGAGGTTGTTCTGCGGAATGAAGGAGAGCAGGTTCCGGATCAGGGCGATGCACTCCTCTTCGGAGTCCACCGCGAACTCGGCGACACCACTCTTGCTGGCATGGGCCAGCGCGCCGCCGAGATCCTCCGCCGACACCTCTTCGTGTGTCACCGTCCGGATCACATCGGGGCCGGTGATGAACATGTTGGAGGTGTTCTTCACCATGATGATGAAGTCGGTCATCACCGGGCTGTACACCGCGCCGCCCGCACAGGGCCCCATGATCGCGGAGATCTGCGGGATCACGCCGGAAGCCAACACGTTGCGGGTGAAGACCTCCCCATAGCCCCCCAGCGACACGACGCCTTCCTGGATGCGCGCGCCGGCGCCGTCGTTGAGACCGACGAACGGGGCGCCGGCCTTCATCGCCAGATCCATCACCTTGCAGATCTTCTCGGCGAAGGCGCCCGAGAGACTGCCGCCGAAGACGGTGAAGTCCTGCGCGAACAGGAAGATCAGCCGACCATTCACCTTGCCGTAGCCGGTGACGACGCCGTCGCCCGGGATCTTCTGCTCCTGCATCCCGAAGTCCGTGCAGCGATGCATGACGAAGCGATCGGTCTCGACGAAGGTGCCGGGGTCGAGCAGCAGCTCGATCCGCTCGCGGGCGGTCAGCTTGCCGGCGGCGTGCTGGCGCTCGATGCGGGCCTCGCCGCCCCCCAGCGTGGCGCGAGCGTTCAGCTCCTCGAGCTTCTTCAGGTTGGACTCGATGGGCATAGCGTAGGACTCGCTGGCAAGAGGGCTTCATCGGCTGGAGCGCGCACACGCCGCGTTCCGGGGTCTCGGCTCGGGATCCGAGGCGCCCGATCCGAGGCGCCCGATCCGGGGCCCTCGATCGGGGGCCCCCGATCCGAAGCTCGCGAGCAGCGGCTCGCGATCACGATCAGAGTCTGGCGATCCTTGCCGCCCGCGCCTCGAGGGCACGACGGTACTCGTCCATGTCGACCTTGACGCGCGCGACGCCGCTGTCGATCGCGGCCTGGGCCACGGCCGGGGCTACGTGCAACAGCACGCGGGGATCGAAAGGCTTCGGAATGATGTTGTGGGGTCCGAACTCGAAGCTCGCGCCCGGGTAGGCGTTGCGCACGACATCCGGAATGTCCTCACTGGTCCCGAGCCTCGCCAGATCGGCGAGCGCGCGCACGGCGGCCTGCTTCATCGCCTCGTTGATCTTGCGGGCCCGCACGTCGAGCGCGCCACGGAAGATGAAGGGGAAACCCAGCACGTTGTTGACCTGGTTCGGGAAGTCCGAGCGGCCGGTCGCCATGATCGCGTCATCGCGCACGGACCGGACCTCGTCTGGCGTGATCTCCGGATCGGGGTTGGCCATCGCGAAGATGATGGGCTTGTCCGCCATCGCCTTCACCATGGCCGGAGTCACGAGCCCGGCCGACGAGAGCCCGACGAAGGCATCGGCGCCCTTCATCGCGTCGGACAAGGTCCGTGCGTCGGTGCGCCGGCTGAACTCCTGCTTGTACACGTTGAGGTCCGCGCGCCCATCGTGGAGGACACCCTTCGAATCGACCATCAGGAGATGTTCTTCCTTCACGCCCAGGTCCTTGTAGAGCTTGGCGCAAGCGATCGCCGACGCGCCGGCTCCGGCGAACACGACGGTGACCTCGGAGAGTTTCTTGCCCACCAGCTCGGCCGCGTTCAGCATCGCCGCCCCCGTGATGATGGCCGTCCCGTGCTGGTCGTCGTGGAACACCGGAATATCGAGCGTGTCGATCAGGATCCGCTCGATCTCGAAGCACTCCGGCGCGCGGATGTCCTCGAGGTTGATGCCGCCGAAGGTCGGTGCGATCAGCTGGCACACCTCGATCACCTTCAGTGGATCCTCGCTGGCGATCTCGATGTCGAAGACGTCGATGTCGGCAAAACGCTTGAACAGGACGCCCTTGCCCTCCATGACCGGCTTGCCGGCCAGGGCCCCGAGGTTGCCGAGCCCCAGCACGGCGGTGCCGTTGCTGATGACACCGACCAGATTGCCTTTGGCGGTGTACTGGAACACCGCCTCCGGATCCTTGGCGATCTCCCGGCACGGCTCGGCAACGCCGGGACTGTACGCCAACGACAGATCGTCGGAGGTCACGGTCGGCTTGGTCGGTACGACTTCGATCTTCCCGGGGCGTTCCTGGGAGTGGTAATCGAGGGCCTTCTGCTTCACGGTCCCGCCTTGGCTGGGTCTTGATGCGGTCTCGCGGGGTTGCGTCGCGAGTCCGGGAAGTCGGAGCGCCGCGGCACCCCGGCCGGCCGCGTCCCCGCCGGCTTCGGATGCCGCGCCCTCGACCCCGGCCAAGACCTCGATCCAGCCTCGATCCGAGAATCAGAGGGCGGCGCAGAATACCAGATCACGGCGCCCGGCGTCGAGGCGGATTTCCCGCCGAACGACGAGGCTTTGCGCGCGCGGCGGCGGCCGTACCAAAGCCGTACGCAGCGCCGAAGCTCGTCCGCCGAGGACATCGGCGCAGGATGTGCTCCTCCCGCCCGCCTCCGAACATCGTCGGCCGATTTTCGGCAAGCCTGTCAGGCGACGGCGGCACCGAGCTGCTGCGACAGGTTCGCGGCCACCGTGACCACGGCGGGGGCGATCCGGCCCTCGAGGACGTCGCGATCGAGGCGGACGGCGGGGCCGGACACGGACAACGCCGCGACGGTCCGACCCGTCGCATCGAACACCGGCGCCGCCGCGCACATGACCCCGGGGGCCGACTCCTCGAGATCCAAGGCCCAACCCTGCGCCGCGACGCAGCGCAGGTGCTCGATCAACTTGTCTCGATCGACGATCGTCTCGGCCGTCAGCGCAGCGACGCGGTCCTCCGCAAGGCGCCGGTCGAAGGCCTCGAGGGTTCCCGCGGGTCCGCAGCCGAGCAGCACCTTGCCCAAGGCCGTGGAGTGGCTCGGCATGAGCGAGCCGACGCGCAGGCCGGTCACGAGCAGTCCGGGGGACTGCTCGCCATCCACGTGCACGACGGCGAAGTCCCGCAGCACCCCGAGGTGGGCGGTCTCCCCGGTGGCCCGGGTCAATTCCTCGAGGGCGCAGCGCCCCCGCCGGGCCAGACCATGCGTCCGGACGTAGCTCCGTGCCAATCGCAGGCACGCACTTCCGAGCCGATAGCGTTCACTGTCGGCGCTCTGCTCGACCCAGCCGGCGTCCTCCAGCGTCGCCAGCAGACGGAACACGTTGTTCTTGTGTAGATGCAAGCGCCGCGCCAGATCGGTGACGCCGATCTCCTCGTCCGCTTCGAAGACCTCGAGCAACCGCAGCGCGTTGGTGACGGTCTGGATGGCGTACTCGCTCTTGGCCCTGTGCATCAGCCATTCCTTCGCAAGCGACAGCAGCCGTGGCGCGCGGCTCGCTCGCAATCGGGGGGGGAACTCGAAGATCGGGAGATCCGATCGTGAGGACCGTGAGCGTGCTCTCGATTACGCGCTCGATCACGCTCTCGATCGCGAGCTCGGAGGAGAGCTCGAACGAGAGCTTGCCGGCGGACGACAGCGGAGGGGCTACGCATGCGACCGGCCTCACCATCACCTAGGACGAGGTGGAGCCGCTATATCGCACGAGCCCGAGAAGGTGTCAAGAAGGAGGTGCAGCGATGAAGAAACAAAATTTCTCGCGTCTCGAATCCGACACCAAGAAGAGTCTGTCCTTCCTCGTGCAGGTGGTGGGGAACGCAATTCAATCGCTTCCGTGGCGCACGATCTCGTCGCTCACACCGTCGTCACCGCCCGCGGGGCCACCGCGCGCTTCCGCTTCACTGGCGAGCAACTCGATCACGAGCAGAGCCACACCGACGACGATGAAACTGTCGGCGAGGTTGAAGTCCGGCCACTGGTAGCCCCCCCACAACCGGACGTGCAGGAAGTCCACGACCTCGCCGCGAAAGATCCGATCGACCAGGTTGCCGCTGGCCCCGCCGAGGATCAGGCCGAGCGACAGGGCGGAGAGTCGGTCCCCAGGGGCGAGCCGCCGGTAGAACGAGAAGATCATCGCGATCGCGACGAGCGTGATCCCGACGAACAACGTGATGCGCAGCGTCGCGGGCATCGTGACGAACAGCCCGAACGCGGCGCCGGGATTGCGGACATGGGTGAGGTAGAAGAATCCGTCGATCACCGGGATGCGGTCCGCAAAACCGAGCGAAGCCACGACCCACAGCTTCGTCGCCATGTCGGACCCGAAGGCCAGCATGCACGCCGGCCAGAAGAGCTTGGCTTTGGGACTCATCGCGTCGGCGACGCTATCACAGCACGCGCGCCGGCCCCCATGCACGAGCCTCCCCCGAGAGTGGGCCGCCGGAAGCGGAGCGCCCGTGGGGCACTACGGTTCGCGACCGAACAGACGACCGAGGAAGCGGCCGAAGCGCTCCGCCGGACTCGCACCCTCGCCGTCCTTCCCGCGTGCAGCCTCGCGTTGCCGCGGGAAACGCGCGTCGAAGTCCTCCTCGCCCGGCGCGAAGAACGGCGCGCCTCCGGGGCAGACCGTGCGCGGCTCCGTGCCGCGAGCGAAGAACTCGGGCTGCCGGCGCGGGCAGCCGGCGAGCGCGAGCGCACCGGTCAGCGGGTCGATCTCGACAACGGTGATCGTCGCCGGCCGCGGGAAGGATCCCGGCACGCGGCCGCCCGTCGCCTCCTTCATGAAGCGCTGCCAGATCGGCAGCGCGATCGATGCCGAAGCGTGGCGCATCGCGCGAGGCTCATCGAAGCCGACCCAGACGACTGCCACCAGCTCCGGCGTAAAGCCGGCGAACCACAGGTCCTTCGATTCGTCGCTGGTGCCGGTCTTGCCGGCGATCGGCCCGTGGAAACCGGCGCTGCGCAGCGCGCGCGCGGTGCCGCGATCGACGACGCCCTCGAGCAGGGAAACGGTCAAGAAGGCGGTGGCCGGGTCGATCACCCGGGTCGACTCGACGCGGCGGCGTTCGAGGGTCCCGCCGGCGTCGTCGGCCACATCCTCGAAGAGCATCAGCTCGAGCCGCACGCCCCCGTTGGCGAAGGTCGCGTAGGCCCGTGCCATCTCGAGCGGGGTGACGTCGGCAGCTCCGAGGGCGAGCGCGGGGTAGGGGTCCAGCGGACTCGTGACACCGACGCGTCGTGCCATGTCGACGACGCGGGAGATCCCGACGCCTTGGGCGAGCCGCGCCGTCGCCACGTTGTAGGAACGCTCGAGGGCCTGACGGACCGACACCGGTCCGTGGAACTGGTGGTCGTAGTTGACGGGCTGCCACGAGCCCGCAGCGGTGCGCAGCGAGAGCGGACTATCGTCGAGGGTGCTGGCCAACGTGATCGTGGGGCCGGAAGGACCCGCTTCGAGCGCAGCCGCATAGACGAACGGCTTGAACGAACTGCCGGCGGGGCGACGTGCCTGGGTACACCGGTCGAACTGCGACTCGGCGTAGTCGCGGCCCCCGACCAGCGCGACCACCTCGCCGGTCTGCGGGCGCAACGCGACCAGACACGCTTGCAGCTTCGGCTTGTCCGCAGCCGCCAGCTCGGGGAAGCGCTTCTCGAGATCGGCGAGCCCTTCCAGGACGGCCCGAGCAGCCGCGCGCTGCAGCCGGACATCGAGCGTCGAGAAGATCCGCAGACCCGCCGTCGCCAGCACCTCGCGGCTGTAGATCTCGGGGAGCTGGGTGCGCAGCGCATCGAGGAAGTAACGGGGATCGCGTGGCTCGGCACCGCGATCGGCGAGATCGAGTGGCGCCTCTCGCGCGGCCTGGTGGGTCGCCGGATCGATGCGATCCTGCTCGAGCATCAGGTCGAGCACCAGGTCGCGCCGCTTGCGCGCAGCGTCCGGATGCTTGAACGGGTTCCCGCCCCCGGGGTTGCGGATCAGCGCGGCGAGCAACGCCGCGTCCTCGACGCTGAGCAACCGGACCGGCTTGCCGAAGTAGAACCTGGCGGCCTCGCCGACCCCGTGGATCGACGTCGAGCCGCGCTGTCCGAGATAGATCTCGTTCAGGTACGCCTCGAGAATCGCACTCTTGTCGTAGCGGGCCTCCACGAGGACGGACATGGCCGCCTCCTGGACCTTGCGCTCGAAGGTGCGGTCGGGAGTCAGGAAGAAGTTCTTCACCAACTGCTGCGTCAGCGTGCTGCCGCCCTGTCGGATCGAGCCGGCGCGCAGGTTCGCCCAGGCCGCGCCGAGCACCCGCACCCAGTCGATCCCGCCGTGCACCTCGAAGCGTTGGTCCTCGACGGCGAGCACGGCGTCGATCAGCGAGCGCGGCACGCCGCCGACACGAACCAGCTCGCGCTGCTCGTGCTCGGGTCCGTAGTACGCGCCGACCGTCTCCGGCTCCAACATCGCGACGGCCAGCTCACGCCCACTCTCGAGATCCCGGATCCCGTCGATGACGCGTTCGCGGAGCACCAGCTCGATCCGGCGCGGCGCTTCCGCCCGCGTCGGATGCTCGAAGCCACGCAGGTGGAGACGGACGCGACTCGGTCCCCAGGCCGTCGCGCCCGGCGCTCGCACTTCCGGATCGTCGACCTCGCGGTATCCGAGCCGCCGCAGCGCGTCGCGGAGGCCGATCACGTCGAGATCGAGGCCGACCGACAGCATCGTCGGTGCGGAGTACACCCGCGACGGCACACTGAACAGCCGGCCCTCGAAGCGTGCGCGTACGACCCGGTCCAGTCGGACGGCAGCACGCGTCACGAACACGCCGGTTCCGAACGCGAGCAAGGCGAGCGAAAGGCCGATCGCCTTGCCGAGGCCGAGCCCCCGCCCGCCGGACCGGCCGCGTCCCGACCGCGTGCCGCCGGACCGGCCGCCTCCGGAGCGGCCGCCATCGGACCGGCCGCCATCGGACCGGCCGCCATCGGACCGGGAGCCCTTGCTGCGCGAGCCTGTGGCGCGTTTCGACGGAGCCATGACGGGACTCTCCTGCAGACGGGCGAGGCACGCGGAGCTTCGGCGTCCCACGGGCGGTGCGCCAACCAGCGGCTCCCCACGTCCGAACGGCGACGCGCGGGGTCGGATGCCGGGCCGGAGGGGACGGCGGGCGGCTCGCAGACTTGCAGAAAACTAGGGGCTTGCCGAGATTCCGCCCATGGCAGCCCCGGAAAAGCCTTGGGGAGGACGCTTCGAGCAGGACACCGATCCTGCAGTCGAGCGATTCACGGCCTCGGTCCACGTCGACCGGGAGCTCGCCCGCTACGACATCCGGGGCTCGATCGCCCATGCGCGGATGCTCGGCCGGACCGGCGTGATCCCCGAGGCCGACGCCGACGAGTTGGTGAGGGGCCTCGAGGAGATCGGCCGGGAGGTGGAGGCCGGCACGTTGCCGCTCGATCCGCGCCTCGAGGACATCCACATGAATGTGGAGAGCCGCCTGCGCGATCGGATCGGCCCGGTGGCGGGCCGCCTGCACACCGGGCGCAGCCGCAACGATCAGGTGGCCACGGACCTCGCGCTGTATCTGCGCGACGCGGCACGCGCGATGCGCGCCGGGCTGCTGGAGCTGCGCCGCGTGCTGGTGCGGCGCGCGACGGAGCATCTGGACACGATCCTACCCGGCTATACCCATCTTCAGCGCGCCCAGCCGGTGCGGCTCGCGCACCACTGGCTCGCGTTCTTCGAGATGCTCGGCCGCGACGCCGGGCGCTTCGCGGACCTCGACCGGCGTCTCGCCCTCTCCCCGCTCGGCTCCGGGGCGCTGGCCGGCACCACCCTGCCGCTGGATCGCGACGACACCGCTCGCGCGCTCGGCTTCGCCGGACCGACCCGCAACAGCATGGACGCCGTCGGGGCGCGCGATGGCGCCCTCGAGTTCCTCGCCGCCTGTGCGATCGCGATGGTCCACCTCTCGCGGCTGGCCGAGGAACTGGTGCTGTGGTCGTCGAGCGAGTTCGGCTTCGTCGAGCTGGCCGATGCCTATGCGACCGGGTCGAGCCTGATGCCGCAGAAGAAGAACCCGGACGTCCCGGAGCTGGTGCGCGGCAAGACCGGCCGCGTCATCGGGGATCTGGTCGCCCTGCTGACGATCGTGAAGGGCCTGCCGCTCACGTACAACCGCGACCTCCAGGAGGACAAGGAGCCGGTCTTCGATGCGGCCGGGACCCTGCGGGACTCGCTGGCGGTGCTGGCCGGTGCGCTCGCGACGCTGACGGTCCGGACCGGCCGCATGCGCGCGGCCGCCGAGGACCCACTGCTGCTCGCGACGGACCTCGCCGAAGCGCTGGTCCGCGAGGCGGTGCCGTTTCGCGAGGCGCACGAAGTGGTCGGGCGGATCGTCGCCCACTGCGTCAGCACCGGCGCCGACCTGCGGACGCTCTCGCACGACGCGTTGCGCCGCTTCCACCCGGCGTTCCCGAGCGGGGCGGACGACCTGTTGTCGTTGGAACGGGCGCTCGAGCGCCGGAATCTCCCGGGCGCCACGGCGCGCGTCCGGGTGCTCGAGGCGCTCGCCGCAGCCGAAACCGAGCTTGCGAAGGAAGCCGGCTCCCTTACCGCCGCCCAGGAGATCCCGTGACGATCGATCGCTCGCCGTGGTTCGCCTCAGCCGTCGCCGGCGTCGTGTTCGCCGTGGTCGTCCTGCTCGCCGGGCCGGGCTGCGGGCGGTACGGTCCCCCGCGTCGGATGGCCCCGGCCCCGACCACGGCTGCGCCCGCGGCTGCCCCCGTCCCGGATCCGGCCGGAACCCCGCCGGCGGACCCCGGCGAACCCGCTTCGTCCGAGCCCGATCGAGAACCGTAGGGATATCCGCCATGTCCGATCGCGAGCTCGCGTTCACCAAGATGCACGGCGCCGGCAACGACTTCGTCGTGCTCGACGGGATTCGCGACGCGCTCCCGGCGCTCGAGCCGCTCGCGCAGCGACTGCTCGACCGGCACTTCGGCATCGGCGGCGACCAGTTGCTGGTGGCCCGGCCGTCCGCAACCGCCGATTTCCGGATGGACATCTACAACCCGGATGGCTCGCGGGCCGAGATGTGTGCCAACGGCATCCGCGCGTTCCATCTGTGGCTGCGCAGCCGGGGCCATACGCGCGCGGACGAGATCGCGGTCGAGACGCTCGCCGGCATCGTGCGGCCGCGCTCGGCCGGACCCGGCCTCGTGACGGTCGACATGGGCCGTCCGGTTCTGGCTCCCGAAAAGATCCCGACGCGGCTCGGCGCCGGCACGGACGGGCCGGTACTCGATGCGCGGCTCGACATCGAAGGCGAGACGCTGCGGGTCTCGGCGGTGTCGATGGGAAACCCGCATTGCATCATTCCGGTCGACGACGTGGACGCGGCGCCGGTCGAACGACTCGGACCCCGCATCGAGCGGCATCCAGCGTTCCCGAACCGCGTCAATGTGGAGTTCGTGCAGCACATGACGCGTAGCCGAGTGCGTCAGCGCACGTGGGAGCGAGGCACCGGCGAAACGCTCGCATGCGGGAGCGGCGCGTGCGCCGTAGCCGTCGCATCGATCCTCCGCGGCGCGACGGAGCGCACGCTCGACGTCGAGTTGCGCGGCGGCACGCTGCGGATCGCGTGGCCGGCGGAGGATGCGTCGGTGCTGATGACCGGGCCGGCGACGGAGGTCTTCGCCGGCCGCATCCCGCTCGACGAGGAGGCATAGCGTGTTCGAGGGAGTCCTCACCGCGCTCGTGACGCCGTTCCACCACGGCGCACTGGACGAACGAGCGCTCCACGAGGCCGTCGAGTTCCAGATCCACGCCGGCGTCGACGGGATCGTCCCGTGCGGCTCCACCGGCGAGGCCGCGACGCTCTCCCACGCCGAGCACCGCCGGGTGGTCGAGGTGGCGGTGGCGGCAGCCCGCGGACGCGTGCAGGTGCTCGCCGGGACCGGCTCCAACAGCACCAGTGAGGCGATCGCACTGACGCTGCACGCCAAGGAGGCCGGCGCCGACGGTGCGCTGTTGATCTCGCCGTACTACAACAAGCCGACGCAGGACGGCATCGTCGCCCACTACACGGAGGTGGCGCAGCGGACGTCGTTCCCGCTGGTCGTCTACAACGTCCCGAGCCGCACCAGCTCGAATCTGCTGCCGAGCACGATCGCCCGGCTGGCGGAGGTCGAGCAGGTCGTCGCCGTCAAGGAGTCGTGCGGAGACATCAACCAGATCGCCCACGTGCTCACCGCCGTCCCGAGTTCGTTCGCCGTGCTGGCGGGTGACGACTGGGCGACGCTGCCGATGCTCGCCCTCGGCGCGCACGGGGTGATCTCGACCTGCTCGAACGTGGCGCCGGCCGAGATCGTGGAGCTGGTGCGTGCCTTCCGCGCCGGCGACCTCGAGCGGGCCCGCTCGATCCACTACCGGCTGCTGCCGCTCTTCGACGTGCTGTTCTGCGAAACCAACCCGATCCCGGTGAAGGCGGCGCTGGCGATGCGGGGCGCCATCCACGAGGAGTTGCGACTGCCGCTCCTGGCCCTGTCCGTCGCGAACCGCAGCCGGCTCGAAACGGTGCTGAAGGAGCTGGGGCTGCTTTGAGCACGGACGAGGCGGGACGGCTGCGGGTGGCGTGCGTCGGTGCGTTCGGACGGATGGGCGAACGCGTTCGCGCGGCGTTGTCCGAGGCGACGGATGCGGAGCTGGTGGGCGCCCTCGAGGGCGCTTCGCATGCCGAACTCGGGCGCGAACTGACCCCCGGCGTGGCGTTGACGAGCGACCCGCGGCGGGCCTTTGCACGGGCGGACGCGGTGATCGACTTCTCGGTGCCGACGGCGTCGTTGGCCGGACTGCGCGCCGCGGCCGACCTCGGCGTGGCGTACGTATGCGGCACCACGGGCTTCCGCCCGGCGCAGCGCGCAGAGTTCGACGCGCTCGCAAAGCGCGTTCCGGTCGTCTGGGCGCCGAACTTCTCCGTCGCAGTGACCGTACTGGTCCACCTGGTCGGAGAAGCCGCGCGGCTGCTCGGCGCGGGCTTCGACGCCGAGATCCTCGAGCTTCACCACGCGGCCAAGCGCGACGCCCCGAGTGGCACGGCGCTGCGCCTGGCTGCCGCCATCGCGGCGGCCCGCGGCCAGGACGTCGAGCAGGCGTTGGTCGTCGCGCGCAGCGGGGACACCGGCGTGCGTCCGGCCGACGCGATCGGCGTCCAGGCGCTGCGGGGCGGCGACAATCCCGGCGAGCACTCCGTGCTGCTGCTGGGCCGCGGCGAGCGCCTCGAACTCGTCCACCGCGCGGCGACCCGCGACCACTTCGCCGCCGGCGCGCTGCGCGCCGCGCGCTGGGCGCACGGTCAGCCGCCGGGCCTCTACGGCATGGAGCAGGTGCTCGCCCTCGCCTGACGGGCCACCGCCATCCGGCGAGGGCGCCCGGCGCCAACGAGAACGCCCCGCCGGCTCGGGAGCCGGCGGGGCGTTCGGGCTTCAAATTCCTGGTTCGGGCTCCTCGTTCGAACTCCTCGTTCGAGATCCTCGTTCGAGATCCTCGTTCGAGATCCTCG
>CAADGG010000082.1 GCA_900696485.1 uncultured Pseudomonadota bacterium
CCTGGTCGCCATCGCCGCCGGTTCGATGCTGGCATCCGAGAGCGGCGAGGTCGTCGTGCTGCGCACGACGGATGCGGCCGGCGTACCGCACGAGACACGCCTGTGGGTCGTCGACGAGGCGGGACACACGTGGCTGCGTGCCGGCAACGAGGACTCCGGTTGGCTCGCACGGCTCCGAGAGCACCCCGACGTCACCGTCATCCGGAAGGGCCAGACACTCCGGGCGCGCGCGGTGCCGGAGGTCGCGGCGCGGGAGCGGATCAACGAGCGGATGCGAGAAGAATACGGCTGGGCCGACGCGTACATCGGTTTCTTCTTCGGCCGCGACGACGCCGTTCCGATCCGGCTCGAAGTCCCAGAGACTTGACGCCGGCCGAAGGGGCATCCCGCCGGACCCACCCAGGGACCGGGCGCCGCTGGCACGAGACTCCCGGCAGGGCTAACGAATCGGCTCCCCATGCCGGAGGCACGTGTCGGGGGTACCCACTCGGGGCGCTCGTCGACCGCGAGGAGCGACGTGGAGCAGAACGCAGCAAGCGACGCCGCGATCCCCTCGCGGCGACTGGCGATGGCAGGCCACGGCGGGATTCCGTTGGTTGCCGATGCGTGGGGGGATCCCGAGGCTCCGCCGGTCGTGCTGCTGCACGGCGGCGGACAGACCCGGCACGCGTGGGGCGACACCGCCGCGACGCTCGCGCGCGAAGGCTGGTACGCCGTCAGTCTCGACCTGCGCGGACATGGCGAGAGCGGCTGGGCCCCGGACGGAGACTACTCCGTCGATGCCTTCGTGCGCGACGTGCAGGCCTGGGTCGAGAGCTTCCGCGTGCGCCCGGTGCTGGTCGGCGCATCGCTCGGCGGGATCTCCGCGTTGCTGGCCGAGGGCGAGGCGGAGCAGTCGCTGTGCACGGCCCTGGTGCTCGTCGATATCGCCGCCCGGATCGAGCGCGACGGCGCGGTGCGGATCATCGAATTCATGCAGGCGCAGCCGGAGGGCTTCGCGAGCCTGGACGCCGCGGCCGACGCGGTCGCGGCTTATCTGCCGCACCGCAAACGACCGCGCGACCTCTCGGGTCTCGCGCGCAACCTGCGCCAGGGGGCGGATGGTCGCTGGCGTTGGCACTGGGATCCCGGCTTCCTCGCGCCGGGACGTGGGCCTCGGCCGGGCGAGGAGCCGCTCCGGCTCGAGCGCGCCGCACGGGCGCTGCGCATCCCGACCCTGCTCGTGCGCGGCCGGCTGTCGGATCTGCTGTCGGAAGCGGGCGCGCAGCATTTCCTGTCGCTGGTTCCCCATGCTCGCTTCGCCGACGTTCGTGAGGCCGGGCACATGGTGGCGGGGGATCGGAACGATCTGTTCACCGATGCCGTCGTCGCCTTCCTGCGTTCGATCGAACCCGGCGCCGGCGACGAGCCGGACGCATGGTCCGAGCCCGCCGGGTCGTGCGGGAGCGGATGAACGAGTCGGACCACTCGCGATCGATGCCGTGCCCGGGAGCCTGCATCCGGTCGAAGCCAGGAGGTCGGAAGCCGTGCAGGTCCGCGACGCGATGAACCCCGAGGTCGTTCACATCGGGCCGGATGCCACGCTCTCCGAACTCGAACGGCTGCTGCTCGCCGAGCGTCTCGGTGGGGTTCCCGTCGTGACGCGCGGGCAACTGGTCGGGGTAGTCTCGCGCTCGGACATCCTGCGCGCGCTCGGAACGGAACGCGCGATCGCCGAGGCGCAGGCCGACGTCTACCGGGAGTTCTACGACGACCCGTTCGCACCGAGCGAGCATGCGGCGCGCGAGGACGAAGAACAGAGCGAGGCGATCGAGCAGCAGATCGCCGCGCGGATGGCGCTGCTCCACGTGCGGGATGCGATGACCCCCGAGGTCGTCGCGGTCGCGGCGGAGACTCCTCTGCGCGAGGCCGCTGCGACGATGGCGGCGCGCCGGATCCACCGCTTGCTCGTCACCGACGCCGGCCGGTTGGTCGGCATCCTGAGCGCCCTCGACGTCGTCCGCCTCGTCGGAGACGGACGGCTGGTCTAGCGCGACCGGGTCAGGCGTCCGGACCGGCGCGGGACGTGGAGCGTTCTGCGGCACGCGCGTGGGTCTCGAAGCGCGCGAGCGCTTCGCGCAAGGCCTGCTCCGCATCGATGCCCCGGCCGTTGGCCGCGCCGGCGACGGCCAGCAGCAAGTCACCCGTCGCGCGCTGCGCGTCGGAGCCGGCCTCCGTGCCCGCCTTCCGAAACGCCTCGACCGCCACCTCGAGCGCCGGCGGTCCGGCGGCGAGCCCGGCGCGCCCCGCACGGCGCAGGAGTTTTTGCGCGCGCAGCAGCGCGGGATACGACTGCGCCACCCCGTCGAGGGCGCTCGGCGTCCCGGCCTCGTGCTGGGCCGCGCGCTCGTTCGCCTTCTGCTCCTCCCAGGCATCGAGTTGCTCCGCGGCCGTCCGCGCCTCGGCGTCTCCGAAGACATGGGGATGCCGGCGGACGAGCTTGTCGCAGATGGCACGGGCGACGCTGGCGAAATCGAAGTGACCGGCTTCCTGCGCCATGCGCGCATGGAACACCACCTGCAACAGCAGATCCCCGAGTTCGTCTCGGAGCGCCTCGAGGTCGCCGCGCCGGATCGCATCGTCGACTTCGTACGCCTCCTCGATCGTGTACGGCGCGATCGTCTCGAAGGTCTGTTCGACATCCCATGGGCAGCCGTCCCGGGGGTCGCGTAGCCGCGCCATGATCTCGAGCAGCCGTTCGATCGACGTCACGTCCCGGACCTCCCCTACACGCGATTGCGGAGCATCAGCTCCTTCGGATGCGGCTCCAGGTACACCTGCCCTTCGAGGTAGGCGATCCCGAGCCGGCGGACATGATGCCGGATCAGCGTGATCGGAACGATCAACGGCAGCAGGCCCCGGGCGTAGTCCTCGATCAGCGCGGCCACCTCGCGACGGTCCGGGTCGTCGAGCTGCCCGCGGAAGGAGCCGGCCATGTGCTGGAGCACCTCGACGTGGCGCCGCGGCGTGGCGAACTGGCGAAGTGCCGCCATGAAACCCTGCGCGTAACGCTCCCGCACCAGCGCCGGACCCCTCTGCTTGGCCTCGGCGACCAGGCGGCCGAGTTCGGCGTAGTCCTTCGGGGCATGCGAGAGAAGCTGGAACTTGTGCGCGGTGTGGAACGCAACCAGCCGGCCGACGTGCCAACGTTCGGCCAGGAACGAACGCAGCCGTCGATACGCGAAGACCCGCTCGATCCAGTTCTCGCGCAATCGGGGATCGCCCAGTCGCCCCTCCTCCTCGACCGGCAACGAGCGACAGCCAGCGAGCAGTCCCTCGGCGAACAGGCCGCGGCCGCGTTTCTCGGCCATGCCCCGCGCGTTCCATACCCGGACCCGTTCCATGCCGCAGGTCGGCGAGTCCTTCTTCAGCACGTAGCCGCACAGCTCGAGGTCTTCGAGCTGAGACACCCGGCGCTTGGACCAGGCACGCATCCGCGCGGTCCAGTCCGTGCCACTGCGCTCGGCGACGAGGCGAAGCTCTCCGTCGGACGCCGTGAGTCGGATCGTCTCGCGCGGGACCCCCATGCCGAGCTCCACCTCCGGACACACCGGAACCCACTCGACGAACGGAGCGAGCTGGTCGGTCAGGAACGCATCGCGCTTGTGCCCGCCGTCCCAGCGCACCGGCCGCCCGAGCAGACAGCTGGAGATCCCGATCCGGACCGGTGTCTCGTCGCGCCGGGCCCCGCGCGTCGACGGCGCCGGGGCCGGAAGCTCAGAAGAGCTCGAGGTTCTTGCCGCGGCCCCGGCGGCGATCCGTCGCGCCATCGCGACTCTCCTGTTCTCGGTTCCGCGTGGCGCGTCCACCGCGCGCGGCAGGCGCCGGGCGCACCGCTTCGAAGCGCCGCAGGGTCCACGCGCGCCGTTCGGCGTGGTCGACGATCGGCGCAGGGTAGTCACGCGGAGGCGTCGGCGCTTCCCACGGTCTTTGCAGATAGCGATCCGGGCTACCGGAAAGCTCCGGGACGAAGCGTCGCACGTAGGCGCCTTCCGGGTCGAAGCGCTCGCCCTGCGTCACTGGATCGAAGATCCGGAACCACGGCTGCGCGTCGGTCCCTGTCGATGCCGCCCACTGCCAGCCGCCGTTGTTGCTCGCGAGGTCGCCGTCGATCAGCCGGCTCTGGAAGAATCGCTCGCCGCGGCGCCAGTCGATCCCGAGATCCTTGGTCAGGAAACTCGCGACGACCATTCGCGCCCGGTTGTGCATCCATCCGGTCTGCGCGAGCTGGCGCATCGCTGCGTCGACGAAGGGATAGCCGGTCCGGCCCTCACACCAGGCGCGAAAACCGGCCTCGTCCTCTTCCCAGCGCAGCGCATCGAACTCCGGACGGAAGCTGCGCGTGACGACGTGCGGATGAGCCGCCAGGACCGCGACGTAGAACTCGCGCCAGATCAGCTCGTCGAGCCACTTGCGGAGGCCCGGCCGCATCCGCGGCCGTTCGCGTTCGGCCGCGAATGCGCGCTCGAAGCACACCCGTGGCGAGATCGCGCCGAGCCGCAGGTACGGGGACAGACGCGACGTCGCGTCGAGGTCGGGTCGGTCGCGCCCGTCGGCGTAGCGTTCGACCGGACCGTCGAGAAAGGCGTCGAGCCGGCGCCGCGCCGCCGCCTCGCCGGCCGTCGGCAGCTCGATCGAATCGCCTTCCGCATCGAGTTCGGCGGCCGTCGGCAACGAGCCGGACTGGATGGCGGGAACCGGCTTGGGCAGCCGAAGCGGACCCTCCGGCCGCTCGGGCGCCTCCGCCCAGCGGCGCCACCAGGCATTGCGGAACGGAGAGTACACGCGAAAGGCGTCGCCTCCCTGGGTCCGCAGCTCTGCTTCGCTGTAGACGACCCGATCCTTGTGCTCGCGGACGGCGACGCCGTCGCGGGAGACGGCGCTGCGGACCGCGGCATCGCGTCGCCGCGCGTACGGACCGTAGTCGGCGTTCCAGTGCAACTCGTCCGCCTTCACGGCCCGGGCGAAGGCAGGCACCTCGCGCGCCGGATCTCCTCGACGGAGCACGAGGGGATGGCCTCGGGTCGCCAGGTCCGCCCGAAGGCGTTCGAGCGACGCAAGCAGGAAGCGGATGCGCGGCGCACCCGCCCCATCACCCGCGAGCAGCCGGTCGTCGAAAACGAACAACGCCACCAGTTCGCCAGCCCGTGCGGCCGCGGCGGAGAGCGCGCGGTTGTCCCGGAGCCGCAAGTCGTTGCGAAACCAATGGACGACTCGCTGCGAACGGGTGGGGACCGGGATCATGTTTCGGCGAGGCTAGCGAAGGGAATCAAGGCCGTGTCAAGGTGGTTCCTTGACAAAGCCCCCCCTCGCGGCAAGCTCGAGTACGATGTCCGAACCCACCAACGAGCAGCCCGACGAGAGCGAGATCCCGGCCGGAGAGGCTGCGGCCGCAGCCGAAGAGCCGACCTACTCACTCGGCGCCGTCTGTCGGCTCACCGGATTGTCGGAGCATGTGTTGCGTGCCTGGGAGCGGCGCTATGGCGCGGTTCGCCCCCTTCGAACTCCTGGGGGAACACGTCGTTACCGCGAGGCCGACGTGACGCGCCTCCAGCGGCTTCGAAGTGCGCTCGCCGCCGGGCATTCGATCGGCGAGGTCGCCCGGCTCGACGACGCCGAGCTGACGCGGCGCGCAGCGTTGACCCCGCGAAAGGCGACGCCTCCGCCTCTCGCGCCCATCCTGGCCGCCATCGAACAGCTCGACGGGGACGAGGTCGAGCGACTGCTCGGGGCGCAGCTCTCGGCGCTCGGCCCGTCTCGCTTCGTGCGCGGCGTTGGCGCCCCGCTACTGGTCGAGGTCGGAGATCGCTGGCACGCGGGCCGGCTGTCGATCGCATCGGAGCACCTGGCGAGTTCCATCCTTCGGAACCTGCTCGGCGCCTGCCTGCGCCGCCCGGCAGCGGCCGTGCACGCCCCGCCGGTCCTGTTCACGACGCCACCCGGAGAGCGCCACGAGCTCGGCACCTTGATGGCCGCCGTGACTACCGTCGATGTCTGCGGCCACCCGGTGTTCTTCGGCAGCGACCTGCCGGTGTCGGACGTGGCCGAGGCGGTCGCGTCGATCGGGGCTGCGGCCGTGGCCTTGGGCGTCTGTCATCGCAACGGCGCGGACCTCTCCGCCATCCTCGTGCAGATGCGCACCGCGATTCCCGGCGCGGTGGAACTCTGGATCGGCGGGCCCGGCTCCGACGCGCTGACGCTGCCCGCTGGCGCTGCGCGCATCGCGGATCTCGATGAACTCGAGCGCAAGGTGGCGTTGCTCGCAGTCCGCGGAACGCCTGGGTGAGCGCGCCGGCCGCCGCGGCGACGTCGGGCGTGCCCGCCGGCCGCCCGGCGGCCGTCGCCGCGCCGAGTGCCGGACCGCCCTTGCCGCTGCGCCGCGCCAACGCTGGTCCGGTGTTGGCGTGCGGTGTCGGCGCCGCGCTCGCCCCGTCCTCCCCGATCGACGAGACCCACCATCGAGAGATCCGAGCCGCCATCCAGGCCCGAAACGTTCTCGGAGGGTCGCCGTGAAGCCGGCCTTCTCGCCGCCGGAGTCGTTGTCGTCGCGCTGGCTGCGCCGTGCGGTGACGATCCCCGGCTACCTGCTGATCTCGGCGCTCTCGATCGCGCTGCTGCCGATCCTGCTCCCACTGACAGTCGTCACGGACCTCGTGCTGCGAAACCGCTTGGCCCTCACCCGGACCCTGGCCCTGCTGAGCTGGTACTTCGCGATGGAGTCGGCCGGCCTGTTCGGCGCTGCGCTGCTGTGGGGACTGCGGCCGTTCCTCGGCGCCGGCTTCGCGCGCGCGAACTTCCGGCTGCAATGCCTGTGGGCGCGTGCGCTGTTCGGTGGCGCCCGCTGGCTGTTCGGCATGCGCGTCGAGGCCGCGGGTCTCGAGTCGCTGCGGCCCGGGCCGGTCCTGGTCATGATGCGCCACGCGAGTGTCGCTGACACGTTGCTCCCGGCCGTCCTGGTGTCGAATCGCACCGGGCTGCGCCTGCGCTACGTGATGAAGCGCGAACTCCTGTGGGATCCTTGCCTCGACGTCGTCGGGCAGCGGCTGCCCAATGCCTTCGTCCGGCGCGGAACGAGAGATGCCGCGCAGATCGGGATGGTGCGCGCACTCGCCGCGGATCTCGACGTCGACGAGGGCGTCCTGTTGTATCCGGAAGGCACCCGCTGGACGCCCGCGCGTCGTCGCCGGGTGATCGATCGACTGAGCCGCTCGGCCGACCCGAAGCTGCTCGAGCGCGCACAGGCCCTGCAGTGGCTTCTGCCGCCGCGACTCGGCGGGGTCCTGGCGCTGCTCGAAGCGGCTCCCCAGGCCGACGTCGTCTTCGCCGTCCACACCGGGTTCGAAGGCGTGCGGACGCTGGCCGACGTCTGGGCGGGCGCGCTCGTCGGAACCCGCGTGCAGGTCCGCTTCGAGCGCATCCCGGCCTCCGCGATCCCGGCCGAGCGGGAGGCCCGGATCCAGTGGATCCTGGACCATTGGACGCGCCTCGATGCCTGGCTCGACGCGCATGTCGTGCCGTCCGCAGCGTCCCCGTCGCCGAGGTCCGCCGCGTGAAGATCCACGTCCTCGAGCGCGAGCAATGGATCCCGGCGTCGCTCGAAGAGGTCGTGGCGTTCTTCGCCGATGCCGCGAATCTCGACGCCCTCACGCCACAGTGGCTGCGCTTCCGGATCCTCTCGACGCTGCCGATCGAGCTGCGCCAGGGCGCGCGCCTCGACTACCAGCTGCGTCTGGCCGGCGTGCCGGTGCGCTGGCGGACCCGGATCGCGAAGTGGGACCCGCCGTACGGCTTCGTCGACGTGCAGGAGCGCGGCCCCTATGCGCAGTGGGAACACTCCCACCGGTTTCGACCTTGCGCCGACGGCGTCTGGATGGCCGATGTCGTCCGCTACGCGCTGCCGTTCGGGCCGCTCGGCGAACTCGTGCATGCGCTCGGGGTGCGGGCGACGCTGGCCGCGATCTTCGACTACCGATTCGCGCGAATCCGCGAGCGCTTCGGTTCGGCGTGGCGCGAGGAGCCGGCCCGATGAGCGGCGGATCCGTACTGCTCGCGACGGCCGGCTTCGCGTTCGGCGCGATGTTCGCGGTCGGGATTCCGTTCGAAAGCGTCGGTGATCGGCAACTCGCACGCTGCAAGGCGAACCCGGCCCAGCGCGGTCGCGTGATCGACCGCGGCCTGTGGCGCTACCCGCGGCACCCCCGCTGCTGCGGCGACTGCGTCGCCTGGTTTCCCCAGCGCGCCCCTCTGCCTTCCCATCGACCGGAGGATGTCCGATGACCCCCGAAATCACTGTCTTGTTCGATGGCGAGTGCCCGCTCTGCGTCCGCGAGATCGCGATGCTGCGCCGGCTCGACCGCCGCCGTGGAGGGGGCCGGATCGGCTTCGACGACATCGCGGCGCCGGGGTTCGACGCGGGCCGCTACGGGCAGTCCCACGACGCGCTGATGGCGCGCATCCACGGCGTGCTGCCGGACGGCACGCTCACCGAAGGCGTCGAGGTGTTCCGCCGCGCCTATGCGGCGGTGGGACTCGGCTGGGTGCTGGCCTGGACGCGCTGGCCCGGGCTGCGCGTCCTCGCCGATGCCGGCTATCGCTGGTTCGCCCGCAACCGGCTGCGACTCACCGGTCGACCGGACGCGGCCTGCGCCAGCGGACGCTGCTCGCGGCCGCGCGGTGAGGCGGAGGCCGACATCCGGACCTAGCCAGCCCGCGCTAGAGTGGGCCGCCGTGTGGCCGTTCGTCCTCTTCACCGCTGCCGCGACGATCGCGCTGCTCGCTGCCGAACGCGCCGGCTGGCGGGCCGGCGTGTGGATTGCGAAGCCGCTCGCGGCCGCCGGCTTCGTCGCGGCGGCGTGGACGAACGGCGCGCTCGAGACCCCGTACGGGAGCTGGATCTTCGTCGGTCTCGTGCTGTCCGCGGCGGGAGACGTGCTGCTGATCCCGAAGCAGGCGCCGCGCGCGTTTCTCGCCGGCCTCGGCAGCTTCCTGCTCGGGCACGTGGCGTACACCTTCGCATTCGCGGTGCGCGGCCTCGACCCGATCACCGTCGGCATCGCCCTCGTCGTGGTGCTGGCGCTGGGGCTGGCGGTCCTGCGGGGCCTGCTGGCCCACGTGCCGGCGAACATGACGCGGCCGGTGCTCGCCTATGTCGTGGTGATCTCCGCCATGCTCGTGTGTGCGGCCGGCACCGTCGCGCGCGCGGGGATGCCGGCGATCTTCGTCGGCGCGCTGGCGTTCTATCTCTCCGATCTCGCGGTCGCGCGCCAGCGTTTCGTCCGGCAGAGTTTCACCAACAAGGCGTGGGGTCTGCCGCTCTACTTCGCCGCGCAGTTGCTGCTGGCGTGGACGGTTCGGCCGTGAGCCTGGAAACGGCCTAGTGTCCCTTCCAGACCGGCGTCCGCTTCTCGGCGAACGCACGCGCCCCCTCGGCGGCATCCTCGCTGCGTCGCAGCGGTCGGCCGAGTTCTTCCTGGCGCCGAAACGCCTCGTCGAGCGGAAGGCCGAGCAGCTCGCGGACACCGCGGCGCGTCGCGCGGACGGCGAGCGGCGCGTTGGCCGCGATCGCCGTGGCGGCGGCAAGCGCGCGGCGCCGAAGATCCGCTGCGGGAACCACCTCGTTCACCAGGCCGATCGCCAGCGCGCGAGCCGCGTCGATCGGCCTGGCCGTCAGCAGCAGCTCCATCGCGTGGACCCACCCGATCTGGCGCGGCAGCAGCACCGTCGCGTTGCCGGTCGGGTAGAGCCCGCGCGCGACTTCCTCGAGCGCGAAGGTCGCGTCCGGAACCGCGTAGCGAAGCTCACTCGCCAGCAGCAGGTCGAGGCCCACCGCCCGGCAGTGCCCGTTGACGGCGACGACCAGCGGCTTGCCGAGATCGAAACCCGCCAGCACCGCCGTGCCCGCATCGCGGAGCCCGGCAAAGTCGGCCGCTGGGATCTGCTCACCTCGCGCCAGGCGCTGCGACGCCGGGATCGTCGTCTGCATGTCCATGCC
>CAADGG010000083.1 GCA_900696485.1 uncultured Pseudomonadota bacterium
AGCTCGAGTTCGAGTTTGCCGGATCGGCGTTTGCTCAGCCCCGATTCGCCGAGCTCGAGTTCGAGTTTGCCGGATCGGCGTTTGCTCAGCCCCGATTCGCCGAGCTCGAGTTCGAGGTCGCCGGATCGGTGTTCGCCCAGCCCCGGTTCGTCGAGCCTGAGTTTGAGTTCGCCTGGCCCGAGCTCGCCCGATCCGCGTCGTGCGCTGCCGGCAGTGGAGCGCCTTGCCGCCGCTGTGCGCGAGCGGGCGCCGGCGCTCGCCGACTGGGCTGTCACGGCGGCCGCGCGCGCCGTGTTGGCGGAGGCCCGAGAGCGTGCGGCGGGCGGTCCCGATGCCGTCCCGGCGGTGCTCGCGTCGCTCGGGGCGGCGGCTGAGCGTCGCGCCCGGGTCCTCGCGCGTCCCAGTCCGGCTCGCGTCATCAATGCGACCGGGATCGCACTCCATACGAACCTCGGCCGTGCGCTGCTGGCCCCGCAGGCAGCGGCCGCCGCTGCGCTCGCCGCGACGACGTACGGAGATCTGGAGCTGGACCTGGCCACCGGGCGCCGCGGCGACCGGCTGGGCGCGGTCGCGAACAAACTCGCGCTGCTCGCTGACGCCGAGGCCGCCCTGGCCGTCAACAACAACGCCGGCGCCCTCGTGCTGGCCGTCAGCGCGCTTGCCACCGGCCGCGAAGTCATTGTCTCGCGCGGTGAGCTGGTCGAGATCGGCGGGGCGTTCAGGCTTCCGGACATGATCGAGGCCGCCGGCGCCCGACTCGTCGAAGTCGGCACCACGAACCGCACCCATCCCGACGACTACCGGCGCGCGCTCGGGCCCGAGACGGCCCTGCTGCTGAAGGTGCATCGCAGCAACTTCGAAGTCCGTGGCTTCACCGCGGAGGTGGAACTGCCGGTGCTGGCGACCATCGCGCGCGAGCGCGGGGTGCCGTTGCTCGAGGATCTCGGCAGCGCCGCGCTGGTGGATCTGCGAGCGGCGGGGCTGCCGGAGGAATCCTATGCGCCGGCGCGGCTCCGACTCGGCGCGGACCTCGTGTGTTTCTCGGGCGACAAGCTCTTCGGCGGCCCCCAGGCCGGCATCCTGCTCGGGCGGGCCGATCTCATCGCAACGCTGCGCCGCCACGCGCTGGCGCGGGCGCTGCGGCTCGACAAGATGACGCTTGCCGCCCTCGACTGGACGGTGGCCGCTCTGCTCGCCGGCGGCCGCGAGGAGATCCCGATGCTCCGGCAGCTCCGCGAGCCGCTCACGGCAGTGGCCGAGCGCGCGCAGCGCCTGGCCGAACGGATCGGACCGATCGCACAGGCCGCGGGGCTGCGTGCGGTGCTGCAGGAGAGTCGGACCCCCCTCGGCGGTGGTACGTTGCCGGGCCTCGAGTGGCCATCGTGGGCGCTCGCGCTGGAGTCGGACACGTTCGGAGCGAATGAACTCGCGACCCGGCTGCGCCGGGCGCCGATCCCGGTGATTGCGCGTGTGGCCGGAGGCCTCGTGTTGCTCGACGCCCGCACGTTGTGCGAACAGGACCTCGAGGACGTGGTCGCTTCGCTCGCGGCGGCGCTGATCGACGGCGCGGCACCCGCGCACGCGGGGGCTTCGGATTGATGGAAACCAGTGCCTGGGATACCGTGCCAGCGCCCCGAGTCGAGATGCTGAACTCGCCCGTCCTCGTTCTCAATCGTTCCTACCTGCCGATCCATGTGACGTCGGCGAAGCGAGCGTTTTCACTGCTGTACCAGGGCCTCGCTCGGGTCGTCGACGCCGAACACCGTACCTTTGGATTCGAGGAGTGGATCGTGCTGCCCGTGGTGGACGCTCACGACGGGATCGGGACGAGCCGCGGGCCGGTCCGGCTGCCGCGCGTGGTCCTGCTCACGGTGTTCGACCGCATCCCGCGTCGCCACGTGCGCTTCAGCCGCTCGAACGTGATGGTCCGCGACGGTCACACCTGCCAGTACTGTGGCGCGCGGCCGGCGCGCTCGGAGATGAATCTCGATCACGTGGTCCCGCGCGCGCACGGTGGGCGGAGCACGTGGGAGAACGTCGTGGCGAGCTGTATCGAGTGCAATCGCACGAAGGGAGGGCGCACGCCGGAGCAGGCAGGCCTGCGGCTGCACCGTCCGCCGGCTCGCCCGCGCTGGACGCCCCTGTCGTCGCTGCCGAGTGCTCGCTACGAGGAGTGGCGCGTCTATCTGCGGATCGTGGACGGGTCCCGCGGATGAATCCCGTACGGCCCGGCACCGGGATCACAACTGGAACCACAACTGGAACCACAACTGGAGCTGGGACCGGAGCTGGAACCGGAACTGGAGCTGGGACTGGAAGCGGCAGCCCTGCCGGCCGTCGCGGTGCGGACCGTACGGGCCCGCCGCGCGTGCTCGGCCCGCGCCTGATCGCCGTCGGCGGCGGCAAGGGGGGCGTCGGGAAGACCATGTTCGCCGCCAACGTGGCGGCGGCGATGGCGCGCGCCGGCCAACGCGTGATCGCCGTCGACACCGATCTCGAGGGCGCCAACCTTCACACCGCCGTCGGCGTTCCGACCCCTCGCGTCAGCCTCGCGGAGTTCGTCGCGCGCCGGGAACTCGATCTCGAGCGGCTGGTGATCGACACGCCGGTGCCCGGCCTGCGCATCATCGCCGGCACCCAGAGTCATCTGGGCGTGGCGCAGCCACGTCACTTCCGCCGCGTCGAGCTGCTCGCCCGGCTGCGCCGGCTCGCGGCCGATTGGGTGCTCGTCGATCTCGGGGCCGGCACGCATCCGTCCGTGCTCGACTACTTTCTCGTCGGGGACGACGGAATCCTGGTGCTGACGCCGGAGCCGACGTCGGTGGAGAACGCGTACTCATTCCTGCGCGCCGCCTTCTACCGCCGCCTGCGTCTCGCGATGTCCGACGAAGCGACGCGGAAACTGGTGACCCAGGCGATGGACCAGGGCAACCAGCGCGGCCTCCGCACGCCGCTCGATCTGCTCCGCGAGGTGCGTCGCATCTCGCCCGCCGAGGGGGAGCGCCTGGTCGACTCCGTACAGGGGTTCCGCCCGCGGCTGGTCGTGAACGGCGTGCGCAGCGCCGAGGACATCCGACTCGGCTTCGCGGTGCGCAGCGTGTGTCGCAAGTACTTCGGACTCGAGGCCGAGTATCTCGGCTATGTCAATCACGACGACGCGGTGGGCGAGGCCGTCCGCGCGCGCCAGCCAGTCGTACGGAGTCATCCGCAGGCCGATGCGTCGGTGTACCTGAACCGCATCGCCCGCAAACTGATCGACGATCGCACGCGGAGCCAGCAGTTCGCTGCGCGTTCGCGCGCCTCGGCCCGTCCGCCTGCTGCTGCCGCTGTTCCGCGCCCGCCGCTGTAGATTCGGGGCTCCACCATGATGAAGACGATCGACGAGCTGGATCATTACGAAGTCCTCGAAGTGGCGCGGGATGCGCGCCGTGACGAGATCGAGCGCGCCTTCACGCTGGTGCGCGCGGCGTACGGCGACGACGCGCTTGCGGCCTACTCGGTGCTCTCGCACGACGAGACGAAACTCTGGCGAGAGCGCATCGAAGAAGCCTGGCGGGTGCTCTCGGACTCCGACCGGCGCCGCGTGTACGACGCCACGCTGGATGGGGACGAGGACTTCGGAGACGACAGCGATCCGTTTGCCGGCGTGTCCGACGACGACGGCGCGGCGAGCGGTTCCGGTTGGTTGCGCTTCGACGAAGTCCGTAGCGGCCGCGCCGAGACCGACCGCCCGCCGCGTGAGCCCGCCCCGCTCCCCGAGGCGCCCAACTCGCTGCCGTCGTTTGCCGGCGATCCCTACCGGGAACGACCCCTCGCGATCGAAGCGGCGCCGGCGCCGGAGCGGACCGACCCGCATGCGTTCGAGTCCTTCGAGGAGAGCGCCGGCGTCGACATCCCGTGGGACGGTCCGCGACTGCGTCGCACGCGCCTTTCGCGCGGCCTCGAGATCGAGGACGTCGTGCGGGTCACGAAGATCAATCCGACCTACCTGCGCTTCCTCGAGGACGAACGCTTCGACGACCTGCCGGCCATCGTGTACGTGCGCGGTTTCGTCGCCGCGTACGCGCGGCTACTCGGACTCGATCCGTCGCAGGTCGCGCCGAGCTACGTTTCACGCTGTGAAGCGCATCGCGGCCAGCCCCACCGCGGCCGGCTGGATCGAGGCCCGGGGGATCGAGGCTCAGGGGATCGAGGCCAGACGGATCGCTCTCGCGCTCACGGCCAGCGCTGAGGCGACGGTGCTCCGCTTCGTCGTGTCGGAAGGCGAAGCCGGCCGTCGCGTCGATGTGGCGCTCGCCGAGCTGGCGGCGGTTCCGCGCGCGCAGGCGCAGCGCTGGATCGACGCCGGGCGCGTGAGCGTCGACGGCTCGCCGGCGCGCGCATCCCAGCGGCTGCACGGCGGCGAGACGCTCGCGGCGGATCCCCCGGAGCCCGTCACGGAGAGTCTCGTGCCCGAAGCGATCGCACTCGTGATCCTGCACGAGGACCAGGACCTGATCGTGCTCGACAAACCGGCGGGCCTGGTCGTGCATCCGGCGCCGGGGCACCCGAGCGGGACGTTGGTGAACGCGCTGCTGCATCATTGTCGGGATCTCTCCGGCATCGGTGGCGTGCTGCGTCCGGGGATCGTGCATCGACTCGACCAGGGTACGTCCGGCGTCCTCGTCGCGGCGAAGCACGACGCCGCCCACCTGGCGCTGGCGGAACAGTTTCGGGATCACAGCATCGAGCGGGTCTACTTCGCGCTGGTGCGCGGCATGCCGAGTGCGGCGGAGGGGCAGGTCGATCGCGCCGTCGGCCGCCACCCGACCGATCGCAAGCGGATCTCGGTCCGCACGTCTCGCGGCCGGGCCGCGCGGACCGCGTGGCGTGTCGAGCGCCGATTTCCGGCCAGCGGCGTGTCGCTGCTGGAACTGCGCCCGTCCACCGGTCGGACCCATCAGCTGCGCGTGCACCTGGCCTCGATCGGGTTGCCGATCGTCGGCGATCCGGTGTACGGTCGCGGACGGTCCGGGGTCGCCGGGCAACTGACGGAACTCGGTCTGGCACGGCCGGCGCTGCACGCGCAGGTGCTCGGCTTCCGGCATCCGCGGGACGGCGAGCGCATGCGCTTCGAAGCGCCCCCGCCGCCGGACTTTGCCGCCGCACTCGACCAACTCGTGCGGCGCGAGGGAGCGGCACCGTGAACTGGATCACGGATCCGTTGCTCCGCGCCGCGGGCGTCGCTCATGGTTTCGGCACGCGGGTGTGTCCGCCGCCGCCGACCCTGGTGCGTCCGAAGCAGGTTCATGGCACGCGTGTCGTCGTGCTGCGGCGCGGCGTCGGTCTGTCGGCCGAGTTCACCGGACCCGCTGGACGCGCTGGGCGCGCTGGGCGCGCTGGACTTGGGGATGTCGGGGAAGCCGATGCCATCGTGTCGGAGCAGCCGGCGCTCCCGATCGGTGTCGTTACCGCGGATTGTGTGCCGATCCTCGTCGCGACGCCGGGCGGCCGGGTGGCGGCGGTGCATGCGGGTTGGCGCGGGCTCGCGGCCGGGGTGATCGCAGAGGCATTGTCCGCACTCGGAGCGCTGGCGCCGGAAGGGATCGCCGGCGCGTCGGCGGTGATCGGTCCGCGGATCGGAACCGAGTGCTACGAGGTCGACACCGTGGTCGTGGATGCACTGGCGCGCCGCTTCGGCGACGCGACGGCGCCGGCGCTCGTCGCAACCCGGCCGGGCCACTGGCAGCTCGATCTCGCGTTGCTGGCACGCGTGGATCTCGTGCGCAGCGGTGTCGCAACGCAGCGCGTCGCTGCGCTCGCAGACGCCTGCACGGCCTGTGATGCCGAGCGTTTTCACAGCTATCGCCGTGATGGACCCCGCTCGGGACGTCTGTACCACTGGATCGCTGCACGGCCTGCTCGAGTCTGAGCCTGGGTCTACAGCCTGGATCCAGTCTGGCAGTCTGGCAGTCTGGCAGTCTGGGATTGGGATTGGGATTGGGATCCGCTCACGATTGGGATCCACTCACGGCGGGATCCGGCGGCAGGCTTCGGGATCTGGCCACGGCCTCGGGGTGGAATCCGGGTCGGGGTCGGAAAGGACGAGCCATCGGGTCGGTCTTGACACGGCAATCGGCCCGGCATAGCTTTGCCAGCGATTCGTTCCCGACAGTTCCCGACAGCGTTCGAGGGCGCAGGCAGAGTTCGCCCCTGGTTCGCTCCAAGTTTGCTCTACTCTAAGTTTGCTCCAGATGAGCACCGCGATCCGTACGTTGCCCCGTCGATCGTCTGATCTCGTCCGCTCTCGTCCGATCTCGACGGATATCGCCTGATCTCGCCTGATCTCGTCAACTCGTCAACTCGTCATCTCGTCGATAGTTTTCCGGTGCGATTGCCTTCTTGTGATTCCGGTGATTCCGGTGATTCCGGTGTTCCTTCGATCCGACGGGCCTCATTCGGCGCTAAACCTTCGGGACCGAAGATCCGAACGAGAGGCGGAAGCCACGACTTTCGGACCCCACGCGGAAACCAAGCGCGTCGAGCGCCGCCACCCGCCCAAGCGGTGAGCCCGGAACCAGCCTCGTCCCACGAAGCGCCGAGATCACTGCCCGGCCCGAGCGCAGCGGCCCGTCGACACGCGAATCCCCGGAGAACCGGACCGGAACGCCACTCGAACGCGAACGCGCCACGCACCCTACCGAGCGAGCCTCCGACAGAGCGCTCGAGAGCATTCGTCGCAAGACGTTCCGTTCCCGCAGCATCCGCTCCGACACCCCATTGCAACGCGATCCCGATGACCCCCATGACCCCATGGCCCGCACAGTCCCGATGACCTCCATGATCCCCCGACACTGACGAAGAGGCGCCCCGTGAGCATGGAACGTTCTGGCGATCACTCGAATCTCGGCGGAATGCAGGGCAATCGCCCGCGCCGCGGCAGGCGACGCCCGCGCGGGGCGAGCGGGGGCAATGGAGTGGCACGCGGGGGGCGGGGAACGGCGCTGGACATCCTGGACGTGGCCGATGAGCTCACGGAAGAGGATCTGCTGGAAGACGGTGAAGCCGGCGGCAGCCTCGACGTCGCGGAGCTGAAGCGCAACACGATGGAGGAGTTGACGGAGCTCAGCGAGTCCCTGTCGGTCGAGAACGCGGCGGGCATGCGCAAGCAGGACCTGATCTTCGCGATCCTCAAGGCCAACTCGGACGCCCGAGGCCGGATCTACTCGGAAGGCGTGCTCGAGACCCTGCCGGACGGCTTCGGCTTCCTCCGATCCCCGGACGAGAGCTATCTCGCCGGCCCCGACGACGTCTACGTGTCCCCTTCGCAGATCCGCCGCTTCGGCCTGCGCACGGGCGATTCGATCCGCGGCCAGATCCGTCCGCCCAAGGAAGGCGAGCGTTACTTCGCGCTGCTGAAGGTCGAGACGATCAACTTCGAGGCTCCGGAACAGGTCCGGCACCGGATCAACTTCGACAACCTGACGCCGCTCTACCCGGATGAGAAGTTCAAGCTCGAGTCTCCGCGCAGTGGCTACACCGGCCGCATCATCGATCTGATCGCGCCGGTCGGGAAGGGGCAGCGCGCGCTGATCAACTCGCCGCCGAAGGCCGGCAAGACGATGGTGCTCAAGGACATCGCGAATGCCATCGTGGAGAATCACCCGGAGGTCTACCTGATCGTGCTGCTGATCGACGAGCGGCCCGAAGAGGTGACCGACATGCAGCGCAACGTGAAGGCCGAGGTCATCAGCTCGACCTTCGACGAGCCGGCGACGCGCCACGTACAGGTCGCGGACATGGTGATCGAGAAGGCCAAGCGCCTCGTCGAGCACAAGCGCGACGTCGTGATCCTGCTCGATTCGATCACGCGGCTGGCCCGCGCGCACAACACCGTCGTGCCGCACTCGGGCAAGATCCTGTCCGGCGGCGTCGACTCGAACGCGATGCACAAGCCGAAGCGGTTCTTCGGCGCCGCGCGCAACGTCGAGGAAGGGGGCAGCCTCACGATCGTCGGGACGGCGCTGATCGAGACCGGTTCGCGGATGGACGAGGTCATCTTCGAGGAGTTCAAGGGCACCGGCAACAGCGAACTGGTCCTCGACCGCAAGCTCGCCGACCGCCGCACCTATCCGGCGATCGACATCAACCGCTCGGCGACGCGGCGCGAAGAGCTGCTGCTCGACGAGAAGACGCTCAACCGGATGTACATCCTGCGCAAGGTGCTCTCGCCGCTCAATCCGGTGGACTCGATGGAGTTCCTGCTGGAGAAGATCAAGGCGACCGACAGCAACGACGAGTTCCTGGAGTCGATGAACTCGTAGCGGCGTCAGGGCGAGCGCAGCGACCTGGCGCGCGCGCGGAGCTCCCGATCGATCTCGCCCAGGAGCGCCTCTTCGTCCGCCTCGTGACGCGCGAAGTCCCGGGTGATCGAGTCGAGCAGGGCGCGCGCCGTCTCGGGCGTCTTGGCCGTCTCGGTCGTCTTGGTCGTCTCGCCGGTCTTGGCGGGGGGGCGCTGCATCTCGTCGCCGAGCGCCGCGAGCTGCGTCCGGAACTGGGCGTGGGCCTCCTCGAAGCCCTGCAACGCGCGGTGATGCGCCGGAGCGAGCGAGCGGAGGGCGGTGTAGTAGAGCCGCTCTTCCTGGAGCAGATGCCGTTCGAGTGTCTCGCGCAGGCGTGCGAGCGCTCGCTGCGCCGGTCCCGGCGCCGCGTTCTGCGCGAGCGTGTCCGTGAGCTTGTCCATCAGTTCGGAGAAGAGCTCGTCGAGGACGCCGTGCTCCCGGCGGATCAGCGCGTCGATCGAGTCCACGGAATCCAGGGAATCCAGGGACTCGGCGGATCGCTTGGACTGGACGAGCTTTCCGGCCTCTTCGGATTGCGACATGGAACTCCCCGGCAGCGCCGCTTCGGGTCCGAAGCGGAAAGCGCGGCCGACTCGCTGCCCGCCCCCCGCGAGCAGCGGGGCGGGCGTTCGGACCCGATCGCGCCTCCCCCGAAGGATCGACGCGTCCGGCAGGATCCACGAAGATCCGCTGCTGCGGTATGATCGCGGCCGGCTCGAGTTCGGGGTGGAGGCGGGGCTGGACGCGGCTCAGGCGCGGAACCGTGGGGGATGACAGGATGATGCCGTTCCGATGAGATCCCAGCGCGCGCGCTCCGGCTCCCGGCTCGGTTCCAGTGCAGGGCCTGGACCGGGGGAGGGTTCGTCGACGAAGGACGTCCAACTGGCGGACGCCGAGTTCTTCCGGGCGCTCGGGCCGGCCGACCTCGCGGAGATCCAGCCGCGGCTCATCGAGCGATCACTGGTCCGGCAGCGGGTGCTGTTCTTTGCCGGGGACCCCGCCGAATCGCTCTGGGTGATCCAGCGCGGGCGCGTGCGCCTGTACGAGAGCGCGTCGAACGGACGTTCGATGACGCTCGAGGACCTGGAATCAGGCGAGATCTTCGGCGCGCTTTCGGCGCTCGAAGAGACACACTACCCGGTCAATGCCGAGGTCATCGAATCCGGTCTCGCGCTGTGCTTGCCGCGCGCGCTGCTGTTGCGGCTCCTCGCCGACGAGCCCCGGCTGGCGATCGAGCTGCTGCGTGTCGTCTCGCGGCGTCTGCGCGACGCGCATCGCCAGCTCCGTTCCCTCGCGTACGACCCCGCACCGATGCGGCTCGCGCGCGCGCTGCGCCGCGCGGTGCGCGATGGGCAGGCGCGTGTCACACGCCGGGAACTGGCCGAAGCGGCCGGGACGACCGTCGAAACCGCGATCCGGGTGCTGCGACGCTTCGAGAACGAAGGCATCCTGCGCGGCGAAGTGGGACGGCTGGCGGTGCTCGACGAGTCTGCGCTGCGCCGTTGCGCCGGAGAGAGTTCCGAGGACCCCGAGACAGACCCGAAGTGACCGGCCCGAAGTGACCGGCTCGAAGTGACGGCAGGACCAGCGGCCCGAAGCCTGGCTGCTGGCTTCGGGACTCGGTCGGGTTCCTGGCTCTCCGGTTCCTCGAAGGGCGCGTTGCTGGATCGAACGTTCTTGGATCGACCGTTTTTGGATCGAGGGTTGTCCGGATCGAGGGTTGTCCGGATCGAGGAGGGGCCGGAGTGGATACGAATCTCGAGATCGTGGGTCGTTTCCTCGCGGCGTGGTCGCGTCTCGATGCGGCGGAGCTGGCCTCGTATTTCACCGAGGACGGCGTCTATCACAACATGCCGATGGCGCCGGTCGCCGGGCGCACGGCCATCGAAGAGATGATCCGCGGTTTCACGGCGAACTGGAGCGCGACCGACTGGGAGATCCGCCACCTCGTCGCCGAGGGAGACGTCGTCTTCAGCGAGCGGATCGATCGCAGTGTCGTCGGCGGGAAACGGGTCGAGTTGCCGTGCGCCGGGGTCTTCGAGATGCGATCCGGCAAGATCGCCGTCTGGCGCGATTACTTCGACCTGGCCACCTACACGCGCGCGCTCGGCTAGCCGCCGGTCCGTTCGGCCCGTTCGCTGCTCTCGCTCGCGGGGCGGCTCTCGGGATCGAGCGCGACGATCGCGCCGCCGCCCGCGAGGGCGCGGCGGATCTCGTCGACGCGCAAGGCCGGGGGGTCGACGCCGTGGCGGATCGCCAGAGCCGCCGCCGTGCCGGCCGCCTCGCCCGTCGCCATGCACGCCGGGATCTCCTTGGTGGCTTGGTGCACGCCGTGATCGACGGAGATGCAGCGGCCTGCCACCAGGAGGTTCGGCAGCTCGCGCGGCAGCAGCGCGCCGTAGGGGATGTGGTAGACGGCGTCGTACTTCGTCCAGTGCCCGGTGATGGCGATGGCATCGTCGCTGGGCACGTTGCGCTGCTCACGACGCAGCACGCGGCGGCCGACGAGCCGGCGGCTCTCCGTGATGCCGAGCTGGTCGGCCATCTGGCACAGATGGGCGTCGGCGAATCCGGGAACCTCGCGGCGCAGCCGCTCGAACTCCGCCAGCACGAGCCTGCGGCACGCGACTTCCGCGCGCGTCAGGTCCTCCGGCAGGGTTGCGTCGATGCGCCCGGTCTTCTCGATCGCTCCCCAGGGCAGCAACACCTTGCCCGGCCCGATGGTCTGGAAGCAGCCGGCGCCGGCCGCGACGGCCCGGTCGACGTCGACCCCGCCGACGGTGAACCACAGCCAGGGCAGCACACGTTCGCTCTCGTGCGCGCAGCCCGCGGCCGCGAACACGTCGCCGTCGCCGGTGGCGTCGATCACGACGCGCGCGCGCACCGCGAAGCGTCCGGCCTTGCCGTGGCACGCGACCCCGACGATCCGACCCTCCTCGACGAGCGGATCGCAGGCCCACACATGCAGCAGCAGGCCGGCTCCGGCGTCGCGCAGCATGTCGTCGAAGACGCCCTTCAGCATGGCCGGGTCGTAGGCGACCGAGTAGCGGACGCGGTGCGGCGGGCGCCCCCAGATCAGGCCCCAGCGACGCGCGCGCTCGACTGCCTCCTGCTGTTCGCTCCCCCACTCGGTTCGAGGGGGAAAGAACGCGGCGTTGCGCGCCGTGAGTCGCTCCGTCGCGTCCTGGCACAGGCCGGCGATGACCTGTCGGCCGGCCCCGTCATCGAGCGTCAGGAACAGGATGATCAGGCCGCCGGTCGCGAGCCCGCCGAGGTAGCCGTAGCGTTCGAGCAGCAGCACCTCGGCGCCACCGCGCGCTGCGGCCACGGCGGCGGCGACGCCGGCTGCGCCGCCGCCGACCACGAGCACGTCGGTCTGGTGGCGGACCGGCGTCTGGCGCTCTCGTTCCAGCACCGAGTTCGGAGTCGAGTGCGGAGTCGAGTGCGGAGCGGACGCGAACGCCATCGGGTTCTCCTGCGACGGCTCGAGCGATCGGCTGATCAGTCGATCCGCATGGATGTGTTCAGGCCACTGCCGGTCCCGATGAGGCCTCGACGTTCCGTTCGCGTCGTCGTGACTCGGGGCGCACCGAGAGCATGACCGCGGTCATACGACGAGAACAGTCCCGGGATTATAAGCTCCGTCCACGGATCGATGTACGGATCGATTGTACGGATCGATGTCGACGTGCCGAGGACGGACACAGACAACGCCGCGAGGACCGCCAGGGCCACCCCACGACCTACCCGGACGCGGGCAGCCACTCCGGGACGTTCGCCGGGACACACCGGACGGCGTGCAGGCGAACCCGGCAAGCCGGGCAAGCCGCGGCGAGTCCGACGGCGGCGGCGCCGACCGGCACGGCGAAAGGCCCGAGGCGTGGGGGCGGCGGTGGGTCCGGGAGCCCCAGGGGAACGAGGGGCGCAAGCCCGGCTCCGTTGTCCTCGGGGGATCTCGCGGGATTTTTGCCGGAAGATTCGAAAGACTGTTCGACGGGCGAATGGCCGACGGGTTCGGCGGGTGAATGGCTTCGCAAGGAGGGAACGACATGACCGAGTCCACGAACGCGCACGGAGAACCCAAGCCGTGTGTCTTCATCCACGTCAACCACAAGCAGATTCTCGGCGCCATCGTCGGGGCCCACTCATTGCGGCGAAACAGCAAGCACGTCGATGAGTTCGACGTCAAGCTGATCGAGACCAAGGACTACCCGTTCCTGCAGGCACGCGAGGGACAGCCGTTCCTGCGCAACGGCGTGACGCGTCCGTGGCGTATGAACGATCTCCAGTCCTTCACGCCGCTGCGCTTCATGCCGCCGGAGCTGATGGGCTACCGCGGCCGCGCCGTCGTGATCGATCCGGACGTCTTCGCGGTCGGCGACGTGTGGGAGTTGCTGTCCCGCGACATGCAGGGCAAGGCCATCATGTGCCGGCCGCGGAGCCGCACGAGCCGCAGCATCAACGGGCCGATGGCCACCAGCGTGATGCTGCTCGACTGCTCGAAGCTCCAGCACTGGAAGGTCGAGGAGCAGTTCAACTCGATGTTCGAGAACAAGCTCGACTACAAGGACTGGATCACGCTGAAGAACGAGCCGCGCGAATCGATCGGTCTACTCGAGAGCTGCTGGAACGATCTCGACGTCCTCAACCAGCGCACCAAGATGCTGCACACGACCAAGCGCTGGACGCAGCCCTGGAAGGCCGGTCTCCCGATCGACTTCACGCCGGCCGACAAGTTCCCGCAGTTCCCGCCGCTCGGCTGGCTGCTGCGCTGGCGGCGCGAGATCTTCGGCGACTACGCATTCCTCGGTCGCTACAAGAAGCACCCGGATCGCAACCAGGAGAACTTCTTCTTCGGCCTGCTGCGCGAGTGCATCGACAACGGAACCGTCACGATGGAGATGGTGCGCGAGCAGATGGCGTTCAACCATGTGCGTCACGATGCGATCGAGGTGGTCGAACGGGTTCCTCCGCTGGACCGGACGCTCTCGCTGCTACCGGCCTAGCGGACGACCGAGCACGCGGACCGCGAACCGCGAACCGCGAACCGCGGACCGCGGACCGCGAACCGCGAACCGCGGACCGCGGACCGCGGACCGCGAACCGCGAACCGCGAACCGCGGACCGCGGACCGCGAATCGCGAATCGCGAAAGGCGGATCGCGAAAGGCGGATCGCGCAGGGAGAAGGCCTGCTTTCGCGACGCCGATCTGGCCTGTCCGGGGCGGCGGCGCCATGGACAGCGGGTGCGGGCTGAACTCACCCGCACCGGCCCGCGCCGCTCCGCCGCTCCCGCGTGCGCGTCCTGCGTGCAACGACCCCGCGGGTTCGCTACCTCCCCTGCGTGGTGGCCCAACGGGGGAACAGCCGGATCGGCTCGATCGACTCGCGCAGGCCGGGTGTCGGACCGGCGTAGGTCCGGGTGCGGGCCCCGGCTGGCATCCGTCCCGCTCTCCGCGCTCTCCGCGCTCTCCGCGGCATGCCCGGGCGGTCGTCGATTCGCGCCGTGAGCGTCCTGGCCCTGCGGGGCCGACACCACGTTCCGGCCCTTGTTCCGGCCTGATTGGTTGCTTGGTCGCTTCTCTGCCCCCCGGTTCTCTGCCCCTCCCGGGCTCCTGGTTCTCCGTTCTTCGCTCTCTGTTTCTTCGGCCTCCGTTCGTAGTTCGTCTTTCGTCCGCTGATCGAGTTCTCCACCCCCGACTGCCCTTTCTCCTGGGGTCCGAGCGGGCCCGAGCGGGCCCGGGCGGCCCGTAGTCGTCCTCGGCCCGAAGCAGGGCCCAAAACCAGAACCAAAACCGAGGACCAAGGACCGAGGACCAAGGACCGAGGACCAAGACCGAGAGGTTCCGAGCGTTTCATGTCCGAGCTGCTGCGTCGTATCGAAGAGACCGAGGGCCGCGCGCGCGCCCTCGAGGAGCAACTCGCGGATCCGGCGATGGCCGGGCGCTCGTCCGAGTATCAAGGATTCGCCCGGGAGCTCGGGCGGTTGCGGCGGATGCTCGACGCCGGCGCGCGCTATCGGAAGCTCTTCGCCGATGTCGAAGGGGCCCGGGCGCTGCTCGACGAGGACGATGAGGAGCTGCGACAGGCGGCGCGCGACGAGCTCGCGCGGCTCGAGCCCGAACTCGAGCAGGTCGAGCGCCAGATCCGGCTGCTGTTGGTGCCGCCGGACCCGAACGACGAGCGCAACGTCATCGTCGAGATCCGCTCCGGAACCGGCGGCGAAGAGGCCGCTCTGTTCGCCGGCGACCTGTTCCGCATGTACTGTCGCTACGCCGAGCGAAGGGGTTGGAAGGTCGAGCTGTTGGCAAGGTCCGAGGGCGCCTCCGGCGGGATGCGGGAGGCGATCGCATCGGTGCTCGGCGCCGGCGTGTGGAGCCGGCTCAAGTACGAGCGCGGTGTGCACCGCGTGCAGCGCGTGCCGGCGACGGAATCGGCCGGCCGCATCCATACCTCGACGGTCACCGTCGCGGTGCTGCCGGAGGCCGAGGAGGTCGAGATCCAGATCGACCCGAAGGAACTGCGCATCGACGTGATGCGAGCCGGCGGGCCCGGCGGCCAGAGCGTCAACACCACCGACTCGGCGGTGCGCATCACGCACCTCCCGACCGGCCTCGTCGTGCAGTGCCAGGACGAGAAGTCGCAGCTGAAGAACCGCGCGCGGGCGATGCAGATCCTGCGCGCGCGGCTACTCGACCGGGAGCAGGCGCGCGCGCACGCCGAGCGCGCCGCGGATCGCCGTGCACAGGTCGGCACCGGAGAGCGGGCCGAGAGGATCCGGACCTACAACTTCGCGCAGTCGCGCATCACGGATCACCGCGCCGGCGTCACGCTGCACAAGCTGCCGGCGATCCTGGACGGCGACCTCGACGAGCTGCTCGACGCGGTTTCGCTGAATCTGGCCGAGGGCGTGGCCGAGGGCGTGCGCGGCGTGGCGGAGGACGCCTGAGATGAGCAAGCCCACCGCCAACGCGGCCGCGCCGCTGCGCGTCTGGACCGTGCTCGAGCTGCTGCGCTGGACCACGCGTCATTTCCAGCAGGGCGGCATCGATAGCGCGCGCCTCGACGCCGAGCTGCTGCTGGCCCATGCGCTCGGCTGCGACCGGCTGCACCTGTACGTCGATTACGAGAAGCCGGTGGCCGAAGCCGAGCGCGCGCGCTTCCGCGAGCTGGTGCGGGCCCGCGCCGGCCAGCGTGTGCCGGTCTCGATCCTGCTCGGGCGCCGCGAGTTCTGGTCGCTGTCGCTCGAGGTCTCGCAGGACGTCCTGACGCCGCGCCCGGAGACCGAAACGCTCGTCGCCGCGCTGCTCGACGCGTACCCGGAGCGCGACGCGGAGTTCTCTGTCCTCGATGTCGGCACCGGCTCCGGCGCCATCGCGCTGGCGATCGCGCACGAGCGGCCGACGGCGCGCATCACCGCCAGCGATGTCTCGCCGGCGGCGCTGGCGGTGGCGCAGCGCAACGCCGACGCACTCGGCTGCGCGGACCGCGTGCGGCTGCTCGAGGGCTCGTGGTTCGAGCCGGTCGCCGCGGAGCTCGCGGCCGGCGTGCGCTTCGACGCCGTCGTCTCGAACCCGCCGTACGTCGGGCGCCGGGAGGCCGCGACGTTGCCGCCGGAACTGCGGCACGAGCCGGAGCTGGCGCTCTTCGGCGGCGAGGACGGGACCGACGCGTTGCGGGCGCTCGCGGCGGATGTCGCCGGCGTGCTCGCGCCGAGCGGCTTCGCCGCATTCGAACTCGATCCGCGGCAGGCCGACGCCGTCGCCGGCTGGCTCGCGGCGGCCGGCCTCGGAGAGATCGTCATCCACCGGGATGCGACACGACGGCCGCGCGTCGTGTCGGCCCGCCGGCCCGGGCCGTAGGACCCGGGCCGTAGGAGTTCAACAAGCATGGACCGCATCATCGTCCGCGGTGGCAACCGGCTCGAAGGCAGCGTGCGCGCATCCGGCTCGAAGAACGCGACGCTGGCGCTGATGGCCGCGGCGTTGCTGACCGACGACGAGGTGGTGCTGCGCAACGTGCCGCGCGTGCGCGACGTCGCGACCATGCGGCAGATCCTCGCGGCGCTCGGTGTGCCCTCGGACTGGGAGCCGGACGACGAGCACGCGCTGCGCATCGCCGGTCGCGGCGACCGTGGCCGGCCGATCCACCCGGAGGCGCCGTACGATCTGGTGCGTCAGATGCGCGCGTCATTCCTCGTGCTCGGCCCGCTGCTGGCGCGCTGCGGGATCGGGCGCGTGTCGGAGCCCGGCGGCTGCGCGATCGGCGTGCGGCCGGTGGACCAGCACCTGAAGGGCCTCGAAGCGCTCGGTGCGAAGATCCGGCTCGACCACGGCTACGTGGAGGCGACCGCGTCACACCTCGAGGGTGCGCGCGTCAATTTCGACATCACGACGGTCAACGGCACGCAGAACGTCATGATGGCGGCGACGCTGGCGCGCGGCCGCACCGAGATCGAGAACGCCGCCCGCGAGCCGGAGGTGACGGAACTCGCGACGGTGCTGAACGCGATGGGGGCCGACGTGCGCGGCGCCGGCAGCGACCACATCGAGATCGACGGCGTCGCGTCGCTGCACGGCACCGAGCACGACGTGTGGGCCGATCGCATCGAGGTCGGCACGCTGCTGGCGGCCGGCATGATCACCGGCGGCTCCGTTTCGGTGACCGGCGTCGCGCCGGCGCTGCTCGACGCGACGCTCGAGAAGCTGCGCGAGACCGGCGCCGGGATCGACGTGCAAGCGGACGCCGTGACGGTCCGGGCGGGGGGACGTGGCCACGGTGTGAAGGCCGTGACGGCGCCGTACCCGGGGTTTCCGACCGACATGCAGGCGCAGCTGATGGCCGTGCTGGCGCTTGCGGACGGCTCGAGCACGATCACCGAGACGGTCTTCGAGCACCGCTTCATGCACGTGCCGGAGCTCGTCCGGCTCGGCGCCGACATCACCGTCGACGGCCGCACCGCCCATGTGCGCGGCGTCGGCGCGCTGTCCGGCGCGCCGGTGATGGCGACCGATCTGCGCGCGTCGGCCGGACTGCTGCTGGCCGGCCTCGCCGCCGATGGCGAGACCGTGGTGAACCGCGTCTACCATATCGACCGCGGGTACGAGCGGATCGAGGAGAAGCTGCGGCGGCTCGGCGCCGACATCCGCCGGGAGGGATGAGCATGGCCGCAACACGGTCTGCAAAAGCCGGGTCCGCAAAGGCCAGGTCTGCAAAGGCCAAGTCCGCAAAGGCCACATCTGCGAAAGCTGCGAAAGCCAGGGCGGCGAAAGCCGGGTCTGCGAAAGCCAGGCCCGGGAAGACTGGAGCCGACAAGAGCGGCGCGGTGCAGGGCGGGGCGACGAAGGGCGTGTCGGGCCGGGGCGCCGGGAAGCTGCGCGGCGCTGGCGCGGCCGGGTTGCGTGTTCTCACCGCGGGCGAGGCCGGCTTTGCGCGCGCGTTCGAAGCGCTGCTGCAGCGGCGCGATGACGACCGTGACGAAGTCGAGAAGGCCGCCCGCAAGATCCTCGGGCGCGTCCGCGATGGCGGCGACGACGAGCTGCTCGCGTGCATCGAGAAATACGACGGCGTCCGGCTCGACGCCGTCGAGGTCACCAAGGCCGAGTGGGACGCCGGCATCGCCGCCGTCGATCCGGCCGACCGCGCCGCGCTCGGCAAGGCCGCGATGCGCGTGCGCGACTTCCATCGCAAGCGCGTGCCGGCGAGCTGGGAGATGCGCGAAGAAGGCGGCGGCTACATGGGCATGCGCGTGCGTCCGCTGCAGCGCGTCGGCCTCTACGTGCCGGGCGGCAAGGCGTCGTATCCGTCGTCGGTGATCATGAACGCCGTGCCGGCGTCCGTCGTCGAGGTCCCGGAGATCCTGATGGCGACACCGCCGCAACCGGACGGCGGGCTGCGGCCGGAGGTGCTGATGGCGGCGCGCCTTGCCGGCGTGCACCGGATCTTCAAGATGGGGGGCGCGCACGCGGTGGCGGCGTTCGCGTACGGCACCGCGTCGGTGCCGGGCGTCGACAAGATCACCGGGCCCGGCAACCAATGGGTGGCGGCCGCCAAGCGGCTGGTCTTCGGCCATGTCGGCATCGACGCCGAGGCCGGCCCGACGGAGGTCGTGGTGATCGCGGATCGGAGTGCGACACCCGCCTGGATCGCTGCGGACCTGCTCTCGCAGGCCGAGCACGACGAGCAGGCGCAGTCGATCCTGATCACACCGGTGAAGTCGCTGGTGGCCAAGGTCCAGGAGCAGATCGGCAAGCAACTGGCAGGGCTCGCACGCGGAGCGGTGGTCCGTGCGTCGCTTTCGAAGCACGGCGCCATCGTCGTGACGAAGGATCTCGACGATGCCATCGAGCTCAGCAACCGCTACGCCCCCGAGCATCTGGTGCTGGCCGTCGACGACGCCGACGCGGCGCTCAAGAAGGTCAGCAACGCCGGAGCGGTGTTCCTCGGCCACTACACGCCGGTGGCGACCGGGGACTACCTGGCCGGTCCCAACCACGTGCTGCCGACCGGCGGCACCGCACGTTTCTTTTCGCCGCTCGGCGTCGAGGACTTCCTCAAGCGCTCGAGCTTCGTGCGCTTCGAGCCGTCGAAGCTGCGCGAACTGGGCATCGACCTGATGCGCCTCGCCGAGCTGGAAGGGCTCACGGCGCACGCCCGCTCGGTCGAGATGCGTTTGCTGAAGATCCGGCGCGAACGTCGCGAACGCGAAGCGGCGCGCGATGGGGAAGGAGGAATCGGGTGAACACGCCGCGCAAGAGCACGCTCGCACGCAAGACGCGCGAGACCGACATCCAACTGGAGCTGAACCTCGACGGCAGCGGCCAGTACGAGATCGCGACCGGGATCGCGTTTTTCGACCACATGCTCGAATCGTTCACCAAGCACGGCGCGTTCGACCTGCGGCTGCGCGCCACTGGCGATCTCGATGTGGATCTGCACCACACGGTGGAGGACGTCGGCATCGCGCTCGGGCAGGCTCTCCGCCAGGCGCTCGGCGACGCGGAGGGGATCCGCCGCTACGGCTTCTGCGTGCTGCCGATGGCGGAGTCGCGCGTCGACGTCGCCGTCGACGTCTCGAATCGGCCGTACCTGGTGTATCGCGTCGAGCTGACCAACGACCGCGTCGGCGACTTCGACGTGTCGCTGGTGGAGGACTTTGCCCAGGCGCTGGCGCAGCACGCCGGTCTCGATCTGCACATCGAGCTGCGCTACGGACGCAGTCCCCACCACGCGGTGGAGGCGATCTTCAAGGGCCTGGCCCGGGCCTTGCGGACGGCCTGCGAGCGGGATCCACGATCGCCGGGCGTGCCGTCGGTGAAGGGAGTCCTGTAGTCCCGTGGCGTCTGCCGCCCCCCGCATCGCGCTGCTCGACTACGGCGCCGGCAATCTGCGCAGCGTCGCGAAGGCGCTCGAACGCTCGGGCCTCGCCGTCGAGGTGACGAGCGACCGAGCGGCGGTGGTCCGCGCCGACGCCGTCGTGCTGCCCGGCGTCGGCGCCTTCCGCGACGCGCGCGAGCACCTGGCCGCCAAGCACCTCGACGACGCCGTGCTCGCGGCGATCGCCGCCGGCCGGCCGTACCTGGGGTTGTGTCTGGGACTCCAGTTCCTGTTCGAGGAGGCGGAGGAGCACGGTGTCAGCGCCGGGCTCGGGCTGCTGCGCGGGCGCGTCACACGCTTTTCCGACACCGCCAGCGACGGGACGCGGCGCCTCGTGCCGCACATCGGATGGAACGAAGTCCGCTGGCGCCGCGACGCCGGGCCTGGCACCGCCGCTGGAGACGCTGCGGACCCCGCACGCCCCATGCACCCGATGCTGGCGGCGCTTCCGCCGAGGGATCACTACTACTTCGTGCATTCCTACCGCGCGGTGCCCGCAGACGCGGACACGGTGGTGGGCTGGACCGACTACGGCGGCGCGTTTGCCGCGGCCGTAGCGCGCGAGAGGATCTTCGCCGTGCAGTTCCATCCCGAGAAGAGCCAGACCGCCGGCAAGCGGCTGCTCGATGCCTTTGCCCACTGGCTGGGAGAGCTGCGATGACGCAGCACTGGTGTGGCCTTCCCGAGCCGTCGCGGATGCCGAGACGAGCGTGGGCGAGGGCGAGGGCCTGGGCGTTGGCGCTCGGGGTCGTGGCGGCCGCCGGCTGCGCGCAGGAGACCCGCTTCGTCCAGGTCCGCGAGAGTCGCACCGAGCCGCTCGCGTTCCAGCGCCTCGCCGTCGCGCCGTTCCGGCTCGTAGACCGCCCCGACGCGCCGCGCCTGCCGGCGGACGCGTCGGCCCTCGTCGGCGGCTACGTGGCCGAGGCATTCCAGGCGCGCGGCCTCGACGTCGTGGCGCCGAGTGACGTCGCGCTGCAGCTCGGTTTCTCCGAAACCGAAGCGCCGCGCGAACCGCTCGACACTCGCGCGGTGGTGGCCGAGGTGCACCGGAAGTTCGGCGCCGACGCCGTCGTCCTCGGATCCGTGTACCGCTTCCGCGACCGCTCCGGAGAGGCGATGGGCTCGACGCATGCGGCGAGCGTCGGCTTCGACGTCCGCATCGTGTCGGCACCGGCCGGCGCGCTGCTGTGGTCGGGCCTGTTCGACGAGACCCAGGTCGCGTTCAGCGCCAACCTGTTGCGCGCGCCGCGCTACCCGGGCGCCGGGATGCGCTGGCTCAGCGTCGAGGAGTTCGCGCGCTGGGGCGCCGGCGAGGTGGCGCGAACCGTGCCGCTCGTCGCGCGCTGAGCGGCGAGCGGACGGCGCGATCCCGCATGGCCAGCTTCGAGCTGATCCCCGCCATCGATCTGCTGGGCGGGCGCTGCGTGCGCCTCGCGCAGGGCGACTACGATCGTGCCACGGTGTATGGCGACGATCCCGGCGCGACGGCCGCGGTCTTCCTGGCCGCCGGGACGCGCCGCCTGCACGTCGTCGATCTTGATGGAGCGCGGGGCAGGCCCCGCGCTGGAGATGGCGCGCGGGGCGGGTTCGGGAGTGGCGATGGCGCGCGGGGTGCGGTTCGCGGAGGCGATGATCTGCCGGGCGGTGCGGAGGACGCGCGGGGCGTCAACCGGGAGGCGCGCGCAGCGATCCTGGCGCAGGCTCGGGCGGCCGGGGTGCCGGTGCAGCTCGGTGGCGGGCTGCGCTCGCTCGCGGCCATCGAGGAAGTGCTCGCCGAAGGCGTCGAGCGCGCGATTCTCGGCACCGCGGCGCTGCGTGATCCGGCGCTGGTGCGCGAGGCGGCGCGGCGCTTTCCCGGCCGAATCGCCGTCGGGCTCGACGCGCGCGACGGACGCGTCGCGGTGTCGGGCTGGCTCGAGACCAGCGAGACCACGGCGCTCGAAGCCGCACGCTTGTTCGCCGACGCCGGCGTCGCGGCGCTCATCTACACCGACATCGCCCGCGACGGCATGGGTACCGGCCCCGACCTCGATGGGGCCGCCGCGCTGGCGGCCGCTGTGCCGATCCCGGTGATCGCATCGGGCGGCGTCGGCTCGCTCGACGATGTACGCGCGGCCGTGGCGCGCGTGTCGGACGGTGTCAGCGGGATCATCGTCGGCCGGGCGCTCTACACCGGCGCGATCGACCTGGCGGCGGCTCTCGAGGTGGCGTCGTGCTGCTGAAGCGGATCATCCCGTGTCTGGACGTCGACGGCGGCCGCGTCGTGAAGGGCGTCCAGTACGTGAACCACGTGGACGCCGGCGATCCGGTGGAGGTCGCACGCGCGTACGACGAACAGGAGGCCGACGAGATCACGTTCCTCGACATCAGCGCCAGCCACGAGCGCCGGCGCATCCTGCTCGACGTCGTCACGCGTACGGCGGAGACGGTGTTCATGCCGCTCACCGCCGGCGGCGGGGTCCGTTCGCTCGACGACATCCGGGATCTGCTGAACGCCGGCGCCGACAAGGTCTCGATCATGACGGCCGCCGTCGAGAACCCGGATCTCGTCGGCGAGGCGGCCGTGAAGATCGGCAGCGCCAACCTCGTGCTCGCCATCGACGCGCGCCGCTGCGAAGGGCCGCCCGGCGCCGCGCCGCGCTGGGAGGTCTGCACGCATGGCGGCCGCCGGCCGACCGGCCTCGACGCCGTCGACTGGGCGCGCCGGATGGCGGCGGCCGGCGCCGGCGAGATCCTGCTCACCAGCATGGACCGGGATGGCACGCGCGGCGGCTACGACCTCGAGCTGGTCCGGACCGTCGCCGACGCCGTCGGCGTCCCGGTGATCGCGTCGGGCGGAGGCGGGAGCGCCGAGGATCTGGCCGCGGCGCTCGACGACGGCCCCCACGGCGGCCATGCGCAGGCGGCGCTCGCGGCGTCGATCTTCCACTTCCGCGAGACCACGGTCGGCGAGGTGAAGGCGCGGCTGCTCGAGCTCGGCATCCCGGTACGGCCCCCGGTGACCGCGCGCTAGCCGCCCGCCGCCCGCGCTGCCTGCTGCCTGCCGCTCGCCGCTCGCCGCTCGCCGCGGCGTCGGCACATTGTCGAAGGAACTCGGAGCTGCGCGGCATCGCATTGCCGGCCCCGGAGCCCTTCGTTACCGTGACCGATTGCGTCCGGATCGGTCTGGATCTGGTCTGGGCTGGCTGGATCGAGACGAATCTGGCTGGATCTGGCTGGATCTGGCTGGATCTGGCTGGATCTGGATCGTGCTGGCGTGCGTGGACGCGCGTGGACGTCCGCTGACGTACGTTGAACTGGGTTCGCCGCTGACACTTCCGGGCCCCCGCCCGCCACCTACCCCTACGGTCGCTTTGTGCGAAGAGACGGAGACTTTTCTTGCCGGTCGTGAAGCTCAAGGACAATGAACCGATCGAGGCGGCGATGCGCCGCTTCAAGAAGCAGGTCGAGAAGGCCGGCATCTTGACGGAGTTGCGCCGCCGCGAGGCCTACGACAAGCCGAGCGTACGCAAGAAGAAGAAGGCGGCGGCTGCACGCAAACGAGCGCTGAAGAAGCTTCGCAAGATGGCACGCTGACGGAAGAAAAGGGGGCGGGTCTCGGGAGGCCTCCCCGGTCCGCCGGGATCAGCCCTCCGTCAGCGGCCCCGGAACGACGCGCTTCGGCACGACGCGCTCAGGCACGAAGGATTCGACGGAGGCGGCGTGGGACGGATCCCCGAGGAGACGATCGAAGCGATCCGGGATCGCACCGACATCGTCGATCTCGTCGGGCGCTACGTCGCGCTGAAGCAGGCCGGCCGCAGCTTCAAGGGTCTGTGCCCGTTCCACCACGAGAAAACCCCGTCCTTCCACGTCAATCCGCAGCTCAGGATCTTCCACTGCTTCGGCTGCACGGCGGGCGGGAACGTGTTCGCGTTCCTGATGCGGCACGACAACCTGACCTTCCCGGAGGCCGTGCGCTCGCTCGCGCGAGACTGCGGCATCGAGGTGCCGGAAGACCGCAGCGACGCGGAGGCCGGAATCGGCCGGCGGCTGCGCGCCGCGTGCGCCCTCGCCGAGCGGTTCTATCGCGATGCGCTGCGCAGCTCCGACGGCGCCGCCGCGCGTGCGTACCTGGCCCGCCGCGGGCTCGACGACGACCAGATCGCGCGCTTCGGTCTCGGGTATGCGCCGGACCGCTGGGACGCGCTGGTGCGCGCGCTCGGCGCCGCCGGCATCCCGGCGGAACTCGGCGTGCGCGCGGGTCTGCTCGGCGAGGGCCAGCGCGGTCACTACGACCGGCTGCGCGGACGGGTCATCTTCCCGATCCGGGACGTGCGCGGGGATGCCATCGCGTTCGGCGGCCGCGCACTGCCCGGCGCCGACGGCCAGGCGCCGGAGCCGAAGTACCTGAATACTCCGGAGAGCCCGCTGTTCCGCAAGCGGGAGGCCCTGTACGGCCTGCCGGATGCGCTCGAGCCGATTCGCCGCGCCGGCCGCGCCGTCGTGGTCGAGGGCTATTTCGATCGCATCGCGCTCGCGCGCGCCGACATCGGCGAAGCGCTGGCGACCTGCGGCACCGCCCTCACGCCGGATCACGCCCGGCAGTTGTGCCGGCGCACGCAGGAGGTCGTGCTGTTGTTCGACGGCGACGCGGCCGGCCAGCGCGCCGTCGAGCGCTCGTTGCGGTTGCTGCTGCCGGAAGGGCTGCGCGTGCGCGCCGTCGAGCTGCCGGCCGGCGAGGATCCCGACACGTTCCTGGAGCAGCACGGCGCCGAAGCGCTGCGCCGTCTCGTCGCCGACGCCCGGCCGGCGCTCGACGGCGTGATCCGGCGCGCCGTCGAGCACGGCTGTACGACGGCATGGGAGAAGGCCGACGTGGTGGCGGCCGTCACGCCGCTGCTGGTGCTGCTGCCGGATCCCGTCGAGCGCGGCGAGACCGCGCGTCAGCTCTCGTTCGCCGCCGGGGTTCCGGTGGCGGAGGTGGAGGCCGCCGTGCGCCGCGAACGCGCGCAACTGGCCGGGAACGCTGTGAGCGGCGTCGGTTCCTCCGCCCGGTCGTCCGGCCGTGCGTCGTCGCCTTCCTCGATCCGCTCGGACGAGATTTGCTCGGATGAGATCCAGGAACGGATCGCGTCCGGGCCGCGCAGGGAGACGACGGAGGCACGCTGGGCGCGCGTGCTCGCGCGGACGCTGGTGCACTTCCCGGCGCTTGCGAGCTCGATCGATCCCGACGAAGTCGCCACGTTGGTGCCGGCGCCGTGGGATCGGGTGCTGCCGGCGCTCGTCGACGCGCTGGCCGATCGCAGCGACGCCGATCTCGGTGCGCTGGCCGAGCAACTGGGCGACGACGCCGGCGCCGAGCTGTGTGCCGTCGCCGTCGAGGCCGCGCCGGAAGGGGATGCGGAGGCGGCAATCGCCGCAATGCGCGATACGTTCCGGAGACTGCGCCAGCGACGTCTCGCCGAGCAGGATCGGCAGCTCACGCAGCGACTCCGCCTGGCCGGTTCGGACGCCGAACGGCACGCGATTCTCGAGGAGAAGCATCGGATCCAGCAGCGGAAGCGACTCGAACCGGACGCCACACCCGGCCGGGTCGCAAGACTCTGACGCGCGAACGAGGAGCCCCTCCATGTCCAGCTCGACGCCTGCGCCCGGTCGAAGCGCCCCCCGACGCCGCGACTCCGTCACGAAGACACCGACGTCTGTCGCCCACGAAAGACCCGCGGCCGCCGGCCCCGGGAATTCCGGCGTGCCGAAGCGGGGGGCGGCGTCGGTGCGTTCGGTGACACTCGAGACGGCGACCACGACCATGACCACGACCACGACCAGGAGCGCAAACGCAACCACGGCGCCGGCCGATCCGGCCGTGCCGGGGTTCGACCACCTGCTGCGGGAAGGGCGACGCAAGGGGTACGTGACCTTCGACGAGGTCCACGCTGCGCTTCCGGAACGCGTGTCGTCGGAGCGCATCGACGCCGTCCTGGCGGTCTTCGGCACGCACGACATCGAGGTGATCGAAGAGATCCGGCCGCGCGCCGGGAACGCCAGCACGTTGCGCGAAGCCGCCGCGGCGGCCGGCCCGAGCAACGATCCCGTCCGTGTGTACCTGCGCGAAATGGGGCAGGTGTCGCTGTTGACGCGCGACGGTGAGGTCTCGATCGCGCAGCGCATCGAGGCCGGGGTCGACGCACAGATGCGTGCGGTGGTGGCGTCTCCGTTCGGTCTCACGGAGGCGCTGCGGCTCGGCGACGAGTTGCGCAAAGGCCACCTCCGGATCGCGGACCTGATCGACGGCCTGTCCGCGGACACGGCCGACGGCGAACAGGACGCTGACGACGACGGTGGCGAGGAGACGGCCGAGACCGGCGCCGACAGGTCGACGGCCGCATCGGGCCGGGATGGGGCTCGAGCCGCCCGTCCGGGTCCGGTCCTGGCCAGCCAGGCCGCCAGCACGGCCGCAACGACGGCAACGAGTGCGACGACGAGTGCGACGGCTGACACCGCGGCGAGCGCGAGTCCGGCGATGTCGCATGCGGACGAGCGAGACGAAGAGCAGCGCCGCGAGTTGTTGCGCTGCTTCACACAGTTGCGTCGCCTCGATGGCGAGGTGACGCGCCGGCTCGGCTCGATCGCGAATCCGCGCACCGGGCAGGCCGCGCGCACGCGTTTGCGCCGTGAGATCGCCGAGCTGCTCGATCACGCGGCCGCCCAGTTGCGCGAGCTGCGTTTTTCGGCGGTGCGGGTCGCGGCCATCAAGGCGGGCTTGCGCGCGCTCGGGGAAGAGCTCGATCGACTCGAGGCCACGGCGTTCCGGTGCACCCAGCCGTTCGGCATGACGCCGGATGAGTTTCGCGATGCCGCCGTGCTGGCGACCCGCCGGAGCCGTCGCGGGCGCGAGGCGCTGATCCGGCTCGGCGCCGACGCCGAGCGCATTGCCGCCGCCGCGCAGCAGCTCGCACAGGTCGAGGACGAGATCCTGCGCCGCGAGTCCGCGGCTCGGATGTCGCGCGACGACGTCCGCACCGCACTCGATGCGCTGGCCGACGCGGAGATCCGTACGGACCAGGCCAAGTGCGAGTTGATCGAGGCGAACCTGCGTCTCGTCGTGTCGATCGCCAAGCGCTACACGAACCGCGGCCTGCAGTTCCTGGATCTGATCCAGGAGGGCAACATCGGCCTGATGAAGGCCGTCGACAAGTTCGAGTGGCGGCGCGGCTACAAGTTCTCGACCTACGCCACGTGGTGGATCCGGCAGGCGATCACCCGCTCGATCGCCGATCAGGCGCGTACGATCCGGATCCCCGTTCACATGATCGAGACGATCAACAAGCTGGTGCGGACGACGCGCTACCTGGTCCAGATGTACGGCCGCGAGCCGACGCCGGAGGAGCTGGCCGAGCGGATGGAGCTGCCGGTCGACAAGGTCCGGATGGTGCTGAAGATCGCGAAGGAGCCGATCAGCCTCGAGACGCCGGTCGGCGAGGACGACGACAGCTACCTCGGCGACTTCATCGCCGACCAGAACACGCCGACGCCGCAGGACGCGGTGATCCAGGGCGACTTGCAGGTGCACACGCAGCGCGTCCTCGCGACGCTGGCGCCGCGCGAGGAGAAGGTGCTGAAGATGCGCTTCGGGATCGGGGAGCGCGCGAACCATACACTGGAAGAAGTCGGGCAGGACTTCGACGTGACGCGCGAGCGGATCCGGCAGATCGAAGCGAAGGCGCTGCGGAAGTTGCGGCATCCGAGCCGGAGTCGGTTGCTCAAGGGGTTCATCGAGAACTGACCGCGCGAGTGCTGTGCGCGGCGCGCGGCGCGCGGCGCGTGGCTCGCTTCGCGCTCGGCGCGCGGGGGGAGGGCCGTCGGGCGTGGGACTCCCTCCTCCGCTTCCTCGGCGCTTCGGCTCGGAGCTTCGATGGGCGGGGAGGGCACCTCGAAGGCGCTCCGGAGGGAGTCCCACGCCCGACGGCTCGGGGCGTTGGGGTCGGCGGGGAGCGTTGAACTCGGCTCCGGGCGCTGGGGTCGGCGCCGGGGCGGGGCGGCTTGGTGCGGTGCAGTGCGAGGTCGCCGAGACGAGCTTGAAGCCACAGGCTGCTGCGATGGGGTGGCTCGGTGCTGCGCGGGGGGCTACTCGAGGTCGGGGGGGGTGACTCGGGAGATCCAGGTCTGGTAGCTGCCGGGGTAGTCGCTGGCGGACTGTCGGGCTTGGACCCGGGCAGCGAGGCGCGCCAGGGCCGGAGGATCGTGGGGGGGATGGTCGGCGAGGGCGCCGGCGACGCGATCGGTCCAGGCTCGGGTGGCTTCGTCGGTGTCGGCGAGCAGGTCCGACTCGGCGCAGCGGTCGCCTTCGCCGACGCCGAGGAATGCGGCGATGGCGCGTTCGGCGACGTGGCTCGCGTGTTTGCGCGACGCGACGATGTTGCCCTTGCCGGTGACGACGTTGCCGGCGGAGAACACGTTCGGATAGGCGTCGAGGCGGCCGAGATCCCAGTCGGCGAAGGCGAACAGCTCCCCCTTCATCGCGATGCCGGGGATCGGCTCCGGAATGCTGCCGATCGACGAGAGGATGAGGCTCCCGCGGCGATCGAAGGTCTCGTCGGTCGGCACGATGCGGCCGCCATCGATCCGGGTGCGGCGGAAGCGCAGGCCGACGAGACGGCCGTCCTCGACGAGCAGGCCGTCCGGCGCCGACAGCGGCTCGACGCGGAAGCGGTACTTCTCGATCGCCTTCTCGAGCAGCTTGCGGCGCGCGGATTCGGCCTTCGCGCGCCGCTCCGGGGTCGCGTCGTCCGGGATCTCGACGAGCGGCATGTCCTCGAGCCGGCGGCGGTAGAAGAGCGTGCAGCCGGCAAGGCCGAGCTCCTCGAAGCGCAGGCCGTGACGCTCGAGCACCTTGGGGATGCCCTTCAGCTCGAGCGCCAGCAGCGGCTCGTCGATGCCGCGCTCGCGCAGCCGGGCGCGTGTGGTCTCGAGCATCAACACCTTGGCGACGTCGATCGACGCAAGGCCGCCGCCGACCACCAGCGCATCGTCGACGGCCTCGAACCGTTCACCGGGCCAGTCCTTCTCGTCCGCGTGATTGAACCAGACGATGAACGGATTCTGGTACACGAGGCCGCGGCCGATGTACGCATCGGCGCCGTCGATCGGGAGCGGCCGGTCGCGCCATGCCCCGTTGGCCAGGATTACCGCGTGGAAGCCCCAGCGGTGGGCGAGGTCCTCGAACTCGATGTCGCGGCCGATGCGGGTGTTCGGCACGAAGTGTACGTGCGGGTGCGACAGCTTGGCATCGATCGTCCGGTATTCCTTGCGGCGCAGCTCGTGGTGCCAGCGCGGCAGACCGTCCTCGATCTTTCCGTACGGCCGCGGGTTCTGCTCGAACACCGCCACGAACGCGCCGGCCTCGGCGAGCCGGTGCGCCACCTCCGCCCCGGCCGTCGCGCCGCCGATCACGGCGATCGCGCGACCGGCGAGCGGCTCGGCGGACGAGGGCGACGGCAGGCTCGGATCAGCAGTCGGCTGCGACATGGCGGCGGAGCATTGCACTCCCGGCCGTTCGTCTCAACGCGGGCCCGGTTTGGCGCCGGTTCGGTTCGATGCAAGCCGGTTCGATGCAAGTCGGTTCGGAGCCGGCTCGCTCTGCTGCCGGTTCGATTCGACGCGGATTCGACGCGGACCTGACGCGGGCTTGACGCGAGTTCGGCTCGATTCGCCGTGTCGCACGAGAAACGGTGCGGTGACCGCCGCTTCGGTCCCGCGGCGCACTCAGGTGACTCTGCACTCTGGTCCGCCGCGCCACACCAGACCACACCACACCGCGGCCGCGCCACACTGCACCACACCGCGCCGGGCGGAATCTGCGCGCTTCCGTCGCGTGATCTCGCCTGCTCTCCGCTCGAGCTCAGCCGAAAGTCGACATGGCTGCCCCTCCCAGGACCTGCAGGATCTCGGCGAACGCGGTCTCCGCGGAGGAGATCTCCGCGGGCGGGATCCCGGTGGACGAAGTCTCATCAGACGCGGTCCCGACGAACGGATCGGGGGGGAGCCATGCGGCCGGGTTGCTCTCGTGCGACGGATGGCTCGCGAACCGGCTCGCCAACCGGCTCGCGGACGCGCGCTCCCGGTGGTCCTCCCGACCGTCCTCGCGACCACCCACCAGGCCGCCCACCGGACCGCCCTGTCGGTCGTCTTCTCGAGCATCCGCCCGAGCGCCGCCTCGGTCGCTCACCGGAGCGCCCGGCAGCAGGACGTCCCCCGACCGGTAGCGCGCGAGCGGCGGCTGGCCGGGGCGGACGCCGAGTTCGAACAGCAGCCGGTCCGGGGCGAGGCCGCGGATGCGCAGCCGGCCGGCATGGAGGCAGCGCTGGTGGTGGAAGGCACAGATCCCGAGCCGGTTGGCGAGCTCGTTCGAGCCCTGCCGGGAGCGGAACACGACGTGATGGTCGTGCAGGCTCATCCGGGACGTGCAGCCCGGCACCG
>CAADGG010000084.1 GCA_900696485.1 uncultured Pseudomonadota bacterium
GCATCTGCTGCAACTGCACCTCTACTTCTCCCGCCATCGCGAACGACGGCGCGAGCCCGAGCATGGCGAAAGCCGTCAAAGCGGCCGTCAACCTGGAACGCATCCTCGTACCCCTCCTTGTCGCGTTGCTTGGTGCGAACGGCAGACTGAAGCCGATCCCCGAGCGACGACGAAATCTAACGAACGTCCCGAACCGATCGATCCCTGCAAGCGAATTCCGACGAAACATCATGCTACGAAAATCATGCTGCGAACATCATGCTGCGAACATCATGCTGCGAAACAGCATCGGACCAACAGAGTCTTACAAACAACGGACGCCGAGTGAATACGTCGGGGCGATCCATCTCGCTGCAGGTACCGTCACGAAATCGGGCTGCTGCCTGATCTCTCTCGTCGAGGTTCCGATGTAGGGAATCAACCCTGCGGAAGAATCCCCACAAGCCGGCTGACCCCCCTGATCAGCCCGCCTCTCCAACCCTGCCTCTCCAACCCCTGCCTCTCCAACCCCTGCCTCTCCAACCCTGCCTCTTCAAACCGCCGTGAACTGGTCGTTGCCCGCCAGAAGCGCAGCTTCCCCAGTGTTGTCTCCCGCCTCTCGATTCGTCGACTTCTTCGATTCGTCGATCGGCGGGATTCCCACGGCCCCCCTTGTGACGCTGCTGGTCGGCCTCCGGTTCGATCGCTCGCCAAGGCAAACACTCGTCAAGGCCCTTCGAGTCCCGGTCTCGAGTCCCGGTATGTCGACACCCTTTCGGGAGCAGCGCACGTGCACTTTACCGATTTCTCGGCATGCCCGGGTTCAGTACCGCAGCCGCAAGAGGAGTGCAACGGGTATGCCCAACCCCCTGGCCGACTGGGCCGCTCGTGACGACTCGTCACGAGCGGCCGCGTTCGTGTTCCGTTCGCCCGCAGAGCGGCCCGAAGTCTTTTCACACGGAGAGCCACAGGCTCCGGGGGGGGTCTTTCACCCCATTCAACGCCAGCATCCGGCGTTCTCATCGAGGAACGCCAGGGTCCGCCGGCACGGCAGCTCCGGGTTGGCGCGTCGGGCCTCCTCGAGCCGGCGCAGATCGCCGACCGCGTCGATGTCGAAACCCGGTGAGATCGTGCGGCAGCGTAGGCCGAGCCGCGTTGCCTCGGCGCGCGTATCGTCGAGTACCGACGGCGTACTCATCCGATGATCGAAGAGACCCGGCGGCCGCGTCCCGACGAGGAGCGCGCGCGGCCCCAGCGCGACGAGTCCATAGCCTCCGTCTCGATCCGGCGAGATCGCCACGTCCGTCTCCGCCAGTGCGAGGATCCCCTCGCGCAGCGTCGACACCGAGAGCGCGGGGCTGTCGCTGCCTCGGAGCAGTACGACCGGCGCGCCGGCCGCAGCCGCCTCGCGCGCCACCCGGGTCATCCGCCCGCCGAGTTCGCCGCCCCCTTGCGCCACGGTCCGGAACCCGGGCGGGGAGGCGGCCGCGAGGGCGGCGCCGGCCTCCGGTGGATCGACGGCGAGAACCGCGTCGAGATCGAGCCCGCGCGCAGCGCGCGCCGACTCCTCGAGCACATCGGCCAGCAGACACCGATACAGGTCAGCCGCTTGAGCGGGCGTGAACGGCGGGCACAGTCGCGTCTTCACCGATCCGGGCTGTGGCGACTTCGCAAAAACGACGAGCCAGCCGCGCCTCACAGGCTTGCCGAGAATCGGCCGACGATGTTCGGAGGCGGGTGGGAGGAGCACACCCTGCGCCGATGTCCTCGGCGGACGAGCTTCGGCGCTGCGCACGGGTTTGGTACGGCCGCCTCCGGATTCCGGCTCCGGGTGTGCTCCTCCCACCCGGCGATGCGCGTTCGCCCGTGGCCGATTTTCGGCAAGCCTGTCAATCTCGTTCGATCCGCTGCGCCGCGGCAGCGGACTCGGATGCGCGATCGGGTGCGTGGGCGGGCGTCACGAACGGGAGTGCAACGACCGTCGCCACGGCTCCGCCTTCGAGATCGAAACACGTGCCGAGCTCCGCATGCGCCGCTCGCACGAAGGCCAGCGCGATCGGGCCGACCGTGGGGGAATGCGCGGCACTGGTGACCTCGCCGACCCGAGCGCCGGCGCGTACCAATGCCGTCCCCGGCAGCGGCGGCGGTGCGCTCCCGGGGGCGCACGCGAGCCCGACGAGCAGATGTCCGACTCGGCCGCGCGACTGCATGCGCGCAACGATCTCCTGGCCGGTGTAGCAGCCCTTCGTGAAGGACACGGCACAATCGACGAGGCGCGCCTCGGCCGGCAGCGTTCCCTCTCCGAGTTCGGCACCGAAGCTCGGCACACCGGCCTCGATCCGCAGCACCTCGAGCGCCTCGGGACCCGCCGCGACGGCGCCCGACCGGCGAGCCGCCGCGTCGAGGACGTCCAGAACGATCTCGCGCGCAGCCGCGGGAACCCACAGCTGCAACGCGGTCTCACCGCTCCAGCCGAACGCCGCGACGACGGCCTCCACCCCGGCGACGGACACTACCGTGCAGGCGTCGGGCTCGACGTCCACAGAGGTGCCGGCCGCGGCGGCCATCAGTTCCGCCGTCCGCGGCCCCTCGACACCGAAGCGGGCCCACTCGGCGCTGCGATCCGCGATCTGGACATCATCGGCGATCACGTACTTCTCGAGGCGGGCGATCAGCGCCGGGACCGCGGCGCGCTCGGTGTCCAGCCAGAATGCGTCGGGTCGGGCGAGTACGTGCAGGTCCGCGACGATCCGGCCCTGCGGTGTCAGCACGAGCGAATGGCAACCGGAACGAGCCTGCGCCGGATCCAGGCCGGCGATGTCGTTCGTCAGCTGGCCCTGCAGGAAGCGGACGCGATCGCGACCGCGCACCTCGACGACGGCGCGCTCCGGGAGAGCGAACAGCGCCGCCGCGGCGCGAGCGGTCCGGACCTGCTCGGCGATACTCATGGGTTCCCTCCCGCGTTCGCGTCGATCTCCGTGCGGCCCGCCGGCTCGGCGAGCCGTGTCGGTCCGTAGCGCGCCGCCACCCGCTCGCGCTGGCGGAGCGTCCATTCTCGAAGGCGCGCCTTCGCCGCCTCGAAATCTTCCTCGTTGTCGAGGTCCACGGCGCAGCCCCCGCCCTCCGTCACGATGAAGCGGAGGCGCGTCCTCAACAGCCCCCCGATGCCCTTCTCGACCCGCGCCATCGGGATCCGATTGCGGAGCCAGTCCGCCAGCCGGCGCCAACCACGCCGATCGGCGACCCCCGCGCAGTGCATCAGCACGAAGTAGTAGAGAACGGACGGACCGCCTTCCTCGATCCGGAGCAGGCGCCAGCCGAGCGCGAGCATCGATCCGAACTCGCGCTGGTAGCGATGCTCGTACATGTCCTCGATGTAGTGCCGATTGCCGAGCCGCGCCGGCCGCACCAGGTGCAGGTTGCTCTGCCGGAAGCGGCCTTCCCGGAGATTGAAGTACGCCATCCGGATGCCCGGCTGCCCCGGCGCGGACGGATAGAAATCCGCCATCGACTCCTCCGTGCACAGTCCCACCGCATAATCGCAGTCCGCGGCGAGACTCTGGCGGACGAAGGCGGAGAGCTCCTCGGGTGTCGCGAACGGGAGATCCGCCGAGAGATAGAGCACCGGCAGCGACTCGTCGGCGGGTTCGGGATCGCGGCCTTCGGGCCCGGCGCCCGGGAGGAGACGCCGGTAGGTTTCCCACGCGTTCTCGTAGAGGTTGCGGAACTGGGGGACCACGTGCAGCGGCTTCGTCAGACGCTGCTGCTCGCGGGGATCGCTGAACACGGCTTCGAGCCGGCCGGCATCGCCCACGACCCAGACCTCGCCGATCTCCGGGACGGCCTGTAGCGCCGCCACGACGTACGCCACCAGCGGGCGCCCGTCGAGCTGCACGTACGGCTTGCTCTCGCCGTAGATCGCCTTCGCCGCGCGCCGGTCTCCCGCGGCCACGACCGCAGGGATGTGCATGCCGTCTCCCCGCCCGTCCAGCACTATCCAGACGGCTCCTCGAGGATGAAGATCACCTGCATCGTCACGAGGTACTCGGTGATCCGGCCATCCTCGACGCGGGCCTTCTCCTCGAGCACTTGGAGACCCGTGATCTGGCGCAGCGTCTTGCTGGCGCGCTCGAAACCGCGCTCGATCGCATCCTGCCACCCGACCGTGGACGCGGAGGTGATCGTCGATACCGATGCGACGGCCATGACTCGTTGCCTCCTGCTCTCGTGCTCTCCGGCTCTCCGGTCCCGTGTGGCCGTATCCGCGCGTCGCGCGACCCGCGCAGAAGGCCTACCAGTGCAGATTCGTCTGGGGGGCCATGGCGAACACGAGCCGCAATCGCACCCGGTACTCGGCGATGCGGCCCTGCTCGACCTTGACGCGCTTCTCGATCACTTCGATCCCGGTGATCCCGCGCAGCGTGCGGTTGGCGCGCAGCAGTACGCTGCGCGCCGCCTCCTCGAAGCCCACCGGGGACGACCCGATCAGTTCATTCACTTTGGAGACCCACATGAGCGCCTCCTCGGACCGATACCCGTCGTGCGCGGTCGGTCCACTGGGAATCTGCTGACGATCCGCCGGCAAGACCAGGAGTCTACGCCGTTCCGTGCTCCGCGTGCAGGGGACTGGCGCCGGGCAGCGCCAGCGCGCCCGCTCAGCCGTCGCGGCCGACCTCGAGCGACATCGAGAGCGGCGTCGAGCCCATGGCCCGGAACCACTTCACGCCCTCATCGACCAGATCCACCTCGAGCGCGAAAGATCCGGGCTCGAGCGGCGGGAGCGCCAGCTCGAACTCGTGCGAAGCACCGGGCGCGAGGTCGAGGTCGAGGAAGCCATCGCGCAGCTCCAGCGGCTCGGCGTCGTCGCCGTTGGCGGAGCGCAGCAGCGCGCCGAGATGCACGCCGTGGTCGCGGGTCGCGCGGAACGGAATCGCCCGCAGGCTGCGGTTGGTGACGCGAAAGCGCAGGGTGTTCTCGCGCTCCGGGACCAGCCGGGCCAGCACGCCGGTCGGCGCGATGCTGGCGCGATAGAAGTACGGGTGATAATCCGCCGCGACCCAGGCACGAAAGCGATCGGGCGCGTGCGGTTCCTCGAGGGCCGCCAGCCAGCGCTCGTAGTCGTCGAGCACGAGCGGAAGCTCGGAGCCGGACAGGAGCTGGATGTAACCCTTGGACGGCGCGAACTGCGCGCGGGCCTGCGCGAGGGTCCCGTCGTCCCGCAGCAGCACCGCCACGGCTCCCACCAGCCCGCTCCGCTCGACACCGCCCTTGCAGTGGAAGAGCAGCGGGCGCGGCGCGGTATCCAGCACCTGCACGATCTGCCGCAGCCGTTGGGCCGGCGGCATGTCCTTGGCGCTGAGCCGCACCGTATGGAGCTCGACCCCGCGGGCCTCCGTGACGGCTCGCTCCTCCGCCAGCCACGCAGACCCGCCGCGCTCCCCGCGCAGGTTCAGAACGGAGCGCAGGTCGAGTCTCGAGATGAAGGCATCCATCTCGGGGCCCGACGGCTGCGCGCTGCGCCAGATCTCCCCGGGCACGACCTCGAGCAGGTTCTCGTCGAAAAAAAATCGGTGCACCGGGGTGGGCGCGGCGAGCGACACTCCGCCGGCGACGAATACGGTGAGTGCGATCCACACGAGCCGGCGAGACATGCCCGTAGCCTAGCGGTCCGGCACCCACCGCCGCCTGCGGTGCGGCCCTCAGCCGCGGACGAAGCGGAACAAGCGTCCGAGACCGATCCGATCGCGCCACAGGAAGAAACCCGCCGCTCCGGACAACAGGAGCAGCGGCCACCAGTGGAAGACCAGCGCGTAGGCAAGCGCCCGTCCAGCGAGCGCTGCCCCGCCGACGCCGAAAATCGCGAGCGCCGCACGGGCGGAGGCCTCGAAGACACCGGCGAAACCCGGCGGCGCCGGGAGCGCGATGCCGAGCATCGTGATCGAGAGCACGGCCATGCCCGCGCCGAAACCGAGCCGGTCTTCGAGTCCGAAGGCCCGCGTGAGCGCGCTCATCATGAGCCCCATCGAGAGAAACAGGAGCGCCGTGAGGAACAGCAGTGCGACGAGCCGGCCGGGGCTGCGCAAGCTCCGCAAGCCCTCGACGAAGGCCGTCGCAAAGCGCAGCAGGCCGGCCACTCCGCGCTGCAAGACCGGTACGTCGATCCGTGTCTCAAACCACGCGCTGACGCGCGTCCCGATCCGCAACGCGAGGGGGCCCAGCAGCGCCAGTCCGAGCAAGCCGGCCAGGAGCGGCACCAACAGCGCAATCGCCACCGTGCGACCGAGTTCCGCGAGGGAACGGGTCTGGCCCGCGAGCTCGATCTCCCGGGCCGGCAGCTCCACCCACATCGCGACCGCGAGCAACGTCGACAGGATGGCCACGAGATCAAAGACCCGTTCGACCAACACGACCGCGAAGCCGGCGCCGAGGGGGACCCCTGCCCGATCGTGGAACAGCAGCGGCCGGACGCCTTCGCCGAGTCGGGCCGGGAACAGGTTCACGCAGAAGAACCCGACGACGACGATCGAGAGGTGTTGTCGGAACCCGAGCCCGGGCGCGAACGGCCGCAGCAGCAGCTGCTGTCGCCACGTCCGCAGCAGGTACTGGAGCACGACGGTGGCCGCGATCGGAACCAGATAGGCCCAACGCATCTGCCCGAAGGCGTCGCCGAGCGCGGCGAGCGGGACGCCCCAGAGCGCGAGCCCGAAGAAGAGCGCGCCCATCATCAGACCGAGCGCCAGATTCCGCAGCCAGGCGCCGCCGGAGCCGCTCACCGGACGGCCGCGACGGCCCCACGAGGCCCTGCGGAACCGAGCCGCTCGAGTTCGAGGAGCGCGATCTCCGGCGGGCTGCCGAGGCGGATCCGGGGTCCGGCAAAACCGATCCCTCGACTCACGTACAACACCGAGTTGGCGCGCCGATGGAGGCCACGGTGGAACGGCGAGAGCGCGGCCGCAACGTTCCAGCGCCCGCGAAAGCCCGGCAATCCGATCTGGCCGCCGTGAAAGTGCCCCGCGAGGACCAGCGCGAACCCGAGCAGGGAGGCCTGGGGGAACGCGTCGGGGCGGTGGACGAGGAGCAGGACGGGGCCGTCGTTGGGCGCGGTCGTGGCGAGTTTCTCGATGGCGGGGAGCCCGCGGCCGTGCGCCGTCCAGTCCCGACCCGGATCGTCCACGCCGGCCACGTAGAAGGGCGCCGGCGTCGGCACGCGCAGCCACTCGCCGCGCAGCAGCCGGATTCCCGGTGCGTGCGTCGCGAGCGCGGCCGCCACCGCTGCGGCACCCGTGTAGAGGTCGTGGTTGCCGAGCACGGCGTGGACGCCGAGGGGGGCATTCAGTTGCGCGAGGGCGCGGGCGCCCTCGACGAGAGCCGCCGGATCGTGGTCGAAGATGTCGCCGGTGATGGCCACGAGATCGGGAGCCAGCTCGTTCACCGCCGCGACCATGCGTGCCAGACGCGAACCCTCGAGACCGTTGCCGATGTGCAGGTCCGAGAGATGCACGATGCGCAGCTCGGCGAGGGTTGGATCGAGCCCTTGTACGGGAACCCGGAGACGCGTCACGGCAAAGCGTCGCAGCGCCCCGAGATACCCCCAAGCCAGCGCACTGGCGACGACGACCCCGACCGTGCCGCTGCCGAGCCCGAGGAGCACCGCGCCGGCCTCCGGAGTCGGGCCGGCCGGCGCCAACAGCAGCAGCGCGGAGCTGACGGCCAACGCGCGTGCGGCCACCGCGCCGGCCACGACGACCATCGAGAAGCCCAGCGCCAGATAGGCGTGCGTCAGGGCCCGGACGACCGGCCGGCGGACCCGGGCCAACCCGAGACGGGGCACGGCCCAGACATTGACGACGATGAGGCCGGTTGCCGCGAGGGCCAGCACCGGCAGCCGCGGCGTTCCGACATCGCCGAGCAGGACGATCACGCAGCCGGCAAGACCCGCCTGGGCGATGCCTACGCAGACCCCGGCGACCTGCGGAAACCGCTCGAAGAGGACCTGGCGAAGAAAATCGCGGAGCACGTTCGCTCGCACACTCGGCAACGGAAGGAAACTACCACACGACCGGCCACGCACCGGGCGCACCCGGGCGCCCACTCGAATACGCGCCCGGAAGCGCATGCGGGCGGCGCCCCCACACGCGCAGCAGAACCTCCAAGGGACGTCCCGTACGGGGAGATTCGGCGCCGTGGATCGAACACTTGAGGACCGGCGGGAGGCGCCGGAACGGGGCGCCGCGCGCGCGGATCGCCGGCGACAGCGACGCGAGGAGTCGACCGTCGGTGCCCTCATGGTACTCTTCGCGTCACGTTCCCCGACCGGGAGAGGAGACCGTCCCGATGGCACTCAAAGTCGTGGTCGACTACGACCTGTGCGAGGCCAACGCGCGCTGCATGGAAGCCTGTCCGGAGGTCTTCCAGGTCGATGACGACGACAACTTGAACGTGCTGGACGAGAACCCGCCCGACGCGCTGCGCGCGAAGCTGAAGGAAGCCGAGCGCGTGTGCCCGCGCCAGGCCATCACGATCGTCGAGAGCTGAAGCCGCCGCCTCGAACACGCCGTGACGACACGGCAGCTACGTGCTGGCGAACGGGGCGATGCCGAGCCGCACCAGCGTCGCCTCGGTCAGCGGCACGTAGGCTCGCGCAACGGGGTCGCGGACGTAGAGCGGATCGGCGCTCCGCATCGGGTCGTAGCCCTCGCGTTGCAGCGTGATCTTGCGCAGCTTGAAGGTCGCGGTCAGATCGGCGGCACGAGACAAGCGCAAGAAGACCGGCGCCGCGTACGCCGGGAGCCGTTCCGAGAGCCACTCGAAACAGGCCTGGCCGTCGAAGTTCGCACCGGCGCGCAGCACCAGGGCGGCCATGCCGGCCCGCCCCTCGGCACCCGGCACGCAGACGCCGTAGACGTTGGCGATCTCGAGCCCCGGCAATCCGGCTAGCGCGTCGGCCACTTCCTGCGTCGAGACGTTCTCGCTCTTCCAGCGATACGTGTCGCCGATCCGGTCGACGAAGTAGTAGTAGTCCTCGGGATCCCGCCGCAGCAGATCGCCGGAGCGATACCAGCGGTCGCCCGGCCGGAAGACGTCGCGCAGGACCTTCGCCGCGCTGGCCTCCGGATCGGTGTAGCCTTCGAAGCGCCCGGCACCGGAATCCGGCAGGTCCGGGATCATTCCGAGGAACTCCCCGACCTCTCCCGGAGCGCACGGAATGCAGAAACCGTGCTCGTCGCGCGGATGGGTCCCCGCCTCGGGATCGAAGCGGACCAGTCGTCCATTGTGCAGCTCGGGGAACGGGATGCGCCCGCACGAGCCGACGACGCCGTCGAGGTTGATCAGCGACGTGTTGGCCTCCGTCGAGCTCCAGCCCTCCAGGATGCGTTCGACTCCGAAACGGTCACGGAACACGCGCCAGACGTCTGCGCCGAGCCCGGCGCCCATCATCGTGCGCAGGGCGTGATCGCGATCGCCAGGCCGCGCGGGTTGAGCCGCGAGGTAGCGGCAGATCTCGCCGACGTACTGGAAGCCGGTGACCCGGTGCTCGCGCACCTGATCCCAGAACCGGCTCGCGGAAAAGCGCCGCGCGAGCCACAGCGAGGCTCCTTGTGCGAGCGCGCACGAGACGACCACCATCCCGGCCGCGCCGTGGAACAGCGGCAGGACGCAGGCGATGACATCGTCGGGGCCGTAGCCGGCGACGGCGGACATTCCGTCGCCGACCCCGAGCCAACGCATGTGGGACAGCCGGGCCGCCTTCGGCAGGCCGGTGGTGCCGGAGGTATACACGAAAAAGACGTCGTCCCCGGCCACGAGCCCGGCCCGCCACGCGGGATCTGGATCGGCATCGGAGGCCGCCGCGAGTTTCGCGTCCCAGCTGTCCGCCTCCGCGACCACCCGGGTCGTTCCGCGGCGGCGCTCCAGCTCGCCGGCCGCAGAGGCCGGATCGGCGGCCACGAGCACCCGAACACCGACCTCGTCGCCGAGGCGGTCGAGCGCCGCCGCACACTCGCTGCCCGCGACGACGAGTCGCGGGCGCGCGGCGGCAAGCGCATGACGCAGCGCGGTGCCGCGCAGTTGCGTGTTCAGAAGCGCCGTCGTCACACCGAGTTTCGCCAGGCCGAGCCAGGTGGCGAGGAATTCCGGCCGGTTCTCCATCAGCAGGGCCACGACGTCGCCCCGGCGCAGACCGAGGCCGTACGCGGCATGGGCGCTGCCGTTCGCGAGCGCGTTCATCGCGCGATACGAAACGCTGCGCTGGGCGGTGCGGACGAACGGTGCATCCGGCCGCCTGGTCGCCTGCGCTTCGAGCCGATCGGCCACAGTGTAGGTCTGGCTCGGCGTGTGCCGGAGCGTCGCCGCCGACAGCCGAGCCAGCTTCTGCTGGGTCTCTTCGCGCGGGATGGCGGGCAACGGCGTCTCAGGGCAGATGCTGCACCCAGTCACCGCGCTCGAGCCAGCGCGCCCGGAGCGTGCTCAGGATGCCGCCGGCCTCGAGGGCGTTCAGGGCGTTGTGCAAGTAGTGGATCAACGGTGCATCCCCCACCGGCACGGCGATCCCGATCGGCTCGATCGTGAGCGGCGTCCGCAGGCTGACGAATCCTTCCTTCGGATGCAGGAACGCCGTCAGCGCGACGACTTCCCGGTCGGCCACCAGCGCGCTCACCTCGTCGGCGAGCAGCAGCTTGACGGCGGCGGCGTAGTCCGGTGTCGTCACGAGTCGGGATTTCGGCAGGACCCGGCGAACGAATTGCTCACTGGTCGATCCCTTCAGCGCCGCGAAGCGGAGGCCCGACTGGTCGAGATCGCCGGCGTCGTCGACGCCGGCGAGGCTGGCGGAACGGGTCAGGATCGATTTGCCGGACAGGTAATAGGGCCCGACGAAGGCCGTCTGTTGGCTGCGCTCGGGCGTCGCGGTCATGCCGGACGCCACCAGATCGACCTGTCCGCTCGCGAGCGCCTCGAGCAGCTCGGCGAACGGCCGCCGGACGATCTCGAGTTCGACACCCATCAGGCCCGCCAGCGACCGCACCAGGTCGACCTCGAGGCCCTGCATGGTTCCGTCCTTGGCCTCGAAGTTCAGCGGCGGCTGGGTCCCGGACATCCCGACGCGCAGGGTTCCGCTCGACACGATGCGCGAGAGTCCCGATCCGGGGACGACCTTCTCGGCAGCGGCCAGACCGGGGACGACCCCGGCGATCCCGAGTGCGAGCGCTGCGAGCAGAGCGGCGACCGAACGAGCCACACGATCCTCCCTCTCGAGACCGACCCGCGAAGGAGTGGGCCGGCGTTGCACGGTAGCAGCCCCGCGTGGTGGCCGGAAGTTCGGGACGCCGGGGAGCTCGGGCGGAGGGCGCCGACCGGAGAGCGGGCTAGTGTCTGCCGGCCATGAAGCGCCTTCGCCGCCACGTCTCGCCCTGCGCCGGTCCGGCCGGTCGTCTCGCCGCCGCGATCGTCGCGACCGCGCTGGTGGCGGCGTGCGCGTGGGATCCGTGGATTCCCGGCGAACGCGATTGGAATCCACCGATCGTCGTGAATCCCGGCGACCTCGTCGACCCGCTCCCGCTCGACACGCGCCACGTCGGAACGCTCGGCTGTTACACGCGTCTGTGCGAGAAGCGCTTCCGCATCGTGCTCGAAGAGGCGGGGGAACTGGGCGTGAGCCTGATCCCCGAGCTCGCCAGCGACGACGACCAGGTCCGACTGGTGCTCGAGGGAATCCGCGGCGTCCTGGCGCGGGACGGCACCGGCCGGGGACCCCACACCGATGTGCCGGCTCTCGCCGTCAGCCAGACGGTCAGCGCCGGTCTCTACTTCGTGCTGATCCAGTCGGTCGGCAGCTCGATCCCGTTCCAGATCACGGCCCGACTGACGCCCGGCGACGCCGTCGCGACCTCGTCCGCCCCCGTCGCGGCCCCGACCCGAAAGACGGCGCCGGTGCGCGATGAACCGGCGCCGCAGCTCGAACCGGTCCGTCTTCCGGGCCGTGCCGGCGCCGGCTTCGACCCGGCCGTATCCTTCGCGACGCTGCGCACGTTCCGCTTTCCGGCGCCGCCGGACGCGGAGGCGCAGCGCTCGGGCACGCCCTTCGAGCAACCGATCGACCGCCAGATCCGCCGCCACCTGGCGGAGGCGCTCGAACAGCGCGGGTTCCGACAGGCCTCCGGAGACGAGGCTGCCGATCTGGTCTTCGACTTCTCGCGCGGCGCAACCAATCGCATCTTCCGCGGGATCCCGCTGCTGTACGAGCGTTATGGATTCGGGGCCGGGACCGGCGCCTGGGCCTTCGGGGATCGCGTCGACACGCGCGCCACACTGGTGGTCGATCTCATCGATACCCGCAGCGACCGGATCGCGTGGCATGCCTGGACGGAGACGGCGATGGGACCGGGCGTCACGCCCGGCGAGCGCACCGATGCGCTGATCCGCGAGTCGGTGGCGGAAGTCCTGGCGGAGTTCCCGCCGCGCTAGGGCCGACACCCGCAGCGGTCCGCGGAGAGAAACGGTGCAGCGATGCTGAGACGAGCCGTCCGGCGTGCAGTCCTCCTGACCGGCCTCTGTCTCGCCACGGTGCTCGGCGTCCGGGTGTGGGACTCCCAACGCGGACGCCCGCTCGATCCGTGGCACACCTTCGTGCCGCAGGAGCTGACGCCGGCGGCGCTCGACGACGCCGACTGGGCAACCTACGAAGCCGCCGAGGCCACCCTGTTCGAGACGATCGAACGCGAGATCACGGCGCAGCTGGCGCCCGACGCGCAGGTGCCGATCAACCGCTATTTCGACGGCAGTCCGATCCATCCCAGCCACTTCGCGCGCGACTGGAATCGCTCGTTCATTCTCGAACCCGACGTGGAACCGATCGGTGCGGCGGTGTTCCTGCACGGCCTCACGGATGCGCCCTACAGTGCGCGGCACCTTCTCGATCACTACCGGACACACGGCTTCGTCGGCCTCGCGATCCGTCTGCCGGGGCACGGCACCGTACCGGGAGCGCTGACCGAGAGCACGTGGGAATCGTGGACGGCCGCCGCCCGCCTGGCCGTCCGCGAGGCACGGCGGCGGATCGGACCGACCCGGCCACTGCACCTCATCGGCTACTCGAACGGCGGGGCGCTGGCGGTGCAATACGCACTCGATGCGCTGGAAGACGCATCGCTATCGCGGCCGGACAGGATCCTCCTGCTATCCCCGATGATCGGGATCACCGCGTTCGCGCGCTTCGCCGGCCTTGCGGGTCTGCCGGCGATCCTGCCGGCCTTTGCGAAGGCCGCCTGGCTCAGCGTGATCCCGGAGTTCAACCCGTTCAAATACAACTCGTTCCCGGTGAACGCTGCACGCCAGAGCTTCCTGCTCTCGGATACGACCCAGCGTCGGATCGCACGGCTCGCCCGTGACGGCCGACTGGAGGATCTGCCCCCGATCCTCACGTTCCAGTCCGTGGTCGACTTCACCGTGAGCACGCGCGCGGTCATCGATGCGCTCTATGCCCATCTGCCCGTGAACGGAAGCGAGCTCGTGCTCTACGACCTGAATCGAAACCCGGCGTTGCGACTGCTGCTGCGATCCGCGCTCGCGATCGAGCCCGAGCGGCTATTGCCGGCCCTGCCGCGCCCGTATCGGACGACGGTGCTCGCAAATCCGGACCCGGCGACCAGGGCCGTCACCGAGCACGCCGTCGAGGCGGGGACGACGCTCGAGCGCACGCGCCCACTCGAGCTCGAGTTCCCACCCGGGGTGTTCTCGCTGTCGCACATCGCGCTGCCGTTTCCGATCGACGACGGGCTCTATGGACTCGAACCCGATCCCGCGGAGGACTTCGGAATCCGACTCGGATCTCTCGGTCTCCGCGGGGAGCTGGGTACGCTGATCGTCGATCTCGACACGACGCTGCGGATCTCGTCGAACCCGTTCTTCCCGTATCAGCTCGAACGCATCACGGAGACCCTCACCGGCGGATCCGATTCCGGCGCATCGAGTGGAGCCGAAGGCCTGGAACAGACGGAGAGATGATGGATCCTCACCACGCCCTCGCGCTGCCGCATCCGCGGCCCGGGATCACCCCCGACAACCGGTTCTTCTGGGACGGCCTGCGCCAGCGCGAGCTGCGGATCCAGCGCTGCGCCGCCTGCCACCGGCTCCAACATCCGCCGGCTCCGATGTGTAGCGGCTGTCACGGCTTCGAGATGGAGTCGATCGTCGCGAGCGGCCGCGGCACGATCCACAGCTTCGTGATCGCCGAACACCCGGCGATTCCGCCGTTCTCGTACCCGAACCTGATCGTGCTCGTCGATCTCGAGGAGGGGACGCGGCTCGTGTCGCGCCTCGTCGACGTGGCGCCGGAGGTCGTTGCGATCGGCATGGCGGTCGTCGTCGACTACGAACGCATCGACGACGAGTTGACGCTGCATTGCTTCCGCTCGCTGGAGACCGCCGGTGGCTGAGCAGAGCTTCGCGGGCCGCGCGGCGATCGCTGGGATCGGCCAGACCGAGTTCTCGAAGCGCTCGGGCCGCAGCGAGCTGCGGCTCGCCTGCGAGGCGACGATGAGCGCGCTCGCCGACGCCGGTCTCGAACCCGGCGACGTCGATGGCTTCGCCACGTTCACGATGGACAACAACCCGGAGATCGAGCTCGCCCGCGCGATCGGTGCCGGCCCGCTGCGCTTCTTCTCGCGCGTGCACTACGGCGGAGGCGCCGCCTGCGCGACGGTGATGCAGGCGGCCCTCGCCGTGGCCGCCGGCGTCGCCGACGTCGTCGTCTGCTACCGCGCGATGAACGAGCGCTCGGAGCAGCGCTTCGGGATCGGTGCGATCCCGCTCGCGCCGGTCGCGACCACGGAGACCGCGCACTTCGGCTGGTACGCGCCGTTCGGCCTGTTGACACCGGCGTCCTGGGTGGCGATGCAGGCGCAGCGCTATCTGCACGATTCCGGCGCGACGACGGAGGCGTTCGGACACGTCTCCGTCGCGTGCCGGCGCCACGCGGCGACGAACCCGAATGCGTGGTTCTACGAGCGGCCGATCACACTCGCCGACCACCAGGCCTCGCGCTGGATCGTCCGGCCGCTTCGTCTGCTCGACTGCTGCCAGGAGAGCGATGGTGCGGTGGCGGTGATCGTGACCTCCACGGAGCGGGCCCGAGACCTGCGTCAGCCGCCTGTGCTCGTGCGCGCGGCCGCGCAGGGCGCGAGCCGCGACCAGCAGATGATGACCAGCTACTACCGCGACGACATCGGTTCGCTGCCGGAGATGGCCTTCGTCGCACGCCAGCTCTATGAACAGTGCGGGGTCAAGCCACACGAGTTCCAGACTGCGGTGATCTACGACCATTTCACGCCGTTCGTGCTGGCGCAGCTCGAGGCGTTCGGCTTCTGCAGACCCGGCGAAGCACCCGAATTCGTGCGCGACGGACGCATCGAACTCGGTGGCGCCCTGCCGATCAACACGCACGGCGGACAGCTCGGCGAGGCCTACATCCACGGCATGAACGGCATCGCCGAAGGTGTGCGTCAGGTGCGCGGCACGGCCGTGAACCCGATTCGCGGCGTCGAGCACGTGCTGGTCACCGCCGGCACCGGCGTCCCGACCAGCGCTCTGGTGCTGGGGCGCGGCTGACGCCGCGTCGTCCCTTGCTCTAGACTGCGGCGCCATGACGCGCCCGTCCTCCGATCCTACCGGCGACGCCGGCAACTTCGTTCGTGAACGAATCGCGGACGACGTGGCGGCGGGACGCCACGGAGGGCGCGTCGTCACGCGCTTTCCGCCCGAGCCGAACGGCTACCTGCACATCGGTCACTCGCGGGCGATCCTGCTGAACTTCGAGATGGCGCGTGAATTCGGCGGCCGCTGTCATCTGCGCTTCGACGACACGAACCCCGCAGCCGAGGAGTCGCGCTTCGTCGAAGCGATCCTCGCCGACGTGCGCTGGCTCGGCTGCGACTGGGGCGAGCACCTCTACTACACCTCGGACTACTTCGAGCCGCTCTACGGCTACGCGGAGGAATTGATCGGGAAGGGGCTCGCCTATGTCTGCGACCTCTCCTCCGAGCAGATTCGCGAGCACCAGGGCACGCTCACCGAGCCGGGGCGGCCCTCGCCGTTCCGGGAGCGCCCGATCGCCGAGAATCTCGAGCTGTTCCGGAACATGCGTGCCGGCGCGTATGCGCCGGGGGCACGCGTGCTGCGCGCGAAGATCGACATGGCGTCGTCGGTGCTGCCGATGCGCGACCCGATCCTCTATCGGATCGTCGCCCAGCCTCATCACCGGACCGGCGACGCCTGGCCGATCTACCCGATGTACGACTTCGCGCACCCGCTGTCGGATGCCATCGAGGGCATCACGCATTCGCTGTGCACGCTCGAGTTCCAGGACCATCGGCCGCTCTACGACTGGCTCATCGAGCATTGCTCGGTTCCGCACCGGCCGGAGCAGACCGAGTTCCCGCGCCTCAACCTGAGCCACACCGTGATGAGCAAGCGCTGGCTGCGCCGGCTGGTCGACGAGGGCCACGTCTCGGGCTGGGACGATCCGCGCATGCCGACGCTGTCCGGCCTGCGCCGGCGCGGCGTGCCGGCCGCCGCGATCCGGAACTTCAACGCGGCGCTCGGCCTGACGCGCCGCAACCTCACCGTCGAGCTCGCGCGACTCGAGCACGCGATCCGCGAGGAGCTGAACCGCAGCGCGCCGCGCCGGATGGCCGTACTGCGACCGCTGCGCGTCGTGATCGAGAATTTCCCGGAAGACGAGACGCTCGAGTTCGACGCGGTCAACAACCCCGAGGATCCTGCCGCCGGCACGCGCAAGCTGCCGTTCTCGCGCGTGCTCTACATCGAACGGGACGACTTCCTCGAGGACCCGCCGAAGAAGTTCTACCGGCTCGCACCGGGCCGCGAGGTCCGGCTGCGCTACGCGTGCCTGCTCCGCTGCGAGTCCGTCGTGAAGGACGCAAGCGGCGAGATCGTCGAGCTGCGCTGCACGTGGGATCCGGAGTCCCGCGGCGGCAACGCGCCGGACGGCCGCAAGGTCGGTGCGACCCTCCACTGGGTCTCCGCGGTGCATGCGCATCCCGCCGAAGTACGGCTCTACGAGACGCTGTTCAGCGCCGAAGATCCGATGCGGCAGGCGGCCGCCGAAGGGCGCGAGCAGAGCGACTACCTGAACCCGGCGTCGCTCACGGTTCTGCACGACTGCCGCGTCGAGCCGAGCCTCGCCGACGTCGTCGCCGGAACGGCGTTGCAGTTCGAACGGCTCGGCTACTTCGCGGCGGATCCGGACACCAAGCCGGGCACGCCGATCTTCAACCGCACCGTCACGTTGCGGGATGAGTGGGCGAAACTGCAACGGCGTGGATGACGCGGCGGGCAGCCTCCGCACGGGTGCGCCCGCCCGACACGGATCAACCGGATCAACCGGATCAACCGGATCAACCAGATCAACCAGATCAACCGGATCAACCAGAGCGGCCGAAGCGGCCCTCCGAGCGCCGGTCGCGGCGTTTGCGACAACGGCGCAGCGTCCCTGTGATAGCCTCCGCGCATGCTCGACCTCGGCACGCTCGAGCGCCTCGTTCCCGACCGAGTCGCCGGTGGCGAGGCGACCGGGCACGAAACGCTGCAGCTCCATCTGGAGCGCTACCGCTTCGCCGCCCGGCACGTGCGCGGCGGCCGACTGCTGGACATGGCCTGCGGCGTCGGCTTCGGGACCCGCCTCGTCGCCGACGCCTGCCCGGCGCTCGACGAGGCGATCGGCGTGGACGTCGATCCGGAGGCGGTCCGCTATGCACGGGACCGCTATGGGCGGGCCGGCGTCGGCTTCGTCGAGGCCGACGCGCTGCGCTACGACGATGCCGAAGGCTTCGACGCCGTCGTTTCGCTCGAGACCATCGAGCACGTCGCCGATCCGCACGCGCTGGCCCGCCGTCTCGTCGAACGGGTCCGCCCGGGCGGACTCCTGATCGCGTCGGTCCCGATCACGCCGTCGGTGGATTGGAACCCGCACCATCGGACCGACTTCACCGAGCGCTCGTTCCGCGGCCTGTTCGCCGGCGCGGACCTGCGCGAAGTCGAGGCCCTGCGTCAGGTCCAGAAGGTTCCGGTGCTGGCGCTGCTGCGCGGCCGGGAACGGCGCCTGGCGGATCGCCGCCCGCAGCTGGTCCGCTGGTATCTCGGCCATCCGGGCGCCGTCCTGCGACGCATCGGGGCGACCCTCCGCTACGGCTTCACCAACCGCTACCTGACCGTCGCGTGGCGCACACCGACGCGGTGACGGTGTTGCTGCCCGCCTTCGAAGAGGCGGAGCGCATCGTCGAGGTCCTGCGGGCCGTTGCGCAGGCCGTGCCGGGGGCGCAGCTCGTCGTCGTCGACGACGGCTCACGCGACGCCACCGCCGAAGTCGCGCGCCGAGCCGGGGCGCGCGTGCTCCGGCACCCCTTCAACCTCGGCTACGGCGCGGCGCTCCAGACCGGCTACAAGGACGCGCTGGCGCGAGGCGCGATGTGGCTGGTCCAGATGGACGCCGACGGCCAGCACGACGCCGCGGATCTCGAGGCGTTGCTGCGCCCGCTGCGTGAGGACCGCTGCGATCTCGTCATCGGCTCGCGCTTCGTCGCGCCGTCGGACTACGAGATGGGCGCGCTGCGACGGACGGGCCGACGTCTGTTCGAGCTCCTGGGCCGGCTGAGCGGACTGGAGGTGAGCGACCCGACCTCGGGCTTCCAGGCGATGAACCGACGCGTGCTGGCTCTCTACGGGGAGGACTTCTTCCCGGCAGACTATCCCGACATCGACGTGCTGGTGATGGCGCGTCGCCGCGGCATCCGCATCCTCGAAGTCCCCGTGTCGATGCGCGCCAGCCCGCGGCGCTCGACACTCCACGGCGGCCTGCGCGTGCCGTACTACGCCTACAAGATGCTGCTGTCCTGGTGGGCGGCGGTGGGACGAAGGAGACGACCGTGAATCCGCAGGATCCCCGGCTTGGCGAGCTGCGCGAGCTGTTCCTGGCGGCTCCGGAATCGACCCAGGTGCAGATCATGGCCTGGATTGCGGCGGGCAGCCTCTTCGTGCTGGTGGCTTGGCTCGTGCGGCGGCGTTCACTCACCGCCGAGTACACGCCCATCTGGATGGGACTGGCGCTCGGTCTCGTCGTCGCCAGCGTCGATCTCACCGTGCTGCGTGCGCTGGCGCGGACGCTCGGGGCGTGGACGCTGAGTTCGACCGTCTTCTTCCTCGGCGAGGTCTTCCTGGTGGCGATCTGCTTGAACTATGCCGTCCGGATCTCGCAGACCGGACTTCGCGTGCGCAAGCTGGCGCAGGAGACGGCGATCCTGCGTGGGCGGCTCGAGGAGCTGGAGGCGCGGGGCCGGCCGGACGGGTCCGCGCAGCTTCCGGCCGGATAGCCGCGCTCCAGCTCGGGGGCGGGCGGAAGGCGCACACCCTGCGCCGATGTCCTCGGCGGACGAGCTTCGGCGCTGCGTACGACTTTGGTACGGCCGCCTCCGGATTCCGGCTCCGGGTGTGCGCCTTCCGCCTGTCGGTGTGCCTGCGTCAGCGGCCGATTCTCGGCAACCCTCTCAGGGCTCGCTGGACTCGTTCCACCACGCAAGCGCTCCGCGGTACACCCACAGCAGGCCCACGACGTGGGCGGCCAGCGCGTATCGGATGTGAACGAGATTGGCGCTCGCGGCAAAAGCTCCGGCGTTCGTCACGAGAAACAGCCCCACCGGTACGGCGACGATCGCCCACCAGGACTCGGCGGGCAGACGTCTCCGGCGCATCCCCCCGAGCGCCAGCGCAAGCGCCATCGCGGTGACTGCGGCGCCGGCTCCGGTGTAGACCCGGGACAACAGCGGGTGATGCCACGCGAACATGAAGTAGGTCAACGGCGTCGCTTCGAACGTCTGCTCGAAGGCGCTGCGAGGCTCCCCCTGCGCCATCCACACCGCGAGCCGCGCGTAGTACGACGGCGTCGCGAAGACGTTCTCGATCATGTCCCCGGCGACGTCCAGCAGCAGCTCCGGCCACAGCTCCGCCAGCACCACCGGCACGATCGCACGCGTCAGCGCGCGTCGTTCCTGCTCGTCCGCTCTCAGCGTCTCGTTGAAGACATGCCATGGGTTGTGGATCCGCTCGTCGTAGAAGCGCGCGAGGTGCCGGGGGATGCGCTCCTGGACGCTCGCCGGCAGCTCGTCGTAGACCTTCGTGAGGTGCGGCCAGATCACGCGCTGGTGGAGGATCGTCGTCGAGAGGTCCCAGCGCGAGGTCCCGCTCCTCTCGGCCGGCGTCCCGGACGAGATCGCCAGCGCCGCGATCCCGACACAGACGAACAAGACACCGGCGCGCCGCCAGGCGCGAGGCTCCGGAAGCACTCCGCGCCGGTGTCGACACGCGAACCACACGAGACCGGTGAGGAACAGCACGGCGATCAGGACGATGCGCTTCTCCGGTCTCACGCCGGCCGCCACCAGGAACGAGACCAGCGCGACACTGGCCGCGGCGAGCTGGTGCGGCCACGTCCGCATCCGCGCGAGATGGATCACTCCGACCAGGAACAGCAGCGAAGCCGACAAGGCCAGGCTGTCCGGCATCACGGCCAAGCTGAAGTGGGCGACGAGCGGATCGAAGAGCAGCAGAGCCACCAGCAATCGCTCCTGACCCACAGGGAGCACCCGGCGAACGGACAGAGAGAATCCGGTCGCACGGACGAAGCACACGAGCGCCAGCGCGCAGAGCAGGAACTGACCGACCTGAAGCACGATCAGCACCGGCGCGCCGCGGCAGACCGCCGTGCGGGCGCGTTCCCAGGCGATCGGGGCCCGGAACCGCGGCGGACCATCGAGCGCATCGAGCCCACGGAGCAGTGCCGGATACAACGGGCCGCGATAGGAGTCGCGCTCGATGCGGCCGTTGGCGATGGCCAGATACTCCATGGTGTCGCCGTAGTGCGGGATGTCGCCGAGGTTGGCTCCCGTCCACGCCGCGGCCAGCCCGAGATAGGCGATGGCGGCCCCGAGGACCAAGAGGCGCAGGAGCGAACGCGAACCCGACCGAAGCCGTGACATGGAGGCGGGACGCTACAGCGGCTCACGACGGATCGCCCGGACTCGGGGCCCTCGCGCGCGGTGGAACGCCGCTCGAGGCTCGGAGTTCTGCGTACGCGAGCGCCCGCCAGACGCTTGCACGACTCGTCACGCGGACGGTGGTTGCTCCCGCGTCGAGTCGATGTAGTCGAGCAGGCGCTCGCGGAGCCGTTGCAGATCGACCGCATCGGCCGAGGCGCGCGTGCCCTGTCCGCCGTACAGCGCGCCGCTGCGCGGAATCGGTGCGGCGGGCTGGCGCGCGTAGGCGACCGCCTCCGTGAGGTCGGCGCCAAAGCGTTCGACCACGCCGGGCTGGGTCTGCGGGCCCGTCACGCACATGTGGATCGCACTCGGGTACTGCTGGCCGTTGAAGCGCCAGCCGCGCTGCTTCATGAAGTCGTTGACGTGGTAGATGTCGAACTCGTCCGACGTGAACGAGAAGCAGAACGTCGGGCTCCCCATCAATCGGAGCTCGGCGTGCCGCCGCACCTCGTCCTGCATCGCGAAGGCGGTCGTGAAGATCCGGCGCGCCTTCTCGCGATAGCCGGCGCGGCCGAGCGCCACCATCACCGCCCAGGTGGCGGCGATCAAGCCCCCGGAGCGGCTGCCGCCCATGCCCGGCGACGCGTACATGCCGCCCTTCCAGTCCGCGCGGGCAAAATACAGATGGCGGCGCAACGGCTTGTCGCGGAACAGCAGGACGGAGCTGCCCTTCGGACCGTAGCCGTACTTGTGGGTGTCGGCGGAGATCGTCGTGACGCCGGGCAGGCGGAAGTCGAACGGCGGAATGTCGTAGCCGAGCTCTGCACCCCACGGCAGGATGAAGCCGCCGAGGCAGCCGTCGACGTGCAGTCCGATGTCGTGTTCGCACGCGAGCTCCGAGAGCGCCTCGATCGGGTCGATCGTCCCGTACGGGTAGTTGCCGGCCGAACCGACCAACAGCATCGTGTCGGGGCCGATCCGCTCGCGCACGAAGTCGACGTCGACGAGCGTCGACACCGGGTCGACCGGAGCGCGGACGACGCGAACCCCGAAGTAGTGGGCTCCCTTGTCGAACGCGACGTGTGCGGTCTCCGGCAGGATCATCTCCGGCTTCTCGATGCCGCGCTCCGCGCGGGCCCACTCGCGGTGCGCGTAGATCGCCGACAGGATGCTCTCCGATCCGCCGGAACCGATCACGCCGCACGGGGCGAGCCCCCGCGCGCGCGCCGCCTCGCCGTGCAGCATGTCGAGCGTCATCGCGATGATCTCGGCCTCGAAGCGGGTCTGGCTCGGACACATGTCTCGCTGGAGCGCGTTCACGTACGAGAAGTGGCCGAAGGACTCGGCGATGAGGTCGTAGATCTCACGATCCCCGCAATAGATGGTTCCGGAGCACTGGCCAGCGGCCCAGGTCTCGTCCTCGGCCCGCGCCACCGCCTCGAGCTGGCGCGCGACGGCCTCCGCGCCGAGGCCGTGCTCGTCGAAGCCCGCGCGCGGCGCGTCCGGCGCCGTCTCGAGGTTTCGGCTCTTTCTGGTGTCACTCATCATCGGCTCCGGACTGGCGCCCCGGAAAGAGGGGACGCAGTCGTTCATGGGCCGAGACGAAGCGTCCGGCCAGGTCGTCGTAGAGACCGCGCCACGCGGGCCGCGGCTCGTAGCGGCGCCGTTCCACCAGCAGCGCGTCGGCGGCCGCGAGGTCGACCAACCCCTGCCGGTGGAAGGCCAGCCAGGCGGCGCCTCGGCAGTTGGTGAGCTGTGGTTCGGCGAGCTGGCGGACCGGCCGATCGCAGACGTCGGCGAGAATCTGCGCCCAGGCGTCCGAGCGGGCGCCGCCGGCGCCGAACACGAGTTCGTCGTGGCGGCGTCCGGTCAGCGCTTCGACGTGCGGAAGCATCCAGCGCAACTGGAACGCGACACCCTCGAGGACTCCGCGCAGCAGATGGCTGCGCGTCGTCTCGAGGCCGAGGTTGAGGAACGCGCCACGGGCGCGCGCGTCGCCGGCCGGCGACCAGACGCCGGTGAGCCAGGGCAGGAACAACACGCCGTCGGCCCCCGGCGGCGTCGCATCGACCGCCGCGTCGAGCCGGGCGAAGCCATCCTCGCGGCGGTGGTCGCCGAGTGCGTCGCGGGCGTAGATCAGCTGCGTCAGCACGAAGTCGAGCGCCTTGCCCGCAAGGCCCCCCTCGGCCATCAACACGTGCCGCTCCGGAATCGGCGCGGGCTGCGTGAGCAGGAAGTGCGGCAGGTCGGAGCGCATGCCGTCGACCAGCGTGGTCGGCACCAGCGTCGTGCCGATCGATACGCCGAGCCGATCGCCCAGATGGCTCGCGGTCCCGAACGTCAGCGCACCGGTGTCGTTGATCGCCGAGAGGACCCGGATCCCCGCCGGCAGCCCGAAGGCGCGCGCCTGCTCCGCGAGCAGCTCACCGACGACGGCGTCGGGCGCGACGAGTTCCGGCAGGCGTGCGCGGTCGACCCCGGCGGCGTCGATCAGCTCGTCGCACCAGCCGCCGGCGCTGCCCCGGCGGTTGTCGGTGAGCAGCAGCGGGAACACGGTGCAGACGTTCGCCGTGACGCGGCCGGTGAGGCGTGCGGTCAGGTAGTCCATCGGCTCGACGTAGGCGTGCGCGCGCGCGTGGATCTCCGGGCGCTCGGACTGGAACCACAGCAGATGCGCGAGCGAATCCGCCCCGCCGCCGCCGGACGGCATGCCGTGCCGCTCGAGCCAGAGTTTCCACAACTGCGGGCAGCGCCGGGTGAGCGCGCGGCTCGGCGGCCCGCCGCGCTGATCCAGATAGAGCACGAGCGGCCCGACCGGATGCCCGCGAGCGTCGACCGGCACCAGCGATGAATACTGGCTGCCACACAGAAGCGTCGTGACGCGCGCGGCCGCGCCCGGCGCCGCCCCGACCGCCGCCCCGAGCGCCTCGCCGAAGGCGCGCCAGATCTCGTCGGGATCCTGCTCCGCCGCCCCGTCGGCTCCGAGCCGCAGCGCCACCGGCCGCATCGCCGACCCGAGCGATCGGCCCGCCGGATCGATCAGCGCAACCCGCACCCCGCTCGTGCCGAGGTCGATGGCGAGGACGAGCGGCGCGTGCGGGGACCCCATCGGACCGCCGAGGGTCGAGGGCCGGCGTAGGCGTGTCAAGCGGAACCGGACCGCGACGCACGCGGTGATCCCCATCTGCCGCCCCGCCCGCTACCGTGACACCGAGGCCGGCGGCCGCGCCGGCCCCCGCGGAAGGAGATCCCCCATGACGTCCTGGCTCTTCCTGCTCGTCTGCGTCATCGGGGCGGCCCTGGTCTGGAACGTCTTCCGTCCGATCCGCGCCGGGGCGCGCCTGTCGGCGGTGTCGTTCTTCCTCGGCTGGCTCACCGGCGAACTCGCGCTCCACCACATCCTCTGGCAGGGCATCGCGACAGCGGTCTTCGTGGCGCTCGGCGCGCTCGACGCGTGGCCCGGGCGGCTGGGCCTCGGCATCGCGGGGGTCTCGTGGATCGCGCTGCTCTTCCACACGCTGCGCGGCTTCGAGGCCGGACGCGTCGTCGAGCGCGCGCTCAGCGATGGGATCGGGCCGGAGGTGGCCGCACGAACCGACACCGCGCGGCACCGACTCCCCGCCTCGAACCTCGAATGGCGGACGCTCCTCGCGCCGTTCCCGATCCGGCATCCCGGTGTCGAACGCATTCGCAACATCCGCTACGGGCGGGCGTCGGCGATCGATCTGTACCTCGACATCTACCGTCCGCTCGACGCACCGGACAGCCCGCGACCCATCTTCCTGTACGTGCACGGCGGCGGCTGGATGATCGGCACCAAGGACACCCAGGGGCTCCCGCTGATGGGTTACCTGGCGTCGCGCGGCTGGGTGTGCGTCAACGTGAACTACCGGCTCTCGCCGCACGCGACGTTCCCGGATCATCTCGTCGACCTGAAGCGCGCCGTCGCGTGGCTGCGCGCGCACGGCGCGGAGTACGGGGCCGATCCTGCGTTCGTCGCCGTCGCGGGCGGCTCGGCCGGCGGGCACCTCGCGGCGCTGCTCGCGCTCACCGCCGACGATCCCGAGTACCAGCCCGGTTTCGAGGACGCCGACACGCGCGTGCAGGCCTGTGTGCCGATCTACGGCGTCTACGACTTCGCGCACCCGGGCAGCACCTGGCATCACGACCGGCTGTTGCCGACGCTCGAGCGCCACATCATGAAGACGACCCTCGCGGAGGATCCGAAAGCCTTCGAGAAGGCGTCTCCGCTACACCGTATCGGCTCGGACGCACCGGCGTTCTTCGTCGTGCACGGCGCCGCCGACACGTTGGTACCGCCGGAGGAGGCTCGCGTGTTCGTCGCAGCTCTGCGCGAACGCTCCCGCTCCCCCGTGGTGTATGCCGAGATCCCGGGAGCCCAGCACGCCTTCGAGCTGTTTCCGTCGATCCGGAGCCAGCTCGTGCGCGGCGGCATCGAGCGCTTCCTCGGCTACGTCCGGAACCAGGCCCGCGGCGGCAGTCACGCCTCCGCGGCCGCGAGCCAGAGCGCTTAGTCCGGCTCGACGAGGACTCGCTTCAGGATCTTGCCGGTCGGGTTGCGCGGCAATGCGTCGAGGAAGACGATCTCGCGCGGCACCTTGTAGCGCGCGAGATTGACCTTCACGTGCTGCTTGAGCGCCTCGCCGTCGGCCGTCGCGCCGTCTCGCAGCACGACGAAGGCCTTCAGCCGCTGGCCGAACTCGTCGTCCGGCACGCCGAGCACGGCCGCTTCGACGACGTCGTCGTGATCGGCGAGCAGGTCCTCGACCTCGCGTGGGAAGACGTTCTCGCCGCCGGAGATGATCATGTCGTCATCGCGGCCGTCGACGAACAGGAGGCCGTGCTCGTCGAAGTGCCCGACGTCGCCGCTCGACATGAGCCCGCCGATCCGTTCCTTGTTCCCGCCGCCGGTGTAGCCGTCGAACTGATTCTGGTTGCCGACGAAGATCCGTCCCGTCGTGCCGGCGGGGACTTCCTGGCCGTGCTCGTCGAGGATGCGGACGGTGACGCCGCGCGGCGGGCGACCCGCGGTGCCCGGCTCCGCGCGCAGTTCGTCCGGCATCGCGACGGTCGCGATCGCGACCTCGGTGGAGCCGTACAGGTTGTAGAGGTTGCCGCCGAACCGATCCATCCAGCGCCGCGCCAGCTCGCCCGGAAGCGAGGAGCCGCTCGCGCACACCAGCTCGAGCGAGGAGCAGTCGTACCGTCGCAGCGTCTCGGCGCCGAGGTTCAGGATCCGCTGCATCATCACCGGCACGACGGCCAGCACGGCGGGACGCTCGCGCTCGATCATCGCCAGCGTCTGCTCCGGATCGAAGCGGCGCTGGAAGCACACCGTACAGCCGAGCAGGCTCGCGAACAGCAGGTGCGCGCCGCCCCAGGAGTGGAAGGTCGGGGCGACGATGAAGTTGCGCGTGCCGGCCCGCAGCGGCATACGGCCGAACAGGCCGACGAGCGCGTCGATGCCCTGGCTCTTCGGCGAGCGCTGCGCGCCTTTGGGCGTGCCGGTGGTCCCCGAAGTGAGGATCGTCGTCCGGCCCGGCGCCGGCGGCGGCTCGACGGGCGCATCGTCGTGGCGGCGCGCCAGCGCGTCGATCGTCGGCTCGGCGCGATCGCCCTCGGACCAGGTGAGGATCCGCTCGAGGCCGCCGGCGCCGTGCTCGACGATGTCGCGGAACTCGTCGTCGAACAAGATCACCTTCGAGCCCTCGCGCGCGACGACTTCGGCGAGCTGCGGGCCGGCGAACCCGGTGTTCAGCAGCAGCGTATTGGCGCCGATCTTGTCGAGGGCCATCTGGGCCTGGACGAAACCGCGATGGTTGCGGGCGAACAGGCCGACGCCGTCGCCCGGGCCGATGCCGGCGGCGCGCAGCCCGCGCGCGATCGCGTTCGTCGTGCGCTCGAGTTCTCCGAACGTGAGCGCGCCGGCGTCGTCGAGGATGGCCGTGGCGTCCGGGGTGCGGGCCGCGGCCGCGCTGAAGCCGGCGGCGGTCGTCGTCCCGTACTTGCGCGCCGCAGCGGCGAAGGTGCGCAGGAAGCGCGGACGCAGGAAGCCGGACGATCCGAGGACCGAAACGGTCTCCTGCAGCCGCGCGAGCGTGCCTCCCTGACCGGTGCCTCTGAGACTCATCCGGACAGGTGGTAGCTTGCCGGCGCTCCCGGCTCAAATCGGCGCTCGAGAGGCTTCTCGGGCGGGCGCGCATCGGCGGCGGTCGGGAGAGCCGCGGCTGATGAATGGGCAGCGACGGTTGAACGGGCAGCGGCTGATGAATGGGCAGCGACGGTTGAACGGGCAGCGGCTGATCGGGCTCGGAGACGGGCGGGAGGCGCACACCCTGCGCCGAGGTCCTCGGCGGACGAGGGGGTGGCCCTGCACGCCGGGGGGCGGGCCGCCTGCGGAGTTCGGCTCCGGGTGTGCGCCTCCCGCCCGGCGAGGGGGGGGACTCGCCAACGGCGAGGTTCGGCGAGCGTGTGCGGTCGCTTCGATGCGGCGGGCGGGGATCCGTCGGGTTCCCGGCCCTGCGCGGCGGCCGCGCCGGCGGCGTGAGTTGCTTATGCTGCCGATCCGCTCGAAGGAGTCTGCGCGATGGGTTCACTCGAATTTTCCCGCATCCGGCTCGATCTCGAGGGCGGCGTGGCCACCCTCACGCTCACGCACCCGGAGGTGCTGAACGCGATCTCGCCCGAGATGCTCGGAGGTCTGCTCGGCGCGCTCGATGCGGCCGAGGATCCGGCGCATGAGGTCCGCTGCCTGCTGATGACCGGCGAGGGTCGCGCCTTCAGCGCCGGCGCGAACCTCGCGGGCGGCGGGCCGAGCGCCCGCGGGCGCGATCCCGGCTCGGTGCTCGAGACCCATTATCATCCGGTGTTCCGGCGCCTGCGGGATCTCCGCATGCCGATCGTCAGCGCGGTGAACGGCGTGGCGGCCGGCGTCGGCATGAGCCTCGCGTTGATGGGCGACATGGTTCTCGCGGCCCGCAGCGCGTACTTCTTGCAAGCCTTCCGCCGCATCGGCCTGGTGCCGGACGGCGGCGCCACGTGGTTGTTGCCGCGCCTCATCGGCACGGCGCGCGCGAAGGAACTCTCGCTGCTCGGCGAGAGGCTGCCGGCCGAGCAGGCCCTCGCTTGGGGTCTGATCAACCGCGTCTACGCCGACGAGGATCTGATCCGAGAGGCGCGAACGCTGGCCGCCGAACTCGCCGCCGGTCCGACCCGTTCGCTGGCCGGCATCCGCCGCCTCTACTGGGCGAGCCCCGACAACACCTACGAGCAGCAGATCGACCTCGAGCGCAGCCTGCAGCGCGAAGCCGGACGGACGCAAGATGCCCGCGAAGGCGTGCAGGCATTCCTCGAAAAGCGCAAGCCGGTGTTCCGCGGTGAGTGACGCAGCCGGCCGCTCCCCTCCTCTCCGCGCGTAACGGCGGTGCGATCGTCCGCTGGCCGACATCCGGACGGCGCGAGCCGCACGAAACCGCCCGTCCGCGCGGGCGACGTCGCGCGGATCGTGTCCTTCTCGCCGCCGCCCAGGCTCCGGCGGGAGGCCACGATCCGCGGCGTAGCCGGAGGCCGCTCCGAAAGCCGCGGACTTGGAGACGTGGGCGTCGAAATCATTCGAAGGTTTCTATCACTTTTGTGTGTGTCTATGCAGGGAGAGGAAGAGAGCATGAGCGGGTTGGGAAGCAAGATCCGAACGGCCCTTGGCGCCGCGCTGGCATTTGTCTGCTGTCTCGCCGGGCCGGCCACGGCGCAGACGCCGAACGGCTTCCGCACCACGCCGACGATCGGCTACAAGAACGGCGATCACCGGATCGACTTCGGCTTCTCCTTCCGGGCGCGCCCGGAGTATTGGAAGGCGTTTCGCAACGACGAGGATGTCTACGCCGGGCTGCGGACCCGTGCACGACTCCAGTATGCGTGGCGCGAACAGTGGATTGCCACCGTCGAAGGGCAGCTCATGCAGTTGCTCGGCATGGACCGGACGTCGAGCGGCGCGGCGGCGGTGTATCGCAACGCGAACGACGGCCGCCACGATGCATGGCAGCTTCATCTGCGTCAGGCGCACCTCGAGTGGAAGCCGATGCCGACGCTGTTCCTGCGCGGCGGCCGCCAGGACGTGAAGCTCGGCGCAGAAGTCGGTTACAGCGAGCCGGACTGGCATTACGTCAAGAACGCGCGGCTCGCCGAGCGGCTGATCGGCACGGTCGGCTGGAGTCATGTCGAACGCTCGACGGACGCGCTCACCGGCGGCTACGACTTCGGCGCCCACCGCGTAGATCTCTTCGCGGGACGCCCGACGACCGGCGCGTTCACCGTCGACAAGGGCATGCGCCCGCTGCACGACATCCTCTACACCGGGGGGGCCTGGACCGGCAAGCGCGGGAGCCTGATCCCGGACACGGAACTCTCGCTGTTCGGGATCCTCTATGACGATGACCGCGAGCTGCGCCGGGGCGGCCTCGACGACGGCGTCACCATCTACACGATCGGTGCGTCGTGGCTCGGCATCTACGACGCCGGACCCGGCCGCGCCGACCTGCTGCTGTGGGTCGCCGGGCAGGGGGGAGAATTCTCCGACGCCGACCACAGCGCCGCCGCCGGCATCGCCGAGTTCGGCTACCAGATGCCGCAGTGGCCGGGGAGGCCGTGGCTGCGCGCCGGCGTGAACGTCGCCTCGGGTGATGGCGATCCCACCGACGGAACGCACCACACCTTCTTCAACCTGCTGCCGACCAATCACTTCTACTACGGGTTCGCCGATCAGCTCGCCTTCCAGAACCTGATCAATCCGTTTTTGCAGTTGCGGCTCGCCCCGCACGCGAAGGTGGGCCTCAACTTCTTCGTGCACTGGTTCCAACTCATGAACGACGACGATGCGCGCTACGCGGGGACGGGCGCCTTCGACCGTAAGGGCTTCGGCTTCACCGCGCAGAATGCGGCCGGGCAGACGGACGTCGGCGTCGAGTACGACATCGTCGCGACGCTGGCGCTGCATCGCACCACGACGGTCGAGTTCGGCTTCTCGTTTCTCGACGGCGGGGACGTGTTCCGCAACCAGCCCGATCGCGACGTGACGTTCGCGTACGCGTCGTTCGAGTTCAGATACTGAACGTGGACCCGCTCCTCCCGCGCGCCGGCGGCGGCGGCGGGACCCTGGCGCTCGTGAACGGAGACGGCCGGCACGCTCGACTGCGCGGTGGACGGCTCGCTGTACGCGGCGTTCCCGCTCGGCGGGCTCCACACGAGCCCGATGGCGCGGCCCTGACGCCGGCGGGCGACCCGATCCGGGGCCTCTCCGCGGCCGGACGCACGACGGCCTGCCTCGCCGCGCCGGGCGATGCGAGCGGCCTGTCGCTCGGCGACGGCGCCTGCTTCGGCCGCCGGGCCGGCCGGACCCCGCAACGCGGCGCTTGAAGATCCCGTCCGCGACGCGCAGTATCTCGCTCACCAAGAGGAGGACGAACCCGCATGGCATTCCACGGCAAGGTGGCTCTGGTGACGGGCGCCGCGAGCGGCATGGGCCGGCTCTCGTCGCGCCGGCTCGCCGCGGGCGGCGCTCGGGTTGCGGCGCTCGACGTCAACGACGCGGGTCTTCGCGAAACCGGCGGCGATGACGAACGGATCCGGCCCTACGCGGTCGACGTCACCGACGCGCCGGCCGTCGCCGAAACCGTCCGGCGCATCGAGGCGGAGCTCGGTCCGATCGACCGCGTGATGAACGCGGCGGCGATCATGCCGACGGAGCGGCTACTGAACCAGGACGCCGACCTCGTCAACCGCATCATGGCGATCAACTACGGCGGCACGGTGAACGTCACGCTGGCCGTGCTGCCCGGCATGCTGCAGCGCGGCCGCGGCGACCTCGTGAACTTCGCATCGGTGGCCGGCTGGCTTCCGACGCTCCACTTCGGCGCGTACAACGCCTCCAAGTTCGCCGTGGTCGCGTTCACCGAGGTGCTCTACCACGAGAACCGCAACGCCGGGGTGCGCTTTGCGTGCGTGTGCCCGCCGCCGGTCGCGACGCCGCTGCTCGACCAGGCGAAGTCGCAGCCGAAGGTCCTGGACCAGATCCCGGCGATCGCGCCGGAGACGGTGCTCGACGCGATCGAACGCGACCTCGAACGCGGCCGGCTGATGGTCTTCCCGGACCGCAATGCCGCATGGACGGTCTGGATACGCCGTCATCTGCCGCGCCTGCTGTGGTGGAACATCCATCGCGTGGAAGGCTTCTAGCGGCGCCGGCGACGGAGCCTGGTGCGAGCGCCACACGCCGACGAGCTTTGCCGAGCGGCTCGCGCAGGGCGACGTCGAGTTCGACGACCCCGTCGCGGGCCCGCGCGGCCGCCCACGTCGGCCGGACAAAGCGTCGCAGCCTCCGCTGTCGGCAACCCGACAGATGCGCGGCCGCGAGCGATTCGCAATAGTGCCCGCCGGCTGCGGGGAAGTGGGGAAACGCCACCACGGGTCGATGGGAGTTCCCGGGATGACGTCCCGGATCGCAAGCGCGGAGTCCGTGACCGACGGCCGAGCAGTCGATTCGGAAGCCGGGACTCGCCTGCGCGGGATCCGCGCCTGGATCCTGCGCCGGAGTCGGCGCCCCCGCGTACTGGCCGTGCTGGCCATCTACCTCCTGGCCGCTGCGGCGCCCTGTCCCGCCCCGGCCTTGCGCGGCGCCGAAGCGACCGCGCGCAGCGCCGTGCGCACCCGGGCTCCCGACGCCGCCCACGCCGCCCATCCCGGTCACGGTCCGGCCGCGCACGCCGCCGGACCGACGGCGCCGAGCGGAGCGGACGGCGCGACGGAGGCCGACTGCGAGCGCCCGTTGCCGCTGTGGACCGGCCATTGCCGCTGCGGCTGCGGCGAGCGCCAGACCCCGCTCGCGTCCTCGCTCGGCTTCGTCCTGCTGCTCGCGAAGAGAACGGCGCCACCCCGTCTCGACTCCGTACTCGCGCCGCACCTCGGCGCGCCCCGCCTGCCGGTGGCACCGGCAGGCGCGATCGATCACGTCCCACTGCCGGCGTAGCTCCCTGCGCCGTCGTCCGGGTGGATCCGGACGCCCACGGCCCCGTTCCGGGGCGACGGGCGTCCGCGTCGCCCGCTTTCCGTGATCTCCGCATCCGGGAGATTCCCCCGTGGAACCTCGCCCTCGCGGAGTCGTCGCGGCCCGTCTCGCAGCGCGACGGACCGCGCGGCGCCGTCGCGCGGGCGCGCATCCGAACGATGCGCGCCGCGTGTCCCGAAGCTTCCTGCCGGCTCGTACCGGCGGGCCGCCGCTGCCGCCGGCTGCGCCGCGGCGGCGGGCGTTCGCCGTGGCGCTCGGGCTCTCCGCGCTAATCCATGCGACGCTGCTCGTCACGGCGACGGACCGCCGGGCCGGATTCGACGGTGAACCGATTCCGATCCCCATCGCGTGGCTGGAGGGGGTCGCGACCGGCAGCGCCGAGGGGCCCGGGGCTCCGGGCACGCGCACCGCAGCGTCCCCGCTCGAGGATCCGGCGCCGGAGCCCGGGCCGGACCTGCCGATTCCGGCCGCCGCCCCGGCGCCCGCTCCGCGGCCCCGCGCGCTGCCGGCCTCCCGCCAGCAGCCCGCGCCGCGCGCCGCCACCCGCGCGCCCGAAACCAGGACCAGGACCGAGACCAAGACCGCGATCAAGACCGAAATCGAGACCAAGACCGAGATCGGGATCGAGATCGGGATCGAGACCGGGATCGAGACCGAGATCGAGACCGAGATCGAGACCGAGATCAGGAACGAGATCGAGATCGAGATCGAGACCGAGATCGGGAACCGGAACGAGATCGGAATCAGAACCGGGATCGGAAGCAGAACCGCGACCGAGACTGGGACTGGAACCGGAACCTGGGCGGCCGGGGCCGAGACCGGCGGACCGGGCGTCGCATCGGTCCCCGGCGGCGGCCGGCTCGTGACCGGCGTCCTGCCGCGCGCCCGCCATCGGCCGGCCCCGGTTTACCCGCACGAGGCGCGCCGGCGCGGGCGCACCGGCACCAGCGCGATCCGCCTCCGCATCGCCGCAGACGGTCGCGTGCTCGAGGCGCAGGTCCATCGCACGGCCGGCGACGCCCGTCTCGATGCCGCGGCGCTCTCCGCCGTCCGCCGCTGGCGCTTCGAACCGTCGCCACCCGGTGTCGACTGGAGGGAGCAGTGGTTTCTCGTGCCGATCGAGTTTCGCCTCCAGTGAGGCGGCCGGATCGGTGCGCCGGCGCCCGTCTGCAGACGGGCCATCGAACGACCATCCAAGGAGGAAGCGAGATGAGCGAGCGAATGCGAGGCCGACGGGGGCATCCGTGCAAGATCTGGATTGCCTGCGTCGTGGCGGGGTTGGCCGCCAGCGCGATACCGCGCGCCGTGGCGGCCGATCCGGCTCCGAAGAGCACAGCGGGCGCGGACGGACCCGAGTCGTCCGAGAGCGCCGTCGAACCGCAGGCCGATCCCGTGCTGCCGTCGCTCCCCGGCGTCGTCGTCACCGCGCCGCGCCTTCCGGAGGACGGAATGACGACGCCGCTGTCGACGAGCGAGGTGACGCTGTCCCCGCGGATTCGCGCCCGCACGCTCGATGCCGCGGAGCTGCTCGAGAACACGCCCGGCACCGCCGCGGTGCGCAACGGCGCGCTCACCGGAATCGCCCAGCAGCGCGGCCTGTTCGGCGATCGCGTGCGGGTCCTCGTCGACGACATGACGATCACGCCGGCGTGCGCCAACCACATGGATCCGCCGCTGCACTACGCCGCGCCGGGCAGCGTCGAGGCGATGCGTTCGGTGGCCGGTGTGACGCCGGTCAGCCTGGGCGGCGACAGCATCGCCGGCACCATCGTCGTGGACAGTGCGCCGCCGCGCTTCGCGGAGGGCGACGAGCTCCGGATCACCGCGGAGGGCACGAGCCGCTTCGTCGGCAGCCAGAACTCCTTCGGGCTGAACGGTGTGTTCGGGCTGGCCGATCGACGCTTCAGTGCTGCGTACACCGGGAGCTGGCAGACGGCCAACGACCTGCGCTTCCCGGGCGGGCGGGTGCAGGCGTCGGAGTTCGACGTTCAGCACCACGGCTTGCTGCTCGCCACGCAACAGGACTGGGGCCAGCTCGCACTCGATCTCGGAGGCTCGCTGACCGACGAGGCCGGCACCCCGGCCCTACGCATGGACATCGCGCGCGACGAGAGCCGTCGCATCGGGCTGCGCTTTCACCGGGAACTCGGTTTCGGGGCTCTCGAAGCACGCCTCTACTGGCACGACATCGACCATCGGATGGACAATTTCTCGCTTCGCGAACTGGCGCCGGGAGCGATGCCGATGGAGTCTCCCGCCGAGAGCCGGGATCTCGGCTACCGCCTCGCTCTGTCGATCCCGCTCTCGGAGCGCCACGAGCTGCGCGTGGGCAGCGAGTTGCATGCGAGCCGTTTCGACTCCGAGATCCGCAATCTCGCGAACGGCCAACTGCAGACCGGCATCCCGGACGGGAGGCGCAACCGGCTCGGCAGCTTCGTCGAGTGGGAGAGGCGCTGGAACGATCACTGGCAGACCCTCGTCGGTGTGCGCAACGACACCGTATGGAGTGATACGGACGACGTGAGCCAGAGCTTCCGGCCGATGAACCCGATGATGGCGGCGGCCATCGCCGCCGATCGCGAGGCCTTCAACACGCGTGGGCGTGGCCGAACCGAGATCAACTGGGATGCCAGCGCGTTGCTGCGCTTCGAGCCCCGGGAAGGCCAGCGCTACGAACTCGGCGTCGCCCGCAAGGTCCGCTCCCCGAGTCTGCTGGAGCGCTACCAGTGGACACCGCTCGCGGCGAGTGCCGGCATGGCCGACGGATGGCTCTATTTCGGAAACATCGATCTCGAACCCGAGACGGCCTACCAGGTGGCGCTGGCCGGTCACTGGATCGGCCAGCGCGCAGAGCTGCACGTGGCGCCGTTCTACACCTGGGTGCACGACTACATCCAGGGCAGTCCCGAGCCCGGGCGTGTCGATCCGGCCACCGGATTCTCGGTGCTGCGCTATCGCAACTTCGACAACGTGCAGCTCTACGGCGTCGACGCGAGCGGCTCCTGGCAGCTGCACGACCGTGCGCGCGTGCGCGGCTTCGCGAGCTACGTGCGGGGCCGCAACCGCTCGAGTGACGACGATCTCTACCGGGTCATGCCGCTGCACGGAACGCTCGACCTCGACGTCACGTGGCGGGACTTTACGGCCACGACGGGGCTCGAGTGGGCGATCCAGCAGGACCAGACTTCGAGCTTCAACGACGAGCCGAACACGCCGGGCTACGCGCTGTGGAACCTCGCACTGGCCTGGAAACCGCACCGCCGGCTGCATCTGCTGGCCGGGCTCGACAACGTGCTCGACAAGCGCTTCGCGCCGCATACGAACGGCTTGAACAGCGTGCTGGAGAGCGATCTCGAGGTCGGTGAACGCATCCCCGGAGCGGGTCGCTTCTTCCACGCGTCGCTGACGATCGCGTACTGACGGACGGACGGACGAACGAACGAACGAGAGGCGCCGGTGCGCTCCGGGTTCCCGGCGGACGGGATTCCCGGAGCGCACCGGCACGCGGCCGTCGCCGAGTGGCGAGTGATCCCGGGGAACCGGCGCCAGCTTCGCGAGCAGGGCCGGTCGAGCCCATCCTACGAAGCGCTCCTACGAAGCGCTCCTACGAAGCGATCCCACGAAAGGATCCGACGAAGGGGTCCCACGAAGGGTTGGCCGTCCGGCCGCTCGCCCCCGCGGGAAATGCCCCGCGCTGCGTGGACGTCCGTCCGACGCCGGCACTCCCGGCGACGCCGACGACGAGCTACTACATCCGAAGCAGATCCGGACCGATGATCCGGATCGGTGGATCGACCGATCCTCGCGATCCTCGGATCGGCGGTCCGGTCCGGGTTCGGAGACAATCCGGTCCGGGTTCGGAGACAAGGTTCGGAGACCAAGGAGACAAGGGGAGCCGCGGCCGAGCCGTGTGCCTCTCCCTGATCCGCGGATCGAGGAGTGCTCGATGGGTATCCCGTTTCCCTCTCTCGCCTTCTTCCAGGCGCTCCAGCAACGCACCAAGGACGACGCCGCCGCGTTCGAGAAGCTCGGCTACTGCGACACGACCTTCGGCGTCCGGGTCGGCGACGAACTCTTCCGTGTCGCCTTCGAGGTCTACGAATGCGTCGAGGTCGCCGCGGGCGGCAACGCCGCCGAGCTCGATTTCGTGCTGAGCGCGCCGGTCGCCCTGTGGCGGGAGATGCTGGCCTCGATCCAGGCCCACGGCGGCGCCGACGGCGCGCACACGATCAACACGCTGACCCACGTCGGCGACGTGATGAAGGTCGAGTACGAGGATCCGGAAGGCCATGATCGGTTCTACCGGTTCATGGCTACGATCCAGGCCTTCTTCGACGAAGCCCGCACCCTGGACCTGGAGCTCGACTGATGGCGTACATCGCACCGAAGGACTTCTCGCAGGATCCCGAACTCCTCGCCACGGTGATGCGCGTGATGGGGGGCGACCTCGACCTGTCGTGGATGAAGGATCATCCCCACCCGATCCGCGCCCACGCCTCGCAGCCGGCCCGCGGCCTCACGCTCGACGACATCAACCGCGATCCGGCCTACGGCCCGGCGTCGATCCCGGAGATCGTCCGGCACAACTTCTCGATGGCGCCACGCGGCGCCGTGCTGCCGGAGGGTCTGCCGTCGCTCGGCTACCGCGTGAACCGCAAGAGCGACGTCTGGGCCGACCTCGGGCCGGCGCTGTTCGAGGAGAGCAAGTCGCGGCGCTGGGCGCCGGCCAGCACGATTCCGTGGGCGGCGCTCGATGCGGCCGGCTACGGGCGCGAGGAGGACCGGGCGATCCGGCAGCTCGCGACCGGGCTGATCTCGATGTGCCTCGTTGCCGCCGACGTGCCGTCCCGCTGGGTCTGGCTGATGAACCAGGAGTTCCACGAGATCAAGTACCTGCAGTGCGCGCACATGTTCGACGCCGCGCGCATGGCCGAAGCGTTCCGCAAGCGGGCGCTCTACGGCCACGGCGCGCTCGGGCGCGACTCCCGAGAGCTGGGCGATTTCCTGAAGATGGTGATCGACTCCGAGACCTACCCGCTGGCGTCGGCCGCGACGAACCTCACGCTGTACTCGTTCCTGCAGGCGCTCGGCCGGCGGCTCGAGTTCGTCTCCCGGAACGCCGCCGACACGGCGTTGATGACGCGCATCGTGCAGGACAGCACGCGACCGATCGCCTACGGCGTGGATCACATCCGGTCGCTGCTCGCCGAGCGCCCCAACGAGGCCGTCGCTCTCGGCGAGCACCTCGACCTGATCGAGAACGGCCTCGTCGGCCTGCTCGGTTCGCGCGAGTGGATCGAGCCGCTGATCGTCCTGTCGGGGGGCAACGTCGACGCGGTGGCGGCGTTCTATCGCCGCAGCGTCGACGAATACTTCGCGCGCTGTGCGCGTGCCGGACTCGACGACCGGGCCGCACGCAGCCCCCTGCCCGCCTTCCTGAACCTGATCGAAGGTCGCTGCTGAGCCGAAGGAGAACGTCATGAGCTATTACGGATCGACCGAGTACCTCGCCAACGACGACTTCGTGCTGCGCATGAAGGACATCCGCAAGGGCAACCTCGACCTGGGTTGGCTCGACGTCGGCACCGAGCAGATCGAAGTGAACGCCGCGAATCCGAAACGCGGCCTCACCTATCTCGATCTGAACCAGGGAAGCTACGGCTACGACGAGTTGCCCGAGATGCCGCGCGGTCCGCGCGGCTCGGCGCCGCGCGGCGCCGCCTACGACGTCGCCAACCAGGCGGACCTCGGCCCCGAGCTCAACCTGAAGAGCGACGTCTGGGCCTACAAGGTCGCGTCCTTCTACGAGGAGGCCGTGAGCCGGCAGTGGGACGCCACCACCGATGTTCCCTGGGGCGACCTCGCAAAGCACGAGCGCCCGCAGGAAGTCGAGATCGCGTTCGCGCAGCTCTGCACCTTCTTCACCGAGGTCGAGATGATCGCGACCGACCTGCCGGCGAAGTGGTGCTGGCGCATGAACAACCAGTTCCACGAGGTGAAGGGCTTCATCGCGTCGCAGGCGATCGACGAGGCGAGACACGCCGAGGTCTTCCGCAAGCGTGCGCTGGCCGGCGGCGTAGGCCTGATGCGCGCGCTGCCGCAGGCGGAACATTCGCTGAAGGCGATCCTCGACAGCGACACCTACAGCGAAGCCAGCGCCTTCATGCACCTGCTGGCGGAGGGGAACATCCTGACGATGTTCCGCTTCAGCGAGTTCATCTCGCCGACGCCGGTCGACAAGCGGATGTTCCAGCTGGTGATGCAGGACGAGGCGCGCCACGTCTCCTACGGGATGCAGCACCTCAAGTGGATCCTCGACAACGCGCCCGAACGACGCGAGCAGCTCCACGCCGCTCTCGACGAGGCCGAGAATTTCAGCCTCAGCCAGTTCGACTCGGCGCTGTTCGAGGCGATGATCGTGCTGGCCGGCAAGGGCACCTCGCCGGCGCAGATCCAGAAGGGCATCGAGATCGTCGGGACGCTCCAGCTCAAGCAGATCGAGGAGTACTTCCAGCGCCTGCGGCGGGCCGGCTTCGAGGATCGGATCGAGCGGAGCAAGTTCCGCCCGCTGCTGGCGATGGTCTCGCTGGCGAATCAGGACCCGAAGCTGCCCAGTTAGTGTCCCGTCGTCGGCACGGGCCCGGCGACGGACCGCCCTGCACGCGGCCAGTCGCGCGACGGCGCCGGATCGCGCACACTCCCGGGCCGGGGTACGGAGAGCGGGGCGCGCGATGACAGACACAGCATCGACAGACACCGAGACGGGTTCCTGGGATCACCAGGTCGACCTGCTCGTGGTGGGATCCGGAGCCGGCGCGATGACGGCGGCGATCGTCGCGTTCGATCGCGGCGCCGACACGCTGCTGATCGAGAAGTCCAGCCAGTACGGCGGCTCGTCCGCGATGTCCGGCGGGAGCCTGTGGATCCCGAACAACCACCTGATGCTCGACGCGCAGGTGAACGATACCCGCGCGGATGCGCTCACCTACCTCACGTCGGCGACGGCTGGGCGCGTCCCGGAGGCGAAGCTCGAGGCCTATGTCGATGCCGCCCCCGAGATGCTCCGCTACCTGACGGACCGGGCGCACCTGCGCTGTCAGGCGCTGCCGCACTATTGCGACTACTACCCGACGCTCCCGGGGAGCAAGCCCGGTGCGCGCTCGATCGAGGCCGACACCTTCGACGGGCGGCTGCTGGGTGAGGAGGTCCTGCGGCTACGCGAGCCGTCGGTGCAGACGCTGATCCTGGGCCGCGTCTCCATGACCGCGGCCGAAGCGCGCGTCCTGCTGGTGCGCTCGCGCGGCTGGATCGCGCTCACGCTGCGGCTCATGCTCCGCTATGCGCTCGATCTTCCGTGGCGCCTGCGCTCGAAGCGCGACCGCGCGCTCACGATGGGCAACGCGCTGGTCGGCCGGCTCCGGCTCGCGCTGCGTGATCGCGGCATCCCGCTGTGGCTGGAGACACCGGCGCGTGAGCTCGTGATCGAAGACGGCCGCGTGGTCGGCGTCGTCGCGGAGCGCGAGGGTCGCCGGGTCCGGATCCGCGCGCGCCACGGCGTGATCCTCGCGGCGGGCGGCTTCGAAGGCAGCCAGGCGCTGCGCGAGAAGTATCTGCCGAACCCGACCCGGGCGGAGTGGTCCGCGGCGAACCCGCAGAATACCGGCGACGCGCTGCTCATGGGTCTCGCCGTCGGCGCGGCGACCGACTTCCTCGACGACGCGTGGTGGGGCCCCACGACCGTCGTGCCGGGCGAGAGTCGCGCCCGGATGCTGGTGATCGAGAAGAGCCTGCCCGGCAGCATCCTCGTGAACCAGGCCGGCGCACGTTTCGTGAACGAGGCGGCCCCGTACATCGACGTGGTGCGTGCGATGTACGAGAAGCACGCATCCGGGACCAGCAGCGTGCCGGCGTATCTCGTCTTCGATGGCCGCTTCCGGCGCAGCTATCCGTTCGGGCCGTTCCTGCAGTCTTCCCAGCAGCCCGACCGGTTGATCTCGTCGTACATCGACCGCGGCTATCTGCGCAGGTCCGACACGCTGCGCGGCCTCGCCGAACAGCTCGGCGTCGATGCCGACGGGCTCGAGGCGACGGTGCGCAAGGTGAACGAGTACGCGCGCACCGGCGTGGATCTCGATTTCCGGCGCGGCGACAACCTGTTCGACCGCTACTACGGCGACCAGAACATCCGGCCGAACCCGTGCCTCGCGCCGCTCGAGAAACCGCCCTTCTACGGCATCGAGGCCTATGCCGGGGATCTCGGCACGAAAGGGGGCCTGCGCACCGATGAGCGGGCCCGCGTGCTGCGCGAGTCCGGCGACGTGATCCCAGGCCTCTACGCGGTCGGCAATTGCTCGGCGGCCCTGATGGGGCCGACCTACGCGGGGGCCGGCGCGACGCTCGGCCCGGCGATGACCTTCGGCTACCTCGCCGCGCGCGACGCGACTCCGGATCGATGACGTCCCGATCGGCGAAGCCGGGGCCGGCGAGCTCGTCGAGCGGCCCGGTTGGCAGGATCAGCGACCGTCGAAGGCGATGACCACGAATCGGTAGGGGGGGACAGCGTGAGCGGAGGAGTCGAGGAGCAGCTGCGGTTCGAGCTCGACGAAGGCGTCGGCATCCTCACCTTGAACCGCCCCGATCGGCTGAATGCGATTCACTGGGATCTCGCCGTCGAGCTGGTGGCGATGCTGCGCTCGCTGCGCGAGCGGGACGACGTGCGTACGATCGTGCTGACCGGCGCCGGGCGCGGGTTCTGCTCCGGCGGCGACGCCGAGTGGCTCTCCGGCTCGTCCGACCGCGGCCTGCCGGGTCTCTCCGACGTGCCGCTCGAGCGCTACCAGCGCAAGACGCCGGCGGGGCCTGTCGCCGAGGTGACGCGCATGCTGGTCGACGTCGACAAGCCGGTGATCGCGGCGATCCACGGGCCCGCGATGGGCGCCGGCCTCGCCTTCGCGCTCGCCTGCGACCGGCGCATCGGCGACCGCAGCACGCGCATGTGCGCCGCGATGGTGCGGCTCGGCTTCGCGCCGGACTGCGGCATCACCTACTTCCTGCCACGCGTCACGAAGCTGTCGACCGCGCTGATGATGGTCGAGACCGGCAGGATTCTCGACGCCGACGAATGTCACCGCGAAGGGCTGCTCGACGAGCTGGTGGAGAACGGGGAGGCGCTGCCGCGGGCGCTCGCCTACGCGAAGGAACTGGCGCGGGGTCCGAGCGTCGCGGTCGACCTCGCGCGCCGCTTCATCCACAAATCGCTGACGTCGACGCTCGACGAGATGCTCGACTACGAGGCCGTCGCGGCGACGCTCTCGTCCCACACCGAAGATGCGCGTGAGGGCACGCGGGCCTTCCTCGAGAAGCGCAAGCCGTCGTTCCAGGGGCGCTGACGGCCGCGCGCGTCACGGCGTCACGGCGCGGCGGCGTCGATCAGGAACAGGCTCTGCGCCTCGCACCACACGCTGTCGGCCGGATAGCCGGGGGGCTTGCGCTCGAGGTCGCACAGCCGGTACCAGCGCCACGGCGGATCGCCGTGGTCGACGTACTCGCCGCTCAGCGTGCCGGTGAACTCCTCGCGGCCCGCATAGCGCGTTCCTGGGATCGCCGAGCCGCCGTCGCACTCCGCGCGCCGGCCGGCCAGCGTCGCGTCGAAGCCGGGTCGTGCCGAGATCGCGTCGGGCGGCATGTCTCGTTCCCCTCGTCCGACGACGTTTGCCTCGTCCGACAAGGATCGCCTCGTCCGACAACGTTCGCCTCATCCGGCAAGGATCGCCTCGTCCGACAAGGATCGAAACCGGGCCTCTCAGGCGGGTTCGCCGGTCAGCTCGTCGAAGGTGGCGAGAGCCTCCTCGACCATGTCGAACACGATCTGGCGGGCCGGCTTCATCTCCGTCACGAAGCCGACGCCCTGGCCGGCGGCTTCGGTCATCAGGTCGGCCCGGCGGTGGTCGTTGGCGCCCTGGAGGTAGTCGGAGCTGAGCAGCATCTGGTACGGCGCCGGCAGCACGTCCGGCGCGCCGGGCTTCTTCCACTCCTCGGTCCACGGGCACGCGAGGACGCGCATGGTCATGCCGGAGATGCACGTCGAGTAGGACGTGTCGTCGGCGGACGCCGCCAGCAGCTTCTCCTTCAGGATCATATCGAGGTCGGACTCGCGGCTCGCGAGCCAGCGCGTGCCGGTCCACACGCCCGCGGCGCCGAGACACAGCGCGGCGGCGAGGTGACGCCCGGTGGTGACGCCACCGGCCGCGATCACCGGCGTGTCGCCGGCGATCGAAGCGACCTCCGCGACGATCGAGAAGGTGCCCATCGCGCCGGTGTGGCCGGCGGCGTCGTAGCCCTGCGCGATCACGGCGTCGACGCCCGCGTCGATCTGTCGCTTTGCCTGCCGGGTCTTGCCGACCAGACCGAACACCTTGAGTCCGAGCTGGTGCGCGCGCTCGAGGATGAACGCCGGGCTGCCGAGTCCGGAGGCGATCACCGGCACGCGCTCATCGAGCAGCACCTCGAGCTGCGCGCGCGCGATCGCCTGGTTGAGCCCACCCCACTGGTGCAGCGCGATCGGACCCTTCGGGTCCGGCACGTCGTACTTCTCCTTGATCTGCTGCGCGAAGTCCCGCTGCGCCTGCGGGATCTTCTCCATCAGCTGTTCGAGCGTGTCCGCCGGCGGCACGGAGGCCGGCAGCACGAGGTCGATGCCGAACGGGCGCCCTTCGACGCGATCGCGGATCCATTTGGCGTCGGCGGCGATCTGCTCCGGCGTGTGCATCGCTTCCCCGAGCACGGCGAAGCCGCCGGCGTTGATGACGGCGACGGCCACGTCCTTGCAGTGGGTGAACGCGATGATGGGGAACTCGATGCCCAGCAGGTCGCAGAGCTTGGTCTGGAGGGGGTTCTTCAAGGCTGTCTCTCCGCACGTCTGGCGCGCCTGTAATTTCGAGACGCAGCGTGCCGCAAATCCGACGCGCCGGCCAGCCGGCCCGCCCGCCGGCCGCGGGCCGGCGTCCGGCCGCTCGACCCGGGTCGCCCCGCGCGCGCCGCTCAGCCGTCCGGCGCCTCGATCGCGCCGGCGCGGACGGCGCTGCGGATCTCCTCCGGGCTCATGCCGAGCAGCTCGCCGAACACCGCGTCGTGGTCCTGCCCGATCGCCGCGCCGGCGCGCCCGGTCCGGCCCGGCGTCCCGGTGAGCCCGAGCGGGATGCCGGCGGCGAGCACGCGGCCCTTCGCGAGATGCTCGATCGATTCGAAGAAGCCGCGGGCGGCCAGCTGGCGATCGTGCCGCCACTCGTCCTCGGCGGTCTGCACGACGCCGGCCGCGATGCCGGCATGCTGGAGCGTCCGCATCACGTCGTAAGCGTCGCGCTCGCGGGTCCAGGCCGCGAGCGCCTCGTCGAGCGTGGCGCGGTGCTCGAGACGCCCGGCGAGACTCGCGAAGCGCGCGTCGGTCCGCCACGCCGGCCGTCCGATCACGTCGAACAAGCGCCCGGCCGCAGCGTCGTCGTCGACCTGGATCGCGCACCAGCGGTCCTCGCCACGACACGGGTAGCAGCCCTGCGGCGCCGCGTGCAGCGACGCGTTGCCGAGCCGCGCGGGATCCTCGCCGTGCGCGAGCTGCTGCATCAGCAGCGGACCGAGCGCGCCGACGGTCGCCTCGAACTGGGAGAGCGAGATCCGCTGCCCTTCGCCGGTGCGGCTGCGGTGATCGAGCGCGCACAGCACGGCGAACAGGCCGTGCAGCGCGCTGAGCGCGTCGGGATACGCGAACTGGGTGAACGTGCACGGGCGCTCCGGAAACCCCGACAGCGTGGCAAGCCCGGAGATCGCCTCGATATTCGGCCCCCAGGTCACGTAGTTCCGACACGGTCCCGTGTCTCCGTAGCCCGAGCTGCCGAAATACACGAGATCGGGCCGGACCTGTACGAGTTCGTCGTAGCCGAGACCGAGCTTCTCCATCACGCCCGTGCTGTTGTTCTCGATGACGACGTCGCTCACCGCGACGAGGCGCCGAGCGAGGGCGACTGCCTCGGGCCGGGTGAGATCGAGCGCCACGAAGCGCTTTCCGGCATCCCAGTCGGTGAACCACGGGGACAGCGTCGGCTGGATCCCGCGCTCCGGGGCCTGCGGCGACACGTAGAGACGAACGACCGAAGGCCGACGCCGCGACTCGACCTTGATCACGTCGGCGCCGCAGTAGGCCATCAAGCGCCCGATCCACGGGCCTGCCATGCCGGAGCTGAACTCGAGCACGCGCAGGCCGCGCAGCGCCTGCGGCGCTGCTTCCACTTCGGCCTCAGACGACGCCATCGTCTCGCAACCTCCCGAGTCGTGCCTCCGACAGTCCAAGCTCGTCGACATACACGTCCCGGTTGTGCTCCCCGACGCGCGGCGCCGGATGGCGCAGCGCCCACGGGGTCCGTTCGAGCCGGTACGGCGCGCCGGGATACTGCAAACGGCCGCCCGACGGGTGCTCGAGCGAGACGAAGAACTCGCGGGCGGCGAGCTGCGGATCGCGTGCGACGTCGCTCGCCGTGCTGACCGGCGTGAAGGCGATATGGCGCCGCTGCCCCTCGTGGTAGACCTCGCTGGCGGCGAAGCGCTGGGTCAGCTCGCAAACGAAGAAGTCGATCAGCTCGCGGCACTCCTGCCGGCGCGACGACGGGCCTTCGAACTGCGGATCGAGCACCTCCTCGTTGCCAGTCTCCTCGTGGATCCACTCGGCGAGCGCCTTCCAGTGCTGTGGCCGGTTCACCATCAGGTAGACCAGACCGTCGCGACACGGGTAGGCGCCGGACGGGACCGACGCGAAGAGCCCGCTCCCGCGGCGCTTCGGAACGATCCCGTCGTCGAGCCACTTCCCGACGCCACAGATATGCGTCACAGACGTCATCGCCTCCTGCGCGGAGATGTCGACGTGCTGACCGGCGCCGCTGCGGGAGGCGTGTCGCAACGCGACGAGGCTCGCGATCGCGGCGAAGCTGCACGCGGAGAGGTGCGCCTGGGAGCCCGCCAGCACGACCGGCGGATCGTCCGCCTCGCCGGTGACGTAGAGGGCGCCGCCGAGCGCGCTCGCGACGAGGTCCGAACCGCGGTCGCCGCGCTGTGGCCCGGTCTGCCCGAACGGGGTGATCGATGTCAGCACGAGACGGGGATTTTCGATCCGCAGCGCGTCGTAGCCGATGCCGAGTTCGTCGAGTCGGCCGGGGGGAAGCGTCTCGACGACCACGTCGGCGTTCCGTGCGAGCGACGCGAAGAGCTCGCGACCAGCCGGCCGGGTGACGTCGAGCGTGATGCCGCGCTTGCTGGTGTTCGCGTACAGGAACGCGAAGCTCAGCTCGTCGCCGGCCTCGCCGCGCCAGAACGGCGGGACCCGACGCGCCGGGTCGCCGCCCGGCGGCTCGATCTTCACCACATCGGCGCCCATGTCGGCGAACAGCTTGCCGGCATAGGCTCCCGACGCATCCGCCAGCTCCAGGATGCGTCGTCCGGAAAGCGCGCCTCGTCCGGCGGTGGTCACGATCTGCCTCGCCTCGATGCCGCAGGGTCGCCTCGCCGCGCGACCCGATCTGCCGAGATGGATCTTGCGGGGTTCGATTCCGCACCGTCCCCGGCATGCCGTTGTAGGATCCTCCGGTAGGATCCTTCGTCGATGCTCGTTGCGACGCGGCAAATTACCGGAAGCCCCGGGCCGGTGCCCGGCGCGGCGTGCTGATCACCGGCGCGGAGCTCGAGGGCACCGCCCCGCTCGACGTGCGGCTCGCCAGCGATCGCATCGCCGAGATCGGCCGCTCGCTGGCGCGGCGCCGCGACGAGCCGGTGCTCGATGCGGCCGGCGGCGCGCTGCTGCCGGGGTTGCACGATCACCACCTGCACCTGTTCGCGCTCGCGGCGGCGCGCGCGTCGGTCCGCTGCGGGCCGCCGGCGGTGTGCGATGCGGCGTCGCTGGCCGTCGCGCTCGCCACGGGCCGGGCGACCGGCGACGCCGGAGCCTGGATCCGTGGCGTCGACTACTTCGAGTCCGTCGCCGGCGAACTCCGGCGCGCCGAGCTCGATCGCCTGGTTCCCGGGCAGCCGCTGCGGATCCAACACCGCAGCGGCGCGCTGTGGCTGCTGAACTCCGCCGCCATCGACCGCCTCGGGCTCGACCGCGGCGCCGACGCGCCGGGCGTCGAGCGCGACGCCGCGGGCCGGGCGACCGGACGCCTGTTCCACCTCGATACGTGGCTGCGCGAGCGTCTCGAGCCGCAGCCGCTCCCGAACCTCGGCGCCGTCGGCGCGCTGCTGGCCTCGTTCGGCGTCACCGGCGTCACCGACGCGACGCCCGACAACGGACCCGCCGAGCTGCGCGCGTTCGCCGATGCGTGCGATCGGGCAGAGCTCCGGCAACGCGTGCTGGTGATGGGCACGCCCGGCCTTCCCGCGTCCACGCACGCGCTCGTCGAGCGCGGCGCCGTCAAGCTGCGTCTCGACGAGAGCGCCTTCCCGGACTTCGACGAACTCGTGCGCCGGATGGACGACGCCCACCGCGGCGGGCGTCCGGTCGCGCTTCACTGCGTCACGCGTGCGGAGCTGGTGCTGGCGGCCGGCGCGCTCGAAGCGGCCGGCGCGCTCCCGGGCGACCGCATCGAACACGCCTCGGTGACGCCACCGGACGTGCTGAGGTTGCTCGCCGAGCTGGGCGTCCGCGTCGTCACGCAGCCGGGCTTCGTACGCGAGCGCGGCGACGCGTACGCCGAGCACGTCGATGCCGCGGACCGCCCGTGGCTGTACCGCGGCCGCGGCTTCCTCGACGCGGCGGTGCCCCTCGCCGCCGGCACCGACGCGCCGTACGGCGATCCCGACCCGTGGCTCGCGATGCAGGCGGCGGTCGAACGGCGGACCCGGTCCGGCAGGCTTCTCGGTGCCGGCGAATGCCTGTCTCCCGAGGCGGCGCTCGCGCTGTTCACGTCACCACCGGATTCGCCGGGTGCGGCTCCGCGCCGCGTCGCCATCGGCGCACGCGCCGATCTGTGCCTGCTCGATCAACCGTGGTCGGAGGCGCGCGAGCGGCTGTCGAGCGCGTGCGTCACCGCGACGATCCGGAGCGGCTGCGTCGTGTGGCGGCGCGCGGAGGTGCACGCGGTCGAATGACGCGGCAGCGCGGCGCTCAGCCGCGCAGGGCAGCCTCCGTCTCGGCAAGGACCGCCGCGGTGTCGGCGCCGAGCGGACGGGCGCGGCCGAAGGCAGGCCGGATTCGCGGCGGCGCGACGGCGGCCCGGACCCCGGCGAGCTCCACCTCCCACTCGTCCCGGCACCGGATCACCGACGCGCGCGCCGGCGGCATCGCGTGCCCGAGCCCGTGCGCAACGACGTCACGCAGCGACACGTCGAGCAGCCGGCTCTCGCCGGCCTGCCATGCCTCGAAGGCGGCGAGCGCCGCGTGCAGGCCGGTCAGCGGATCGGCGATCGCATCGCCACAGAAGAGCGGCGCGTCCGGCGCTCCGGTCGCGACGGCAAGACCCGCCGCGACGGCGGCGTCGTCGCCGAACGCGACCCAGTCGATCCCGGGCTCGCGGCGCCCGTAGCCGGTGAGGCTCAGCCAGATGACGCCCGGCCGCGTCGCGACGAGCGTCTCCGCGTCGATCCCGAACTGCGCGACCGCGCGCGGACGCGACGCCTCGATCACGATGTCCGCGCGCTGCACGAGGCGCATGAGCGCGCGGCGACCGTCCGCAGCGCCGAGATCGAGCGCCACGCTCTGCTTGCCGGCATTCAGCAGGTCGAAGAACGCGGCCGGTCCGGCGCGGGCCCCGTCGGGACGCCGCGTGCTCTCGACCTTCACGACGCGCGCGCCGGCGAGTTGCAGCAGATGTCCGCACAGCGGACCGGCCCACAGCGACGAGAGATCGACGACCAGCGGCGCGTGGTGCTGTGGCCGCCGGCCCGCCGGCCCGCGCTGTGCAACGCGCAGCCACGGCGGCGGCGCCGGCTCCGGTGCGATCGCGACGGCGGCCGGGAGGCCGAGCAGGCGCGCGCGCGCAACGACGTCCTCGGCCGGACGTCGCGCGACGCGCGCCGCCACGAAGGCCCAGGGGTCGCTCGGATCGCCGTCGCCGAGCCAGGCCGGCAGCAGCGCGACATCGTCCGCACGCGCGAGGTTCACGGCGAGCCAGCGGTCGGCGGCGCGCAGCAACCGGCAGCTCCCGCCCGGCGACACGCGCCCGCGTCGCTCGGATCCGAATGCCGCGGCGTGTTCGCCGAGCAGCGCGGCGCCATCGAGCGCGGCGAGCGCCGGCGTGCCGGCGCGCGCGGCGAGTGTCTGCACGACCTCGCGCGCACGCGACGCCAGCGGTGCCGGCGCGAGCACGGGTGGACCGTCGGCAAATCCGGTGAGCGCCATCGCGCCGGAGCCTGCCCACACGAAATCCGGATGTTCACAGGTGGGCGGGTCCGGCGCCGCGACCGCGCACCGGCGCCGGCCGCCGACGGCCTTCACCGGAGGACCGCGTCGACGAGGCCCCAGCGCTGTGCCGTCGCGGCGTCGACGCGTGCGCCCGACAGCGCGAGCCACGCCGTTCGCTGTCGGCCGATGCGGCGCGGCAGGCTGACCGTGCCGCCGGCGCCCGGCACGAGGCCGAGCGACAGCTCTGGAAGCTGAAAGGTCGCATCCGGCCTCGCCTCGACGCGCTGCGCGAAGGCCGGCAGCTCGACGCCGGCGCCGACGCACGCACCGTGCACGACGACCCGCGTGCGGGCCGCGCACGCGGCGAGCAGCCGGGCGAGGTTGCGCGTCGTGCGCACGAGGTGCGCCGTCGCCGGATCCGGCAGACTGCCGAACTCGTCGAGATCCCCGCCGGACGAGAAGGACGGCCCGGCGCCCGACAGCGCGATCTCCGACAGCGACGCATCCGACACGGCCAGTTGCAGCGCTTCCGCCAGCGCATCACGCATCGCCACGGAGAACGCGTTGCGCCGGGCCGGACGGTTCAGCACCAGCTCGAGCCGGTCGCCGTCGCGCCGGACGGCGACGGCCGGGCCGAGTTCCGGTGCGGGCCGCACGCGTGCCGGGTGCGCACGGCGCCACGCCGCGAACTCCGGACCCGCTTGCAGCACCGAGTACGCGAGTGATTCGGCAACCAACGCGTCGTCGACGGCAAGCGGCGCAGCGAGACGCAGCAGTTGCACGAGCGTCGTCGCGGCAATCGGGGTGCGCGCGACGGCGTCGAGGACCGGTGTCGCCTCGGCCTCGGAACCGACGACGACGTCGAAGCGGTCGCGCAGCACGGACAGCGCGGGATCCGCGTCGCGCGGCTGCAGCGCGACGGTCGGACACGCGAGTCGCGCGAGCGACGCGGCGGCGGCCGCGAGCTTCGGTGGCCCGGCAGCGCCGGCGCCGCTCCCGAGGTCGACGAAGAACACGCCGCCGCCCCCGAGCGTCGCATGCTCCTCGACGGCGTAGGGCGACGCGAGCTGGTCCAAGGCCTCGCCGAGCGAGCGGAGCGGCGCGGCGCGCTCGGCGCCCACTACGGTCCGGTCTCGGGCCGGCGACGGAATCCGATCCCGCCGGCCGGCCGCTGGCCGCGTGACACCCGCGCTGCGTCGCGACGGCCATGCCCCGGTCGCGCGCCGGGCGAGCGGACCGCCGCCGCGATCTCGCTGCGCGACGGGCCATCCGCAAGGGCTGCAAGGCCTGCAAGCGCTCGAAGGCCCGACAGCGAGCTCCGGAGACCGCGCACTAGGACGCTCCCGTGAGGTCCGCCTTGACGCGCCGTCGCAGCAGCTTGCCGGTCTCGTTGTACGGCAGCTCGTCACGGAACTCGATGCGCTGCGGCATGCGCGACGAGCGCAGCCGCCCGCGCACCCAGCGCTGGAGTTCGTCGGCGGTCGCCGTCCGGCCGGCCCGCAGCACGATCATCGCGGCGACCGCTTCCCCCCACTCCTCGTCCGGGATGCCCACCACCGCGCAATCCGCCACGGCGTCGTGCGCGAGCAGGACCTCTTCGATCTCCCCGGGCGACAGGTTCTCGCCGCCGCGCACGATCACGTCGTCGATGCGGCCCTCGAGGAACAGGTAGCCGTCCTCGTCGAGGAAGCCGGCGTCGCGGGTCGGGAACCAGCCGTCGCGATCGACCAGCGATCCACGGCCGAGGTACTCGCCGGAGACCTGCTCGCCGCGCACGCAGATCTCGCCCGAGCCGCCCGGCTCGACCGACTGGCCGCTCGGATCGCGGATCTCCACCTCGACACTCGGCAGCGGCCGTCCGACCGACGTGAGCCGGCGGCGCACGGCGGGCTCGTCGGCCGACGCCGCTGCGCGGTGATCGTCCGGACCGAGGATCGCGATCGTCGAACTCGTCTCGGTGAGGCCGTAGGCATTCGTGAAGTCGGCGGTCGGAAACAGCTTCATCGCGCGCTCGATCACTGGAAGCGGCATCTTGCCACCGCCGTAGGACAGCGCGCGAAGCCGCGCCGGAGCGGCCTCGCTCCGCTGGTCGAGCACGTCGACGATCCGGCCGAGCATCGTCGGCACGACGAACGCGTGGGTCACGTGTTCGCGCCGGGCGGTCTCGATCCACGCCTCGGCGGAGAAGCTCGGAAGCTGCACGAGGCGCCGGCCGGAGTAGACCGAGCTCGCGATCGCCGCCATCGCGGCGATGTGGTAGGGCGGCACACTGACGAGCGCAGCGTCGTCGTCGCCGGCGGCGCCGAACTCGACCGAGCCGAAAATGTACGAGACGAGGTGCTTGTGCCGGATCACCGCGGCCTTCGGCGCCCCGGTGGTTCCGCTGGTGAACAGCAGGATCGCGATCGCGTCGGGATCCATCGGCCAGTTCGGCTCGCGCGCGGGCGCGTCGCCGGCCGCGGCGCCACCGGCCAGGAAGGCTTCCCGCGTCACGACCGTCGTGCCGGGCAGCCCTGCGAGAGCCCCGGCGCGCTCGCTCGACGTCACGAGCAGGGACGGCGCGATCCGCGCCGCGAGCGCTTCGAGCTCGCTGTCGGTGAGCCGGTAGTTGAGCGGCACGAACGGTTTGCCGGCCCACGCGCTCGCGAACAGACCCACCGGCACCGCGAGGCTGTTCTCGTCGAGCACGGCGACGTGCGCGCAGCCGCTGGCCTCGATGCCGGCGGCCGCCGCCCCGGCCGCGGCGAAGAGCTCGTCGTAGCGGAGCGCCGCGCCGACGTTCTGCACCGCCACGCGCTCGCCGAAGCCGGAGACGGCCATCTCGAGCAGCATCATCAAGTTCATCGTTCAGTCCGACGACGGCAACGGCTTGGCTTCCTTCAGCACCAGCGCCTCGCCGGCGACCGAGAGCGAGCCCTCGCCGGGCTTGATGCACAGCAGTTCGAGCTTGCCGTCGGCGTTCACGTAACGCTTGCCGAGCACGGTGCCCTTCGCGGCGTCCGGCGAGATCACCGCGCCCGCCGGCGGCGTCGCCGCCGCGTCGATCATCGGCTGGCCGCCGCAGGCCAGATCGACGTCCGCGTCCGGGGCGGCGACGATCATCACCTGCGTGTTGCACACCGCGCTCTTCAGTCGGGTTCCGGTCTTCAGTCGAGCCATGGTCTGCCTCCTGCGCGTCGAGGCCCCCGCGGCGGGAGCCTAGTCGCTCGTCGGGGTCCCGTCCTCGGTGGGGCCTTCGCGGTACGGGACCAGAAACTGCATGGTGAGCCGGCGCGACGCGAACTTCCAGCACCCGTCGACGCGGACGTATCGGTCGTCGTAGCAGCCGGCTCCCAGGTGGCGCCGGCCATCCCGCGTCATGCGCAGGTCGAGGTGGCAACTGCCGGTCGCTCGGTCTCCGTCCAGTTCGATCAGATGGTCGTGCACGAACGGCTGGAGGTCGGAGGCGGGCAGGATCGCGCGATACGCCGTGCGGATCGCCGTGGGGCCGACGAGCGGCGGACGATCGCCGGGGTCCATCACGCCGGTCTCGGCAAACAGCGCGGCGGCGCCGTCCGCATCCCGGCGCCAGATGCAGTACGCGTAGCGCCGCACGAGGTCGCGGATCGCCTCGAGATCGAGCAGGCGCTGCAGCGCGTCGGCGCCCGGTCCGCTCACGACGGCTCTCCCAGCGCCTCGGCGACGATCTCCGCGATGTCGAGCGCGCGCGTCTCACGCGCCGGATCGAGCGCCGCGAGCCCGTCCTCGAACATCTGCATGCAGAACGGGCACGAGACGGCAGCCGTCCGCGCCCCCGACGCCTTCACCTCCGCGATCCGCAGGTGGTTGATGCGCTGGACCGGATCGTCGTCGAGGAACGCGTAGCCGCCGCCGGCGCCGCAGCACAGCGCACGCGAGCGGTTCCGCGGCAGTTCCGTGAAGGCGCCTTCCGCCGACACCGCACGCAGCACGTCGCGCGGCGCATCATACACCTCGTTATGTCGACCGAGGTAGCAGGGGTCGTGATAGGTGATGGAGTCGAGCTTCCGGGTCAGGGAAAGGCGTCCATCCCGCACCAGCTCTGCGATCAGCTCGCTGTGGTGGACGACCTCGAGCTGGGCGCCGAAGTCCGGGTATTCGTTCTTCAGTGTGTTGAAGCAGTGCGGACAGCTCGTGACGATCTTGCGCACGCCGTAACGCTCGAAGGTCTCGACGTTGGTCTTGGCGCAGACCTGGTACGTGACCTCGCCGCCGACACGGCGTGCGGGATCGCCGGTGCAGCTCTCCTCCGCGCCGAGCACCGCGAAGTCCACGCCGCCCGCCGTGAGGACCTTCGCCACCGCGCGCGTCACCTGGACGTTTCGCTCGACCAGCGCACCGGTGCAACCGACCCAGAACAGGTATTCCGCCGTGTCTCCGCGGCCGAGCACCTTGAGACCGAGGTCCGCGAACCACTGCTCGCGGTCGCCGCTGGCACCGACCCACGGGTGCCCGCGGTCATCGAGGCTCCGGAGCATCTGCTTCGCCTCGTCGCTCATGCGCGCGTCGGTCATGACCAGCGAGCGCCGCATGTCGACGATCTTCGGCACGTGCTCGATGAAGACGGGGCACTCGCGCTGGCAGGCGCCGCAGGTGCGGCAGCCCCAGAGCTCCACCTCGAGCACTGCCGGCGCCGGGCCGTCCCCGCCCCCGGGGCCGTAGAGCGGCGCGAGATCGGCCGGCGGCGGCGCGCCGCCGGCGGCGCGCGCCGCGAGCAGCGCGGGGCCTGTCTCGGTGAGATGGTCCTTCAGGTCGCGGATCAGCTTGCGCGGCGAGAGCGGCACCCCGCTCTGGTGCGCCGGACACACCTCCTCGCAGCGGCCGCAGTTCATGCACGCGTCGAGGTCGAGCAGACCCTTCCACGAGAGCCCGTCGATGCGCGAGGTGCCGAGCCGCGCGAGCGCGTCGGGATCCGTGTCGGCCAGCACCTCGACGTCCGGGTGCACCAGGCGCCCGGTCGGACCGAGCTCACTCAGCAGCACGTTCGCGCTGCCGTAGAAGGCGTGCGCGAGCTTCCCGTAGACGAAGTAGCCGAGGAACGCGAACACGCTGACCACGTGGAACCACCAGACGACGCGGTGGCTCGAGCGGAGCGTGGCTTCCGGCAGGCCGGAGAACGCGTGGGCGAGCAGCCAGCCGCCGGGCGACCAGCGCGCGAGCTCTGGCTGCTGCACGAGCTCGGTCGTCGCGATGCGCAGCCCCTCGATGACGAAGCCCTGCACGAAGACGAGCAGCAGCAGGCCGAGCGCGATCCAGTCGTCGAGCACCGAGTGCAGGCGTGCCGGACGCACGACGGCGCGGCGCCACAGCAGCACGACGAGGCCGGCGATCGCGAGCAATCCGAAGACGTCCGACAGCAGCGAATAGCCGAGGTAGTAGCGGCCGCGCAGGAAGTGGATCCCGGTCCATTCCTGCACGGAGATGTGGGCGGTCGCGATGAACGACGCGAGGAAGCCATAGAAGACGAGCACGTGCGCGATGCCGGGCACCGGGTCCCGCAGCGCCCGGCGCTGCCCGAACACCTCCGCGACGAAGCGCCGCACCCGGGCGGCGGGCCGGTCCGTCCGCCGCGCCGGGCCGCCGAGGCGCCAGAGCCGGATGCGTTGCCACAGGCCCCAGGCGAGCAGTGCCCCGGCGACGGCCGCGAACACGTAGATCCCGACGCCGCCGACGATGTTCCAGTAGATTTCCCGGGTCGGCACCGTGCTTGGCCTTTCCTGGCAAAAAGTATACGATACGCCTCGTATCCAAACTGGTCGACCGACCCGGGGCGGCCTGAGCTGGCTCCGCCAGCGGGCCGACCGCCGCCGGCGGAGACCGGGCCGACAGGCCGCGAAGCGCTATGGGGCGCCCGCGTACGGAGGATACCGGGACTCCAGCATGGCGATCGAGATCCGAGAGACGTTCCAGGTCGCGGCCCCGGACGAGCGCGTCTGGCGCTTCCTGATGGACCCGGCGCAGGTCGCCCGCTGCGTGCCGGGCGCCTCGCTCGACGAGGTCGTCGACGAACGCACCTTCCTCGGCAGCGTGCGGGTCCGGCTCGGCGCGATCTCAGTGCGCTATCAGGGCCGCGTCCGCTTCGACGAGATCGACCCGGCGGCGCGCACCGTGCGCGCGCTCGCCGACGGACGGGAACCCGGCGGCGGCACCGCGCGCGGCACGCTGACGAGCCGGCTGTCGGCGCTGCCGGACGGCGGCACCGAGGTGATCGCCGAAGCCAGCGTCGATCTCACCGGCCGGGTGATGCAGGTCGGCCGCGGGATGATCCAGGCGGTGTCGGCGCAGCTCTTCAAGGAGTTCGCGGAGCAGGTGCGCACGCAGCTCGAGACGCCGGCGGGCGGCGCCGCGGAGGCGGGGACCGCCGCGGTGCCGCCCGCTCCTGCGCGCGAGGACGCGATCCGGATCCTGCCGCTCGTCTTCGGCGCGCTGTGGACCGCACTGACCCGATTCTTCCGGCGGCTCGTCGGCCGCCCGACCCCTTGAACCCCGATCCCGGAGAGCGTTTGCGCGCGAACGCGACGTCCGACAGAGGCACCCGCTGATGAACCGCTACCTCGTGGCCTGCGACGCCGGCGGCACCATGACCGACGTGATCGTGGTGGATCAACGCGGCCGCTTCGTGATCGGCAAGGCGCCGACCACCCGCTACGACGAGAGCGTCGGATACATGGAGTCGCTCGAAGAGGCGCTCGAGTATCTACGGATCGGCAAGCGGGACCGTCCGGAGTTCTTCCGCAGCATCGAGACCGCCATCTACACCGGCACCTCGATGCTGAACGCACTGCTCAATCTCGACGGCCTGCGCACCGGTCTCCTGGTGACGCGCGGCTTCGAAGACTTGATCGTGCAGGGGCGCGGCTCGCAGAGCTTCATCGACTGCCAGTGGTCCGAGATCACGCACATGCAGTACCGCAAACACCGCGTGCCGCTGGTGCCGCGCCGGCTCACGCGTGGGGTCACCGAGCGGATCGACCTCTTCGGCCGGGCCGTGATTCCGATCTACGAGCACGAGGTCGAGCGGGGCGTCCGGGAGCTGCTCGAGCTCGGCATCGAAGCGCTCGCGATCGTGTTCCTGCAGTCGTTCACGAACGGCGGCCATGAGCAGCGCGCCGCCGAGATCGCGCGGCGCATCGTCGCCGAGTCCGGGCGGACGGTCCCGGTCGTCGTGTCGTGTGAGGTGGCGCCGACCCTGCGCGAAATCTCCCGGGCCAACGCGACGGTGATCCAGGCCTACGCGTCGGAGCCGGCGCGCAAGCAGCTGCTGCAGGTCGAGGAAAAGCTCACGGCCGCCGGCTACACCCACTCGCTCAAGACCGTGCTGTGCTACGGCGGTGTCACGAGCATCCGCTATCCGCGCCTGTTCGAGACGGTGATGTCGGGTCCCGTCGGCGGCATGATGGGCGCCGCCTACGTCGCGCAGGTGATCGGCGAACAGAACGTCGTGTGTTCGGACGTCGGCGGCACGAGCTTCGACGCCGGAGCGATCACCGCCGGCATCGTGCCGATCGACCGGGAGCCTCCGTTCCAGCAGATGTACGTGAACGTGCCGATGCTCGACATCCGCTCGATCGGCGCCGGCACCGGGACCTACATCCGGCTCGACCCCGAAACGCTGCGGATCAAGCTCGGCCCGGACAGCGCCGGCGGAACGCCCGGCCCGGTCTTCCAGGAGAGCGGGAACGACGACATCCCGACGGTGAACGACTGCAACCTGCTGCTCGGGATCCTGAACAAGGACTATTACCTCGGCGGGCGCGTCCGGGTGAACCCCGAGAAGTCGCTGCGCGTCTTCCGCGAGAAGATCGCCGATCCGCTCGGCCTCGATCCGTACGTCGCCGCGGAGCAGTGCGTCGGCCTCGTGAACGTCGTCATGCACGAGCACCTCGTGCGCAGCCTGATGGTCGGGCACGACCTCCGCGACTACGTGCTGCTCGGCTACGGCGGCGGCGGGCCGCTGCACCTGCTCGGCTACGCTGGCGATGCGCCGTGGAAGGCCGTGCTCACCGTGCCGCATGCCGGCGCCTTCAGCGCCTGGGGCGGCGCGTGCATGGACTATGCGCATCGTCGTCACAAGAGCGTGTCGGCCGTATTCGCAGGACGCGAAAACTGGGGCGAGCCGGGCAAGGTCGTGACGGCGGCCTGGCAGGAGCTGGAGGAGGAGCTGCTGAAGGAGCTGCTCCAGGAGGGCTTCTCACGCGATCAGATCGCCCTCGAACAGATCGCCTACATGCGCTACTTCGGCCAGCTGCGTGACGTCGAAGTCAGCTCGCCCGTCCCACGCCTGCGCAGCGACTCCGACGTCGAACAGCTCATCGCCCGCTTCGAGCAGGTCTACACGCAGATGTTCACGCTCGCCGGGCATCCGCCGCAGCCGACCTACCACGTCGCCGAGGTGAGCGTCATGGCGAAGGTCGACACGGTGAAGCCGAAGCTCGCGCGCCATCGGCTCGCGGGCAAGCAGCCGCCGAAGGCCGCCTCGAAGGGGACCCGCCAGGTCTTCCAGAAGGGCCGTTGGCACCGCGCGCGGATCTTCGAGATGAGCGAGCTGCACGCCGGCAACCAGATCGACGGGATCGCCGTGATCGAGGCGCCCAACACCACGCTCTTCGTGCCGGACGGCTGGCGTCTGCGCATCGACGAGCACTTGATCTACTGGCTCGAGCGACGAGGCGGCGCGAAGCGGCGGAGCGCCGCGAAGCGAACGGCGCCCGCCGGCCGCACGAAGAGAGGGGGCCGGCGATGAGCCCGAAGCAGCCGAAGCAGGCGCTGCCGCGCCGCAAGACCAAGACCGGCGCCAAGCCGAAGGCGCGCAAGGCGGCGCAGCGCGGAACGGCCGGACGCGCGCCGGCCCGCGAATCCCTGCGTGCGCAGCTCGAGCGCAACGATCGACTGCTGCGCGAGACCGGGTATCTGTTCGGCCTCGAGGAGATGCAGCGCAAGCAGGAGGATCCCGGCACCTACGAGGCGGTGTGGCAGATCCTGCTCAACATCTGCAACACGGCGCATGCGGTCGGCTGCCGCGTCTCGAGCTCCCCGATCGCCGCCGAGGGCGGCGACGCGCTCTGGAGCCTGCATCTCCCGACCGGGGAGGCGGTCTGCACGTCACGCGGCATCGTCTCGCACCCGGGGCTGCTGTCGTTGCTGCTGCGCTCGTACATCGAAGCCGGCTACGAGGACGATCCGGGCATCCGCGCCGGCGACATCTACGAGAACAACGACCCGCACTTTGGCGGAATCCATTCGGCGGACTTCCAGACCACGGTTCCGATCTTCTGGAACGGCCGGCTGATCGCCTGGGCCGGGTCGGTGACGCACGTCATGGACGCGGGCTTCGTGCTGCCGGGCTCGATCGGCTTCATGAACCCCGACTGCTTCTCGGACGGCGTCCCGGTCGTCGCCGAGCGCGTCGGGGAGAACGACCACTTCTATCCCTGGTACGAGAAGCGCATGCGCTCGCGCACGCGCGTCCCGGACTGGACGATGGGGGACGCCCGCGGCCGCCTCGCCGGTTGCCTCACGATCCGCGATCGCGTGCTGGCGCTGGTCGAGAAGTACGGACTCGACTTCTTCGCCGACGTGACGCGCGAGTACATCGAGGACAGCCGCCGCTACGCGATCTCGCGCGTGCGCACGCAGGCGGTTCCCGGCCGGATCCGCAAGTCGAACTTCAAGGATCTGGCGATGGCCGGCAAGCGCGTGCTGCTGCCGGTGCAGAACGTCGACTGTCTGTTCAACCTCCCGCTCGAGATCACGATCGATGTCGACGCGAAAGTCGGGATCTCACTCCAGGGCGCCAGCGGCTGGGTGCCGTTCGGCCAGAACATCACGCCCGATGCGCTCGTGTCGGGCATGCTGAACGCGTACTCGCACATCGTCGGCTTCGACATGTTCAACTGGGGCGCCGCGGCGGCTTGGAGCCTCGTGGAACCGCCCGCCGGTTCGTGGGCGAATCCGTACCCGGTGAACTACTTCGCGTCGTCCGGCGTCGCGTGGGCCCCGGCGGTGGTGTGGATGAGTTCGCTGTACGAGGCGTTCGGCCGGCTCTACTGGGCGCGTGGCTTCGTCGAGGAGGTGGCGGCCGGCGCCGCCACGACGATGACCGCCGAGTTCTCCGGCACCAACCAATACGGACTCTACACCGCTGGCCTCACGCTCGAACAGGCCTGCAACGGCGGGCCGGCGCGCGGGATCGCCGACGGCGAGACCAGCGCGTGGTGCATCTACACGCCGAACGCGGACTTCGGCAACGCCGAGGTAACGGAGCTCTACTACCCGGTGCTCTACCTCGGCCGCAACGTCGAGCCGGATTCGGGCGGCTACGGAAAGTTCCGCGGCGGTCTCGGCCACACCGCCGTGTGGCTGGTGATGAATACGCCCGGCATCGAGTACCAGTGCGGCTGCGCCGGGATCCGCAGCAAGCTGTGCGGGAACCACGGCATGTTCGGCGCCTACCCGACGTGGCCGGATCGGCCCGCCTACGCGAGCGGCACGAACCTGAAGGAGCTCGTAGCGGCGCGCCAGCCGCTCCTCCACGAGCGCGGCGATCCGGAGCACCCGAACATCGCTCGCAACCTCCAGGCGGACGTCATCGAGCCGAACCTGATCGCCCCGTTCGTGACGCCCGAGCCGCTCCACGAATGGGACGTGATCGTGCACCCGGTGTCCGGCTCGCAGGCGCTCGGCGATCCCCTCGAGCGCGAGCCCGAGTTCGTGCAGCAGGACCTCGACGACGGCTGGGGACAGGAGCGGGTCGCGGCCGACGTCTACGGCGTGGTGGCGAAGTTCGACGAGGGCGAGCGCCGCTGGTCCGTCGACGTGGCGGCGACGGCGCAGAAGCGCGCGGCGATCCGCGAAGAGCGCAAGCAGCGAGGCGTCCCGTTCCGCGAGTGGTGGCAGGCCGAGCGCGAGCGGATTCTCGCGAAGGAGAACATGGCGGACGCCGTCCTCGCCATGTGGCGCAGCTCGATGGAGCTCTCGCCCGGCTATGCGGCGGAGCTGCGCGCGTTCTGGAAGCTTCCGGACGACTTCACGTTCTAGACCAGGAGATCCCGTGTCGCAGTACGACATCTCGGAACTCGAGCGACTGATCGACGGTGAGCTGCCCTGGGCGCGCGTCCAGGAGATCATGAAGGACGCGAAGGACGCCGACCGCTTCGAGAAGTGGGTGGCGATCCTGCAGGCACGCGTCCCGTGGAAGGAGCCGATCCTGCTCCCGCTCACCACCGCGCTGTTCATCGTGCGCAAGGGCCGACAGCGGATCGTGAAGTGCCGCTGCGGACACGAGTTCGGTGACTACCGCGTGAACTGGAAGCTCGCGGCGCTGATCCACGTGCGCGAGACCGAGGGACAGCTCGCCGAGGTCTACCGCGGAACCGAGCAGCCGGATCCCACCTGGATCCAGATCCGCGAGTACACCTGCCCGGGCTGCGGCACGCAGCTCGAGGTCGAGGCCGTGCCGCGGGGCTGCCCGCCCGACTTCGAGCTCCTGCCGGACCTCGACACGTTCTACCGCGCGTGGCTCGGTCGCCCGCTGCCGGACGCCGTCGCGTGCGAGGACAAGACGCTCGAAGCCATGCGTCGCTGGCGGATCGAGCCGCGATGAGCCGCGCGCTCGAAGGCCTCATCGTCCTCGACCGGACGGGATCCTTCTGGGCGTCGCTCGGTGTGGCGCTGCTCGGTGACTTCGGCGCGCAGGTGCTGCGGATCGAGGATCCCGCCGCCCCGGCTGGCACGAGCGACGCCGCGGCCCCGCGGCCGGCGCCGTGGGACTGGGAGTCCGAGCTCGCCCAGCGCAACAAGCGCAGTCTCGTCGTCGACGAGCGCCGACCCGAGGGGCGCGCGATCGTCGAGGCGCTGGTCGCGCGCGCTGACGTCGTCGCGATCGATCGCCCGCTGCCCGAGGTCCTGGCGTCCGGCTGGGACTACGAGACGCTCGTGAAGCTGCGGCCGGACGTGATCTACGCGCGCGGCACCGGCTTCGGCCCGAAAGGTCCCGACCGCGAGCTTCCGGCGCTCGACGAACTCGCCGCCGCGCGCGCCGGCATGATGCCGCTGCTCCCGCAGCCCGGACAGCCGCCCGTCTATCCCGGACACGGATCGATGTATACGGCCGTGATGCTCGCGCTCGGCGTCCTCGCCGCGCTCGAGCACCGCGCGGAATCCGGCGAGGGACAGATCGTCGATGTCTCGCTGCTCGCCGGCAACATGTACGGCGCGAGTCTCGACCTCCAGGCGTACCTCGCGATCGGCGGCGAACGCCTGCTGGCCCCGGTCTCGCGCCTCGACATGGGGAATCCGATGAGCGGCACCATGTACCCCGCCTCCGACGGCAAGTGGGTGACGCTGACGATGCCCGACACCGGTCGCTGGTGGCCGGCCTTCGCGCCGCTCGTCGGGATCGATCCCGGGGATCCGCGCTTCGACAGCCACGAGAAGCGCTGCGAGCACAACCGGCTCGAACTGATGCAGGAACTCGAACGCGCGTTCGGCACCCGGACCGCCGCACAGTGGCGCGCGGCCTTCGACGAGCACCAGCTCTCGGCCGACGTGATCGAGGACTACTCCTACCCGGAGAACGATCCGTCCGCGTATCGCAACCGCTACCTGCTCGACCTCCCGCACCCGAGCCTCGGGCGCCTGAAGCTGCTCGGGTTCCCGATCTTCCTGTCGGATGGGACCCCCGGCCTCGATCGGCTCGCCGCGTGTGCGGGGCAGCATACCGGCGAGGTGCTGCACGACTGGCTCGGCATCGACGAGGATCGCATCACCGAGCTGCGCAGCCAGGGCGTAGTGGGGTAGGCCGGCATGACGACGCAACGCGCCGCGCTGGACGGCATCCGGGTGATCGATCTCACGGTCTGGTTCCAGGGTCCCGTCGCCGCCCAGCACCTGGCGGACTTCGGGGCCGAAGTGATCCACGTCGAGCGGCCGAAGGGCGGCGACCAGGGTCGCGGCGTGCGCAGCATCAAGGCGCTGCCGGTCGGGGACTGGAACCAGTACTTCCTCGTCATCAACCGCAACAAGAAGAGCCTCGCCGTCGATCTCAAGCAGCCGCAGGGGCGCGAGATCCTCTATCGCCTCGCCGAGAAGTCGGACGTCTTCCTGTCGAATCTCGCGGCGGAGAACCTCGCCGCGTGGGGCCTCACGGCCGACGCGCTGCACGCGGTGAACCCGCGCCTCGTCTACGCCGTGACGAGCGGCTACGGGCGCTGGGCGACGGCGACGAAGCCCGCCTTCGACATGACCGTGCAGGCGCTGACCGGCTTGATGAACCGGCTCGGTGAGCCGGGTGAGCCGCCGATCTATCTCGGCATGGGCTCGGGCGACGCATTCGGCGGCCTGCTCGGCGCGCTCGGCATCCTGATCGCGCTGCAGCAGCGGCGGCGCACCGGCAAGGGGCAGATCGTCGACGCGTCGTTGTACGGCGCGCAGCTACTGCTCGCGGCGCCGACGTTGCAGGCGTATCTCGCCACCGGCGACGCCCGCTACGCGCGCCAGCGCTCGCGTCGCACGCCGGAGAATCCGCTCTGGAACCCGTATCCGGCGCACGACCGCTGGCTGTTCCTGTGCGTCCCGAACGATGACACGAGCTATGCGACGCTGCGCCGCGTGCTCGGCGATCCGCCGGCCGCGCGCGAGCCGCGCTTCGCATCCGCCGCCGGCCGCCGCGAGCACGCGACGGCGCTGGTCGACGCGCTCGATCCGGTGTTCCGCGAGCGCAGCGCCGAAGACTGGACCGCGCGTCTGCGCGCCGAGGACCTCGCCGTGAGTCCCATCGGTACGCTGCGCGACCTCGCCGAGGATCCGCAGGCGTGGGCCAACGACTACCTGCTCGAGACCTTCTGTGAGGAGGTGAAGCGAACGGTCACCGTGCGCGGGCTCCCGATCGGGCTCTCGAAGACGCCCGGACGCGTCGAGAGCCTCGGCCCCGAGCTCGGCCAGGACACCGAACTGCTGCTCGCGGATCTGCTCGGCTACACGTGGGACGAGATCGGCGCGCTGAAGGACGCGAAGGTGATCCCGTGACGGATCCCGCGCGCGCGCGCTTTGCCGATGGGCCCCTCAGCGGCATCCGCGTGCTCGACCTCTCGACCATGCTCGCCGGGCCCTACGCGGCGACGCTTCTCGGCGACCTCGGCGCCGACGTCATCAAGGTCGAGTCGCACGCCGGCGACGACAGCCGGCACCTCGGCGTCGAGAAGCGCGGCGAGCGGGCGCCCTTCCTCGCGCTGAACCGCAACAAGCGCGCGCTCGTGCTCGACCTCGGCCAGCCGGCGGCCCAGGGCGTCTTCGCGCGGCTCGTGGCCAGCTCCGATGCGCTCGTCACGAACGTGCGCGAACCCGCGCTCTCGCGACTCGGCATCGACTACGATTCCGTCCGCCGGCACCGCGCGGATCTGATCTGGGTCGGCGTGACGGCGTTCGGCGCGGACGGACCGTATGCCGGCCGGCCCGGCATCGACTTCCTCGCCCAGGGCTACGCCGGCCTGATCGCCGGCAACGGAGACCCCGAGGCGCCGCCGGTGCGCGTCACCGCGCCGCTGGTCGACGGGATGACGTCGATGTGCGTCGCGACCGGCGTCCTCGCAGCCCTCCGCGTGCGCGACGCCACCGGAGAAGGTCAGCGCCTCGACGTCTCCCTGCTCGACGTCCTCACCCATGCGCAGGCCCCCGTGCTGCAGAGCTACCTGCTCGCGGAAGAAGTGGTCCCGAGAACCGGGAACCGCAGCCACTTCTTCGCGCCGTCGGGCGTGTACGAGTGCCGCGACGGCCGCCGGCTGTGTCTCACCTGTCCGTCGGAGAAGTTCTTCCGGAACCTGTGCGTGGCGCTCGACGTCGCGTGGGCCGACGACCCGCGCTTTGCGCGCATCGCCGACCGGCTTCGGAACCAGGACGAGCTCGACCGGCGGATCGCCGCCCGCTGCCGGGACTTCACGCGCGACGAGCTGCTGGAGCGGATCCTCGCCGCCGACGTGCTCGCCGCGCCGGTCCAGGAGATCCCGGAGGTCGTCGACGACCCGCAGATCCGCCACAACGAGATGATCGTCGAGACCGAGCACGCAACGCTCGGGACGCTCGCGGTGACCGGCGTCCCGATCAAACTCCGCGGCACCCCCGGCCGCGTGCGCCGCGCACCGCCGGTGCACGGCCAGCACACGGCCGAGCTGCTCACCGAACTCGGCTACGGCGACGACGAGATCGCACGGCTGTGCGCCGACGGCGTCGTCGCCGCACCGGCAGGCGGCACGCGCTGAAGTCGGCCCGGCGCCGGCTTTCGGACGCGTCGCTCCGGCCGGACGCCGGCGCGCCGGCTACTTCCGGCGCTCCCACTCCTCCACGAGCCGCTGGCGCATCTCGGCCTCCGACTCGCGGATCTCCCAGAAGCGCGGCTTGCGTTTCTGCACGAACGCCGCGCCGCCCTCCTGGCCCTCCGGGAGATCGAACCAGTCCGGATACATGCTGCTCGACAGCACACCCATCTCGGCGTAGCCGTCCATCATCTGGTCGAAGCTCGCCTTCAGGATCTCGAGGCAGCCGGGCGACAGGCGCAGCATCTCCTCGCACCAGCGATCGACGGCGGCTTCGAGGTCGTCGCGCGGCACCACCTCGTTCACGAGTCCCATCGCGAGCGCCTGGTCGGCCGGGTAGCGTCGGCACAGCATCCACATCTCGCGCGCCTTCCTCGCGCCGACGACGTTCGCGAGATACGGCACGAAGAAGCCGTCGGCGGGGCTCGAGACCTTCGGGCCGGCCTGGCCGAAGACGGCATCGTCGGCGGCGATCGTGAAATCGCAGCAGTACGCCATGTGGTTGTGGCCGCCGAGGCAGTAGCCGTGCACCTGCGCGAGCACCGGTTTGCGCGAGGTCCGGATCAGCCGGTTGTGCGGGTAGCGGAAGTAGAACGCCTCGCGCAGGCCCCAGCGCTCCCATTCGACGTCGCCGCCGACCCCGAAGTGCTTGCCGGCGCCGGCGATGATGATCGCGCCGAGCGTCGGATCGTGGTTCGCGTGGTAGAAGGCCCGGAACATCTGGTCGACGGTGTGCAGCGTCATCGTGTTGAACTTCTCGGGCTTCGCGATCGTGACGCGCGCGATACCGCCGCCGAGCTCGTGGTGGCGCTTGCGCTCGTAGACGATCTCGTCGAACTCGAGCCCGTCTCCGAGGACGCGTTCCCAGGCCGTCCAGCTCATGACGGATCCCCTTTCGTCGTTCCGGTGACGCCCGCCGGCGTCACGTCTTCAGCATCACGGCGGTCGCGTTGCCGCCGAGCCCGATCGTCTGCCCGAGGCCGACACGCGCGTTCGGCACCTGACGCGCGCCGGCGTCGCCGCGCAACTGCCAGGTGAGTTCCGCCACCTGGAAGACGCCCATCGCCGTCGTCGCCTCGCCGAAGGACTGGAAACCGCCGCTCGGGTTGATCGGGAGCCTGCCGGTGGGACCGGTCTCGCCCTGCTCGACCAGCCGCTCCGCCTCGCCTTCGGCACACAGTCCCCACTCCTCCGGGAACGCGAGCTCGTAGTAGACGGTGTTGTCCTGGAGCTCGACGAGGCTGAGGTCGCGCGGACCGAGCCCGGCGCGCTCGAACGCCGTTTCCACCGCGAGCTTCGCCTCGCTGTGCATCGTCTTGCCCGGCGGGCTCACCGCGGCGAGATGGCGCGTCATGCCGTCGTCGAAGCGGGCGGTCGCCACGGCGCTGCCCGCCACCCAAACCGGCTTGGTGGTCTTGCGCCGCGCGAAGCGTGCGGAGCAGATCACCGCGGCGGCGGCGCCGTCGCTGACCGGACAGATCTCGAACAGCCGCAACGGGAAGCAGACCATCGGCGATTGCAGCACCTCTTCCAGCGTGAACGGCTTGCGGAAGCGCGCGTTCGGGTTGTGCACGGAGTTCGCGTGCGCCTTCACGGCGATCATCGCGAGGTGCTCCTCGGTCGTGCCGTAGTCCTCCATCCGGCGCCGGCACAGCATGCCCCAGAACGCCGGGCCGGAGACGCCGATGCAGCGCTGGCGCAGGAACTCGGGATCCGTGGCCTCTTCGACGCCGGAGGTCTGGATGAAGCCCTTCGGCATCTTCTCGCCGCCGACGACGAGGACGACGTCGTGCATGCCGCTCGCGACCAGCGTGTAGCCGATGTGGAACGCGTTCCCGCCGGCCGCGCAGCCGGCCGAGAGGTTGTAGACGGGAACGCCCGTCGAGCCCAGATCCTCGACGACGTCGTTGCCGTTGAGGCCCCAGCCCTTGCCGCCGGAGAAGCGCGAACTCGCGGCCGCCACGGCCTCGACCTCGCGCCACGAGATCCCGGCGTCCGCGAGCGCCGCCAACACGGCGGATCGACACAGGTCGGTGACCGATCGGTCCGCAAACTTTCCGAACGGGTGCATGCCCACCCCGAGTACTGCGACTTCCGTCACGGCTTGCGCCTCCCTTGGTTCCGGTGTCCGGCCGCTTCAGCCGGCCGGAACTGCCACGTGACCACGTCGTTGCCGTCTCCATCGCGATACAGCCGGTCCACGATCAACTCGACCGGCATCCCTCCCTGCAACTTCGAGAAGTCGTCGGTCGCGATGCGTCCGAGCACCCGCAGCCCCTCCGCGAGGTCGATCATGCCGACGGCGTAGGGCTGGTAGGGCTCGTCGAACTTCGCCGGCGGAGGCGGCGGATAGTTCTGCACCGCATGGCTGTAGAGCACGCCGCTCGGGCCGAACGCCACGTCCTCCATCCGGTTCTCGATCCGGCCGGCGTCGCAGTCCGGGTGGTGGCAGACCGGCGAGCGCGGGAAGTACGGCGTTGCGCAGTGCGCGCAGCGCGAGCCGAGCAGACGCGGCCCTTCGGGCAGCTCGGCAAACAGACCCTCGATCACCGGAATGCGTTGCGTCATCGTCGTGTCTCCGAAGCGAAGCCCGAGGGGCGGAACTGGCGGAACTGGCGGAACTGGCGAGCAAGGTACGACATCAGGAACCTCCAGCGCGGTGCGCCCGCGCGGCGCGGATCAGTTCTGGCAGGATCTCGTGACAGTCCCCGACGATGCCGTAGCGGGCATGCCGGAAGATCGCCGCGTCGGCGTCCCGGTTGATCGCGACGATCGTCTTGGCCGCGGAGCAGCCGGCCATGTGCTGGCTGGCGCCCGAGATGCCGACCGCGATGTAGAGCGCCGGCCGCGTGATGCGGCCGGTGAGACCGACCTGGCGCGATGCGTCGACCCAGCCGTCGTCGACCAGCGGACGCGACGCGCCGGCCATGCCGCCGAGCGCCTCCGCGAGCTGCTCGATCCACGCGAAGTGCTCGGCCGCGCCGAGCCCGCGGCCGCCCGCGACGATCGTGTTCGCCTCCTCGAGACGTGGTCCCTCGGTCTTGGCCGGCTCGAGCACGCGAATCCGTTCCGTCACCGTACGGAGGTCCACCGGGAACTCTTCGACGACCGGCGTGCGCGGCTCGGGGGCGGGTTCCGCCCGCAGCGCCGTCGTCGAGACGCACACGAGCGCGGTCCCGTCACCGGCGATCTCGTACAGCGCGTGCGTGTCGCCGCCGTACGCAGTGGCGGTGACGCGCAGCGCGCCGTTTTCGACGTCGACGTCGATGCCGTTCATGACGATCGGCACGCCGAGCCGCCCGGCGACGCGCGGCGCGACGAGACGCGCGTCGAACGTCTGCGGCATCAGGAGCGCGCGCGGCGCGTGTGCCTGGCACAGCTGGGCCAGCGCTTCGACTCGCGCGTCGGAGCCGCCGGCGGCGAGCTTCGGGTCCGCCAGCGTTTCGAGCGTGCTCGCGCCGTGGCGCCCCGCGACCCGCGCCGCATCCGGGGGCGCGCTCCCGAGCACGACCAATCCGAGCTCCGCGCCGAGCGCTGCGGCGAGCTTGCGTCCGAGCGTCAGCGTCTCCTCGACGCCGGGCGCAAGGCCGTCCGCCTGCGTGTCCCAACCGCACACCAGCACCTTCGCCATCAGATCGCTCCATCCTGGATGAGCCGCGCGACGAGCGCGTCGGCGGCCTCGGCCGGCGCGCCGGCGAGCAGCTCGCAGTGCCCGTGCAGCGCCGGCACCCACTGGCGCAGCAGGCGCACGCGCGGCGCGCCGGCGGCGGCGGCGACGCCGAGCGCATCGAGTGTCACGACGGCAGGTTTGGCGCGACGCGCCTGGAGCTTGCGCGCGGCCGTCGGGTAGCGCGGCGTGCCGAGCTCGCTGCTGATCGTGACGACCGCCGGCAGCGGCGCGAGCACGACCTCGTCGCCGTCCGGCGTGACGCGTGTCACCCGGACCGCATCCCCGCCGGCCTCGAGCGCCAGCGCCCGCGCGATCGTCACGACCGGGACGCCGAGCTGCTCGCCGATCAGCGCCGGGACGACGCCCTGGTCGTCGTCCGACGCCTGCCGTCCGCACAGCACGAGATCGGCGCCCCCGGTCGAGCGGATCCACGCGACCAGCAGCGCCGCGGTGGCATGCCCGTCGAGGCCGGCCCGATCGGCCCGATCGGCCGGATCGGCCGCGACGTGCGTGATCTCGTCGGCGCCGAGCGCCGCCGCATGGCGCAGGATGTTCGCCGGATCGGCGCCGATCGACACCACGGCGATCGTGCCGCTCGCGCCCGCATCGCGCAGCCGCAGCGCCGCCTCGAGCGCCTGCTCGTCGTAGCCGTTCATCAGACGCGGGATCGCACTCTGGGTCAGCGACGTCCCGTCCTCTCCGATCGTGAGCCGCCCGGCCACCGCGAAGCTGTTCACGGCGTCGGGGTCGAGCACCTCCTTCACACAGACCACGATACGCATCAGACCGATTTCCTCCTTCCGGCTCCCCGAGCGGCGACGCCGCATGGTAGGCTACCGCGACCATGACACAGGCACTCGACGGCATCCGCGTGATCGAACTCGGCGAAGGCGTCTCGGCCGCCTACTGCGCGCGTCTGTTCGCCGACTTCGGCGCCGACGTGGTGAAGATCGCGGATCCGCACGGCGACGTCGCGCGCGCCTGGGGCCCGTTCCCGGGCGACACGCCGGATCCCGAGAAGAGCGGGCTGTTCGTGTTCCTCAACACGAACAAGCGCGGCATCGCGCTGGATCTCGCGAGCCAGGACGGCCGCGCCGCGCTGCAGCGCCTGCTCGCCGGCGCCGACCTGCTCGTCGAGAACCTGCCGCTCGAGCGCGCGCGCGAACTCGGGCTCGACGGCGACGCGCTGCAGCGCGCCCATCCGGAGCTCGTGCACGTGGCGCTCTCGCCGTTCGGACGCAGCGGGCCCTACGCCGGCTGGAAGGGCTACGACCTCAACGCCTATCACCTGACGGCTGCCGGCCATCGCTACTGCGGGCGGCCCGGCGAGGCGCCGCTCGAGCACGGGACCTTCTCCGCCGAGTTCTTCGGGGCCGCCGCGGCCGCCGCGTGGGGACTTGCCGCAGTGCTCGGCCGCGCGCGGGTCGGCGGCGGGCAGCAGCTCGATGTGTCGTGCGCCGAGGCGATCGCCGCGGTCTTCGTCGGCGGGCAGAACATCGGCGCTCTCGCCCAGGATGGGAAGTGGGAGCACCGCACCGGCGTCGGCATGCCGCTCGGCGCGCCGGCGACGATCCTGCCGTGCCGCGACGGGCACGTCTGGATGCTCGCGCTCGAGGCCGGTCAGTGGAACGGCCTGCGGCGCGTGATGGGGGATCCCGACTGGGCGCAGGCCGAGATGTTCCAGGACATGTTCGCGCGGGCGCAGAACGCCGACCTGATCTACCCGCTGCTCGAAGAATGGACGCTCCAGCACGGCAAGTGGGAGATCATGGAGCGCTGTCAGGCCGAGGGCGTGCCGGTCACCGCGGTCTTCTCGGTGCAGGAGGCCGCCGAGCAGCCGCATCTGCGCGCGCGCCGCCATTTCGTCGACATCGAACACCCGAAGCTCGGCCGCGTGCGCCACCTCGGTGCGCCGTTTCGGCTTCCGGCGAGCCCCGGCGGCCCGGCACGGCCCGCGCCGGGGCTCGGCCAGCACACCCGGGAGGTGCTGGCGCAGCCGCCCGCCGCGAAGCGATCCGCCGCGCCGCCGCCGCCCGCACCGAGCGCGCGCGCGCTCCCGCTCGAGGGCCTCCGCGTCGCGAACTTCGGCTGGGTGTGGGCGGGGCCGGTGGTCGGGCAGACGCTCGGCTTCCTCGGCGCCGACGTCGTGAAGATCGAGTCGCGCACGCGGATCGATCTGACCCGCACGCTGCCGCCGTTCGGTGGCGGCATCCGGGATCCCGATCGCAGCCTCTCGAACCACGCATGCTGGGCCGGCAACGGCAGCGTGACGCTCGATCTGAAACAACCCGAAGCGCAGGCGCTCGCACGGCGGCTCATCGCGCAATGCGACGTCGTGATCGAGAACTTCGGCCCCGGCGTCATGGAGCAGTTCCAGCTCGGCTGGGACGAGCTGCGCGCGGTGCGGCCCGATCTCGTGATGTTCTCGATGCCGGCCGCCGGTCTCGACGGACCCCTCAAGGACATCCGCACCTACGGGCTCTCGCTGACGAGCACGACCGGGCTCGACAGCCTGACCGGCTACGTCGATGGCCCGCCGATCCCCGTCGAGAACGCGTTCTCCGATCCTTATAACGGCATCCTCGGCGCCTACGCGATCCTCGTCGCACTGGCCCACCGCAACCGCACCGGAGCGGGGCAGCACATCGACTACTCCCAGCAGGAGGCCGTGATGCAGATGATCGGCCCGGCGTACATGGACTACGTGCTGAACGGGCGCGTGGCGGGGCCGCTCGGGAACCGCCACCCGCTCGCGGCCGGGGCGCCGCACGGCGTCTTCCCGTGCGCCGGCGACGACCGCTGGATCTCGATCGCGGTGCTGCAGGACGAGGAGTGGCGCGGGCTCGTGCGCGCCATGGGAGATCCCGAGTGGGCGCGCGCGAACGACCTCGCGACGGCAGCCGCCCGCGTCCGGCGCAGCGACGACATCCACGAGCGGCTCGCCGCGTGGACCCGCGAGCAGGACGCCGGAGCGCTCACGGCGCGCCTGCAACAGCACGGCGTCGCGGCGGCCTCCGTCCTGTCCGTCGCCGACCTGCTGAGCGACCCGCACTGGCGCGCGCGCAAGACGTTCGTCGAGGTCATCCACCCGCTCGGATTTTCGGAGACGATCTACGGCGCCTACGTGAAGATGAGTCGCAGCCAGGTCGATGTGCAGCCGGGGCCGCGCATGGGACAGGACAACGAGCGCGTGCTGCGCGACCTGCTCGGCCTCGGCGCCGACGAAGACCGGCGGCTGCTCGACGCGAAGATCATCCACTGAACGATGCGCCATCGATCGCGATTCCCGGCTAGCGACCGCGGAAGCGGGGCGGCCGCTTCTCGGCGAATGCGCGCGGACCTTCCTGGGCGTCCTCGGACGCGAAGACCTTCGCCGCGAGCGCCTTCTCCAGCACGAAGCCGCGCTCGAGCCCGAGCGCGCGCACGGCGATCTCCTTCGCCGTGCGCACCGCGAGCGGGCCGTTGCGACAGATCTTCTCCGCCCATTCGAGTGCGCGCGCGAGCAATTGCTCCTTCGGCACGACCTCGTTCAGGAAGCCCACCTCGTAGGCGCGCTGCGCGTCGATCTGCTCCCCGGTGAGGAGCAGCTGCATCGCCACCGGCCACGGCATCTGCTGCGGGAGCCGCACGTGGGAGCCGCCGGCCGGCACGAGCCCCCAGCGCACCTCGCCGAGTCCGAAACGGGCATGCTCGGCGGCGATCCGGATGTCCGTGTGCACGACCGTCTCGAGGCCGCCGGCGATGCACAGGCCGTTGATCGCCGCGATGATCGGCTTGAACACGTCGCTGAACTGGCGCTTGGTCGGATCGTCGTAGCCGAGCGAGTCGCCGGACGTCATCGCTGGGATCGCTTCCTTCAGGTCCATGCCGCAGCAGAAGGCCCGGTCGCCTTCGGCGGTGAGGATCGAGACCCACAGCTCCGGATCGGCCTCGATCGCCGCGAACGCGCGGTCGAGCCCGAGCAGCATGTCCTTCGTCAGCGCGTTCATCGCGTCGGGTCGTGCGATCGTGACGATCGCGATGTGGCCCCTCTTCTCGAAGCGGATCGTCGGCGGCAGATCCACGCGGCTGGTCTCCCTGGGTTCGCGGGTTTGCGGACTTCTGGACTTGCGGGTTTGCGGGTTTGCGGATTTACGGGGTCGTGCTCCAGCTACGCGCGCCGGCGGAATTTCGGCAGCGTCACGTCGGCCGTGACGTCGTCGTAGACGACCTCGACCGGCAGGCCGATCGCGAGTTCTTCCGGCGGGCAGTCGACGACCTGCGTCACGAGCCGCACGCCCTCGTCCATCTCGACGACGACGGGGACCTGCGGCGGATCCGACGCGAACGCGGGGTGCATCGAGCGGTTCGCGACGATCCACGTATAGACGCGGCCGCGGCCGCTCGACGGCTCCCAGCGGAACTCCGCGGCGCCGCACGCGGCGCAGCGCTCGCGCGGCACGTGTCGCCATGTCGCGCACGCGGCGCAGCGCTGGAAGCGCAGCTCATGCCGCTTGCAGAAGCCGTAGAACTCCGCGCTGAGCCCCGTGAGCTGCGGTAGCGGCCTTGCGCTCATGCGCGCCCCAGCACGGCGATGCTGCCGTCACCGAAGTCGCCGAAGCCCGTCACGACGCCGAGTTCGGCGCCGGCCACCTGTCGCTCGCCCGCCTCGCCGCGCAACTGGCGCACCGCCTCGACGACGTGATTCATGCCGACGACGTGCGCCTCCGAGAGCAGGCCGCCGTGGGTGTTGATCGGCAGCTCGCCGCCGAGCTCGATCCGGCCGCCGGCGACGAACGCCCCGCCTTCCCCGCGCTTGCAGAAACCCGCCTCCTCGATCTGCTGCAGCACCTCGAACGTGAAGCAGTCGTAGATCTGCGCGAAGTCGGCGTCCGACGGGCGCACGCCGGCCTGCCCGAACGCGCGCGGCGCGGCGCTCGTGAGGCCGATCTGGAACCAGTCCTTGCGGCTCACGATCTCGTCGGCGGGATGGGGCTGCCCGACTGCGGCGCCGAGGATCCGGACCGGCCGCTTCGCGAGGTCGCGCGCGCGCTCCTCGCTGGTGACGACGAGGGCCGCCCCGCCGTCGGTCTCGAGGCAGCAATCGAGCAATCGGTAGGGATCCGCGATCATCGGGGACGCGAGGTAGTCCGCGAGCGTCATGGGGCGACCGCGCATCACGGCGTTGGGGTTCGCCTGGGCGTGCCGTCGCATCGCGACCGCGATGGCGCCGAGCTGCTCCGGCGTCGTGCCGAACTCCGCCATGTGCCGCCGGGCCATCAGCGCGTACCACTGCGGCGGCGCCGTCAGCCCGTACGGGATGTAGAAATCGCGCGCGATGCCGCCGCCCGGCAGCGACTGGACCTCCATCGAGACCGTCTGTCGCGCGCGCACGCCGGAGTAGCCGGCCCAGCCCGCCGGGATCAGCACGTGCTGCGCCACGCCGGCGCCGATCGCGAGCGAGGCGTGCAGCAACGAGGCGACCGGGCTCGCCCCGCCCAGGTGCACCGTCGACGTGAAGCGCAGCTCCGAGATCCCGAGGTTCGCGGCGATCTCCTCGGCGCTCGAAAGACCCGGGAACGGCAGCAGGCCGTCGATGTCGCGCATCGCGAGCCCGGCGTCCTCGATCGCGCGCACGGCGGCGTCCAGATGCAGCGCGAGCGTCGTCGGCGACCAGCTCTTGTCGCGCGCGTAGCGCGTTTCGCCGATCCCGACGATGCAGGCCTGCGCCGTCATGCGCAAAGCCGCCGCCGTCGTGCGGTCCTGGCGTCGTTCACTTCTGCGCGCGCACGCGCTTGGTCGGCTCGAGGCCGGTCAGCTTGGCGAGATTGAGGCCCAGGATCTTCGCGCGCGTCTGGTCGGTGATCTCCGGATAGCCCCAGCCGTCCCGGACTTCCTTCGGGATGTCGAAGTTGCGCACGTAGTCGGTGACCTTCGGCATGTCGTCGAACGGCAGGTCGAAGCCCAGCACGATCTTGTCCTCGGTCGCCCACTCGAGCGCTTCACCGATCATGTGCCAGCCCTTCTGGGGCGCCCGTGCGAACCAACCGACGATCCCGGAGATGCTGATGTAGAGGTTCGGGTGCTTCGCGGCGAGTCCGAACAGCTCCTCGTGGTAGGGCCAGCCCATGTGATACGCGATGATCTTGAGTTCCGGGAAGTCGAGCAGGATCTCGTCGAGCTGTCCGGGATGCGTATTCTTGCTCGGCTGCGGCGGCACGTAGGCGGCCCCGGTGTGCATCGTCAGCGGGATGCCGAGTTCCTGCGCCTTCTCGTAGAACGGCCACAGGCGGCGGTCGTTCAGGGGACCGTCGTCCTCCGGCGCATAGACCTTGCACAGCCGTGCGTTGTGGTTCTTGACCAGGTGCTCGAGCTCCCAGATCGCGTTCGACACGCCCCGCCGGATCACCGGGCCGCAGTTCGCCTCCAGGTACATGCGCTCGGGGTACGGCTCGATCTCACTCAGGATGAAGCCGTTCGTCGACATGCACGTCGAGTGGCCGGATACGTCCATCATCGACTCGCGCAGCGCGAAGCAGACGTCGACGCCGGCCTTGTCCATCCACTCGATCAGCGCGTGCGCGCGCGGGTGCGGCATGTCGCCGCCCCCGGCGAGGCTGCGGCCCGCCCACACTCTCATGATGCCGTCGCCGCTCCCCCACCAGCGCTGGAACTGCGGGTAGTAGGACATCTCCGCCATCGACTGTTCGTTCATGAAGTGACACTCGGTCATCGCGACGAAATGATCGTTCCGAGCCGGATCGTTCTGGGCCATCGAGGACTCCTCCTGGCGGTTCGCCTAGCGGTTGGACTTCGCGTGGGACCTGGCGCTCTCGAGCAGCTTCCAGAGCCGATGCGGGCTCGCCGGCGTCTCGGTCGCCTGCACGCCGAGGGGAGCCAGCGCATCGTTGATCGCGCACAGCACCGCCGCCGGCGTGGTGTGCATCGCGCCCTCGCCGACACCCTTCGCGCCGAGCGGCGTGAACGGTGACGGCGTCACGATCGCGGCCGTCTCCGGAATCGGGACGTCGGAGATCGTCGGCAGCAGGTAGTCCGCGAACGTGGAGGTGAGCGGTTGCCCGTCCGCGTCGTAGACGTACTCCTCGAGCAGCGCGGCGCCGACGCCCTGCGCGACGCCGCCCTGGATCATGCCTTCGACATTCGCCGGATTGAGCCGTACGCCGCAGTCGTCGGCGATCCAGTAGCCGTCGATCGTCACCTGTCCGGTCTCGGCATCGATCTCGACGCGCACGATGTGACACGCGTTGGCGGCGGTGAGGTAGCTCTTCGCGCGGCCGTCCGCGTCGGCCGGTGTCCGGCCGGGGGCGGTCCACACGCAGGTCGCCTCGGGGCTCGGCTCGAGATCCGGCGGCAGCAGGTCGCTGCGCGTCAGCATCACCGCGGCGACCTGCGCGACGGTCATCTCGGCGCCCGGCACGCCGGGCACCTCGAGCCGGCCGTCGCGCAGCACGACGACGCCGGGATCCGCTTGCAGCAGGTGCGCGGCTGCACGCACCAGCTTCGCCTTCACGCGCTCGGCGGCGCCGAGCACGGCCCCTGTGAGCGCCACGCCGAGCCGTGAGCCTCCCGGCCCGAAGTGCGGCGGGGCGGACAGCGAGTCCTGCGCCACCACCCGGACGTCGCCGAGTTCGACGCCGAAGTAGTCCGCGAGCAGCTGCGCCGCCACGGTGTACTGGCCCTGCCCTTCGAGCGAGAAGCCGACCTTCACGACGATCTTGCCGAACAGGTCGATCGACACCGTCGCGCCCTCCGGCACGCCCGTCATCGGCACGCCGACGATCGCGTAGGCGTTCCAGTCGAAGACCCCCGGTTCGATCGTGCTGACGAGGCCGATGCCGACCAGCCGGCCCTCCGCGCGCGCCTGCGCCTGCTCCTCGCGCAGCCGCCGGTAGTCACTCATCTCGAGCACGCGGTCGAGCGCGGCCTCATAGTCTCCGGAGTCGTACTCGTTGCCGGTCGCGATCTCGTACGGGAAGCGGTCCTTCGCGATGAAGTTGCGGCGGCGGATCTCCCCGGGATCGATCCCGAGTTCGCGCGCCGCCGTGTCGACGAGATGCTCGAGCACCCAGTTGTGCGGCGGCGGCCCCATGCCGCGATACGGACCCGTCGGCAGCTTGTTGGTGAGAACGAGCGTCAGATCGTACGCCGCGACCGGAATCGTGTAGCAGCCGGTGAACGAGGCGAGAGGCTTCGCGGCGCTGATCGCGCCGGCCCCCTCCGGCGTGCCGCCGAGGTCGTCGAGCAACGTGACGTGCAGGCCGGTGAAACGGCCGTCGCTTCGCAGCGCAAGCGCCGCCTCGTAGTGTCGATCCCAGGCCTGCCCGGCGCCGCCGACGAGGTACTCCATGCGATCCTCGATCCACTTGACCGGACGCCCGTCGGCCTGGCGCGACAGCATGGCGGCGATGCAGGTGCCGCGCATGCCGCCCTTGCCGCCGAAGCTGCCCCCGTGCGGGTGGCTGATCACGCGCACTTTGTGCGCGGGGATCTGCAGCACCGCGGAGATACCGAGCGCCATGTAGCCCTGCGTCTGGTAGCTGCCGCGGCAGGTGAGCGTCGCCTCGCTGGGATCCCATTGCGCGATCACGCCGAAGGTCTCCATCGGGTTCGCGCCGAGCCGGTTCCAGCGGAGTTTCTCACGGACCACGCGGTCGGCGTCGCGGAAGGCGGCGTCGACGTCGCCCCAGCGGAACTGCTTGTGCAGGACGACGTTGCTGCCCTTCTCCTCGAGCAGCAGCGGCGCGCCGGGCTTCAAGGCCTCGAACGCATCGACGACGGCCGGCAGCGGCTCGTACTCGACGTCGATCTGCTCGAGCGCGTCCTCGGCGAGCGCGCGGCTCGTCGCGGCGACGGCGGCGACCGGCTCGCCGACGAAGCGCGCCTTGTCGACCGCGAGGCAATGCACGCCCCAGCCGTCCGGGATCGTCCCGAGCGGGGCGGTCGTGGCGCGCGCGTCCTCGCCCGTCACCACTGCGAAGACGCCGGGCAGCGCCCGCGCGCGGCTCGTGTCGATGCGCACGATGCGCGCGTGCGCGAATGGACTGCGCAGGATCGCGCCGTGCAGCATGCCGGGCAGCGTGGCGTTGTCGATGAACTCCGCCCGGCCGGAGACGAGCATCTGGTCCTCGACGCGCGGAACGCGCTCTCCGATGTAGCGCGCCTTGCTGGTCGGCAGGTCGGCGATCGTCTTCGGGATGCCCCCCGTCACGAGGACGCCTCCGCGTGCGCCGCCACGGCCGCCTTCGTCTCGCGCAGCCGGCGCGCGGCGAGCCGGACTGAGCGGAGGATCGTCTTGTAGCCGGTGCAGCGGCACAGGTGGCCGCCCAGGAAGTCACGGATCTCCTCGTCGCTCGGATCGGGATTCTGCTCCAGCAGCTCGTGCACCGACAGCAGGAAACCCGGTGTGCAGAACCCGCACTGCAAGCCGTGCTCGTCGACGAAGGCCTGCTGGATGGGGTGCAGCACGCCGTCGCGACCGAGGCCTTCGATCGTCGTGAGCCGGGCTCCGTCCGCCTGCACGGCGAGCATCAGACAGGCGCGCACGGTCCGGCCTTCGAGCAGGATCGTGCAGGCCCCGCACACACCGTGCTCACATCCGACGTGCGTGCCGCCGAGACCGAGATCCCCGCGCAGGAAATCGACGAGCGTGGTGCGCGGCTCCGCCACCGCCTCGACGGCGACTCCGTTGACGGTCATCCGGATGCGGCGCGCGGCGGACGACGGCTTCTCGTCGGAGAACGGGGACGTCACGAGCTTCCCTCCGCCCGGGCGGCGGCCTCGGCGAGTCCGCGCCCGACCAGCACGCCGGCGAGATGGCAACGGTACGCGGCCGACGCATGGGGATCCGAGAGCGGTTCGGAAACGGCGTCGCGCGCGCACGCGGCCGCATGCTCGAAGGCCGGACGGCCCGGCGACTCGCCGAGCAGCGCGGCCTCGCCGGCGGACACGCGCACCGGAACTGGAGCGACGCCGAACAGCACGATCCGCGCCGATGCGATCCGCCCGCTCTCGATGCCCAGCATCACGACCGCCCCGGCGAGCGCGAAGTCCCCGTGGCGGCGGGCGATCTCGAGCACCGACCAGCCGCTGCCGGCAGCCCGCATCGGCACGCGGATCTCGGTCAGGATCTCGCTCGGCTCGAGCGCGGTGGTGAACGGCGACGGAAAGAACGCCGCCGCATCGACGCTGCGTTCTCCTCGTTCGCCCGCGAGTCGCAGCGTCGCGCCGAGCGCGACGGCGACGGCGGGATACTCGGCGGCGGGATCCGCCTGCGCCATCGATCCGCCGACCGTACCGCGGTTGCGGATCTGCGGATGACCGATCAGCCGCGTCGCATCGTGGAGCAGCGGCTGGCGCGTCCGGATCAGCGCCGAGCGCTCGACGGCCGTCTTCGTCGTCATCGCTCCGATCGCGATCATCCCGTCGTCCTCGCGCACGTAGTCGAGGTCCGCGATGCGCCCGAGGTCGACGAGCAGCGAGGGTCGCGCGAGCCGCATCGCGAGCAGCGGCAGCAGGCTCTGCCCGCCCGCCAGCAGCTTCGCGTCGCCATCGCTCGCACGCAGCAGCGCCGTGGCGTCGGCGACGCTGCGCGGAGCGGCATAGGCGAACGGAGGCGGCTTCATCGCGCGCTCATGCCCGCTTCAGCTCCTGCACGATCTCGGCCACGCGCGCGTCGTCTCGGGACAACGCCGGCGGCAGATCGAGCAACAGCGTTCCGGCGTAGTCCCGGCAGCGCTCGACCAGCGTCGCCGCGAGCCGGTCCCACGTCGCGATCACCGCCCACTCCTCGAGCATGTCGTCGCGCACGACCGTCGCCATCTCTTTCCACTTCCCGGCGCGCGACAGGCGATGGAGCTGCTCCGCGGTGTCCATCCAGCCGTGGAATTCGAGCACGGAGTGGTAGGCCGGCGTCGACGCGTAGAACGCGATGCGTTGCTTGAGCGCCTGCTTCGCGGTCTCGACCTCGGCGTCGTTCCGGCCGGTCGCGAGGAACGGCGCGGCGATCAGCTCGATCTGCGCGGGCGCGCGTCCGGCCCGGCGCGCTCCATCCGCGATCGCCGGCACGATGACGTCGCGCGTGTGGCGGAACGTCGAGATCGGGTGGAGGCGCAGGCCGTCGCACAGTTCACCGGCCGTGCGCGCCATGTAGCGGTTCACCGCCGCGAGATCGATCGGAACGTGCGGATGCTCGATGGGACCCGGGTTGAAGAACGGCGGGAGCAACGTGAACTGATAGTGCTCGCCTTCGAAATACACGGGGCTCTTGCCGTCCTGGAACGAAGCCCAGATCGCCCGCAGACACTGCACGTACTCGCGCATGCGCGGGCCCGGCGGCGCGCTCCACGGCGCGCCGTAGCGGCGTTCGTTGTGCGCCTTCACCTGCGTCCCGAGGCCGAGACGGAAGCGGCCGGCGGCGAGTCGCTGCAGATCCCACGCGACCTGCGCCGTCGCCATCGGACTGCGCGGGAACGCGATCGCGACGTTCGTTCCGAGCGTGATGCGCCGAGTGTGCTCGGCCGCGACGACGAGCGGCAGATACGGGTCGTGCCCGGCTTCCGGCGTGGTGAGGGCGTCGAAGCCGAGCGCTTCGGCGCGGCGGGACGCTTCGGCGATCGCCGCGATGCCGAGTGGCGCCTGACCCTCGCCGGCGTACTGCTCGGTATCCGGACCGAGCAGGACGGTCTCGACGCGAAATGCCACGATCACCTCCCGAAGACGGCCGCCGTGCCGGCGGTGCGTGGATGGCGGAACGTCGTCTGCAGCGCGACCGCCTGCCGCGGCCGGGCGAGCCCCGGGAGCTTACCCGATGCGTTCGTCCGGAGCGCGCCGAAATCTCGCTGCCGGCCGGGAGTTCGCTGCGGCCGGCGCGCTCGCGGCACGCGCCGGACCTTCGGACGAAGACTCGGGACGAAGACCCGGGACGAAGACTCGGGACGAAGACTCGGCACGAAGACGGCGCGGCGCACGCACTGCGCCGCAGCCCTTTGCATCGGGTCGGTATCGTATCGAAACCCGGCATCGCTCCGCGCCGGTGCGTCCGTCTAGGACGCGTCCTGCGGCCCGTTCCGCGCGGCGAGCGCGGCCAGATCGATCGGCGTGTCGACATCGCGCAGCACCGCATCGTCGTCCATCTCGACGAGTGCGAGCTGCGCGGGATGGCGGTCGATCAGCGCGCGCGCGCCGACGTCGCCGGTGAGCGCCGCGATCTCGGCAAAGAACGCCGCGCCCCACAGCACCGGATTGCCGCGCTGGGCGCTCCAGGTGGGCACGCAGATCGTTCGGCCGGCGCGCGGATCGAAGGCCGCGATCAGCCGATCGACGTGGTGCGCCGCGACGTGCGGCATGTCGCCGAGCAATACGACGGCGCCGTCGAGCCCGGCCGGCAGCGCGGCCACGCCGGTGCGCAGGCTGCTGCTGAGCCCGTCGGCGAAATGCGGATTCTCGACGATCGTGACCGGGCGATCCGCGAGCGCCGCCCGCACGCGCTCGGCTTCGTGGCCGACCACCACCAGCACCGGCGTCGCGCGCGACGCCAGGGCCGCGTCGACCGCGCGCGTCACGAGCGGGGCGCCGGCAACCGTCCCGAGCAGCTTGTTGGCGGCGCCCATCCGGCGCGAGCGGCCGGCCGCGAGGACGACGGCGCCGATCCTGGGTGCGCGCCGCGCGCCGCCCCGGCGCGCGGCGATCATCTCCGCGAGGATCGCGACGGCGATCTCGGCCGGCGCGCGCGCGCCGATGTCGAGACCGACCGGCCCGCGGATGCGCGCGAGCGCCGCCTCGTCGTGCCCGCGCGCGGCGAGCCGGCGCCGCCGCGCGGCGTGGGTCCTGCGGCTGCCGAGCGCGCCGATGTAGAAGGCGTCGCTGCGCAGCGCCTGGTCGAGCGCCGGGTCGTCGAGTTTCGGGTCGTGGCTCAGCGTCACGACGGCGGTGCCGGCATCGAGGGCGAGGCGCGCGAGCGCCGCGTCGGGCCAGCCGCCATCGATGGCGAGGCCGGCGCCGGCAAAGTCCTGGCTCGCCGCGAAGGCCCGCCGCGGATCGACGATCGTGACGCCGTAGCCGACCAGCTTCGCCATGCGCGCCAGCGGCTCCGTGATGTGGACGGCGCCGACGACCACGAGCCGCGGCGCCGGCAGGTAGGGCCGCACGAACAGGACGCCGTCGGGCGTCTCGCGGCGCAGCGCCTCGCCGCGCGTCAGGGCGTCCCGGACGGCTGCGACCACGTCCGGCGCGAGCGCCAGCTCGCCGTCGCTCGACGTCGCCGTGATGACGCACTGCGCACCGCTGTCGAGCTGCGTCACGAGCGCGATCGGTGTGCCGGCCGCACGCGCGGAAACGAGCCGTTCGAGCGTCTGCGCGCGCATCTCAGTCGATCCGTTCGACGAAGACCTGGATCCGGCCGCCGCACGCGAGCCCGACCTGCCACGCGTCATCGTCGCTGACGCCGAACTCGAGCAGGCGCGGACGGCCGTCGCCGAGGACGGCCAGCGCCTCCTCGATGACGGCGCCCTCGACGCAGCCGCCGGAGACCGAGCCGACGAAGCGCCCATCGGCGTCGACCGCCAACTGGCTGCCGGCCGGGCGCGGCGACGAGCCCCACGTCGCGACGACGGTCGCGAGCGCCACGCGCTTGCCGGCGCGCTGCCAGCCCGCAGCGGTCGCGAGCACGTCGGCGGGTGCGGCGGACGCGAGCACACCGGAGTGTGCGGCCGGCACGAGCACATCGGCATGTGCGGCCAACGGATCGACGGGCATCGGGCGCGACTCCTCGCTGCGCGCGGAGCAGGCGCACGCGAGCCCTCCGAACGCGAGCCGTGCAGGATGGCGCACCCGGCGCGGCCCGAGCAAGTCGGCCGCACGGCGTCCCGACCGCTTCGGCGGTACGATCCCGACCGGATCCCTCGTTCCGGCCGCCGCCCGAAGCCTGGAGGAATCCTGGAGGAATCGTGTCGCTGGCCATGACTCGAGACGAGCGCGAAGCCTTCCTCGCGGATCTCCACATCGGAGTGATCGCGATCCCCGATCCCGGCCGCGGACCCCTCACCGCGCCGATCTGGTACGGCTACGAACCCGGCGGCGAGCTGTGGGTGCTGACCGATCGCACGTCGCGCAAGGGACGCCTGCTGCACGTCGGCACGCGCGTGTCGCTGTGCGC
>CAADGG010000085.1 GCA_900696485.1 uncultured Pseudomonadota bacterium
AGCCGAGGCTCGAGCTGAAGGCCGTCCGGCCGCCGGGGGATTGACCCCTATCGGCCGGAAAGGAAGAGGAAAGAACCAGATGGGAGGTGCGCAAAAGTAGGTGTCCTCTTAGTGCGCAAGAATTGGTATCCCTCGACATTTGCCAAGATCCCGGCCGAACAGCTGAGCGCGCTGCTGGCGGACAAGGACCAGCTGCGGGCGGTGCTCACGTACCACGTCGTGCCCGGCAAGGTGTCGGCGGCCGACGTCGTGAAGCTCGACAGCGTCAAGACCGTCCAGGGCAGCGCGGTGACGATCGACGCGAGCGATGGAGTCCGGGTCGACGGCGCGCGCGTCACGACCGCCGACATTCCCGCCTCGAACGGCGTGATCCACGGGATCGACACGGTGATCCTGCCGAAGGGCTGATGCACGAGGCGGCGGGGCGGCGCTGATCCGGCGCTGTCCCGCCGCCGAGCCGTCGCGCGCCGCCGTCTCGCGGCGCAGGCGGTCCGCGCTGGCCGTGGTCCGTTCAGTCGTCGGCGGCGCGTTGGCGCCGTGCGGCATCGAGCACGGCGCGGAGCCGGGAGCAGAGCGCCGCGGCCGCGAACGGTTTCTGCAGGAAGGCGGCCTCGGCGCTGAGCACGCCGTGTCGAAGGACGGCGTCGTCCGTGTAGCCGGAGAGGTAGAGGACGGGGAGCTGCGGAACACGCGCGTGGAGCGCGTCGGCGAGTTCTCGGCCGCTCATGCCGGGCATCACGATGTCGGTCACCAACACGTCGATCACGCGGCCCGCAGCGATCTGGGCATCGAAGAGCGCGAGCGCTTCGGCGCCGTTGCCGGCTTCGAGAATTTGATAGCCGGCTGCCGTCAGCGCCCGCCTCTCGAGGTTGCGGACCGCGGCCTCGTCCTCGACCAGCAGCACCGTCTCGGTGCCGACGCTCGGCGACGTCGCGGTCGGCTCGCGTTCCCCGGGCGGCGCGTCGTCGACGTGCGGCAAGTAGACCTCGAACGACGTCCCGAGTCCCGGCTCGCTGTAGACCAGGATGTGACCGCCGAACTGCTTGATGATGCCGTAGACGGTGGCGAGCCCGAGGCCGGTGCCGCGGCCCGCTTCCTTGGTCGTGAAGAACGGGTCGAAGACACGATCGACGACGTCGGGCGGGATGCCGCTGCCGGTATCGCTGATCGCCATCATCACGTACGGGCCGGGAGCGAGTTCCGGCCGCATCTGGGTATCGTGTTCCTCGAGTTCGACGTTGGCGGTCTCGATGCTGAGACGACCCCCGCGCGGCATGGCGTCCCGCGCGTTCACCGCGAGGTTGATCAGGATCTGATCCATCTGCGCCGGGTCGACGCGGACGCCGCCGAGCCCGGGGGCGAGATCGACGAGCAGCTCGATGTCCTCCCCGAGCAGGCGCCGCAGCATGTCCTTGCTCGCGGCGATCCGAGCGTTCAGGTCGACGACCTGGACCTGGACGACCACGCGGCGGCTGAACGCCAGCAGCTGGCGGGTCAGCGCGGCCGCATGGTCGGTCGCCTTCTGGATCTCGTCGACGAGCTCCCGGTCCGGATCCTCGGGCCCGAAGCGGTGGCCGAGCAGTTCTCCGTAGCCGGTGATCACCGTCAGCACGTTGTTGAAGTCGTGGGCGACACCGCCGGCGAGCCGGCCGAGCGCCTCCATCTTCTGCGAGTGCAGCAGCTGGACTTGCAGCGCCCGCTGTTCGGTGACGTCGGTCACCATGATCAGCGCACCGCCCGGCGCGTCGCCGCTGTCGCTGAGCGGGGCCGCGGAGACCTGGGCCCACAGCGTGCTGCCGTCCGCGCGTTGCAGCTGGATGTCTTCGGGCCCGACCTCGCCGCGCAGGATCGTCGCGAAGTCGAGACCGCGCTGCTCGCGGTCGGCCGCCGGGATGAAGTCCAGGAACGAGCGGCCGAGCAGCTCCGCCATCGTGCAGCCGAGCAACTCGGTGAGCCGCGCATTCGCGAAGGTCGTGCGGCCTTCGGCATCCCCCGTCCAGACGCCCTCGCGGGTCGTCTCGACGATCGAGCGGTAGCGCTCCTCGCTGGTGCGCAGACTCTCCTCGAGCCGGACCTGTGCGGTGACATCCTGGCACATCGAGACGAAGCCGGTGAAGCGGCCGTCCTCGTCGAACAGCGGGGTGCTCGACCAGTCGCAGACGATCCGCCCGCCGTCGCGCGTCAGGTTCTCGCGGCGGGGTGCGACGACGCTCTCGGGTCGATCTCCGATCTGCCCGAGGACGGTCCGGATCTCGTCGCGCAGTTCGGGCGGAACGAGCGCGTCGACCGCATCGGTTCCGAGTAGCTCGTCGGCGCGCCAGCCGAAGATCTGCTCCGCCGCCGGATTCCATCCGACGACCCGGAACGCCTCGTCCAACATCAGATAGGCAACTGGCATGCGCTCGACGTGGAGCTGCAGGCGCCGCAAGAGCTGCTGGCTTTCGGCCTCCGCACGCCGGCGCTCGAGGAACAGACCGAGCTGCAACGCGATGGAACGCAGCGTTTGCAGTAGCTCTTCGTCGGGAGGCTGCGCGCGCTTGCTGACCAGCTCGATGACACCGAGCAGTCCCGTCGCGCTCTGGATCGGGATGCCGGCCGCGCAGCGGAACCCCGCCTGGCGGGCGACGTCGCGCCGCGGACTGTCGGGCCCCGCCTCGAGGTCATCGATCCACGCGACCTCTCCGGTGTCCCAGACCCGCCCCGGCAGTCCGTCGCCGCGCCGTCGCTCGATGCCGCGGGACGCCGCGGCGACCGCCTGCGCCTCGCGATCCGGATTCGCCCACAGCGAGGCGCAGCGCAGCACGTCTCCCTCGCGAAGCCACAGCGCGCCGCCGTCCCAGCCGAGCGACGCGCCGATCGCCGGGAGTAGCTGCAACGCGATGTCGTCGGTGGAGCCGGAGCGCGACAGCACCTTCGCGGCCTCCGCCTGGGCGCGCAGCCGCTGCTCGACGCGCTTGCGCGGCGTCAGGTCGAGGACCGACGCGATGCCCTCGTGGATCCGTCCCGGCATCTGCGCCACGGTGATCAGCACCGGCACGCGGGTCCCGTCGCGGCGACGGTACTCCTTCTCGTACGGACGAGAGCGTCCGGTTTCGATCGCCTCGCGGATCGCCTCGCGATCGAGCGGCACGTATTCCTCGGGCGTGATCTCGTCCCAGCGGATCTGGCCGGCTTCGAGGTCCTCCCGCGTGTACCCGAGGATCTCGAGGTAGACGTCGTTGGCTTCGAGGATGCTGCCATTCTCATGGGAGCGAACGATGCCGATGGGGCTCGCCTCGACGAGCCGGCGGAGCCGCTCCGAACTCTCGTCGAGCGCGAGCGGGGCGCCGGCGAGGTCGTCCGGGCTCGGGATGCTGAGTCCGGCCGCGCCGAGGATGCCGCCCTCGCCGTCGCGCAGTGGAGCGAAGCGGGCATGAAGCCGGCGCTGACCCCAAACGGCTCGCACGTCCGTGGTCTCGCCGCGCAGCGCGCGGTCGAAGGCCGCGAGGAACGGATGGTCGTCGGCCAGGTGGAATACGTCCGCCGGATCGCGACCGATCAGCTCTTCGGTCCGCACCCCGAGATCCTCCAGGCCGGCGCCCTCGATGGCGGTGACGCGCCGCTCGCGGTCGACCGCCCAGAACGTGACACCGAGCGCCGGTAGAAGCGCGGCGATCGAACGAGGTCCGGCCGGCGCCGCATCGACGGCGGGGTCGGCCGCTTCCGGGTCGACTCGCTTGGGCATGCCTTGCTCGGGGCCTCGCTGCCGAAACCATACCCGATCCGCGGAGGTCTGGACTCCCGCCGCGGTCCGCGCCGAGTCCCCGCCACGGCCTCGATCCGCCGACACCGCAATCTCTTCGCCCCCAGGCCGCCCAGACACAAGGCGTCGTCAAGAAAGGGGTCGGGTTGGAAACGTCAACTTTTCGGAGAAGGGCGGGGTGCGAACCGGTTCACGGTCGGCGAGCGAGCGTTGCCGGCGAGCGATCCGCGCGGCGCGGGCCCTTCCGGGCGCCCGTGAGGGCCTCGATCTCCGCGCGGATCGCCGCGAGACGCTCTCGCAGCGCGGGGCGTGCCGAGAGCGCGACATCGAGCGCACGGGCGGCGTTCTTCACCGCCGGGTGGCTGCGGCCGAAGGTGCGACCGATCTCCTCCGTCGACGCGTCCGTGTGTTGCATGCAAAGCACCATGGCGATCTGTCGCGGTAGCAATACATCTCGACGCCGCGAGCGCGAGGCGAGCGCGGCCGGTGTCAGTTGGAACTGGTCGGCGACGATCTCCGCGATGCGCTCGGGCGGGAGCCGTCCGCCGCCGTGCCGCGGCCGTAGCTTGCGCAGCGCCGTTTCCACCAGGTCCAGGTCGATCGGTCGGCGCAACAGCGAGGCCGAGGCAAGCACCTGCACCAGCGCGGATTCGAGATCGCGGACACTGCCCTTCTCCGCGGCCGCGACGAGGCGGTCGACGCAGGCCGCCGGCATGGAGACGCCGGCCGCCGCCGTGTGGGCGCGTAGGATTGCGCGCCGGAGTTCGCCATCGGGCGGTTCGATCTCGGCACACAGGCCGCTGGCGAGTCGGGCGGCCAGACGCGGATCCAGATCCGGGATCTCGCGCGGGAGCTGTTCCGCGGTGAGCAGGATGCGCGCGCCGCGCCGAACCAGTTGTTCGAGGGTGTGCAACAGTTCGAGCTGGGTCTGGCGCTTGCCGCGCAGGAACTGCACGTCCTCGAAGATCAGGACATCACACTGTTCGCGGTAGCGGCGCTTCAGCTCTTCGGTGCGCTGCGCACGGATCCCCGCCATCAGCTCGTTCGTGAATTGCTCCGCCGAGACGTAGAGCGCGCGCTCGCCGCGGGCGCGGACCTCGCGGGCCACCGAGGCCGCCAGATGCGTCTTGCCGAGTCCTGATTCGGCGACGACATAGAGCGGACTCACCGCCAGTTGACGTCCCCGGGCCAGCGCGGCGCACGCTTCGCGCGCGAGGGCGTTGCCGGGCCCGACGACGAAGCTCGCGAAGTCGTGCGGCGGCAGGTTCGGCTCCGAGGACGCGGGGGCCTCCAGCTCGCGAGGAGGCAGTGCCACGACCCGTGCACTCGGCGGCTCCGCCCGCACGGCGGCCAGTGCGACCCGGGTGCTCACCGGCGCCGTCGTGTCCGGCGGCGCGGCGATCCGCAGCGTCACGGCGGCCGGTCCGTCATTCGCTTCGGTGGCGTAGCGCTCGATCCGCGCGAGATAGCGTTCACGCACGCGCTCCAGATGGAACGCGTTCGGGCACACGAGGCGCAGGCCATCGGGTGCGAGTTGGTCGGCGAGCGGCTCGATCCAGGCTTCGAACGCGAGGGACGGCAGCTCCTCGCGCAGACGTGCGAGGACCGCAGCCCACACCGCGCTCGTCTGCTCGGAGGCGGACGTCGCCCTTTCGACCTGAGGGGGGCAGGTCATCGGTGTGATTCTCAGAGGTTTTTCGGGGTCAGTACGGAGGTTTTCCGCACGTGAACCGCCGGACGCGGAGCGGAGTAGACCATAGGGACCGGCGCTGCGCAAGAGCGGAAAGCAGCGATCACGAGCTGCCGCCGACACCTGCATGAGACACGCCAAAACAACGATTCGGTGCCGATTAACCGCCGTTTGCAAACCGGAACCAGGTTTCATTCCGAGGGGTTCGCGGCGTATCACGAAGCCGCAGGATGCGTGCTCGACAGGCTTCGGGAGGATCCCGGACCACCCTGCAGGCAGTTCCAGGATCTACAGATATCTCTGAAATGCTCCTTTTATCGAGAAATCACACAATCTCAGTGCAAAGTGCGTGAGGAGCCCGCCGTGCCGCTGTCGAACTCTGCGACCAGGAAATCGAGCAGCGTGACGAGCTGCTGACAGCGCGCGAGCGGGCCGTTCGCCTCGAGCAAACCCTGTTTCGCGGCCGGTGCGAGATCCAGCAGCTGGCACAGCAGATCGACGAACTGCACGTCGTCGATGCCGGAAAAGCGGCGTGGATCGAGAGCCGGCGCCTCGCCGGGACTCATGAGCTGAAGCAGCCGCGAGAGCAGATCGATGGCGTCTGCCCGCAGCCCCTGGAGCGGGATGCTTTCGCTCGCTTCGTCGAACGGATCGTCGAGCTTCTCGACCCGCGCCACGCGATAGAGTCGATCCGCTCCGCGCGGAGGCTCCTCGACGATTCGGAACCGGTGAGTCCCGCGCAGCACCAGATCGTAACGGCCGTCCGGGCGGCGCACCGCCTCTTCGATCACGCCCGCACAGCCCACCGGGAAGAGCGGCGGATCGCCCGCCAGGGCGCCGGCGTGTTCCGGGCGGACCGCCACCATGCCGATGCGCCGGGTCCCGGTGAGCGCGTGCGCGCAGAGCTGCCGATAGCGCGGCTCGAAGACGTGCAACGGAACTTGGCCATGGGGGAAGAGCACGACATTCGCGAGTGGAAACAGCGCAAGCTCTTCGCTGTGCCTCGGTTCCGACACGCCCCCCAGGATAGCCGCGGCCTCGCTTGACGCGAAGCGGAGCCGAAGAGACACTGGCGCCGCGGGGGGAGATGAGCTCGCAGTTCGGCCGAGATCTGATCGTACGGATGCTTCTCGTACGTCTCGAGGGCGACGCGCAGAAACTCGCGAGCGCGTTCGCCTTGCGCTACCGGGCGATCGAGTCCGAGCGGCCGCATGTGCGACGCCGGCTGGGCGTCTGCTATTCCGATGGCACGATCCGGATCCGCTTGTTCCACGCACGGACCGGCCGGCCGCTCAAGTATTCGAGCCTCGTCGACACGCTGTGCCACGAACTCGCACACCTGCGGCACTTCAACCACGGCCGGCGCTTCCAGGCGTTGTACCGGCGTATCCTCGAACACGCGCGACGCGCGCAGATCTATTGCCCGGGTCCCGCACGCGAGGACACGCCGGAGCCGGCGCTTC
>CAADGG010000086.1 GCA_900696485.1 uncultured Pseudomonadota bacterium
ACCACTTGACGAGCAGCACCGGCGGATCACCCGCGCGAGGCATGTCTGGCGCTCCCCCGAAACGCGGGCCGCGCGGCTTGCGCCGCGCGGCCTCGGACAAGGGTCCAAGGGCAAGAGGTCAGAGGGCCTTCGCGAGGCGTTTGCGCCGCAGCGCCAGACCGAGGACTCCTGTCATCACGAGCAGTCCCGTGCCGGGCTCGGGGACGAGACTCGCGACACGAAAACCGACGACGTAGTCCTCGCTCGTCGGGCCGTAGTTGCCCGGGTACGACGCGGCGAGGTAGCTGGCGAGGTCGTTCCAGCTCCCGCCCCGGACGCCCCGGAGCGAGCCGTACACGATCTCCTCGTTCCACTCCCACACGTTCCCGCCCTGGTCATACGTGCCGTAGGGGCTGTCCGAGAGACCGTAGGCGCCGGCGTTCGTGAGCGCGTAGACGGCGAGATTGCAGTTCGCCGAGTTGCCGGTGTCCGAGCCCGGCGCGACGCAGCCCGTCACGCTGTTCGTCCCGGTCGGGTAGTCGAAATAGACGCCGCCGGGGCTGTAGTACGCCGCCTTGTACCACTCGTTCTCGCTGGGAAGAACGATGTTGGCGCCGGCGTTGCGCGTGACCGTCCCGCCGTTGTTCGGCGTCGCCGTCCCGCCGAGCAGCGTGTACGCGCCCGTCTCCGTGCTCGCGCTTCCCTGCCCGTTGTTCAGCCAGTTCGCGAAGCGCAGCGAATCGTAGAACGAGACGTACGTCACCGGCTTGTTCGCGAAACCGGGCTTCACCGCGTAGCTGTAGCTGCCGGAGACGCCGCTGCGTGTGATGCCGCCCCAGGTCGAGTTGCTGCCCATGCTCGTGTTGTAGAGGCCCAACGAGTCGGAGGCCGCCTTCGCGTTGAGCAACTCCGCGTACTGGGCGTTCGTCACCTCGTACTTCGAGATCCAGTAGTCGTACGCGACGGAGCCGCAGCTCGACGCGTCGCAGTTGCTCGAGGGGGTATCGGCCGGGTTGCCCGCGTTGCCGATCGGCACCCAGTCGATGATCACGGTGGCCGAGGCCGGGGTCGCGAGCAGCGCGGCGAGTGCCGCGACGAGGAGCGATTTGCGCACGGTGGGCTTCCTTCCTGGACAGTGGAACGTCGGGACGGAAGCGCCCGCACCGTGCGGGCGCTTCCGTCCCGCCGGCGTACACAAGCAAGTTACGGGCCGAGAGAGAGAGAGAGAGAGAGAGAGAGCCTTTTGAAATCAAAGGGTTGGCCGCTTCGGCCCGCGCGCGACCCCGCGCCGCTCACCGAGGCGTGACGGAACCGCTTTGCCGAAACTGGGAACGCGCGTTCCTACGAGCGCGCGGAGGGCGCCGAGGCCCGACACCTGGTCACGCCACCCGCGCGTCCGCAGATCTCTGGTGACACCGAACGCGGCGGCGGCACCAACGCGCCCTCCGGCCGTACAACCCCGGACCGGGTCCGGGCCGACAGGAGGAACGGGACGGGTGGGGGCGAGCACGGTCGAGCCGAACGCGCGACGCGGTTCCTGCCTGTTTGTTTGGCCCGGCAGAGTGTTTGGCCCGGCAGAGCGCCTCGTCGGCGCGATGCGACTCGAGTTCGGATAAGCTGCGCGGCTGCTTTGCGACCCTCGGGGGATGTGCAGTCTTGTCGAACTTCGAACTGTCGATCGCGCTCTTTCTGCAGTTCGCCATCATCCTGGCGGCCTGCCGGCTGGTCGGTTTCCTGGTGCGGCCGCTCGGACAGCCGCAGGTCGTGGCCGAGATGATCACCGGAGTGCTGCTCGGACCGTCACTCTTCGGCCTCGTCGCCCCCGGCCTCCAGGCCCAGCTCTTCCCCAGCGAGAGCCTGCCGATCATCTACAGCATCGCCCAGATGGGGCTGGTGCTCTACATGTTCCTGATCGGCCTCGAGTTCGACCTCGAGCTCATCCGCAAACGGCTGAAAAGCGCGGTCTTCGTCTCCTGGGCGGGGATCGTCACGCCGTTCACCCTCGGTGCTCTCCTCGCCTGGGGCCTGATGGACCGTTTCCCGCTCTTCGCGCCTGGCGTGAAGGTCTGGGAGGCAGCGCTCTTCCTCGGTTCGGCGATGTCGATCACCGCCTTCCCGATGCTGGCGCGGATCATCTCGGAGCGCGGACTCTCGGGGACTGCGCTGGGGACGCTCGCGCTCGCCGCCGGCGCGCTCGACGACGCGGCGGCCTGGTGCCTGCTCGCGGTGGTGCTGGCGAGCTTCACCGGCAAGATGTCGATCGCGCTGCTGGCGCTCTTCGGCGGGGCGTCCTACGGCCTGTTCATGTTCACCGTCGGCCGCAAGCTCCTGGCGAAGCTCTTCGCCTGGCTCCTGGCGCTGCCGTCGCGCGAGCCGCTGGTGCTGCCGGCCGCTCTCACCCTGCTGATGCTCGCCGCCTGGTTCACCGACCGGCTCGGCATCTACGCGGTGTTCGGCGCCTTCATCCTCGGCGCCGCGATGCCGCGGGGATTGCTGCAGAAGCGACTCGAGAGCCAGATCGGCCCGCTCACCACGGTCTATCTGCTGCCGATGTTCTTCATCAATTCGGGGTTGAGCACGAAGTTCTCGCTGATCGCCTCACCGGTGATGCTGGGCATCGCGGCTCTGCTGCTGGTGGCGGCGATCGCCGGCAAGGGGATCGCCTGCGGCCTCGCGGCGCGCTTCGCCGGCGAGTCGAGCAAGGACGCCCTCGCGATCGGCGCGCTCATGAACTCGCGCGGACTGATGGAGCTGATCCTGCTCAACATCGGTTACGAGCGCGGCATGATCACGCAGACGCTGTTCACGATCCTGGTGATCATGGCGGTCGTGACGACGATCATGGCCGTGCCGCTGTTCAATCGCGTCTACCGCCCCGGCGACGCCGCACCGGCCTGATGGGCGGCGCGGGACACACGTCCCCTCTCGAGTCTGCGCGTCGGACACCCGCTCGCCCGAGCGCCGAGTGCACCTGCGCCCGGCGCTCCGTCGGCCGCAGGCAGCCGCTCGGCACCGAAGTGATTGCCTCAGGGACCTGCCTCGAAGCCGCCGAGACATTCCTCGGGGTCGGGGATGGCTGGGGCCGTGGGTGGAGACCGGCCCCCGCGGGAGTAGACGGAACGGACCTGATCGGACCTGAATGAAAGGATCGCACTGTTCGTCCTGTCCGCCGCGATGGCTCCGCCGCTGGCACCGGCGAACTGGTTCGCAGCAACGGAGCGGGCCGCCGACCTGCCGATTTCCACGAGTAGCGCGAAAGTTTTTCCCATAACTATGAAAAGCTTTTCCCGCCGCGTCATGAGCGGCCCCGGTGCACTCCAGGGAATTCAGCGACTTACGGAGTGCCTTGCCCCGGCATGCGAGTTGCAGGTTCTTTTGGCGGGGAAGGGAACGCGCTGCGCGCATTGGCCGCAACGGTCGCCCCCCCTCGCTGAGCTGGCGAACTTATGACAAGGGGGACGCGTTCCGTGAAGATCAGTACTCGCATGGCTGGCGGTCTTACTGGCCCTGAGCTGCGCCGCGCCGTGAAGCTCGGATCGTTCGTCCTGGCCTTGGTGCTGGGCACGAGCAGCGGGGCTTCGGCCACTCCGTTCTACGACTCCTTCGGTCCTCTCCCCGAAGCAAACTGGGGGGGCGTTGGTATCCCCAACGATGCGGTCACGGCCTCCAGGCAGTTCTATGACGGCAGCAATGTCCTGATCACCATCGCGATGAACGCCCACGGGCGATACTCCAACCCCGACGTGACCAACGACGGCGCCGGAACTTATTTCGCGGGTCCGGGGAGCAACACCGGCGGCGCCGGGGAGAGTTCGACCACGGGCGCCCTCTGGAACTTCAACACATTCATCAAGGTCGAGGGCTTCAACGGTGCGACGCCCAAGCTCACCGACTATCAGTTCAATTTGTACTACGACTTCGACCCGGGCCTGGATACGCCGTTCGGCTCCTTGGGTGTCGTCAACCTGACGCAGGTAGTCGCGCTTTCGCCAACTCCGGCAGCAACGCTCGCGCAAGAATCCCAAAATCTCCTCTTTGGATACCTTGCCGTCCCCATTGGCTGGGATCGTGACGCCGCCGGCGGGTAGCTTCGACCCCAACGCTCTCGGTGAGTACAACTTCGGTATCCAGGTCAGCAAAGGCGGGTGGTATCTCGACGGCCTCGCGATGGACGTGCAAGTCGTGCCCGAGCCCGCGACCGCCGTTCTCCTCGGCGTGGGCTTGATGGGCTTGGCGGCGAAGCGGCGCAAGAGCCAGGCGAACCTGGAGCTCCGAGCGAAGTTGGCCTGATTTTCGGTCCCGTGCGCCCATCGTCCCCTCGGAGCGATGGGCGCACGTGTAACGGATTGAAATTGCGCCCCGCTTGTTTGTCCTCTGTCCGCTCCGCGGCTACTGGCGCGTAAGGACGAAGACGCGGGCGATCGAGGTCCGATCGCGCCGGAAGTGGCAACTCGTCCGAGGACTTCGCCCGCGGAGGACCGTAGTCGGCCACAGCACGCCCGCGTAAATACCGCCGACGATGCGGAAGGCGATGACGACCGCATAGGATGACGAGAGGCCGACGACGCGATTGGAGGCCGCGAACCCGATCGGCAGCGCCACCAGCAACGTTTTGCGGTGGAAGGTTTCCGTAGCTGCGATTGTTTCCCTTGTCGGAGCCGTCCGTCCGCCGAATGCGGAATCTACTGTCGCGCGTTTCTATCCGGCGTTCTTCAGGACACCATGCGGATCGATGAGGAACTTCTTGGCGACGCCCTCGTCGAAGTCGGCGTAGCCGCGCGGGGCTTCGTCGAGCGTGATGACCGTGACGTTCACCGCTTTGGCGATCTGGATCCGGTCGTGCAGGATGGCCATCATGAGCTTTCGGTTGTACTTCAGCACCGGCGTCTGTCCGGTATGCAGCGAGTGGCTCTTGGCCCAGCCGAGCCCGAAGCGGATCGACAGCGCCCCCTTGCGGGCTGCGGCGTCCTTCGAGCCGGGGTCATCGGTGACGTAGAGGCCGGGGATCCCGATCGAGCCGCCCGGGCGCGTGATCTCCATCGCGGCGTTGAGCACGACCGCGGGCGCTTCGGTGTTCGCTTCCGCGCCGTGCCCGCGCGCCTCGAAGCCGACGCAATCGACCGCGCTGTCCACTTCGGGCACGCCGAGGATCTGCGCGACCTTGTCGGCGAGAGAGCCGGTTTCCGCGAGGTTCACGGTCTCGCAGCCGAAGGTACGCGCGTGCGCGAGCCGCCGCTCGTTCATGTCGCCGACGATGACGACCGCAGCGCCCAGCAACTGCGCCGACACGGCGGCCGCGAGGCCGACTGGCCCGGCGCCGGCGATGTACACCGTCGAACCGGGGCCGACGCCCGCCGTGACGGCGCCGTGATAGCCGGTGGGCAGAATGTCGCTCAGACAGGTCAGGTCACGGATCTTCGCCATGGCCTGGTCCTTGTCGGGGAATTTGAGGAGGTTGAAGTCGGCGTACGGGATCATGATGTACTCGGCCTGTCCTCCCACCCAGCCGCCCATGTCCACATAGCCGTACGCGCCGCCTGCCCGCTCGGGATTGACGGTGAGGCAAATGCCGGTCTGCTGCTCCCTGCAGGTTCGACAGCGGCCGCAGGCGACGTTGAATGGAACCGAGACGAGGTCGCCAACCTCGAGGAACTCGACATCGCGTCCAGCTTCGATGATCTCCCCTGTGATCTCGTGACCCAGCACCAGGCCGATAGGAGCCGTGGTACGGCCCCGCACCATGTGCTGATCACTGCCGCAGATGTTCGTGGCGACAATCTCGAGGATCACGCCGTGCTCGGCTTGTTTGCCCTGGGGATTCACGAGCTTGGGAAAGTCGATGCCCTCCACCTCCACCTTGCCCGGGCCTTTGTACACGACGCCCCGATTGGTTGACGTGCTCGCCATGCGTGCTTCTCCTTCTCCATGTCCAGGCGACGATCGGATCGAGCCTCAGCGCGGAGTGTGATCCCCCATGCATGATCCCCCATGCATGAGGATGGCCGTGGTCAGCTCGGCACTCACTGATCACATGGTTCGATGAGAACTACGCGGGCGAGTGAGGTCCGATACCGCCGGAAGTGACAACTCACCCGAGGGCTTCGGCCTCGGAGGACGGTCGACGACCGTCTCGCCGATCGGGCCGGCATCGGCGAGACGCTGGAAGGGGGAGACCGACCTCGCAGCCTCTCGCGGTGGCTCGAGACGCGAGGATGCTCCCGATCCGGATCCTCGTTGCGGAGTGCGCCGGCGAGAGAATCCGGACCGGGAGCGGGAGTCGATGCGCTACTGGCATGCGGGGTGGCCGCAGACACAGAGGTCGCCCTGGCGGCGCTGCGCAGCGGCCTCACAGGCCTCCGAGCAATCCGGAGATCCCTCCCGCGCGAGGCATCGACACGATCCGTGGCAGCAGCGTTCGGCGCCGGTCATCTCGTCCCTCCCCTGCCATCGCAAAGCAAGGATCGGGCCAGGGGTGAGAACCCCCTCCAGCGTCCTCCGCGTGCCCCGTTCGAGCTGTAAATCGCAGAATCGACGCACCTGCGTGCAAGATCGGGTACGGCTGCTCGAGTCCGGCGCGATTCGATCCGCGGCGCGGTGACGATGAAGCAGCGAGAGCCGCGCGGTGAAGGTGGCTCCTTGCTTGCTCTCCTCGCGGGCACGAAGCAGCCGGAAGGAGCAAGACCATGGGACAAATGATTTGTGGGCTGATGACCGGCAGGCCCGTCGCACTCGATGTGCTCGTCCCAGCGCCGCAGCAGAGAGGCGGCGGAAGCATTCTCCGAGAGGAACGGAAGGTCGCGCTGAAACCTCGTTGACGCGGTCGATTCGTTCTGATGGTCATCGGCGCGTGCCGGTGTTCTCGTCGTCGCGCGCCGTTGCCACTGCCTCGCCATGTTCGTCCGGGTCGAGCTCGACGCCGTCGATCGCTGCGGGACGAAGGTCGAGTCGGCGCAGGAGCTGGGCGTTGAGCGCGACCACGATGGTGGACACGCTCATGAGGACTGCCGCGAGGGCGGGCGGCATGGTGATGCCGGCCCACTGGAGGGCGCCCGCCGCGATGGGAATCGCGAGCACGTTGTAGCCAGCGGCCCACACCAGGTTCTCGCTCGACTTGCGATAGACGGCCTCGGAGAGGTGGATGATGGACATCACGCTGCGCGGGTCGTCGCTGACGAGGATGAGCCCCGCCGACTCGATGGCCACATCTGTGCCCGCACCGATGGCGATGCCCACGTCGGCCCGGGCGAGGGCGGGGGCGTCGTTGACGCCGTCACCGACCATCGCGACGCGCAGACCCCGGTCCTGGAGCTCGGCGACCTTGGCGGCCTTGTCCTCGGGGAGGACCTCGGAGAAGACCTCGTCGATGCCGAGGTCGGCTGCCACCGCGTCGGCGACCTGGTGGGCATCGCCGGTGATCATCACGACCTTGCGCCCCGCCGCGTGGAGCTGGTCGATGGCCTGGCGGGCTTCGGGGCGAACCTCGTCTTCGACCGCCAGCGCGCCGAGGATGCCCTCGCTGGAGGCGAGGTAGAGCACCGACGACCCGCGACCCTTCCACTCCTCGACGGCGGTGGAGATCGATGCGGGCACTGCGAGGCTCCGGTCGCGCAGCATCGCCGGGCCGCCGACGGCGTACACCATGTCGTCGATGCGCGCTTCGACGCCGCGGCCGGTGAGGGAGCGAAACTCGGTGGCTGTGGCGATGCCGTCACGATCGTGGGCGGCGCTGACGATGGCGCGGGCCAGCGGGTGTTCGCTGTCGGCCTCGACGCCGCCGGCCAGGCGGAGCATCTCGCTCTCGGTGACCCCCTCGGTGGCGGCCACGCCGACGACGACATGCTCGCCCTTGGTGAGGGTGCCGGTCTTGTCGAACAAGACGGTATCGATCTTGCGGCTGGTCTCGAGGGCGAGCCGGTCCTTGATCAAGATGCCGTTGCGAGCCGCCAGGGCACTCGACAGCGATGTGGTCAGCGGGATGGCGAGCCCCAGTGCGTGGGGGCACGAGATCACCAGCACCGTCACGACCCGCACGACGGCCTCGTCGCCTTCGCCGATCACGGTCCAGACGATGGCCGTGATGACGGCTGCGGCCACCGCCACATAGAACAGCAGCGCTGCGGCCCGATCGGCCAGGACCTGCGTGTGCGACCGTGACTCCTGGGCTTCGGTCACCAGCCGGCCGATCCCCGCCAGCGCCGTGTCGTCCCCGATTGCGGTGACCTCGACCCGCACCGCGGAGTCGGTCGACACCGAGCCCGCGACCACGGAATCGTCCGTCGACTTCGGAACAGGGCGCGATTCGCCGGTGATCATGGACTCATCGAGCTCGGCAGCGCCCTCGATGATCCTGCCGTCGGCGGGGATCCGGCTCCCGGATCGCACGAGGACGACGTCGCCGACCCGCAACTCGTCGAGTCGGACGGTCTCGACGGAACCGTCCGCGGCGATGCGTTCCGCTTCGTCCGGAAGCAGCTCGGCCAGGGCCGCCAGCGCATCCTGGGCCGCGCCGAGGGCCTTCATCTCCTGCCAGTGACCCAGCAGCATGATCGTGATCAGCGCGGCGAGCTCCCACCAGAAGTCCAGGCCGAACCAGCCGAGCGATGTCGCCATCGACGCCACGTAGGCGACGGTGATCGCCATGGCGATCAGCAGCATCATCCCGGGTTGACGCTGCTCGGCCTCTCGTACACCGCCGGCCAGGAACGGCCACCCGCCCCACACGAACAAGAACGTCCCCAGCACCGGCCCGACCAGGCTCACCCCCGGGAAGTCGAGGTCGTAGCCGAACCAGCCCATGACCATCTGACTGGTCACCACCAACGGGATCGTCAGCAGCAGACTCCACCAGAACCGCCGCCGGAACATCTCCACGCTGTGCCCGGCGTGCTTGCCATGACCCCCGTGCGTCCCACCGGACCCGTGCTCGTCGTGCTCGCCGCCCGCGTGGCCGTCCGGCTCCTGCCCGTCGTCTCGGAAGTTCTCTGCCATCGCAGTCTCCTCCGTCGAGATGGACCGCATCGAGGCACAGCACGCGGCCGACCGCTTCTCGTGGACTCAGACGCGAACCACGGCCATAGGGTACTCCGCAAGGCTGGCGCGACACCTGGTCGTCGCTTGGAGCCTGGCCGTGCTATTGCCGCCACTGGTCGATGGAGGTTTCGGTGCAGAAGCGCGCAGGACAAAGAGGCGGGCGAGCGAGGTCGAGCCGAGTGTCGCCGGGCCGAAGCGGCCACAGGATCGGGGCGTGCTGGCGGCCGTGGCGCAGTCGTTCCGGTCGGCGGCCGAAGGCGTGGCGGCACAGGTGAGTGAAAACGAGATCGCTCGGCTGGTCGCCGAAAGCGCCGGCGCGGCTCGGCGTGAAGGCCGTCATTGCCGAGAGCTACGAACGCATCCACCGCAGCAACCTCGTCTGTAGGGGGGTGCTACCATGGCAGTTCAAGGACGGCGAAGCGGCGCGATCGCTCGGCTTGACGGGCGATGGATCGTTCCCCTCAGCGACATCGCCTCAGCGACATCGCGGACGGTATCGAGCCGCGTCAAAATGACACAGTGTCGGCGAGCCGGCAGGAGGGGTCACGAGCTGCTGCCGTCGCCGTCGCGTTCGTCAGGTCGCCGGCAAGAGCGAGGCGGGGAAGGGGATGCATGACACGCGGGTCGCGCTAGCAACTCGGCGGCCCGCTGATCCTGCAGACCGTGATGGCGGTCGAGCTGGTGCTGCTGATCGGCTGGCAGTTCGGCGGCGACCGTCTCTGTCAAACGAAGCCCGCAGCTCCTGCGCGGCTGACAACCTTCTGGAGGAATCCATGCATTCACTCACCCACGACTATCCCGCCGTGTTGCTGGCCGACCGCGAGGCGCCGTGCCTGTCGCTCTATCAGCCGACCCACCGGCAGCACCCCGACAACGTGCAGGACCCGATTCGCTTCCGCAACCTCGTCAAGCGGTTGGCCGCATCGCTGCGCGCGAAGTACCCGGCACGCGACATCCCGACGCTGCTGGGCCCGTTCGAGGCGCTCGCCGAAGATCACCACTTCTGGAATCACGCCGGCGACGGACTCGCCGTTCTGGGCGCGCCGGATTTCTTTCGGGTCTACCGGCTGCAGCGGCCGGTTGCCGAACTGGTGGTCGTCGCCGACAGCTTTCATACCAAGCCCCTGATGCGCATCGTACAATCGGCCGACCGCTACCAGATCCTCGGCTTGAACCGGCACGCGTTCAAGGTCTATCAGGGCAACCGCGACGCGCTCGATGAGCTGCCGCCGATCGCCGGCGTGCCGCAGACTGCCGTTGAAATGCTGGGAAAGGCACGCGACGACCGGGAGGGCGCTCACCGCACCCACGGACCGATGGGCGCCACTCGCGTAGCCCACCACGGCACCGACGTCTGGCAGGACCTCGAGGACCGCGACACCGAGCAGTTCTTCCGCGCCGTTGACGCGGCCGTATCGAAGCACCGTTCACAGCCGTCGGGGCAACGTCTGATCCTGGCGGCGCTGCCGCAGCACCATCATTTGTTTCGCACCATCAGCGCGAATCCGTCGTTGATGGATGAAGCGATCAATGTCCATCCGGATGCGCTGTCACTGGACGCGCTGCGTGAACGCGCCTGGCAAGTCGTGCTGCCGCACTACCTGCAGCGACTGGCCGGGCTCGTCGAATCCTTCGGCACGGCCGTCTCGCACGGTCGCGGCGCCGACGACCTGCCCGGCATCGCCGAAGCGGCGCTCGCCGGGCGCGTGGAGACGCTCCTGATCGAGGCCGACCGACTGTTTCCCGGTCGCATCGACGCCAGCAGCGGCGAGATCACGACCGCTGATCTGGACCACCCGGAAGTCGATGACGTGTTCGACGATCTGGGTGAAATCGTCCTGAAGAAACGTGGCGAAGTGATCGTCGTCCCCAGCGACCGCATGCCGACAAACTCCGGCGCCGCTGCAATCTACCGGTTCTGATGACTGTTCTGATGACTGGGTTCGCCCGACTGCACGCAGTGCTCGTCGACGATGACCAATTGGTGCAGGTGTGCCGCGACCTGCCCGAATCCGCGTGCCGCGAGCAGCCGCACAACTACGGCGTGCACATCGTGTCGCTGAGCCTGACGAAAGTCGGTGAAGGCCTGGCCGATCCCAAGCTCGTGCTCGCCTGGTTGCTCGACGCCATCGGCACGCCGACCTGGGCGCTCGGCCTGCTGGTGCCGGTGCGCGAATCGCTGGCGATGCTGCCGCAGCTGGTGATCTCGGCACGCATTCGGCGACTCTCCATTCGCAAGACCGTCTATGTGTTCGGCTGTGTCGTCCAGGGCGCCGCGATCATCAGCTTCGGCCTGATGGGGTGGTTCGCACAGATGTTTTCCGGCGCCCTCGCCGGCATCGTCGCAGTCGCCCTGATCGCGATCTTCGCTCTCGGTCGCAGCCTGTGCTCGATCAGCCACAAGGACCTGCTCGGCAAGACTGTGGACCGGGGCCGGCGCGGCTCGGTCAGCGGCACGGCGGGCACCATCGCCGCCGCGGCGACGCTGCTGCTGGCGATCGGGTATTCATTTGGTTGGATTCCGCTCACGGTGCCGGTCGTCGCCGGCATGGTCGTGTTCGGCGGCATCTGTTGGCTGCTGGCCGCGTTCGTCTTCGGATTGCTTCGGGAAGAGCCCGGTGCGACGGCAGGCGGCATCGACGGTCTGGCCGCGGTCGTCGCGCAACTCGGCCTGCTACGCAGCGACCGACATCTGCGCCGCCTCATCGTGACGCGCACATTGCTGCTGTCGACGGCGCTGGCGCCGCCGTTCTACATCGCACTCAGCGGGGATCGTGCAGCGAGCGGCCTCGGCACGCTGGGCCCTTTCATGGTCGCAGCGGCGGCCGCGAGTCTGGCCAGCACCTACGTCTGGGGGCGGTTCGCCGACCGATCGAGTCGTCTCGTACTGATGCTCGCGGCGACGCTCGGCGCACTGGCGAACACGGTGGCTGCCTTCGTTGCACTGGCCATGCCGACCGTGCTGGAGGAAGCGTCATTGCTGCCGGCGCTGTTGTTCGTGCTCATGATCGCGCACCAGGGCGTGCGGCTCGGGCGTTCCGTGCACGTCGTCGACATGGCGGAACCCGACCACCGCGCAACGTACACCGCGCTCAGCAATTCGGTGGTCGGTCTGCTCCTGCTCGCCGGCGGCGCCTTCGGCGTCATCGCGCAGTGGTTCGGCATCGGCGCGGTGCTGGCGATCTTCGCGTCCATGGCAGCTCTGGCGATCCTCGCGGCGGCGGGTTTGGACGACGTTCAGGCCGCTTAGCCGATCTTTCTCGGCTCGCGACTGACGAACGGCGCACGTTGTCGATTCTGCTAGACCGAGTACTCGGACGTCTCCACTCCATGGCTGGACCTTCCTTGGAATCCTGGAGACCTCGGAGGGTAGGATCGAGCTGGCCAAAGGGACGTCCTGGCTCAGCAATGTGACACGCCGAAATTCAAGGACGAGGTCGTGCGCCGGTGCGCCGGTGCGCCGGCGCGCTGACATCGCTCCGCGCTGGCGTATTCCAGGCGACGGAACTGACGAATGGGGTACCTGGTCAGAATCTTGAAGTACGTCATCGTCTGCATTGTTGCGGTGCTCCTGATCCTTGTCGTGATCGGCTGGTGCAGCCGGTTACCTTCGCTGGACGGTCGCACCACTTCCTCGGCTCTACTGGATACCGCCGGTACGCGGCTCGGAAGATCCATCACACCGCTGGTTGAAGCGCATCCCGGGCTCTGCGGAATCTATCCGCTGGCGGATTCGCGCGAAGCCTTTGCCGCGCGTGCGCGCTTGGCCGAAGTCGCGGAGAGGACGCTGGATGTTCAGTATTACATCTGGCAGAACGACATGACGGGCACACTGTTGTTCGAGGCTCTGCACGCGGCGGCGGATCGCGGCGTTCGTGTCCGCCTTCTCCTGGATGACAACACAACCCCGGGTCTCGACCCGATCCTGGCCGCGCTGGATTCGCACCCGAACATCGAAGTACGGCTCTTCAATCCGTTCGTGATTCGGAAACCGCGGATCGGTTATTTGACCGATTTTGCGCGCGCAAACAGGCGCATGCACAACAAGTCGTTCACCGTCGACAATCAGGTGACCGTGATCGGCGGCCGGAACATCGGCGACGAGTACTTTGGCGCGGCGGCGGAGGGTTCGCTGTTCGTCGATCTCGATGTCGTGGCGGTGGGACCGGTCGTGACGGAGGTGTCGAAAGATTTCGATCGGTATTGGGCGTCTACTTCGTCTTACCCGCTCGATCGCATCGTCCATTCTGTGGAGCCAGCACGAATCGCGGAGCTCGCGAGAGCGGCGGCACGCGTCGAACACGATCCGGCGGCGCTGGCCTACACCGCCGCCATTCGTGATTCTCCCTTCCTTCGTGCAGTGCTGGAGAGGCGACTCGACTTCGAATGGGCGGTCACGCAGATGATCAGTGATGATCCAGTCAAGGGCCTTGGGCGTGCTCCGTCGCAAGAGCTGTTTCATCACCAGTTGACGAGGATCATCGGCGATCCGGTTTCTGATCTGGAGCTGGTCGCCCCATATTTCGTTCCCGGGGAGACTGGCACCGACTCGTTCATCTCGATGGCCAGACGCGGCGTCAAGATCAAGATCCTGACCAACTCACTGCAAGCTTCCGATGTACCGGCGGTCTATTCCGGCTTTGCGAAACGCCGCAAGCCTCTCCTCGAAGCCGGCATCACCCTGTACGAAATGCGGCGCTTATCGCCGGATGCCGGCGAGCGCGAACTCACCGGACCCTTCGGTAGCTCCGGATCCAGCCTGCACGCGAAGACGTTCTCGGTGGATCGCTCGCGCTTCTTCGTCGGCTCGTTCAATTTCGATCCGCGGTCGCGGAAGCTGAACACGGAACTCGGGTTCGTCATCGACAGTCCGGTGCTGGCCCAAAGGATCGAAGCCGCATTCCACGACAGCATTCCGGCGAACTCCTACGAGCTGCACCTGTCGAACACCGGACAGCTCTATTGGACCGAGCATCACGAGGACCAGGTGCTGCGGTATGACCGCGAACCGGGCGCGAGCTGGTGGTTGCGAGCTTCCGTTTGGTTCCTGTCGCTCTTGCCGATCGAGTGGCTCTTGTGATTGCGGCACCGTCGCCGCTGCTCGGCCGGCTGCTGCACAAGAGCCACGTGCTCGACATCCGCGGCCGGAGCTACCGGCTGCGGGACCTCGATCGGACCGCGACGGCGAGCCGCAGCCCGGGGTGAAGCCTCGGTGATGCCGACCGTCGTCTCGGGAAACCTCGATGCGGCCGTGTCGAGGCTCGGAAGAGAACGGAGCCGAGCTCGTCAGTGGATCCCAGGCCGATCCTCGACGGCGCGCCCGGCGTTCAGCTGCCGATTCGCAGCACCGGCTTGATGACGGCGCCCGACTTGGAGTCGGCGAGGGCGCCTTCGATCTCCGTGAAGTCGTAGCTGCGGACGAGTTCGTCGAAGGGGAACCGCCCCTGCTCGAAGAGTTGGACGAGAGCCGGGATGAGCTGACCCGAGCGCCCGCCGCCGCCGAGGACTCCGATCACCCGCTTGCCCCACAGGGTCGTCAGATGGTCGAGGGAGAAGCGAGCGCCGGCAGGAGCCCCCCCGATCAACACCAGAGTGCCGAGCATCCCGACGCTGGTGGCGAGCGTCTCGATCACGGAGATGACTCCCGTGCAGTCGAAGGCGAAATCGACGGTGGAGCCGGTGATCTCGCGCACGGCGACAGCGAGGTCGGTGCGCTTCGAGTTGACGACGTGGGTGGCGCCGAACTGCTGCGCGAGTTCGAGGCGGGAGTCGTGCACGTCGGCGGCGAGGATCCGCGTCGCGCCCGTGCAGGTCGCCGCCGCGATCGCCGCCAGGCCGACCGCGCCGACACCGCACACCAGGATCGAGTCGCCCGGCCGGGGTCGCGCTTCGTTGAGTACCGCGCCGGCGCCCGTGGCGAGACCGCAGCCGAGCGGGCCGAGCAACTCGAGAGGGGCGTTCGTCTCGACGCGCACCAAGGCGTCGGCGGTCACGATCGAATGGGTGGCAAAGGACGACTGGCCGAAGAAGTGGCCGTGGATCGGCCGTCCGTCCAGTCTCGAGTAGGCGGAGGTGCCGGCGAGGTCGCCCTTGAAGCGGTGCCCGGAGACCAACGCTTCGCCCGTACGCAGGCAGTAGCGCGGCTGCCCGTCGAGGCAGTTGCGGCACCCGCCGCAGGAGGGCCAGCCGATGATCACCTTGTCGCCCACGTTGACCTGGCTGACTCCGGTGCCGAGCTCTTCGACGATTCCCGAGCCTTCGTGGCCGAGAATCGACGGGAAGGGCATCGGCATGTCGCCTGCGCGGGTGATGGCGTCGGTGTGGCAGACGCCGGAGGCAACGATGCGCACGCGCACCTCGCCCCGGCCTGGAGGCGCGAGCTCGAGTTCCTGCATCAGAAACGGGCCGTCCTTCTCCTCGACGACCAGGGCCTGGATTCTCATCGGCGCCTCCTGGGCTCTCGGCTCTTCCCTTCCGAGCATGGATCGTGAGTGCCGACAAAGGGCGAGCCTGGTGGCCGCCCTCTTTTCAACGCACCGCACGCTCAGGTCTTTTTATAGGTATCCAGATCGATGCCCGAGCGGCCCGGCGCCAGAATGTTGTTGGGATCCAGTGCGCGCTTGATGGCGTGCTCCACGTCCCGCTTGATCGGGCCGTAGCTCTGCGCAACACGCTCCTGGAAGCGCGTGTTCACGCGGTATACCGCGTAACCTTCCTTCTCGAACTCATCCAGCAGCTCGTTGAAGCAGGCATCGGCACGCTTGGACTCCTCGTCATTGGTGCGGTCGAAGAGGACATCGATGACGTGGTGCATGTCGCGTGGAGCGACGATGAACTCGGCCACATAATCCAGACCGTGCTTGTGCAGGATGCCCTTGGCCAATGCCGCCTGCTTCTGGCACTCGCTTCCACGTGCTTCGCTGACCGGTGCAAACCACATGGAGCCGCCGCCCCCGCGCCAGTTGTACAGACCGAACTCCTGCAGGTTTGGCACCCCGGACATCAACTCGGCGCGGTATTTGAAAGGCTGGGTATCGCCGGCCTCTTCCTGGGTGACGATGCGCCCCTTGCCATGCTTCTCGAACACGTCGGAGACGATCTTCCAATTCACATCGACCTGCTCCTGGGTGCCGTACAGCGCCGCGTAGAGGTTCCAGGCACCCATGCCGGTATCCCCCTGTATTTTTTCCAGGACAAGATCGGGGGTGCGGCCTGGCTCGCTGGTATAGGCAGAGCGGCGCACATTGCCACTACTTGCTTCCCACAGGATGTTGGCGATGACCACGGAGTTGGGAATGGTCCCGGACATCCGCAGCGGACGTAGCAGATCGACGATCTCGACGATGTCCGCTTCGTTCTCGAAGATGACCTCGAACGGCTTGAACACCGGCGGCTTGGGCATCAGCCAGAAGCCCATCTTGGTGGTGATGCCGTAGTTGGCCTGGGTGAACATGCCATCCAGCGTCGGACCATATCCCCACTTGAAGATCTGCCAGGTATTGCTGCCCTCAACGCCACCCATGCCGGTGCGATAGACATCCCCGTTGGCCAAAACCACTTCCATGCCACACTGCATCATCAGGTGCTCGCCGTAGGGCGTGTAGCCGACGCCGCGGTCCATGGTGTTGCCCACCGGCCCGGCAATGGCCGATGGCGCGGAGAACGACAGCATCAACGGCAGGTCGTGCTCCTCGATATGGTCATACAGCTGCCCGTAGGTGACGCCGGGCTCGACCAGTGCGGTGCACATCACCGGATCGATACTGATGATTTTGTTCATCTTCTTCAGATCGAGGATGACCTGACCCCGCGCAACCGGTGCGGCCGAGCCGTAACCGAAGTTGCGGCCGGTGGAGATGGTCCAGATCGGGATACGATGCGCATTACAGATCTTTACCACGCCCTGAATCTGCTCGACGGTGGTCGCAGTCAGCGCGGCCGAGGGTGCATGCGCCGCATTCTCCACGGGCATCATGATCTTGTTGTAAGGCACCAGTTGGTCGGCCTTGACCAATACGTTTTCTTCGCCCAGCAAGGCGCGGAACTTCTTGATCGCCTTGTCGAATTCCTTCCGGCTCACCCCTTTGGGCAGGATCGCGTCATTTTGTACAGACATGGATCCGATTCCTTCAGGCCGCGATCGAGAACGAAGCAAAACGGCCGGTGACCGGCTTGCTCGTAGCGGGCGCCAGCGGGGTGGCCAGCGCCGGGCGCGCCCCCAGCGAAGCCAGCAGATGACCGATGCTGGCAGCCCACTGTGCGGACTGATTGCCGCTGCACGCGGGCCCGGTCAGTTGACGCGGCGCCATCGAACCGTTGTGGCGCTCTTCGTTCAGACTGAAACCAGCGCCGCAGGCATGCAGATGGCGGCTGAGCTGCCGGGAGCAGCCCTCGGCAAGCTCGGTCGTGAGCAGATGGTGGCGGGTGAAGCCGGCTTCGGCGGTGTGCTGGCCAAGCCACTGCACACGTGCACCAGCGCTGCGTGCCATCGCTACGACAAGGGTTGCCGAGGCATCATCCAGCAGGCCGATGATTCGCGTCGCCTGACGGCTGCGCACCTGGCGCTCGAAATCCAGCATGAACGCCAAGTCGCGGCTCACCCGCTGCACCCGCAGCCGAGAGCCGCTGGCCTTCATGGCGCCATGCAGGAAAGCCAGCTCCACCGCACCCTCGTTGGCCAGCGCCACGACTGGATGACCACCGGTGCTGGCGTCATTCGCCGTGGCGGCTGTGCCAGCGAGTGCGCGTAACGAACCGCCCATCGCGAGGCCGGCGATACCACTCAGGGCCATACCCTTGAGCACGAAACGTCGATTGACATTCATGGCGGGCTCCTCATGGCAGAGCTTTAGGGGCTGGCAGGGTCGACAGGTATTCGGTCACCTGAGCAATGGATTCATCGTCGATAAAGGAAGCCGGGAAGGCCGGCATGGCGTTGAAGCCGTTGCGTACGATGAATTTGACATAGTCTTCGGGCAGACCGCGTCCTGCGATCGCCGTACCCACACCGACTTCGGGGGCGTGGCACTGGCCGCAGACGTTGTCATACAGATTCTTGCCGCTGCCCCATCGGCCGCCATCCTGCGCCTGGGCCGATGCGGTCAGCAAAGCAAAGGCCAAGACGTTCGCCACCAGCATCCATCTCGCAGCCTTACGGCTCGAGGAGTTGGGGATTCCTGATGCGCCATGGGGACTCCACAGAGCGCTCGGCGCGCCGTTCCGTCCAGAATCCAGTTCCGGTATCGAGGGTGAGTCCGTGCCGATGACGAGCGCTTCGAACTGCTCCTCGAACGCCAGGGCGACGGGCACGGCCGTCGCGAGCAGCGGCGCGCTGGGGCTCGTCAGCGTCCCCGGCTCGTCGCTCGCGCTCAGGCCCCAGTCCTGCCACCCGTTGCGCAGCGCCGAACGAGTCGCAATGTCTCCTGATCCCGGACAAGTTGCGTCCCGACGCGCGGCCCGGCCTCGTCGAGGGCGCCTGTTCTTGCCGGCACACTTGTGAGAGACTAGTTGGCGCAAGGTGTGAGAGCCGATCGTCTTTCCGTGCCGCCCTCGCCTCGCAGGCGCTCTGCGCGACGGTAGAGCGTGCGGCGATTCATTCCGAGCATCTTTGCCGCCTCGGACTTGCGTCCGTGCACCGCCTCGATCACGGCGTCGATGTAGGACTCCGTCAGCTCGTCGGCCGATAGCCGCTGCTCCAGAGCCGTGCGCAGCAGCATCTCGTGAAGCGTACCGTCGTTCTGCCGCGGAACTTCGCTCGAGACCAGGACGTCGCTCGAGTGGATTTCATGGGAGTCTGCCAGCGCCAAGGCGCGCTCGATGCAGTTCTCGAGTTCGCGCGCGTTGCCGGCCCACGGTGCCTGCATGAGCTTGCGGGAAGCCTGCTCCGTGAAGCGGTAGCGCTCGTCATCGGAGTGCTTGCGCAGGAAGGCTTCGGCCAGGACGGGGATGTCGTCCGGCCGTTCGCGAAGCGGAGGAATGCGGATCGGCAGGACGTTCAGGCGATAGTAGAGGTCCTTGCGGAAGCGTCCGTCCTGGATGGCGTCTTCGAGCTTCTGGTTCGTAACCGCGATGATGCGGACATCGAGCTTGACGGACTGGTTGCCGCCGACCGGCCGCACTTCACGGTCTTGGAGGACCCGCAGGAGCTTGCCTTGCAAGCTCACCGGCATGTCGCCGATCTCGTCGAGAAAGAGGGTGCCTCCGTGGGCCGTCTCGAAGAGGCCCTTCTTGGCGGCGTGGGCGCTCGTGAACGCGCCCTTCACGTGACCGAAGAGCTCGCTCTCGAGCAATCCCTCGGGCATCGCCGTGCAATTGATCGGAACAAAAGGCTTCTTGGCGCGTGCGCCGGTGAAGTGGATCGTGCGCGCCACGACCTCCTTGCCCGTGCCGCTTTCGCCGGTGATGAGGACGTTGCTGCGGCTGGAGGAGATCTTTCGGATCAGTGCGTAGATTTCGTTCATCGCGGCGCTCTTGCCGACGAGTTCCCTGAAAGAGCCCGTGCGATCGACGGCGCGCCGGAGTCGGCGATTCCCATCCTCGAGTTCGCGACGTTCGAAGGCGCGTTCCAGCGCGATCAGCAGCGCATCCGCCTCGAAGGGCCTGGTCACGTAGTCGAGTGTGCCCGTTCGCATCGCCTCCGCGGCGGTCTGGACACTCTCGAATGCGGCCATCAACACCACGGGCGTAGCGGGCCGAAGCTGGCGGAGGGCTGCCAGGAGTTCGAGACCGTCCTTCCCAGGCATCTGGAGGTCGGTCAGCCCCACATCGAAGTCGCGATCTTCCATCGTTGCCAGGGCTGCGTCTGCGGAATCCGGTCGTCCTCCGAAAGATCGGGGCGTCACCTGCCGCGCGTCCGGATGGGCGATCGACGCGGGTGAGACGGACGAACGGGTGGAGAGGCGAATGGGATCACCGACAATTGGGAGCGGCAACGACATGACTCCAGGCCTGCTATCGCTCCCGAGAGTGGATCGGACGACCTGACGTAAAGCCAGATCATCAGTGGAGCGCCGCTGATTGCTCTCGCTGAGACATCGTGTCCTGTTCCGGCGAGCGCAACCATCCTCGGATCGGGGTATTTCAGTGACCGAGAAGGTGGGGGTTCGTCCTCCGCGCAGAAGGGGCCAGAGCGAGATCGAGGGCGTCGACGGACCGTTGGCGGCCGTTGTCGTGAGCGTCTCGGAGATCTCGGGACGCGGGCTGTCGGCTTCGCCAAGCGGGAGCGCTCGAACCCTCGTGACTCAGCCGCCTCTCTTCCGCGGATGGCGCCGGGGCGAATGCGGGGCTCGCGACCCCCGAGGTGGGGTTGTGTGCCTCAGGTCATGGCGGCGACGAGAGCAGCCGGTCTCGCCACCCGGCATTGTTCTTGCTTTTCATTGTTCTTGCTTTTCATTCTGTCCAGGACGCCCAGTCCGAGGAGTCGTCAGCAGTCCGGTGCCATCTCGAGCGCCGCCGCTCCCGTCAGGGATGTCCCCAGTGGAGGGAACGAGAGATGACAGTCGTTGGGATCGTGGCGACTCTCGCGCTCTTTCTCGGGCTGCTCTTCGAGCGCCGCGCGTACTGGGCCTGGGTCGCGAGCGGCGGCCTACTCCTTGTGGGGTGGGCGTTCGCCGGGTCCGCCTCGTGGGCTGTCCTGTCCGGCGTGGGCGCGGTATTCGCCGTGCTCGCCCTCCTCTTCGGCAGGCGGGAATGGCGGTCCCGCTGGGTCACGCCAGTCGTGATGACGCAGGTCGGCCGGCTCTTGCCGCGACTGGGCGAGACCGAGCGGATCGCTCTCGAGGCCGGAACGGTCTGGTGGGACAAGGAGCTCTTCTCGGGGGCTCCGGACTGGCGGGTGCTCTTCGACTTCGAGCCGCAGCCGCTGAGTGAGCGTGAACTCGCGTTCCTCGAGGGTCCCGTCGAGGGGCTGTGCCGATCGCTCAACGAGTGGGACGTCGCGCAGTCCGGTGACCTGCCGAACGAGACGTGGGAGTTCCTCAAGCAGGAGCGGTTTCTGGGCATGATCATCCCGGAGGAGTACGGAGGCCTCGGGTTCTCCGCGCACGCGCATTCCGCGGTGGTGCAGAAGCTCTCGAGCCGCAGCATTACCGCCGCGGTCACGGTGATGGTTCCGAACTCCTTGGGGCCAGCAGAGCTGCTGCTCCACTATGGCACCGACGCCCAGCGCGACCACTATCTCCCTCGCCTCGCACGCGGCGAGGAGATCCCTTGCTTCGCGCTCACGGGCCCGGAGGCCGGAAGCGACGCGGCCGCCACCCAGTGCGAGGGCATCGTCTGCCGGGCAGAGTACGGGGGCGAAGAGGTCCTCGGGATGCGACTCAACTGGCGCAAGCGTTACATCACGCTGGCGTCCGTCGCGACCCTGATCGGTCTCGCCTTCCGGCTGCGCGACCCGGACCGGCTGCTCGGCGACGAGACGGATCGCGGGATCACCTGCGCTCTGATTCCCGCTCATCTCCCGGGCATCGAGATCGGCGCGCGTCACGACCCCATGGGCATTCCCTTTCACAATGGACCGATCGTCGGTCACGACGTGTTCGTCCCGCTCGACTTCATCATCGGCGGGCTGGAGGGTGCTGGCCAGGGCTGGCGCATGTTGATGGAGAGCCTGGCGGCGGGTCGCTCGATCTCGCTGCCTTCGCTCTCCGTGGGCGGAGCCAAGCTCGCGACCCGCGTCGTCAGTGCCTATGCCATGGTCCGCGAGCAGTTCGATACACCGATCGGGCGCTTCGAGGGGGTCGAGGAGCCCCTGGCGCGGATCGCCGGCCTCACCTACCTGATGGACGCCACCCGCTCTCTCACGGCCGCCAGCGTCGACGCCGGGGAGAAACCATCGGTCCTCTCCGCCATCGCGAAGGCGTACCTCACGGAATCGCTGCGCACCGTGACGAACGACGCCATGGACATCCGGGCTGGCGCCGCGATCCAGCGCGGTCCGCGCAACCTGCTGGGTCGCGTCTACGATGCCGTGCCCGTCGGGATCACCGTCGAGGGGGCCAACATCCTGACCCGCTCGATGATCATCTACGGCCAGGGAGCGATTCGCTGTCACCCTTTCGCGCTGGAAGAGATCCATGCCTTCGAGAAGCGAGACCGGGACGCCTTCGACCGGGCGTTTTTCGGACACGTGAACCACGTCTTCAGCACGGCCGCTCGCGCGTTCCTGCTCGGCGTGTCGGGTGGGCGTTTCGAGCGCGCCGCTCCCAAGGGCCCTGTGCGGCGCCCTGTACAGCGCCTCTCGCGGCTCAGCGCCGCGTTCGCTCTCGTGTCCGACGCAGCCATGGCCAGCCTCGGCGGCCAGCTCAAGCGCCGCGAGATGATCACCGGTCGCCTCGCCGATGCACTTGCCTGGATGTATCTGGCGTCCGCGACGCTGAAGCGTTTCCACGATGCCGGCCATCCGTCGGGCGATGAGCCCTTCGTCGCGTGGGCATGCAACCACGCGCTGGCCGAGGTCGAGTCCGCGCTCGACGGGGTGCTGCGCAACCTACCCGCCCGACCGCTTGCCTGGATGCTCCGCCCGCTCGTCCTTCCGCTGGGACGACGTGAACGGGGACCCGACGATGCCGGCGTCAGCGCCGTTGCGACGGCAGTCCTGGATGATGCGGAAACGCGCGAGCGTCTGACGGCGGGCATCTTCGTTCCTTCTGAGGATGAGGTTGGGCTGGGTCGTCTCGAGGCCGCGCTCCGAAAGGCCAGCGAGGCGCTGCGGATCGAGGCCAAGCTTCGCGCCGCGGTGCGCGAGGGCGTCATCGACCGGGCACCCGGCGACGCGATGGCGAGTGCCGGTCTCGCGGCCGGCGTGATCTCGGAAAGCGAGCTGGCGGCACTGAACGCTGCCGACGCGGCGCGCGACGAGGTGATCCAGGTGGATGCGTTCGATGCCGTCGAGTATCAGAAGCTCCGTCGCTGAAGGGGAGCGTCGCGACCTCGAGCGTCTCGAAGTTCCCCTCCGTGGAGAAGGCGGCGGCCTTCGTGCGCTCGCGCGACAGCTGCACTTCGAGCGATCCGTCGACACCGATCTCAGGTTGGTGCGGACCGAAGGTGAGCCATGAGGCCCCAGATTGGGGTTGAGCGCCTCACGTCGGCGGAGGCGAGCGCAGGGTCGTCACGTCACCCGGCATTGTTCTTGCTGTTCACCAGGACACCCAGGTCCGAGGAGGAGAGCATCATGGGAGATCCGATGCAGGCCTTCGCCATGCGGAAGCTCGGCGAGGTCGAATTCGTCGACGAGCCAGACCCGGAGCCTGGTCCGCTGGTCGGCAATCAGACCGCTCGGTCGTCGGCGGTCGTCGCCTGAGGACGCGTCCAATCAGACCCGCAGACCCGCGGCACACCCTCGTACACCCCTCTGCGGGACACGATCTGTTCCCGCTTATCAACTCCAGGAGTCACAGCAATGGCTGACCAAACCAAGCCCACGACCACGGATGCCGGGATCCCGGTTGCGAGCGACGAACACTCGCTGACGATTGGTGCGGATGGTCCGATCGTACTCCACGACCACTATCTGCTCGAGCAGATGGCAACTTTCAACCGCGAGCGCATCCCCGAGCGCCAGCCCCATGCCAAGGGCGGCGGTGCTTTCGGCCACTTCGAAGTCACTAGCGACGTCAGTGCGTATACCAAGGCCGCAGTATTTCAGCCCGGCACGCAGACCGACACCCTGATCCGCTTTTCTACCGTTGCCGGGGAACGCGGCAGTCCCGACACCTGGCGCGATCCACGCGGGTTTTCGCTCAAGTTCTACACGACGGACGGCAACTACGACATGGTCGGCAACAATACGCCGATCTTTTTCGTTCGAGACCCGATGAAGTTCCAGCATTTCATCCGATCCCAGAAGCGCCGAGCGGACAGCGGGCTTCGCGACCATGATATGCAGTGGGATTTCTGGTCGCTGTCGCCGGAATCGGCGCATCAGGTCACGTGGTTGATGGGCGACCGTGGCATCCCGAAAACGTGGCGACACATGAACGGCTACTCCAGTCATACCTTCATGTGGCTCAACGCCGAAGGCGAGAAGTTCTGGGTCAAATACCACTTCAAGACCGACCAGGGCATCGAGTGTCTGACCCAGGCCGAGGCCGATACGCTGGCCGGCGTCGATGCCGACTACCACCGGCGGGATTTGTTCGAGTCGATCAAGAAAGGCGATTTTCCGAGCTGGACTCTGAAGATGCAGATCATGCCGTTCGAAGACGCAAAAACCTACCGGTTCAATCCCTTCGACCTGACCAAGGTCTGGCCACACAAAGATTACCCGCTGATCGATGTCGGAAAGCTGACCTTGGATCGCAATCCCACCGACTATCACACCGAGATCGAGCAGGCTGCCTTCGAACCCAATAACCTGGTACCGGGAATCGGCTTCAGTCCGGACAAGATGCTCTTGGCGCGTGGCTTCTCCTACTCCGACGCGCACCGCGCCCGGCTCGGTGTCAACTACAAGCAGATCCCGGTCAATCGACCCCAGGCGCCCGTCCACAGTTACAGCAAGGACGGAGCCATGCGGACCGAGAACGTCGCTGATCCAGTATACGCGCCCAACTCATACGGAGGCCCGAAGGCTGACCCTACACGCGCCGATGAGGCCGGGTTGTGGTATGCCGACGGCGATATGGTGCGCAAGGCCTATACGCTGCGACGCGATGACGACGACTTCGGCCAGGCAGGCACTCTGGTTCGTGAAGTGCTGGACGCCGCTGCGCGCGACCGGTTGGTGGGCAATGTCGTCGGCCACCTCGCAGCCGGCGTTTCCGCACCCGTGCTCGAGCGGGCCCTCGCATACTGGCGCAAGGTCGACAAGAACCTGGGGGATCGGATTGCCGAAGGCGTGCAACGTTAGCGGCTCAGCGGACCACAACGGGCGCGACGGATCGTGAAGCGATCCCGTCCTGCCGCTTCGGGCAGCTCACGAGAACAGGGCCTCTGCTTTGCGGGGAGATCCTTACTCACAAGCGTACGCAATCGATCTGGTGCGAGGCCGAACCCATGGCTGAGAGCTATCAAAACTTTCATCTACAACTGCTGGCAGGAACATGGCGCGAAGGCAGCGGCGAGGAATCCCGTCCTGTCGTGAACCCATACTCCGGCGAGACGTTGACTTCCATCCGGTCCGCCACCGCCGACGACCTGGATGCGGCTTACCAAGCGGCCGCAGTGGCACAGGTCGCCTGGGCCGACACACCTCCAGCGGAGCGGGCAGCACTGATTCTGCGTGTGGTGTCGATCTTCGACCAGCGCAAAGAGGAAATCATTGACTGGCTGGTCCGCGAGTCCGGCAGCACACGGCTAAAGGCCACCATCGAATTGGGTCTTGCTCGCGCGATTACCCTGGAAGCGGCAGGGATGCCCGCCAGGGCCCGGGGCGGCATCATGAGCAGTGATACTCCGGGGAAACAAAACTTTGTCTATCGCCAACCGTTGGGCGTCGTGGGCGTCATCAGCCCCTGGAACTTCCCACTGCATCTCTCTCAACGTTCGGTGGCGCCGGCGATTGCCCTGGGCAATGCGGTGGTGATCAAACCGGCGAGTGATACGCCGATCACCGGAGGCTTGCTGCTGGGCCACGTCTTCGAGGAGGCGGGGCTCCCCGCAGGTGTGCTGAGTGTGGTGATCGGCCCGGGATCGGCCATCGGTGATGATTTCGTAGCGCACCCCGTTCCGTCGCTGATCTCGTTTACCGGCTCGACGCCGGTAGGCAAGAACGTCGCCAGGATCGCGACAGGCGGTCGATTCCTCAAGAAGGTCGCCTTGGAGCTGGGTGGCAACTGCCCGTTCGTGGTGCTCGACGATGCGGATGTCGAGCAGGCTGTGAGAGCGGCCGTGTTCGGCACGTTCTTGCATCAGGGGCAGATCTGCATGGCCATCAACCGGATCATCGTCGATCAAGGCCTGTACGACCGCTTCGTTGAACGGTTCGTCGCTCACGTCAGCAGGCTGACCGTCGGCGACCCCTCTGCGATGGAGACCGTCATCGGGCCCATCATCAATAAATCCCAACTCGAAGCCCTGCGGCGGAAGATTGCCAAAGCCAGAGATCAGGGAGCGAAGGTCCTCCTGGAGGGCGAGATCCACGGGCAGATGGTGCCGCCACACGTATTTGGTGACGTAACGCCCGATATGCAGCTCAGCAGCGATGAGGTCTTCGGACCGCTCGTTGGCATCCAGAAAGCCCGCGATGAACGACACGCCCTGGAACTGGCGAACGACACGGAATTCGGCCTCTCCAGCGCCGTCTTTTCCGGTGATCTGCACAGAGGACTGCGGTTTGCCCGCAAGCTCAGGACTGGCATGACTCACGTCAACGATATGCCGGTGAATGATGAGGCACACATGCCATTCGGCGGTGAGAAGAACTCCGGACTGGGCCGGTTCAACGGCGACTGGGCCATCGAAGAGTTCACCACCGTGCAGTGGGTGAGCGTACAGACGGCTCCGAGACAGTATCCGTTCTGATTGCGTTCGCATGACTTGACAGACTACTCGGTGCGGTTTTGTCTGAGAGTGGACTCGCCCTGGTTTGGTGAGCACATGGGATCGTACGGAAGTGCAGCAGGAGTGTGTCCTGGCGAAACAGAAGCGTCGATCGTTCACGAAGGACCACAAGGCGGAAGTCGTGGACCGGTACCGAAAGAGCAGCAAGAACATCGAAGCGGTGCTCACGGTCCTCGGCGGTGGCGTGGTCTACGCGACAACGCCGTTCGAAGCTTTTGTCCCGACCGCGTTTCCACGCGTGATTCCCGACTGGTCGCTGATTGCACACTTCGGCGGCGATCAGAATCCCGAATCGACTGTGCACTGCTGGATCAGTAGTCCGATTGCTGTAAGTCATGAACTCAGGAGATCTCTATGAGCCAATTCCCCATCGCAGTCGTGATCGGCAGCCTTCGCCGTGATTCGTTCAACCGCAAGCTCGCGACTGCGATCGCGAAACTTGCTCCGTCAGAGTTCTCGTTCGGTCGAGTCGAGATCGGTGACCTGCCGCTCTACAACCAGGACGACGATGCAAACCAAGCTGAGTCCGTCAAGCGCTTGAAAGGTCAGATCAAGACTGCTCGTGGACTCCTGTTCGTCACAGCGGAATACAACCGCTCCATTCCGGGTGTGCTCAAGAACGCGATCGACCATGCCTCGCGCCCGTATGGCGAAAACGTCTGGGCGGGCAAACCGGCCGGCGTGCTGGGTGCCTCGATCGGCGCCATCGGTACGGCGGTGGCGCAGCAGCATCTGCGCACCACCCTCGCGTATCTGGACGTGCCGACACTGGGGCAGCCCGAAGCATTCATTCACGCCAAGGAAGGATTGTTCGACCCGTCAGGCAACCTCCATGCGGACAGCAGGAAGTTCCTGCAGGGTTGGATGGATCGCTACGTCGCGTGGGTGAAAAAGCATGCCGGCCAATGACGAAGCAGGATGTCCACGACTTCCTCATCCCATGAAAAGCAGACCTTTTCATGGTTTGTCTTCGGCCTGATGGCCAGTGTCACCTTTGTGGGCATTCTTTCCGAGCTCGTGCCGTCAGGCATTTTGCCGCAGATGACCGACGGGCTGGGCGTCGAGGAAAGCGAGGTCGGCTTTCTGGTCGGTGTTTATGCCTTGGCTTCCGCCATTGCCGCCATCCCACTGATCAGCGCCACCCTGGCGTTCAATCGGAAAACGCTGCTGATGGCGCTTCTGATCGGGTTCGCAGCCTCCAATATCGTCGTCGGCCTTTCGTCGTCCTATGCGGTCATCATCGCCTCCCGCATCGTCGGCGGCATTTGCGCGGGCGTCATGTGGCCGATGATCGCGGCCTACGGCACGCGGCTGGTCCCCGAAGACATGCATGGCAAGGCCATTACGGTCATCATGTCGGGCAACACCCTGGGCATCAGCATCGGCCTGCCGGCGATGACGGCGATCGGCCTCACATTCGGCTGGCGTAGCGTCTTCATGGCCCTGGGCGTGATTGTCGCAGTGATTGCCGTGCTGTCGTATTTCTCTTTGCCTGAGGTGAAAGGTGAGAGGCTCAGCCGGAGCAATTCGCCCCTGACGCTGCTGAAGACGCCGTCGATCCTGATCGTCCTGCTGTTGACCTTTCTATCGGTGGCGGCCCACTACGGCATTTACACCTACATCACCTTGCTGGTGGAGTGGATCGGCTTCGCGGGCGGCATCGGCCTGGCGCTGCTGATCTTCGGAATCGGCTCGGTGATCTCGGTGATTGCTGCCGCCAAATACATCGACGCCTATTTGCGCCCCCTGATCGTAGTCAGCCTCGGCATTGGCGGCATTTCCATGGCCATGTTGCTTGCTTTCAAAGGCACCCTCGTCATCTCGCATGTCGCGTTTTTCCTTTGGGGCCTGGCCTTTGGTCCGCTCGTGACGATGTATCAGACCGCCGTGAGCAAGCAGGTCGAAGAAGCCAAGGACGTGGCCACTTCGGTGCAATCCAGCGTCTTCAACTTGTCGATCATGAGCGCCACATGGGTTGGCGGAATGATGTTGAGCGATTTTCCGACGACCGGCGTCAAGCGCATCGTCTACATGTCACTCGCCTGCTTCATCGTGGCCGCCATCGTGGCGTTCCTTGCCAGACGCACACTGCGGTCTTCCTCGAGTCCGTCCACCAGCCCATGAAAGAGGAAGTCATGAAGAAGTTCACCAATGGCCTGATCTACCGACGGCACGATGAAGCCAGCGAGATCCTGGTCGAGAAAGGCGTCATCAAGCAGATCGGCAAGAATTTGCCCGTGGCGGACGAGGAAATCGATCTGCGGGGTCGTCTCGTGGTCCCGCCCTACGTGGACGCCCACCTGCACCTGGATTACGTCTACACCGCTCGCAGCGAGGGCGCGACGAACACGAGCGGCACGCTGTTCGAAGGCATCGCCCGCTGGCACGATGTCAAGAAAACCCAGACGCTCGAGGACGCCAGGGAGCGTGCGCTGAAGGGCATCCAGGAAGAGGTTTCCAAAGGTGTCCAGTTCATCCGCACCCACATCGACGTGGATGATCCCAGACTGACGGGACTGAAGGCGATGCTGGAAATCCGGGAGCAGCTCAGGGGCAACGTCACCATTCAGATCGTCGCATTCCCGCAGGAAGGCATGTACGCCTACAAGGGCGGCGACGAGATGATCGAGGAAGCGCTGAAGATGGGTGCGGACTGCGTCGGCGGCATCCCGCACTTCGAGTGGGCCCGCGAGATCGGTGAGAAGTCCGTCCGCCGCACTGTCGAACTGGCGGGAAAGTACGACAAGTTGATCGACGTGCACTGCGACGAAACTGACGATGTCATGAGCCGACATGTAGAGCTGCTGAACGCACTGGTGATGATCGAAGACATCGGCACCCGCTCGACCGCCAGCCACACCTGCTCCTTTGGCTCAGCGGACAATGCCTGGGCCTTTCGCATGATGGGACTGTTCAGGCAGTCGGGGATGAACTTCATCGCCAATCCCACCGAGAACGCCTATTTGCAGGGCCGCCAGGACACCTATCCCAAGCGTCGCGGCCTCACCCGGGTGAAGGAGATGTGGGAGAGCGGGATCAACGTCTGTTTCGGTCAAGACTCGATCAACGACCCATGGTATCCGGTCGGCAACGGCAACATGATGAACATCCTCGACAACGGGATTCACCTCGCGCAGACGATGTCGTTCGACGAGTTGGACAGGTGCCTCGACCTGATCACCTACAACGGAGCGAAGACCCTGAACGTGGAAGACCAGTACGGCATCGAGGAGGGCAAGCCGGCCAACTTCCTCGTGCTGGACGCCGATACGCCCTTCGAGGCCGTGCGCCAGCGCGCCGACGTGCTGGCATCGATCCGCAATGGCGAATACCTGTTCAAGCGCCCCGACCCGAGCTACGAGACCGCGCTCGATCTCTTCAGGAAGACGATGTGAAGAGGATCGAAAATGGATTTCGGGAATCCACATCGTGGGCCGACGGGATCAGCGCGCCGACATCCAGGCCCAGGCGTCTGACGATGGATGACCGGACCTGACCGCTGTCGAGTCGGAGAACCCGCGGCTCCCCCGCAGGTCACCGATCAGCCGGGATCGGCCTGCCCGACTCCGCGACCAGCTTCGGCAGCTCGTCTCCACTGAGCGTTTCCTTCTCGAGCAACCGCTCTGCGCTCTCGGCGAGAGCTTCGCGGTGCTCCTCCAGAATGGAGACGGCGCGCTCGAAGGCCTGGGTGACGAGATCGCGTACGGCGCAGTCCACTTCCCGAGCGGTCTGTTCGGAGAAGTCGCGGCGCGTTCCCGTGTATTCGCCGGGCATCTGGAGGAACGTGGAGCGCTCGCTTTCGAGTGACACCATGCCGAGCTCCTCGTTCATCCCGTAGCGAGTGACCATGCTGCGGGCGATCCCGGTGGCCTTGGCCAGATCGTCCGCGGCGCCGGTGGAGATCTCTTCGAAGACGATGGATTCCGCTGCCCGTCCGCCGAGGAGGACCGTCATCTTGTCCTTCAGCTCTCCGCTCGACATCAGGAAGCGGTCTTCCGTGGGACGCTGGATGGTGTAGCCAAGAGCCCCGATTCCGCGCGGGATGATCGAGACTTTGTGCACCGGATCGGTGCCGGGAATGGCTCGCGCCACCAGGGCGTGACCCATTTCGTGGTATGCGGTGACCTTGCGCTCGTGTGGGTTGAGCAAGCGGTTCTTCTTCTCGAGGCCGGCCACGATGCGTTCGATCGCGAGGTTGAAGTCGCCCATGCCGACATGGGTGGCGTCGTTGCGTGTGGCCAGAATGGCTGCCTCGTTGACCAGGTTGGCAAGGTCGGCGCCGGTGAACCCCGGTGTGAGCGCGGCGATGAGCTCGGGCTTGGCGTCCGGCGCGAGGTTCAGCTTTCGAAGGTGCAGCTGCAGGATCTCCACGCGCGCCTTCTTGTCGGGCCGATCGACGAGGATCTGGCGATCGAAGCGTCCTGCGCGCAGCAGCGCCGCGTCCAGGATCTCGGGCCGGTTCGTGGCTGCCAACAGGACGACACCCTGGCTGGGATCGAAGCCGTCGAGCTCCGAGAGGAGCTGGTTCAGTGTCTGCTCCTTCTCGTCGTGCCCGCCGGCCATGGGCCCCATGCCGCGGGCGCGGCCCATCGCGTCGAGCTCGTCGATGAAGATGATGCACGGCGCCCGGCCGCGCGCCTGTTCGAACAGATCGCGCACGCGAGCCGCCCCGACACCCACGAACATCTCCACGAACTCACTGCCGCTGATGGAGAAGAACGGAACGCCCGCCTCTCCGGCGACCGCCCGGGCGAGCAGCGTCTTGCCGGTGCCCGGCGGTCCCACCAGCAGGATCCCCTTGGGAAGGCGGGCTCCAAGCCGGCCGTAGCGCTCCGGCTCGCGCAGGAACCCGATGATCTCCTTCAGCTCCTCCTTCGCCTCGTCGACGCCGGCCACGTCATCGAAGCTGACCTTGACCTCCTCCTCGGCATAGATCTTGGCCTTGCTCTTGCCTACGGACATGAGGCCGGCCCCGAGACCTCCGGCCTGGCCGAGGCGTCGCAGCACGAACATCCAGATCAACAGAATGAACGCAATGGGAAGGATCCACCCGAGCGCGCGAGTGAGCCACGTGTTCTCCACGGCGCCGCTGAACTCGAGACCGTCGCTCGCCAGCCGGTCGGCCAGCTCCGGGTCGACCCGCACGGTGCGAAAGCGCTCGGGCTGACCTTCATCGGGTTCGATGATCCGGCCGGTGATCTGCTCGCTGCCGATCACCAGGTCGCTCACCCGCCCTTGCTGCTGGTACTCGAGGAAGCGGCTGTAGGGGATCGCTGCGACCTGGGTGCTGCCATACCAGAACTGGGCCCCCAGAACGAGCCCCCAGAAGCCGACCAGGATGTACCACGAGTTCCAGCCCGGCGGCAGGAGACGTCCGAAGAGACCCTTCGGAGGCGGCGCTGAGCGCTTCGGGCCATCCGGCGGAACGAGCGTGCGGGGCGGGTCGTTCTCCCGGGCACTGGGCCGGGGCCCGTTCGAGCCGGACGAGGGGTTCACGGTAGAAAGCCTCCCCTCTCGAGCGCGAGGTTCGAGAGCTGGGTCGCGCGCATGAGATCCTTCGAAAGCAGCTACCAGCGCGGTGTAACCAGGATCAGAAGCGGGATCCGGGAACGGACTTCAGCACCTGCGCATGATGCGCCACATGCTGATCGATCAGGCTCGCAATGAAGTAATACGAATGGTCATACCCCGGCTGCAACCGTGACTCGACGGATTGCCCCGCGGCCTCGCACGCATCGATGAACCGCTGGGGCATCAACTGCTCGTCGAGAAACGGGTCGGCATTGCCGGTATCGATGAGGATGGTCGCCTTCGATGGCTGCGCTCGAACCAGATGTTCGGCATCGTAGGCCTTCCACGCCTCGCGATCGTCACCGAGATAGGCCCCGAACGCCTTCTGTCCCCAGGGCGCTTCGCTCGGGGAGCTGCAGGGTGAAAAGGCGGACACCGAGCGAAACCGGTCGGCATGCTTCAGGTGCAAGGTCAGCGCGCCATGCCCACCCATCGAGTGCCCGGTGATGCCCTGCCGCCGCATGTCGGCCGGGAAGCGTTCGGCTACCAGGGGGGTCAGCTCATCGAGGATGTACTGGTCCATCCTGTAGTGCTTCGACCAGGGGGCCTGGGTGGCCGTGAGGTAGAAGCCGGCGCCCTGGCCGAGGTCGTAAGCGTCGTCGTCGGCCACGTCATCGCCGCGCGGACTGGTGTCGGGCGCGATGACCATCAGGCCGTGTTCGGCGGCCGCGCGCTGAATGCCGGATTTCTCCATCACGTTCGACCAGTTGCAGGTCAGCCCGGAGAGATACCACAACACCGGCACCGGCCCCTGTGAAGCCTGCGGTGGTGTGTAGACCGCGAAGGTCATCGGGCACTGACACACGTCGCTCGCGTGCTCGTACACCGCGAGCTTGCCGGCGAAGCTGGCCCAGCTCGATGTCTGTTTCATGTCGGCTCCCGCGCTCAATAGAGCACCACGCTGCGAATGCTCTCACCCGAGTGCATCAGGTCGAATGCACGCTCGATGTCGTCGAGCGGCATGGTGTGAGTGATCAGGTTATCGATATCGATGCGTCCGTCCATGTACATGTCGACGATCTTCGGCACGTCGGTGCGTCCGCGTGCGCCGCCGAAAGCCGTGCCTCTCCACGAGCGGCCAGTGACCAGCTGGAACGGGCGCGTGCTGATTTCCTTGCCGGCACCGGCCACGCCGATGATGATGCTCTCGCCCCAACCCTTGTGGCAGCATTCCAGCGCCTGGCGCATCACATCGACATTGCCGATGCACTCGAAGGAGTAGTCGGCGCCGCCGCGGGTGAGTTCCACCAGATGCCCGACGAGCTGGTCGCCATGGTCCTTCGGGTTGACGAAATGGGTCATGCCGAACTTCTCGCCCAGGGCTTCCTTGGCCGGGTTCCTGTCGACGCCGACAATCTGTTTCGCGCCGATCAGGCGCAGGCCCTGGATCACGTTCAGGCCTATGCCACCGAGACCGAAGACCACGGCGATGCAATCCGGCTCCGCCTTGGCCGTGAAGATGACGGCTCCCACACCGGTGGTCACACCACAACCGACGTAGCAGATCTTCTCGAACGGAGCATCGCTACGCACCTTGGCCAGCGAGATCTCGGGCAACACGGTGTAGTTGGAAAAGGTGGAACAACCCATGTAGTGCATCAGCGGCTTGCCTTGGTAGCTGAAGCGCGAGGTGCCATCCGGCATCACGCCCCTGCCTTGGGTTTCCCGTATGCGCTGGCACAGGTTCGTCTTCGGGTTCAGGCAGTATTCGCAGGTTCGGCACTCCGGGGTGTAGAGTGGAATCACGTGGTCGCCGACCTCGACACTGGTCACGCCCTTGCCGATTTCCTTCACGATGCCGGCACCTTCGTGGCCGAGAATCGCCGGGAACGTACCTTCCGGGTCGTCACCGGAGCGAGTGAATTCATCGGTGTGGCAAACGCCGGTGGCTTTCAGTTCAACCAGGACTTCACCGGCCCGAGGACCGTCGAGATCCACTTCCACCACCTCCAGTGGCTTGCCTGCCTCGAACGCTACTGCGGCCCGTGTCTTCATGGATGCTCCTGGCGTGACGAGGAAAACCGCCGAGATCGAGCCGGAAACAGGATGTCCGCGGCTCGCCGGTCGGCCGGTGCCGTGATTCTCGCGCAAGCGGGCAGGCTGGGCACGCGGTCCGCGCGGCGGGCTCGAGGGCCAATGGTGCAGCCACCGCATGACTCGCGGGGCTGGCGCAGGGGCGGATTGGACCCGCGGGGAAGCCCGGGTCGACGGCATCCCGGAGAAGCAAGATGCTGAGGAGGCGAAGAACAAGGGTTGATCACGTGCTCTTCCGCAATACTCGGTGATCCCTCATCGGGGAGTCGATCGGAGACAATCGGCTGGTGCCGGAAATCCTGCAGATCGTGCCGCCTGCGGCGGGCGCGTACCTCGCGACGAACATGGACAATCTCGTGGTGCTTGCGGCGATGCTCGCGGATCACGCACACGACAGGAAGCGGGTACTCGCCGGCTTCGTGATCAGCGTCCTGTCGACTCTGGGGATCAGCTTCCTCGTCGCGCTGTTCGCCGACGTGGTTCCGACTCGATATCTCGGCCTTCTCGGTGTGATTCCGCTCGCGATGGGAGCGCTGGGCCTCCTCAGGCTCGTCACGCGAGAACACAGCCTTCCGATATGGTTCGAAAAGCCGTCGGGGCGGTCACTGACGCACGCGACCGCGTTGACGCTGATCGGTAACAGCAGCGATACCGTCGTCGTACTGTCCGCATTGCTCGCCGACACGCGGCCCGAGGCCGACCCGGTGATCATCCTGAGTTGCATCACCGCCGCCGGCCTCCTCGCGGCTGCCGCCGCTCACGCGGTCAGCCATCCTCGTCTCGAGCAGCGCATCCTCGAGCTGGCACCCATCCTGGCCCCATTGATCCTGATCGCGGTCGGGCTCTACATTCTTGCGGACACCGCGACCGACCTGGTCAGCCGGTAGCTGGTCAGCGGATAGGCGCATCGGCACTGGCAGTCAGTCGCCGCTCGCCCTCAGCGCACCGAAGACGTTGCTGTAATCGTCGGTCCACAGGGGAGATTGCGCGTGGTGACGCGGGTCCCCGCGGCGCACTCGAGTCAGCAGGCGGCCGCGGAAGCGGCCGTTCCTCTCGGCCCGGTCCGAGAGCACCTCGATGTAGGCGGGGTCGCGTGAGAGGACGACCCAGGTGGCCGTGTTCGAAAGGTGGCGGGGCACCTCCCCGTTGTTTGCTACGGAGGCGTGCATCCCGATCGCGTCGCCGAGGCGCACGACCTGGGGCTCCAGGTCCAGATGTTTGTTCGAGACGTGCACGGCGAGCACGCCGCCGTCGGCGAGGTGTGCGTCGTAGAGCTGGAACGCCTCGTAGGTCAGGAGGTGCAGGGGGATTGCGTCGCTGCTGAAGGCGTCGATCACCAGGACATCGAACCCGCGTCCGCCGTCACGTCCCAGCTCCGCCTCGAGCGAGAGCCGCCCGTCGCCGACGAGTATCTCGACCTCGGCGTCGGCATCTTCGAGATAGCTGAAGAAGCGGGTGTCGCGGGCGATGCGAACGACGTCGGAATCGATCTCGTAGAAGACGATCGAGTCGCCTTCGCGGATCCAGGCCGCCAGGGTACCGACGCCGAGACCGACGACGCCCACTTTGATCGGGCCGCGGCCCTCCTCGGTCCGATCGGCCATCACGAGTCCGATGCCGGTCGCCCGGCCGTAGTAGGACGATGGCTCCCGACGTCGTTCGGGGCTCGTGTACTGGAGACCGTGACGAGTCGTACCGTTTCGCAGCAACACGAAGGGCATCGGACCCCCTCGCTCGATCACGCGCAGGACGCCGAAGAAGTTGCGCTCGACGGCGAGCGTGCCGGGCTCCGTGCTCTCGGCCCGCACCGCAAGGAGCCCGCCCGCGACCATGCCGAGCGCGGCGGCCCCGGCCCACGCCACGCGCGGGATCCGGACGCCCGACGCGGCCCCCGGATCCCACCAAGTGGCCACTAGGACCAGCGCCCAGCAAACCGCGACACCGATCGGGAGCTCGTGGTAAGCGAGAAAAATTCGTGGGGCGATGACGCCGACGAAGATGCCTCCGAGGGCGCCGCCGCCCGCGACACAGAGGTAGAAGGCGGTGAGACGCCCGGGGGTCGGGCGCAGCCGATGGAGCTCACCGTGGGCGACCATGCAAACGACGAAGAGTGCAGATGAATGGAGGGCGATCCGGCCGCCAATCGTACCCTTGTGAACGAGATCGAAGAGGGACCCCGGCCGCCACTGTGTCGTGGCCGCGAGGAGGACGAAGGCGGGGATCGCGAGGGCCAGCAGCAGGGTGCGCGGGTAGAGGCGGTCGGAAGCGAAACAGACGATGAGCGTCACGAGGTAGACGGAGAGCGGAAGGACCCAGAGGAAGGGAACGCTCGCCACGTCGAGGCAGAGGTGATTGCTCACGCCCATGAACATGACGACTGCCGAAGCAGGGAGCAGGATCCAGAGCGCGAGTCGGCCGATGCCGATGGCTTCCTGCGGCGGCTGCTCCTCCGGTCCCGCCGCGCTTCCGGAGCCCGGTGCGACGCGCGTCGCCCACCATGAGCAGCCGAGGATCACGATCCCGGTGACCGCGAAGCCCCAGGACCAGATGCGGGACTGGAGCGGGAGCGGGATCCGCGGCTCCACCAGGAACGGGTAGCTGGCGAGGCCCAGGAGGGATCCGAGGTTCGACACCGCATAGAGGGGATAGGGGGACCGCCCCGGGAACGTGCGGGCGAACCAGACCTGGAGCAGCGGGCCGGTCGAGGCCAGCAGCACGAAGGGCAGAGCGACATTGGCGATCAGCATCACGAGGATGAGCCCGGTGGCGTCGGCGGCGGGTTCGGGCTTCCAGACATCACCGGGGAGGACTGGAAGCACGGCCAGCGCGGCTACGAAGAGCCCGGCGTGGAATAGGGGCTGCCGGGCCGGTGAAACCTTGGCGGCCAGCCCGTGCGCGTAGGCGTAGCCGACGAACAGCGCCGACTGGTAGAAGGCAAGGCACGTCATCCAGACCCCGGGCGCGCCGCCGAACCAGGGGAGGACATGTTTCCCGACCATCGGCTGCACGCCGAAGATCAGGAAAGCAGACGAGAAGATCGCGGCGGCGAACAGGACGACCCCGGGGTGGGCGAGGTGTGCCAAGGCTCTCCCCACTATGCCCAAAGAGGTGTCGCAGCCGGCCGCATCCGGCCGGCTGCGTGGCATGGACACTCCACGGTCGAGGACTTCCGCCGGGTCAATGGCAGACCCTACCAAACCGGTTGCAGCGTTCCCAACGGGGTTGTGCATCAGCCACCATCGTCTGCGGTCCCTTCGCTTCCTGCATCGCTCGCCCTCCTTCGAGGAGAGCGTGTCACCTCACCGTGACAGCCCCTGTTACAAGCTGAGGCAACGGAACAGGGAGACCGTGCGTCACGGATCGGCGCCGCGGCGCCAACCCACCGACCGTGGGCCCGCGCGGGCCGGGAGGACCGGAGCGGATGCGGAAATCGTCGCCCGATCTTCTGGAGGCCGTGACCATCCTGCTGTTGCTGCTGCCGTCCGGCGCTGGCGCTCGGAGCGGAGCGAGCCAGCTCTGCGACGGACCCGGGCGCCGGGAACGTCAGCGCAGTCGCATCGGCAGCTTCGCCGGGACGCGAAACAGCGACGGACCCCACTCGATGCGATCGCACGCCAGCTCGAGGCGGGGCGCGCGGGTGACCAGTGCGCCGAGGGCTTCCTGCGCCTCCATCCGCGCCAGGTGCGAGCCGAGGCAGAAGTGCGTGCCGCCGCCGAACGCCAGATGCTCGCGCGCATTCGGGCGCTCGATGTCGAAGCGATCGGGATCCGGGAACACGGCGGGGTCGCGGTTGGCGCCCCACAGGATCGCGAACACCTCCGCATCTGCGGGAATCCGGCGACCGCCGATCTCGGCGTCCTCGTGCAGCACGCGCACCGTCATGCCGATCGGGCCGTCGTAGCGCAGACATTCCTCGATCGCGTTCGGGATCCATTCGGGGTGCGCCCGCAGCTTCGCGCACTCGGCCGGGTGGCGCGCGAAGGCAGCGGCGCCGTTGCCGATCAGTCCGATCGTGGTCTCGAACCCGGCGATCAGCAGCCCGATCGACTGCACGATCAGCTCGGTCGGCGAGAGCCGGTCGCCCTCCTCCTCGGCACGGATCAGCACCGAGAGCAGATCGTCGGTCAGGTGCCGGCGGCGCTCTTCGATCAGCGCCGTGAAGTAGGCGCCGAGCCCCATCGCGGCCTCGATCGCACGCCGCTGCACCTCCGGCGGGGCCTGGTTGCCCGCCAGGCCGTGGGTGGCATCAGCGGTCCAGACCGTGAAGCGATCGCGATCGGCCACCGGCACGCCGAGCAGCTCGCAGATCAGCGTCGCCGGCACCGGCAGCGCGAGCTCGGCGACGACGTCCATCTCGCCGGCTTCGAATGCCGTGCGAAGCTGCGCGTCCACGATGGCGCGCACGCGTGGCCGCCAGCTCTCGACGGCCCGCGGCGTGAAGGCCTTCGACACCAGCTTGCGAAGCCTCGTGTGATTGGGAGGGTCCTGCTGGAGCATGAACTCACCGGGTCCCTGCGCCTCCGAGCGACGCGGCAGCGTGCCATCGCGGCGCCGCACGCCACAGCGGACCTCGCGCAGCAGGCGCACGCAGTCCGCGTAGCGCGAGAGACGCCACGCGCCGAGGGGAGTCTCGTGGACCGGGGCGACGGTGCGCAGATGATGGACGGCCGGGAACGGATCGTCGTAGAGCGGCGTGCCGCGCAGCGGAGGCTCGAAGCCATGCCAGCCCGGTGCGTCGGACCCTGCGGCCCCCGGGTTCGAAGGCGGTTGCGCGGATCGTCGGCCGGTCCCCGTCATCGGGTCTCCTCCTGCGGGCGGGCAATCGATAGGAAGATACATGCGATCCGTTAGCCTCCGCGCGATGATTCGCGGCTTCGCAGCAGGACTCGACTGGGCGGGGATCGGGCGCGTCGTCCAGCGCGGGGCGCGCAGGCGAGTGGGCCGCGCCGCCGGCGTGGTCGTCGCGATCGCCCTCGGCCTGACGCCGCCTGGCTTCGCCGAGGTGCCGCCGGACGGCGCTGCGGAGACGCTCGGGCCGGACGCCGAGGCACCGGGCCCGGACGCGGAGACGAGCGCCGAGGCAAGCCGCGATCCCGGAGCCACCACCGAGAAGGGCGAAGTCGTGCGGCCGCTGCCGCCGCACGCGCCGGACTGGGGACCGCTCACGTTCCTCGGCGACGAGATCCCGCCCGGAGAGTCCCGCAGCCTGCGCTTCGAGAGCCTCGACCACTTCACGGCCGGCCTCGTCACGATGCGCGGCGTCGCACCGGGCCCGACCCTGTGCGTGACCGCCGGCGTCCACGGTGACGAACTCAACGGCATCGCGATCGCCAGGCGCCTGATCGACGAGACCGATCCGGCCGCCCTCGCCGGCACGCTCATCGTGGTGCCGATCGTCAACGCGTACGGGTTTCGCAACGGCTCGCGGTATCTGCCGGACCGCCGCGATCTCAATCGCTACTTCCCCGGAAATCCTCGCGGCAGCGCGGCCGCGCGCATCGCGTACCAGTTCTTCGAGCAGGTGGTGCGCCGCTGCGACTCGCTCGTGGATCTTCACACCGGCTCGCTGAACCGCGCGAACCTGCCGCAGATCCGTACCGACCTGTCGGTGATCGACAACTTGCGGCTCGCTTGGGGCTTCTCGATCGAGCACGTGATCCACAACATCGGACAACCGGGGACGCTGCGGCGAGCGGCCACTGACGCCGGCGTTGCCACCGTGCTCTACGAGGCCGGCGAGCCGGGACGGATCGACCAGGAGCAGATCGAGCGCGGGGTGGCGGCGATCGGCGCCACGCTGGGCTCCCTCGGCATGACGCAGTCCGGTGCCGTGACGCCGGTCGTGCAGCGACTGTACGGACGCACCCAGTGGGTGCGCTCCGATGCGTCCGGGATCTACGTGCCGTTCGTCGAACTCGGCGACACGGTGGACGTCGGGCAACGCGTCGCCGAAGTGACGGATCCGTTCTCGAGCGAGCACGTGGAGATCCGCACGCCGGTCGCAGGGCTGGTGATCGGGATGGCGCTCGGCCAGGTCGTGATTCCCGGTTTCGCGCTGCTGCACATCGGCATCGAGGCCGCGCCGGCCCCCGTGCTGCGCAGCGCCGACGGCCCGCCCCCCCCGCCCGGCGACGACGCCACCCCACGCAAACAGAGCGAAGCAGATCGCCTGCGCGCCGAGCTGGCCGACGAACGGCCGGAGTAGCCCGTCAAGAAAGGGGTCGGGTTGGATTCGTCAACTTTTCCAAAGGAAAAGTTGACGAATCCAACCCGACCCCTTTCTTGACGGGCTCAGTCCTCGCGCAGCGGGCCACCGAGCACGGACTGTGTTTCGATCTTGTCGCGCAGCTCGATCACCCGCTGCAGCCACTCGAGCGCCTCGGTCTGGCCCTCGTCGAGCACGAGTTGCTCGTCCGTCTCCGCGGCGACGTTGCCGGTCTCGAGCAGCTCGAAGTCCGAGGCGACGGCCTCGCACGCGGTTTCGAGGACATCGAGCAGCAGCTCGAGGTCGTCTTCGCTGAGATTCATCGTGCGCATGGAAAGCTCCTCCAGGAAACGGGGGCGAGGGCTCAGGACGCACCGAGAACTTCGCGCACGACGAGCTCCGGCGCCTCCATCGGGATCAGATGGCCGGCCTCGGCGTCGACGATGCGGGCCGACGGCATCGCGGCAAACACGCGCTCGTAGACGACCCGCGGGAAGTCGCCGCGCGTGGCCCACAGGACCGTCGTCGGCACGGTCACACGGCGCACCAGCGCGGCGACATCGAGCGCGCCGGAGGCCCCGAAGATCGCCGCCTCGACGCCGCCGGGGCACTTCAGTTCGAGCTGCCCATCGGCCCGCTCGCGGAGGCCGTACTCGAGATAGAGCTCGAGCGCGGCCGGCAGCCAGGGCTGGAACAGCGAGCGGGCGGAGAAGTGCGCGCGCGCCTCCTCGCGCGACGGCCACAGCGAACGCCGCTTCTGCGCGCCTTCGACGAGGCGCGTCAGGCGCTCCTGGCGCGCGGCATCCACCGTAGGTCCCGATGCTGGGGGCGGCGGAATCACCGGATCGACCAACACGAGCCGCTCGAACAGGCCCGGCGCGCGTGCGGCGGCGCCCAGCACCGACGTCCCGCCGAACGAGTGCCCGAGACCGACCGCGATGCGTCCGCCGTGCTCCGGCGCCAAGGCCTCCGCCACAGCCAGCAGATCCTCGGCGAACGCGTCCCAGCGATACGCGTCCGGTCCTTCCGGCCGGCTCGAATCCCCGTGTCCGCGCGCGTCCATGCCGATCACGCGAAAGCGCGGGACCAGCGCCTCCGCGACGAGCCCGAGGGTGCCGGCGCAGAAGCCGTTCGCGTGGTGCATCAGCACGAGGGGGCCGTCGCCGCCCCAGTCCAGCAACGCGATCTCGACGCCGCGCTGCGGCAGCGCGATCCGGCGCGGCTCGGGCCGCAGCGGACGCCGTTCCCGCTCGCATCGCTCCAGCTGACTCGACATCGCTCCTCCCGCACGCGAAGGGGCAGGGTAACCGAGCGGCACCGGAGCGCCGGACGCGAGCCGGACGGGTCTCGGGGGCACTGCCGCTATGTTCTGCCCGCCATGAATCTCGACCCCGGCGGTTTCGACGATGCGCTGCGCGCGCTTGCAACCGAGCGGTTGCGCGCCTTCCCCCGCGAGCCGCAGCCGCTCGCCGGCCGCCGCGCCGCCGCCGTCGCCGTGACGCTGGTCGCCGACGCCGAGGGCCGCCCGTGTTGGGTCCTGACACGACGCGCAACGCGGCTCGCGCGCCACGCGGGACAGTGGGCGCTGCCGGGCGGCCGCGTCGATCCCGGCGAGAGCACCGAGGCGGCCGCGCTGCGCGAACTCGCCGAGGAGGTCGGGCTCGCACTGCCGGCGGCGCACGTGCTCGGTCTGCTCGACGACTACGCGACGCGCTCCGGCTACGTCATCACGCCGGTCGTCGTCTGGGGCGGACCCGACGCGGTGCTGTGCGCGGAGCCCGGCGAGGTCGCCGAGATCCATCGCATTCCACTCGCCGCGCTGCTGGATCCGGAGGTGCCGCGCCTGCGCCGGATCCCGGAGAGCGACCGCCCGGTGATCTCGATCCCGCTTCCCGTTGCGGACGTCCACGCGCCGACCGCCGCGATCGTCTACCAGCTCCGGGAGGTCGTGATGCGCGGGGAAGCCACGCGCGTCGCGCACTTCGAGCAACCGGTCTTCGCGTGGCGCTGACGCCGGCGCCGTCGGTCCGGAACCAATCCAGATCCTCGTCGGCGTCGGGCGATGGCGCGGGCGGCGCGAGGATCCTGCCGCGCGGATCCGAACCGGTGGATCCGATCGCGTCGCCAGAACGGGGGAGCCACGATGTTCGATGTGACGGACTTGACGCGCGTGTCGCCGGTGCTCGACTGCCGAGCGGTCAGCTTCGAGAATCCCACCGGGGGGCGCGGCGCCGGCGGCACGGCCGCAGGCGGCCGCAAGGGGGCGCCGAGCCGGCGTCTCGAACCCGGGGAGCGCATCACGCTTGCGGACCTGCGCGGACCGGCGACGATCCGCCACGTCTGGATGACCTTCCCGCCCGCACCGCCCGAGGTGATGCGGGCGATCCTGCTCGAGGTCTTCTACGACGAACTCGACGAGCCCAGCATCTCGGTGCCGTGCGTCGATTTCTTCGGCATCCCGCACGGCCGCCCGGTGGCGCTGTCGTCGGCGCTCGGCGCCATCCAGGAAGGCCGCGGCTTCAACAGCTTCATCCCGATCGCATTCGGCCGCCGCGTCCGCATCGAACTCGTGAACGGCTCCGCCCGCCGCCTCCCGTTCTACTACCAGATCGACTACACGATGGGTGCGGCCGACGGCGCCGGCCGGCTACACGCCACGTTCCGGCGCGAGAACCCGACCACGCCGAAGCGCGACTTCGTGATCGAGGAGGGACTGCGCGGTCCCGGACGCTTCGTGGGCTGCGTCGTCGGCGTGCGCTGCCTCGACGCCGGCAGTTGGTACGGCGAAGGGGAGGTCAAGGTCTACCGCGACGGCGACCGCGCGCTTCCGACGATCTGTGGCACCGGCCTCGAGGACTACGTCGGCAGCGCGTGGGGGATGAATGCGCACGCCGCCCTCTACGCCGGAGCGCCGCTCGACGTCCGGGCTCCGGGGGCCGGGCCGGGAGACATCCCCGACTTCGTCGGCTTCTACCGCTGGCACGTGCTCGACCCGATCATGTTCGAACGCGAGCTCCGCGTCACGATCCAGCAGATCGGCTACGACGTGTTCCGGCGCGATGAGGCGGAGCGCCTCGACCGCGCCCAGGCGGAAGGTCGGGTGGCCGGCCTCGGTCTCACGCGGCCGGCGCGCGGGCCGCTGCTCGCCCACGGCATCGTCGAGCGCGTCGACGACTACTGCGCAACGGCCTTCACCGTGTGCGCCGAAGCCCAGCCGGTGCCGCGCGTCGACCTCGCCGCCGCGCTCGCCGACATCGGCCGCAAGGCCTACGAGCCACCGCATCCGGCGGAAGCGCTGTTCCAGGCCATCGACGCGCTGGGGTGACGGCAGCGCCGGGGTGCCCTGCCGGACGGATGGCGCTCCCCTCGCCGACTGCGCGATCATGGGGCGCCGGGATCGGCTTTCTCCGACGCTCGCGCCAGTCGCCGGAACCGCCGTCCTCGGCGCCCCGCCCCGGATCCGGGAGGACGACACCGATGGACGCACCGCTGCTCCTCGTCGAGGACGACGCCGACTACCGCGAGCTCCTCTCCGATTACCTCACCTTGCTCGGCCACTCGGTCGTCGAGTTCTCCTCCGCCGAGGAAGCGCTTCGCCACGTCACCGAGTCGGCGCAAAGGCCGCCGAGCCTCGTGCTGACGGACCTGCGCATGCGGCGGATGAGCGGCATGGATCTGGCACTCGCCCTGCGCCGCACGCACCCGCAGCTCCCGATCATCCTGATGACGGCCTTCGGCGAGCGGCAGTTCCCGCAAGAAGCGATCGGTCTCGGACGGAGCGCCTTTGTCGAGAAACCGTTCCGGCTCGCCGACCTCGCCAGCGAGATCGAGCGCATGATGACCCTCGCGGCCGAGTGAAGATCGCCGCCCGGGCGGGAGGGCGCAGGGGCGGCGATCTGGTCGGTCAGCGCTTCGCGGGCAATGTCACGACGAAGCGCGTGTGCGCGGAGCCACTCTCGAGGGAGAGCGTGCCGGCGTGCGCCTCGACGAACGCGCGCGAGATGCTGAGACCGAACCCGGTGCCCTGCCCCGCCGGCTTCGTCGTGAAGAACGGCTGCATCACCCGCGCGCGGATCTCGTCGGGAATGCCTTCCCCGCTGTCGGTCACGGCGATCGCGACCGTATCCCTCCGACGCGAGACCTCGATCCGGATCCAGCGCTCCGGGAGTTCCTGCACCGCGTCGGCGGCGTTGGCGATCAGGTTGAGCAACACCTGGCTGATCTGCGCCTCTCGGCACGGAATCCGCAGTTTCTCGTCGAGGCCTTCGACGCGCACGTCCACGCCGAGCCGGCGCAGGCGGTCCTCGGCGATCTCGAGCGCGTCGCCGACGATCTCTTCGACCGACACGTCGACGAAGGGATCCTCCCACGCGTCGCGGGCGAGGCTGCGCACGGCGCGGATGATGCGGGTCATCCGGTCGGCGAGCCGCGCGAGGATGTGAACGGTCCGGCGCATCGCTTCCGGATCTCCCGGGCCGGCCGCGAGCATCTGCTCGAGCAGCTCGAGGCGACCCTGGAGGGCGCCGAGCGGGGTCCCGAGTTCGTGGCCGATCCCGGCGGCCATCTCGCCGAGGCTCGCGAGCTGCTCCGTGCGCAGCGCCGCAGCCTGCTCGACCAGCAGCCGCTCGCGACTGCGCTTGTACGCGACGCCGAGCGCCGCCATCGCCCAGAATACGAGGACGCACGTGCCGCGGTTCACGACACCCTTCCACAGCTCCGGATCCGGACCCTGCACCTTGATCCACAGACCGATCCCGGTGAGGACTGTCGCGACTGCCGCCGCGAGCCACGTCGCCGCCGTGCCGCCAAGACGCAGACTGAGCAGGATCAGCAGCGTGTACGGCAGCGCCGCGGCGACCCCGATCGGCGTCATCAGGTCGAAGACGAAGGTCCCGGCGGTGATGGCCACGGCGAGACCGGTGATCACGAGCCGATTCCGCGCTGCGATCGCCGGCACAGGGCTCGGAGCGGCCAAGGACGGGGAGGGCAAGCGATCTCCGGATCGGGCGCGGCGCCCGCAGTCAGCCGTGGCAGATCCCGACATGGTGCATCATGACACACCCGTCCGAAACGGGCGGGGTGTTCGCGCCGGGCCGGCGGCCACCGCTCCCGCGGAGTCCGGGCCGCGCCACTCGTTCCCCGGCGCGCCGCCTAGCCAAGATCGCCCTCCTGGCCCGATTCGGGCATTTCTCCGGTGCGAGGGCCGGGCGGAAGCCCCCGCAACGCACACAAAGCGACGAATGGTCGCGTCCTGCATCGCGAGCGAAGGCGAGCGATCTCGATAGAGTCCCGGCGGGCCGGCCGGCTCCGCAACGTCCGAGCGAGCCGTCGCGCGCCCGTACGCGAGGACCCGGAAGCGTCGGGATCCCGGACAAGGAGCAACGGAACGCATGGCGAATCCGTCCCTCTCGCAGCTCTTCGACCTCTCCGAGCAGGGCGCGCTCGTGACGGGCGGTGCGCTCGGTATCGGGCAGGCGATCGCATTTCGGCTGGCGGAGGCCGGCGCCGGCGTGCTGATCGCCGACATCGATCTCGCGGCCGCTCAGGAGACCGCGTCGCAGATCGAGGCGCGAGGCGGGCGCGCCCGAGCCGTGCGTGCCGATGTGTGCCGTGCCGAACAGGTCGACGAAGCCGTGCACGCGGCGCTCGCTGCCTTCGGCCGGCTCGACATCGTCGTGAACAACGCCGGCATCTTTCCGTTGCAGCCCGTGCTCGACGTGACGGAAGAAACCTGGGACCGGGTTCTCGACATCAACCTCAAGGGCGCCTTCCTGGTTGCGAAGGCGGCCGCGCAGCAGATGGTCCAAGCCGGGCGCGGAGGCAGGATCATCAACCTGGCCTCCGTCGACGCCCTGCATCCGAACGGGATGGCGACGCCGTACAACGCATCGAAAGGGGGGACCCTGATGCTGACGAAGGGGCTCGCGGTCGAACTGGCGCCGCACGCGATCCGGGTCAACGCCGTCGCGCCGGGCGGCATCACGACCCCCGGTTCGGATGCGGCGCGCGCCCACGTCTCGGGCGCGCTGCGCGTGCCGGATGCTGCGATCTTGCAGGGTTGGATCCAGCGCGTGCCGCTGCGGCGCATGGGCGAGCCGGATGACGTCGCAAAGGTCGTGCTGTTCCTTGCGAGCCGCGCGGCGGACTTCATCACCGGCGAGTGCATCGTCGTCGACGGCGGCTACCTGCTCTCGTGAGGCGCGCCGGCGTCCGGCTTCGCGGCGCGGCGCCGACGGCGCAGCGGAACGCCGGTCCCGGCAAGGCGCACCCGCCCGCCCGGTGACCGGGCAAGCGGGCGCGCCGCCACGTCAGCCCGTCTTGATGTCGATGACGCGCGGCTTCGGCGCCTCGGTCTTCGGGATCTCGACGGTGAGCACGCCGGCCTGGAAGTTGGCCTTGATGCCGTCGGGATCGCCGGGCGCCGGCAGCCGGAACGAGCGGCTGAACGATCCGTACATGCGCTCGACATAGTGGCGCCGTTCGTCCTTCTCCTCGCGCTCGCTCTTCTTCTCGCCGTGGATCGTGAGCACGTCCTCGTGCATCTCGAGCGTGATGTCGTCGCGCTTCGCGCCCGGCAGCTCGACGGTCACGATGTAGGCCTTGTCATTCTCGGTCACATCGAGCGCCGGCGTCCAGCGCATCGATGGCAGCGAGCGCTCGGCCAGCAACTCGTCGAACACGCGACCGAGACCAGACCCGAACTCCCGGAACGGGCTCCAGGCTTCGAGGCTTCGCTCCTGCTTGCGTTCTTGCTTCTTTTCACTCATGGCTTCCTCCTCGTTCGCGCGATCCGCGCACCGGCGCGGGTCGCTACGGTGATGACAGGTGAAACGGCCGACGAACGGCGAGCCGCCGCGTTCTCGTCAGCGGGGACCGCCAGCGCCCGGCCCGGCCCCTCGGCCCGAACCCATGCCGCCACCACGCGGGCCCATGCCGGAGCCCGGCCCGCGCCCCGCAGGCGGCGTCTCGGGGAGATCGACGCCGCGTTCAGCGGCGCGCCGGCGCATCTCCACGTGGTGTTCAGCGCGGATGCGAGCGCGCTCCTCCTCGCTGCCGGCGGCGCGCATCCGCTCGCGCTGGCGGGCGACCTCCGCGTCCGTCATGAGTTGGCGCCCGTAGATCGGCTCCTGCTCGCGTGTCTGCTGCGGGACGGGCTCCTGCTGCGCAGCGCGCACGGCCTCCCCTGTCCCTGGCCCCGCAGTCGCCGGCGGGGACTGCGCCAGCGCCGGCGCGGCTCCCAGCAACGCCGCCATCGCCAGCACGCAGATGGGATCAACGCGCATGATTCACCCCTTCCCTGGGTCGCGGTTCGGGTGGGGCCGCCGTGTCTCCTCGACTCGCCACCCTCCGTTCGCTTGCAAGCAGTTCGCTTGCAAGCAAGCAAGATGCAAGCACGGTGCCAGTTCCCGGTTCGAGATCGCGGGCACCGGCCGCTTCCGGATCGACACCGATGGGACATCTCGACCCAAGGCGTGCGGGTGCCGCACGCGGGAGCGCACGTCCTGCGCTACTGCGCGCAACCTGGAGCGGGCTCCGGCGTTCGACAACCGCGCCGAGCGCGCGCTTGATTTCGCCGAGGTGACTGCGTAGGTTGGCCGCCTCCCGCGCACCCTCTCGAGGAGCCGCCGACATGGCCTCCGCAGCCGGACAGCCGCGAGCGACCGAAGCCGAGGAAGTCCTCTACGAGCTGAGCGACCGGATCGCCACCATCACGCTCAACCGGCCGGCGCAGCAGAACACGATCAGCGGTCCGATGCTGGCCGCGCTGTCCCGCTATCTCCTGCAAGCCGATGCCGATCCGGACGCCCGGGTCATCGTGATCACGGCGACCGGCCGCTTCTTCTGCGCCGGGCTCGACCTGCGGGGCAGCGACATCACCTCCGGGCTGTCGAACCCATCGACGGCCAGCCCCACGCTCGATCTCCGCAACACTCCGCCGACGGTGCTGCACAACCTGGACACGCCGACCGTCTGCGCGCTCAACGGTTCGGCCGCCGGCTACGGCATGGATCTGGCTCTCGGCTGTGACATCCGGCTGATGGCCGATCACGCCAAACTCGCGGCCGCGTTCACCGCCCGCGGGGTCGTGCCGGAATCCGGCGGCACGTGGATCCTGCCGCGGCTGCTCGGCTGGTCGAAGGCCGCGGAGATCATCTTCACCGGTCGCACGCTGCCGGCGGCCGAATGCGAAGCCCTCGGCCTCGTCTCGCGCGTCGTGCCAGCCGCCGAGATCGGTGCCGCCGCGCGCGCGCTGGCCGCCGAGATCGCCGCCAATGCCCCGCTCGCCGTGCAGGCCTCCAAGCGGATGATGCGCATGGGCATGAACGAGACCTTCAACGATCACGTGCACCACGTGTACCTGCAGCTGCTACCGCTGTTCCGATCCGAGGATTTCCGGGAAGGCATGCAGGCGTTCCTCGAGAAGCGCAAAGCCGAGTTCCAGGGCCGCTGAGCAGGGCGATCGATTCCAGAGCGGAGCCCGGTCCCGGCAGCCGTCGTGGATCGCGACCGTCGATGCCACCCGCTCGTCGATTTCGCCAAGTTGCCGATCCAGCCCGGTTGTCGATCCAGAGGAGAAACGGGATGGCCTGGTTGCGCGCAACCGGACTGCTGGGCGTCGTGTTCGGCGCGCTGACGCTGAAGGAAGGCGGCGCCGTACTGTTCGGGGATGGCGCAGCGCGCGCCGCGGCGGGTGACTACGTACCGTTCGTTCTGTGGTTCAACTTCCTGGCCGGATTCTGCTACGTAGCCAGCGGCGTCGGATTGCTCTTGCGGCGCCGCTGGGGCGTGCGGCTCGCGCTTGCGATCGCCGTCGGCAGCGCGCTGGTGTTCGCGGCCCTCGGGATCCATATCCTGGTCGGCGGCGCCTTCGAGACGCGGACCGTCATGGCCATGACGCTGCGCACGACCGTGTGGGCGGCGATCTTCTTTTTCGCCTCGCGGCAACTGCCGCGAGCGACCGGATCCAGCCCGGGGCGGGATCCGGCCCGATGAACCCCGGAGGAGGTCTGGATGCGCCATCCCGAGTTCTTCGACGACGTCGCCCGGATCGTGCTGCGCGACCCGCTGGCCGAGCTGCTCGGCAGCGCCGAAGATGGCCTCGTCGAGTACGGCTACGCCGATGCCGTGAAGCTCACCGGTCACTCCTGCCCGACGGTGGCCGGCGCCTATCTGATGAATCGGCGCGCGCTCGGCGCGCTCTATCGAGACGAACGACCGGAGCGCGGCGCGATCCGCGCGGATTTCCGGGAGGCGGCCACGGCCGGCGTCACCGGCGTGATCGCATCGGTCACGACGCTCATCACCGGTGCCACCTTCGACACCGGGTTCAAGGGGATCGCCGGGCGCTTCGACCGGCGCCAGCGGCTGTTCTTCGACGCGCCGATCGGCGGCGACCTGCGACTCCAGCGCCTCGACACCGGCGCCGCCGTCGACGTCCGCTATCAGCCGCAGCGGGTCCCGGCGGATCCCGCCCTGCCGGAGCTGATGCCGAAGGTGCTGGCCGGCGCCGCCAGCGAGGCCGAGCGTGCCGAGTTCCGCCGGCTGTGGCAGGAGCGGGTCCGGCGCATCCTGCTCGAGCATGCCGACGACGACGCGCTGCTGAGCCTCCGCCACGTCCCGGCAGGAGCTTGATCCGGACTCCCCGACCCCGGCCCGAAGCCGGCGCGCCGCTGTCGATTCGGCGTTTTCGGTCTACGATCGGGAGGCATCCCACTCGACGCGGAGGTCACCCGATGCCCTCAGCCCCGTCCACGATCTTCCTGGCGCTCGCCCTCGGGATCGCGACCTGGTCGCTCGTCGAGTACCTGCTGCATCGCTTCCTCGGACACGACCGACGCACGATGCCGAACTTCTTCTCCGTCGAGCACACACGCCACCATACGGAGGGTGACTATTTCGCTCCGGCCTGGAAGAAGGGGCTCGCGGCCCTCGTGACCTGTGCGCTCGTCTTCTCGCTGCTCCGCCTCGTCGTCGAGCCGAGCGTAGCGGTCGCGTACACCGTCGGTTTCGTCGGCATGTACGGGATCTACGAACTCGTCCACCGCCGCGCTCATACGCACGAGGGGATCGGGGCGTACGGGCGCTATCTCCGCCGGCATCATTTCCACCACCACTTCGGGAACCCGAAGGCGAACCACGGCGTGACGTCACCGCTCTGGGATCTCGTGTTCGGCAGCTACGAGCCCGTCGAAGCGGTCCGCGTGCCCGCGAAGCTCGCCATGCGCTGGCTCGTCGATCCCGCCACCGGCGCCGTCTGGGAGCGCTTCGCTCCGCACTATCGCGTGACGGGCGGCGCGCGCTGACAGGCTTGCCGAGAATCGGCCACTGGCGAACGCGCATCGCCGGGTGGGAGGAGCACACCCGGAGCCGGAATCCGGAGGCGGCCATACCCAAGCCGTACGCAGCGCCGAAGCTCGTCCGCCGAGGACATCGGCGCAGGGTGTGTTCCTCCCACCCGCCTCCGAACATCGTCGGCCGATTCGCCTATCCTTCCGCGCGACCACGGGGAGCCGATGGAAAGTCGCCTCGATTTCGAGATGTACCCACAGCCGGACGGCACCACCTGCGGGCCGACGTGTCTGCAGGCGATCTACAACTACTACGGCGACGAGATCCCGATCGCCCAGGTGATCGAGGAGGTGCCGCAGCTCGAGGACGGGGGCACCCTCGAGGTGCTGCTCGGCATCCATGCCCTGCGGCGCGGCTACCGGGCCCGGCTCTACACGTACAACCTCAAGCTCTTCGACCCCACCTGGTTCTCCGGCTCGAGCGAAGACCTCGCCGAGAAGCTGAAGATCCAGATGAAGGTCAAGACCGGCCGGCGGCTCCAGCTCAGTAGCCGGGCGCATCTGGAGTTCCTGGAGCTCGGCGGCGAGATCCACTTCGAGGATCTGACACCCGAGGTGCTGCGCCGCCCGCTGCGCAAGGGAACACCGATTCTCACCGGGCTCTCGGCGACGTATCTGTACGGCTGCGCGCGTGAGGTCGGCGTGATTCCCGAGTACGATGACATCCGGGGAGTCGCGACGGGACACTTCGTCGTGCTGTGTGGCTACGCTCCGAGCGAGCGCTCCGTGCTGCTGGCCGACCCGCTGATGCCGAATCCGGTCTCCCGAGAGCCCGTCTACGCCGTCGACATCGACCGATTGGTCTGCGCGATCCTGCTCGGCATTCTCACCTACGACGGGAACCTGCTGCTGTTGACGCCCCCGTCGCCCCGAAAGATCCATGGCGGTCCTGCTCGTCGTCGACAATCCCGCTAACTGGGCCCTGCGGATTCCAGGTGTCGAGCTGGTTGGCGCGCGCGCCTATCTCACCGAGCCGCGCTACACGGAGCTCCGCGGGATCACCGCGTACAACCTGTGCCGTTCCTACGCGTATCAGAGCCTCGGCTACTACGTGTCGATGCTCGCCGAGGCCCGTGGGCACCGGCCGCAACCGAGCATCTCGACGATCCAGGATCTGAAGATGCAGGCGCTGTGGCGGATCGCGTCTGAAGATCTCGCAGAAATGATCCAGCGCGCACTGGCGCCGATCCGTTCGCGCGAGTTCACCCTCTCGATCTACTTCGGCCGCTCCCTCGCGCAGCGCTACCGTCGGCTCTCGCTGCACCTCTTCAACCAGTTCCAGGCGCCGCTGTTGCGCGCACGCTTCGTGAAGCGCCGGGAGGGATGGCAGCTCGAGGGAATCCGGCCGATTCCGGCCAACGAGATCCCGGACTCGCACCGCCCGTTCGTCGCCGAGGCGGCGACCGCCCACTTCGGCGGCCGGCGCCGCTGGCCGCGGCGCCGGGATCCACGCTACGACCTCGCGATCCTGCACGATCCCCGCGAGCAGACGGCGCCTTCCTGCCCGAGCGCGCTCTCGCGTTTCGTCCGCGCAGCCCATCGGCTCGGTCTCGACGCGGAGCTCATCGGCAAGGACGATTACGGGCGACTCGCCGAGTTCGACGCTCTGTTCATCCGCCAGACCACGGCCGTCAATCACCACACGTACCGCTTCGCACGCCGCGCCGCTGCGGAAGGACGGGTGGTGGTGGACGACCCCACTTCGATCGTCCGCTGCGCCAACAAGGTCTACCTCGCCGAGCTCTTCGAACGGTTCTCGATCCCGGTGCCGCGGACCCTGATCGTGCATCGACAGAATCGCGACCGCGTGTCGCGAGAGATCGGCCTTCCGTGCGTGCTGAAGCAGCCGGACAGCTCCTTCTCCCGAGGCATCGTGAAGGTCCACGACGCCGGAACACTCGAGATCGAACTCGGGCGCCTGCTCGAGGACTCGGAGCTGGTGATCGCGCAGGAGTTCGTCCCGACGGAGTTCGACTGGCGCGTCGGGATCTTCGACCACCAACCGCTGTATGTCTGCCGCTACCACATGGCCCATCGACACTGGCAGGTCCTGCGCCACGACGCGGGGGGACGGATGACGGCCGGGCGGGTGGAGACCCTCGCCGTCGAGGCAGCCCCCCGGCATGTGGTGCAGACCGCGGTGCGCGCGGCGGATCTGATCGGAGACGGCCTCTACGGCGTCGACCTCAAGCAGCGTGGCCGCCATTGCACGGTGATCGAGGTCAACGACAACCCGAATCTCGAGGCCGGCTACGAGGACCGCGTTCTGGGTCGCAGCCTCTACGATCGGATCCTCGCGGTTTTCCTGGCACGCATCGAGCGCCGCAAGAGCCGGGATGCGGGGCCGCGCACCACACCGTGAGCGCCGAGCTTCCGCTGGGGCTGTTCGCCGGCTATGGAATCGAGATCGAGCACATGATCGTCGACGCCGAGACGCTCGACGTGCGGCCGCTCGCCGACCGTGTGCTCATGGGGGCGACCGGCACGATCCGTGAAGAGATCGAGCGGGGCGCCGTCGCGTGGTCGAACGAGCTGTCACTGCACGTGCTCGAGATGAAGACCAACGGACCCGCCGCGAGCCTCGCCGACCTGCCGGGTCGGTTCGCGGCTTCCGTCTGCGAGCTGAATGCGCTGCTCGCGCCACACGGCGCCCGCCTGCTGCCGACCGGGATGCACCCGTGGATGGATCCGGGGCGCGAGCTGCGACTCTGGCCTCACGGATCCAACACGGTGTATGCAGCCTTCGACCGGATTTTCGGCTGCCGCGGACATGGTTTCGCAAATCTGCAGAGCACTCACTTGAACCTGCCCTTCGCCGGCGACGAGGAGTTCGCTCGCTTGCATGCCGCGGTCCGGCTCGTGCTGCCACTGCTGCCGGCTCTCGCCGCCAGCTCACCGATCGCGGACGGCCGACCGAGCGGGCTGCTCGATACACGCCTTGCCGTCTACCGTACCAACTGCGCACGCGTCCCATCGGTGACCGGAGACGTCATTCCGGAGACGGTCACCTCGCGCGCCGACTACGAGACGCGCATTCTCGGACGGATCTACGAGGATCTCGCCCCCCTCGATCCGGAGGGCACGCTGCGACACGAATGGGTGAACGCGCGCGGCGCCATCGCGCGCTTCGACCGTTCGGCGCTCGAGATCCGTCTGATCGACGCGCAGGAGTGCCCGCGCGCGGATCTTGCGATCGCCGCCGCCAGCGTGGCGATCGTCCGCACGCTCACGGAGGAACTCGACGCGGACCTCGCGCGGCAACAGGCGATCGGAACGAGGTCGCTCGTCGCGATCCTCGCCGCGACGCAGCGTGAGGGCGATCGGGCCTGGATCGAGGACACCCGCTACCTCGCCGTCCTCGGACATCCGGCGCGGCCGGTGAGCGCGAGTGGGCTCTGGGAGCACGTGCTCGGCCGGCTCGGGGCCGCCGCGCAGCGGGACCTGGCGGCGTACACCGAGGTGCTCGCGCTGGTGCTGCGCGAGGGACCCCTGGCCCGCCGCATCCTCGCGAGTTTGCGGGGTGACTTCTCCCGCGACCGTCTGCGGGCCGTCTACTGCCGGCTCGCCGACTGTCTCGCGGACGGAACGCTCTTCGGTGCCTGAGGCGGCCCTGCTGATCACCTGCGAGCACGGAGGGGCGCGCGTTCCGGCGACCTACGCGAGACTCTTCGCCGGCCGGACCCGCGTGCTCGCAAGCCACCGCGGCTACGACCGGGGCGCGCTCCCGCTGGCGCGGCAGCTCGCCCGCGCGCACGGGGCGGCTACCGTCTTCTCCACGACGACGCGGCTGCTGGTCGACCCGAACCGGAGTCTCGGGCACCCGCGGCTCTTCTCCGAGATCACGCGTCTGCTCGCGCAAGACGAGCGCGACGCGCTCGTCCGCCGGCATTGGTTGCCGTACCGCGACGCCGTGGCCGCGCAGGTCGCGCGGCTGGCCGCACCCGGGCGGCGCGTGGTCCACGTGGCGGTGCACAGCTTTGCGCCGGTGCTGCAGGGACGGCGGCGGTGTTTCGAAGTCGGCCTGCTCTACGATCCCGCACGCGCGCCCGAGAGCTGCTTCGCTCGGGCCTGGCAGGGGGCCTTGGGCGACGAAGCGCCCGCCCTGCGAGTCCGCCTGAATCAGCCGTACCGCGGAACTGCCGACGGCCTCACGACGGCGCTGCGTCGCAGCTTCCGGCCCGATGGCTACGTCGGGATCGAACTCGAGGTGAATCAGCGACTGCTCACCGGCGACGCGCGACGCGCGCGGAACGTCGGCGATGCGGTCGTCGCCGGCCTGGAACGCGCCCTGGCGTGCGAGGCGGCGAACGGCTCCTGATCCGTTCGAGAGGGGACCCGCGACATGGAGATGGCAACGAGCGAAGCCGCAGAAGGCGTGAGCGAGCGACTCGGCGCCGACCACCGACGCCTGGATGACCTTCTTGCCGAGACGAAGCGAGTCTGGGCGGATGGCGATCCGGAGACGGCCCGGCGCCGGTTCCATGCGTTTCGCGAAGGTCTCGAACGCCACATCGAGGTCGAGGAGCGGGTGCTGTTCCCGGCCTTCGAGACCTTGACCGGAACGACGCCGGACGGACCGACCGGGGGCCTGCGGATGGAACACCGCGAACTCCGGAAGCTGCTGGCAGAGGTCGCGGTGCAGCTCGAGGAAGCGCCGCCGGCCGGGAGGGCTCCGGTCCTCCCGGTCCTCGAGGCCCGGCTCGCCGCCCACAACGACATCGAGGAACGCCGTGTCTATCCGACCGTCGACCGTCTCGCCCGGAAAACCGGAGCGCTCGCGAACCTGGTGCATCGTCTCGCGATGTTCTAGGACGAAGCGGTCGGGATCCGGCACGCTCGCCCGGATCCGGAGGGTGTGAGGCCCGACGTGGCCCCGAGAATCCGGCAGATCATGAGTTCCGTTCTCGAGACAGATGCGAGCCAGATGGATCTCCGTTGCGGCGCGCGACGCCGGCGTCGCAACCCCCAGACGAAGGACGTGCCGTGACCCCCAAACGCTCCCTGCTCGCAATCCAACCCGAAACCGAGATCCCCCCTGGGACGGAACCGTTCGGGCTGTGGGGGCGAGCCTTCCGACCCTTCTTCTTGGGTCTGGCGATCTACGGCGCGCTGGCCGTCCCGTGGTGGGCCCTGACGTGGCTCGGAACGCTCCCGGCGCCGGCCTGGCTCGTCCCGATGTGGTGGCACGGGCACGAGATGCTGTTCGGATTCGTCGCCGCCGCGATCGCGGGCTTCCTGCTCACCGCCTCGGCGGTGTGGACGGGCGGGCCGGCGCTTAGCGGTGCGCCGTTGGCCGCCGTGTTCGGGCTCTGGGTGGCCGGACGGATCGCGTTCGCCGCGGCTGGCATCCTGCCCGCATGGCTGGTCGCGGCGGTCGACGGCGCGTTCCTGCCGGCGGTGGCGCTCGCCGCCGTGCGCACGCTGTGGGGCTCCCGGCAGATCCGGAACTACGCCGTCGTCGGCCTCGTCGTGGCCCTCGCGGTGGCCAACGCCGGGATGCACGCGGAGGCGCTCGGCCTCGTGGTCGGCGTCGCCGGACGCGCGCTGCGGCTCGGCGTCGACGGCGTCGTCGTGCTGCTGCTCGTGATCGGCGGGCGCATCACGCCGGCGTTCACACAGGCCGTGCTGCGCCGTCGTGGTCTCGACCACAACGTCCACTCCTGGAAGTGGGCCGGTGCGCTCGCGATCGGAGCGACCGGCGCGCTGGCCGTCGTCACGGCCGTGGCGGGGCGCTCGCCGGCAACCGGTCTGCTCGCCGCGATCGCCGGCCTTGCCGCCGCGGTGCGGCTGGCCGGCTGGCAGACCTGGCAGATCCGCTTCGATCCGCTGCTGTGGTCGCTGCACGCGGGCGCGGCCTGGATCGTCGTCGGTCTGCTGCTCGTCGCCGCCAGCGATCTCGGGGCGGCGATCCCGGCGGCGGCCGGCCTGCATGCGCTCACCGCAGGAGCCATCGGCGCCACCATCCTCGCCGTGATCACGCGCGTCGGACTCGGCCACACCGGGCGGCCGCTGGCGCTGCCGGGCGGCATCGTTCTCGCGTACGGCCTGGTCCACGCCGCCGCCGCGACGCGCGTCGCGGCCCCCTTCGTGGCCGCCGGGAACCAACGGGCCCTGCTACTCGTCAGCGGCGTCGCATGGGCGCTCGCGTTCGGGATCTTCGCCGTCCGCTACTGGCCGATCCTGACGACACCGCGGCCGGACGGCCGGCCCGGGTAGCGCGGAGCGCGCCGTCGGGAGCGCGGTCGCCGCCGGGCACCGCGCTCCGGCGAGCGGGCACGCTCCGGAACGGAACCGCGCTGGTTTCGCAACCCGTCTCGATCGTCGATGTCTTCGCGCTCGTCTGGAGCGATTGGCGACGCATGCCGCTCGCGTGATGCACGCACTGGTGAGCGACGTGTTCCACCGCGTGCAGCGCTTCGGCACCGACTGGCATGCGAACCACGTCGCTGGTTCGACGCAGCGCAAGATCACCGGCGCGATCGCGATGTTCGTGCGTGCCGGCGCTCGGAGTCGGCTTTGCACTCGGAGTCGCGATCTTCCTGGCGGTGGGTCTTACGCTGTCGCTGCGCTACGTCGCGCCGAAGAACGAGCGTTCGAACGACGCCGATCCCCGGCTCGGCGGCGCACTCGCCGACGCCATCACCTGCAATCCGATCGTGAAGTCCTTCGGGGGGATGCGAGGCGCGCGATCACCCCGATGCGCCGGTGCTGGTCTTCGACGAAGCCACGTCGAGCCTCGGCTCGCTCGGTGAGCGAGTCGAGGCCGGCCGGATCGTCGAACAGGGCCCCCACGACGCGCTGCTCGCGAACCCGGACGGTGTCTATCGGCGGCTCTTCGAGATGCAGCGGCTCGGCTTCGTCGATGTGCCGCCGGCGTCGGCTGGGTGCGACGGCGAACGAGAACCCGCATCGCGATCGTGACCGCGCCGGAGCGCGTGCGCCGGAGCGATTCGCCAGGTACCGTTCCGGCGGCGTCCTCCCCCCGCCTCGCCACCTGCTTCTCCTGGAGGGCTGCCTCGTGGAATCTTCCGCCTCTCGAACGGCGCCGCCGCCGCGACGCGCGGGTCTCGTGCGCGCGACCGCGGCGCTGCTGCTGTTCGGCGCGCCGCTGCTTCTGCCGGCGCGGCCGCTCGACGCATCGATGGTGCTGCGCACGAGCCTCGACGACATGCTCGAGGCCTGCCCGCTGGTGTTCGAGGGCCGCGTCGTCGAGGCCTGGAGCGAGGTGTCGCCGGCCGGCATCCACACCTGGGTGCGCTTCGACGTCGAGAAGCGCATCAAGGGCGCGGCCCCGGCGGCGCTCGCGCTGCGCTTTCGCGGCGGACGCGTCGGAGACGTCGCGGAAGAGGTGACCGGGTCGCCGATCCCGGAAGTCGGCGAGCGCGGCATCTACTTCGTGGAATCGGCGGACCGCTTCCTCGTGAACCCGCTCTACGGCTGGCATCAGGGGCGGGTCCGGATCGTCCGCACCGGCGACGGGCGCGATCGCGTGCTGACGAGCCGCGGCGAGCCGATCGTCGGCGTGGAGACGCCGGAGGTGGCGCGAGCGAAGCAGCGCTCCGGCCTGGATCGCAGCACCGGGGTGGCGATCGGGATCCGCGCCGACGGGCGGGTCCCCGCGACGCAGGCGCTCCGAGCCGAGGAGTTCGAGGCCGCGCTCGCCGCGCGTCTGGAGCGCGTCCGATGAGGGGGCTGCGCGGAATCGCGGCGCTCGCGGGCTGCAGCCTGGCGCTCTCCCTGCCGGCCGGCCCAGGGACGGCGTTCGAGCTGTTCGCGAACCCCACCCGGCGGCCCGCCGGCTCCTACGTGATCGGCACGAGCCTCACGCTGGGCGGCAGTCCGAACAGCCCGAGTGGACCGTCCTGGAACGCGGCCTTCGCGTCGGCCGCCGAGCGCTGGAACGCCGCGACGCCGCTCGTCGATGTGGTCGTCGCGCAGGGCACGCTCGAGGATCCGTGCGACCAGGGAGATGGCGAACACGGCGTCGGCTTCGCCGCGACGGTCTGCGGTGACGCGTTCGGCAGCCAGACCCTCGGGGTCGCGCTCCGGAACGTCAAGAACGGCGGCCTCGTCACCGAGGGCAACATCGTGTTCAAGAACGACGGCAACGTGAACTGGGACGTCTTCGACGGCCCGCGGGCCGGCCGCCCCGGCGATGACGACTTCCGCCGCGTCGCCGTTCACGAGATCGGCCACTTGCTCGGTCTCGATCACGAGGAGGACGCGCCGGCGATCATGCAGGCCTTCGTCAGCGACCTCGTCGAGCCGCAGGCCGACGACGTGGCCGGACTGGCCGCCCTCTACGACCTCACCTGTCCGACGTTCCGGCGCGGCGTCGCCGGGACCGTCCTCGGGACACTCGGCGTCGCCGACGGGGATTGCTTCGACACCGAGATCGGGCTTGCGCTCCCGAGTCTCGCCTTCGACCCGGGCGTCGCACTCGATTCCTTCGTCGATCTCTACACCGTGAAGCTCACCGACGCCGCGACGCTGAGCGCCGCGCTGAGTGCACCGAGCTTCCCGGATGGTTTCAATCCCGTCGTGCAGATCCTCGATGCGGGACTCACGACGCAGCTCGCAGCGGACTGGAACGGCGCCGGCAGCACGGCGGAAGCCAGCGCTGCACTTCCGGCCGGCGACTATGTCGTCGTCGCCCGGTCTCTGTTCGCCGGGAACGGCGGCAACTACACGCTGACGCTGATCCCGGAGCCGAGCGGCCCGGCCACGACCACGGCGGTGCTGGCGGCGCTGATGGCGCTGGCACGTCGGAGCGGACCGACGCGGGGACGCGAGCGACGCGCCGCCGGGGGGCCGGAGCGGCGCTGACGAAGCAGACCAGCAGCGCGGCGCACAGGACCTGGTGAACGATATCTCGAGGCCTCGCATGTCCGCCCTCTGCGTGGTGAGCCGCCAGCGTTTCTCGTCGCGAACCGATCGTAGGCAGAAAACGGTGTCGCTGCCGTCCGCTTCACGACCTTCCGACACCGTCACGAGGGAACGGCACCGAGCGCTAGGCTCCCGCGATGCCGTCGCTCCCGCAGCCCCGCCGATCGCGAGCCGGCGCTCCCGGAGCCCGGCGGCAGCCGTACGTGCAGGAGCCGCTGCGCGCACGCTTCGACGCATGGCTCGCCGACGCCGTCGCGCGCCACTCGCGCGAGCTCGAGTTCCGCGAGATCCGCAAGGGTGTGCAGGCGGTGTCCCAACTCTATGTGACGCGCCGCGAGGGGGTGGATCTCGGCGCGCGCGCGCTCGAGGGGCGCGGCAAACGCGCGGCCCTCGCGACGTTCTTCGGGCCGCTGCACTTCGTGCTCGTGCACCAGGTCCTCCGCGCGCTCGGGCCGGCGCGGCTCGGCCCGCTGCAGCGGGTGTTGGACCTCGGCTGCGGCACCGGCGCCGCCGGCGCGGCCGCGGCCGTGACGGGATTCCCGCGCGACGCCTCTTCGAGCGCGCCGGAGATCCTCGGCCTCGACCGCTCCGGCTACGTGCTCGCCGAAGCACGCCAGACCTACGCGCACTTCGGTCTCGCCGCCGAGACGCGGCGCGGGCAGCTCCCCGCCGCGCTGCCCGCCGCTGGGCCCGGCGACCTGCTGGTGTTCGGCTGGTCCGTCAACGAACTCCCCGACCGCGTGCGGCGAGATCTCCGGGATGTCCTCACCGGCGCCCTCGCGCGCGGCGCCCGGCTGCTGCTGCTCGAGCCGCTGGCCGGCCCGGCGTCGCCGTGGTGGCGCGCATGGGCTGACGATCTGACTCGTTTCGGTGTCGCTGAACCTCGGCTCAAGTTCCAGCTCGAGCTGCCGGACTGGATCGCACGGCTCGACAAGGCCGCGGGACTGGATCACCGGACGCTCGGCGCGCGCGTGCTGGTGGGTCCCCTCGCGCCGGATGCGGGGGCCGCCTCCCCGTGATGCCTCCGGTGGTCTCGGTGCTGATTCCGGCTCGCGACGCTGCCGGCACCGTGTCGGCCTGTCTGACGAGCGTCCGTCGGCAGAGCGAGGCGCGCTTCGAGTGCCTGGTCGTCGACGATGGCTCGCGTGATGGGACGCGGGCGGCGGCCGAGGCGTTCGCGGCGGACGATCCGCGCTTCCGGGTCCTGTCGACGCCGGCGCACGGCCTGGTCCCGGCGCTGCTGCACGGACTCGCGGCCTGCCGGACCCCGCTGGTGGCGCGCCTCGACGCGGACGACTGGATGCACCACCGGCGCCTCGAGTGGCAGCGGCAATCCCTCATGGCGGATCCCGGACTCGCCGGCGTCGGATGTCACGTGCGCGTGTTTCCGCGGGCCACGCTGCGCCCGGGCCTGCGCGGCTATGAGCGCTGGCTGCACACCATCACCAGCGAGCACGGGGTCCGCGCGCAGCGCTTCATCGAGTGTCCGCTACCGCATCCGACGTGGATGCTGCGTCGCGCCGTGCTGCAAGCGACTCCATGGCGCGATGTCGGCTGGCCGGAAGACTACGACCTGCTGTTGCGTCTGCTCGGCGGCGGCCAGCGGATCGGCGTGGTTCCACGGCGCCTCGTCGGCTGGCGCGACCGGCCCACCCGGATGTGGCGCACGGCCGCCGCCTACACGCCGGAGCGTTTTCTCGCGTGCAAGGCCCGCTTTCTCGCCGAGGGTCCGCTGCGCCACCGGCCGGAGTACGTCTTGTGGGGCCACGGCGCGACCGGCCGGGCCCTGCGCCGCGCGCTGCTCGCCGAGGGCAAGCAGGCCGCCGCGATCGTCGAGATCCATCCGCGCCGGATCGGTCGACGGATCGGCGGGGCCCCGGTCGTGCGTCCGGAGGCCCTGCCCTCGTGGCGCGCCGGACGGCCGCTCGTCGCGTGCGTGTCCGGCGCGGTCGCCCGCGCCGAGATCCGGTCCTTCTGCGCGCGGGCCGGTCTGCGCGAGGACGTGGACTACTGGTGCGCGGCGTGATCCGGGGCGGAATCTCGCGGCGCCGGCTCGAGCAGCAGCGTCGCGACGCCGTGCGTCGGCCCGCGCACGGTACAGACCTTCGTGCCGGGCTTGCGGCCGGCGCGCGGGTCGGACACGTCGAAGCCTGCCTCGACGAGCCGCGCGCGGGCGGCCGCGAGATCCGGAACGCGCCACGACAGGCCCCAGAACGAGTCCTCGGCGGCCGGGTCCGGAACCGGCTCGGCCGGCGCGGCGATCTCGATCGTGATGCCGCCGACGCGGAAGAACAGCAGCCGCACGCCCCAGTCCGGGAAGGTGCGATCGAGGGCGAGCCGCAGGCCGAGCTGTCCGCCATAGAATGCGAGGGCCGCCTCCGGCGCGTCGCTGCGCACGACGAGGTGGTCGAGGCCGCGCACGCCGGCTTCGGGCGCCCCGATCGGCGAGCCGAGCGGCAGCATCTCCGGCGGCGATTCGTGCTGGATGCCGAAGACGAGGATCCCGCGTGCCGCCGTCTGCGGCAGCCGGACGGTTCGCCAACGCCGCCAGGCGCCGCTCGGTTCGTCGTGACCGAGACCCGGCGCCGGGTCGTCGGCGGCCAGGCCTCGTCCGCGCAGCGCGGCCGTACACGCGTCAGCGTCGGGTGTCGCCAGCGCGAACCCGAGCGGGCCCTCGCCGCTTGCGGCGATCCACGCGCGCAGCGCATCGCCGACCGCGCCCGGTCCGGCGGGACTCAGCAGCTCGACGTACGTGTCGTCGAGGCGGAACAGCACGTTCGCCGTCCCGAGGCCCGGATGCGATCCCCGCCACGACGGCGTCCGGCCGAGCAGCCGCACGTAGGTCCGCATCGCAGCGTCGAGATCCGTGACGGCGAGCAGCACATGATCGACGGCGGTGAACTCGCTCACGTCGAGCGGCTCGCCTCGAATTGCGCCCGAGTCTCGCGACGCAGCTCCGCGTCGCACCAGAAGTCCAGTGCCGTCATCGCCAGCGCCTTCGCGCCGTCCAGCGCGGCCGCCTCACCGAGGGGACTCCCGGCGTGCTCGGCGAACTCCCGGGCGTGGATCGTGCAGTGCATCGGCGCCGCGGCGATCATCGGATGGATCGCCGGAACGCGGTGGCTGACGTTTCCCATGTCCGTGGTGCCCATCGCGCTGCTCGGCAGCTTGTCGAACGGGAAGAACACGCGGCCCAGCGCTTCGGCGTTGGCCTGATAGCGCCCGGCGAGCGGCCAGTTGGTGCGCAGCTCCAGATAGTCCGGGTCACGCCACGAGATCTCGGACGTGGCGCCGGTGGCTTCGGCGCCGGCACGGAAGCAGCCGGCGACGCGCTGCTTCAGCGCCGCCAGCTCCTCGGCGTTGCGGGCGCGCACGTAGAAGCGTCCCGCGGCGCGTTCCGGCACGACGTTCGGCGCCTGGCCGCCCTCGGTGATGATGCCGTGGATGCGCTCGGTCGGGCGAATGTGCTGGCGCAGCATCGCGATCGCCTGGTATGCCGCCACCAGCGCGTCGAGCGCGTTGACGCCGCGCTCCGGCATCGCCGACGCGTGCGCGGGCCGCCCGTGATAGACCACGTCGACCTCGGCGAGCGCGAGCGTCGGCATCGTCACGAGATCGACGCCGGCCGGGTGCACCATCAGCGCCGCGTCGACGTCGTCGAACGCGCCGGCGCGCGCGAGCAGTTCCTTGCCGCCGCCCTGCTCCTCCGCCGGCGTGCCGAGCACGCGCAAGCGCCCGGGCAGGCGCGAGCCGAGCGCCGCCAGCGCCAGGCCCGCGCCGAGCGTGGCCGTGGCAATCAGGTTGTGTCCGCACGCGTGCCCGAGGCCCGGCAGCGCGTCGTACTCGGCCAGCAGCGCGACGGTGGGGCCGTCGCGGCCGACGCGGCTCTCGAAGGCGGTCTCGAGCCCGTACGCCGGCGCCTCGACCGGCAGCCCGGCGTCCTGCAGCGCGCGCACCAGCAACGCGGCGGCATGACGCTCCTCGAACGCGAGCTCCGGGACCGCGTGGATCTCGCGCGCGATCGCGAGCAGCAACGCGCGGCGCTCGTCGACGCCGCGGCAGGCATCCTGCTTCAAGGTCTCGAGATCGGCCATTGCGGAGCGACTCCGCCTCAGCTCGCCGCATCGCGGCGCGGTGCGAACAACGACAGCGCCTCCCACATCGAGATCATCCGGATCACGCGATCCGAGTTGTCGACGAGCGGCATGTGCCGGCAGCCCTCGATCGCCATCAGCTTGAACAGCCCACACAGCGTGTTGGTGTCCGACACCGTCTTCACCTGGCCGGTCATCAGCTTGGCGACGCGCAGATCTCCGAGCGTCGCGAACGGACTGCGCAGGCCGGCCAGCAGGTCTCGGCGCGTGCAGATGCCGAGCGGAGCCCCGTCGCGCAGCGTCGTCAGCACGTACCCGCGCCGGTCCGACCACATGCGGGTCAGCGTCTCCTCGCCGGACGCTTCGGTCCGGATCACGCTCGGCCCGTGCCCGAGGGCGATCCGGTCGCGAATCGCGCCGATCGAGAGATCGAGGACACCCGCCACGACGTTGCTGACCTCGGCGGCATGGCCGGGATCCGCGAAGCCTTCGCGCGGAAACTCCTCGTCGTAGATGCGTGTCAGACTGCGCGCCATGTCGCGGATCGAGATGACGCGCCGAACCTCGTCGTGCTCGTCGATCACCCACAGGTACCGGAAGCGGGTGGTGTAGCGCGTCGCCGAACAGATGCGCTCGAGGCCCTCGATCATATCGACGTCGGGCGGCACGACGGCGAGTTCCGCGCGAGGCGTCATCGCATCCGAGACGTCGAGCTTTCCGAGCAGGTCTTCCCAGATCGGCAGCGGGTCACCGATGTCCTCGACCTGTTCGACGTTCTCGGCGAGGCGCGCGGCGACCACGCGCAACACGTCGTCCTCCGACAACGCGCCGAGCAGCCGCCCGTCTCGCTTGACGGCCAACGCGCCGACCTTGCGCCAGCCCATCCGGCTCACCGCCGCTTGCAGCGGCTCATCGGGCTCGGCGAGCTCGACGCGGCGGCCCGCATTCGCGGGCGCATCGCACGCGACGGCCCGCAGGCCCTCCACGGCGGCCGCGAACGGGCCGTACAGATCGCGGTGCGAGTCTCGTACGGGACTGGGGGCGAACACACCGCTGCTCAAGACATTCCTCCGGCCCCGGCGCGCTGCGCCGGGGCGCTCCGGATGAACTCCGCCCATGCTACCACTTGGCCAACCCGTGCGGCGGGACCGGCCGGCCCGACGCCGCGCGCCCCCGGCGCGGGCCACCGCGGGCGGCCCGCCCCTCCCCTGGCCACAGGCTCCCCACGCCACAGGAGATCGGACGTGAAGCTCGGTTTGCAGCTCGGCTATTGGACGCGCGGAGCAGAAAACAGCATCGAGATCGCCCAGGAGGCGGAGCGGCTCGGCTTCGACTCGGTCTGGACGGCCGAGGCCTATGGCTCGGACTGCTTCTCGCCGCTGTGCTGGATCGGCGCCCACACGTCGCGGATCCGGCTCGGCACCGCGGTGATGCAGCTCTCCGCACGAACCCCCGCGTGTGCGGCGATGACGGCGATGACGATCGACCACCTGTCCGGCGGGCGACTGCTGCTCGGCATCGGGGTCTCGGGACCGCAGGTCGTCGAAGGCTGGTACGGGCAGCCGTTCCCACGGCCGCTCGAGCGCACCCGCGAGTGGGTCGCGCTGTTCCGGCAGATGATCGCGCGCGAGGAGCCGGTGCGCTTCGCCGGGCGGCACTACCAGCTCCCGCTCGACGGCGGCACCGGGCTCGGCAAGCCGCTCAAGCTGATCAACGCGCCGCTGCGCTCTCATATTCCGGTGTATATCGGAGCCGAGGGACCGAAGAACGTCGCGCAGACGCTCGAGATCGCCGACGGCTGGCTACCGATCTTCTTCTCGCCGTACCGCACGGAGATCTACCGCGACGCGCTGGCGACGCGGCGGCCGGGCTTCGAGATCGCCTGCACGGTCACGACGATCGTCGGGCCGGATGTGCGGGCGGGACTCGACTTCGTCAAGACCTCGCTCGGCTTCTACCTCGGCGGCATGGGCGCGAAGGACAAGAACTTCCACCTCGACCTCGCACGTCGGCTCGGCTGGGGTCCGGAGGCTGAGAAGGTGCAGGAGCTGTTCCTGGCCGGACGCCGCGCGGAGGCGTTCGCCGCCGTACCGGACGAGATGGCCGACGAGATCTCGCTGATCGGCCCGCCGGAGCGCGTGCGCGAGCGGCTGCGCGCGTGGACGGCGAGCCCCGTGACGACGCTGATGATCACGGCGCGCGATCCGGCCATCCTGAAGCTGTTCGCCGACGCGGTGCACTGACCGGTCGCGAGCGCAATTCGAGACGGCCGCGGCTCTGCGCTTGACCGCTTGACGACCCGACGACGCGAGAAGCCCAACAGACGCGCCGGCGATCCGCGAGGCCGCGGCGCGGGGGCCGGGCGGCGTATACTCGCGCGTCATGTCCAGCGACGAGGCGGCGGCCCGCGTTCTGTCCGGCACCACCTGGCGAGATTTCTGCCGCGCGCTCGAGCGCGCCGGCGACGTCATCCTGCGGCCCGGTTCCCCGCTCGATGCCTTCGATCGCGCCGAGGGCTTCCGCTACCTGAGCCGGCTCACGCGCGTTGCGCTCGAATCGTATCTCGAGTTCGCGGATCCGCATTTTCCGGTGCTGCGCCGGCCCGCGCACGAGACCGTGAAGATCGGCGCCGACAATCCGGACAACTACTACCAGAGCGCCGCGATCCGCGGGGATTGCGAGTACCGGCTTTCCGGCACACGCGGCACTGTCCATTACCTCGGCTTCGGCACGTATGCCGGCGGCTACGGCTCTTCGGGCCGCCGCGGACAGACCGGCTACGTGGATGCACGCGAGCTCACGATCGGCGCGGACGGCCGCTTCGAAGTCCTGCTGTCCTGTCGTCGGCCGCCGGCCGGCACCCCCTGGCTCGCGATGGAGCCGGACACGTCGTCGCTGATCGTCCGGCAGACCTTCGAGGATCGCGCGCGGGAGCAGATCGCGGATCTCCGGCTCGAGCGGCTCGGCGGCGGCGGCGCCCCACAGCCGCTCGATCCGGAGTTCCTCGATCGCGGTCTGCAGGCCGCCGCGGCGTACGTGCACGGGACGGCGTCGCTGTTCGCGGACTGGGCGGAGGGCTTCGCGGAGCGCGTCAACGAGTTGCCGCGCTTCGATTCCGCAGTGGCGGCCGCCGCTCATGGGGATCCGAACATCGTGTACTACCACGGCTACTGGGAGCTGGAGCCGGACCAGGCGCTGGTGATCGCCGTGACCCCGCCGCCCTGCGAGTACTGGAACTTCCAGTTGAACAATCACTGGATGGAGTCGCTCGACTATCGCTATCACCGGATCGCCGTGAACCACCACGGCGCCATGGCCGAACCGGACGGTTCGGTCCGGCTCGTCATCGCCGCGCAGGATCCGCGCGTCGGCAATTGGCTCGACACCGCCGGGCACCGGCGCGGAACGATGTGTCTGCGCTGGATCGGGGCGCAAACGCACCCGGATCCGCAGACGCGCGTCGTCGCGCTCGCCGCGCTGCGCAGGGAGCGCGCACGCTCCGCCGGCGGGAACCCTGGCGAGCAGGGCGCCGCGGGTTAGGATCCGCACTCCGCCCGAGGAGGCCGACCCGTGAAACCCGACGACTGCGTGCTCTACAGCGGGGCCGCCCGCGGTGCCGAGGCCGCCTTCGGTGCGGCCGCAGAGCGCTACGCCATCGAAGAGGTGAACTTCACGTTCGAGGGCCACAACGATGCGCGACAGCGCGGGATCCGCGTACTGACGCACGACGAGCTGCGGCAGGGCGATGTGAGTCTCGAGTACGTCAGCCGGCTGATGCACCGCTCGTACCCGGACACCCCGTTGTTCAAGCGCGTCCTGCAGACGATCTGGCACCAGGTCAACAGCGGACAGGAGTGCTGGGTGGTCGGCAAGGTCCTTCCGGACCAGACCGTGAAGGGCGGAACCGGCTGGGGCGCCGAGTTTGCCAAGCTGTGCAACAAACCGCTGTTCGTGTTCGATCAGGAGCAGGACGGCTGGTTCCGCTGGAACGGGACCCAGTTCGAAGCCGTGCAGGATCCCGTCCTCGGCCACCCGCATTTCTGCGGCACCGGCACCCGCTTCCTCACCGCCAACGGCACCGCCGCCATCGACGCCCTCTTCGCCCGCACGTTCCGCTAGCGTCAAGAAAGGGGTCGGGTTGGAATCGTCAACTTTTCCTTTGGAAAAGTTGACGATTCCACCCCGACCCCTTTCTTGACGCGAGCCATGCGAGGAGGAGGAGGCCGGGGGCGGCGAGCAGCGTGGTGGACGCGAAGAACAGCGGCCAGGCGAGCTGTTCGGCGAGCCAGCCGCCGCCGGAGGACATGGCGGTGCGGCCGCCGGCCATCAGCGACGTCAGGAGCGCGTATTGCGTGGCGGCGGCGCCGGGGCGACACAGGCCGGACAGGAATGCGACGAAGGCGGCCGACGCCAGCCCGCCCGCGAACGCGTCGGTCCCGATCGCCATCGCGAGGAACGCGAAGTCCCGGCCGACGAGCGCGAGCGCGGTGAACATCAGGTTCGTCAGCGCTTGCAGCACGCCGCCCCAGGCGAGCGCACGCACGATGCCGGCGCGCGCGACGACGATGCCACCGGCGAAGACGCCGGCGAGATTCGCGACGACCCCGAACAGATTGCTCGCGCTGGCGATCTCGACGCCGCGGAAGCCGAGATCCACGTAGAACGGATTCGCCATCACGCCGGCAATGGCATCGCCGAACTTGTACAGCAGCGCAAACGCCAGCAGGGCGCCCCAGTGCGGGCGCTCCGTGAAGTCTCGCAGCGGCTCGATGACGGCGCGCCGAATGCGCGCGAGCGGAGCGAGCGGCGCCTGCGCCACCCGTTCTCCGGCCACCGGCTCGGGCCCGATGACGACGCCGAGCGCACCCAGGCTGACCAACGCGGCCAGCCCGGCGAAGATCGCCGACCAGCCGAGGAAGTCCGACAGCGCGATCGCGCCGGCCCCGGCGGCCAGCATGCCGATCCGGTACCCGCTTTGCGTCGCCGCGGCCCCGGCGCCCTGCTCGTGATCGCGCAACACTTCGATGCGATACGCATCGACGGCGACATCCTGGCTCGCCGAGCAGAACGCCACCAGCACGGCCCACGCCGCTGTGCCGAGCGGCGCCTGCGCGGGATCGCTCGCGCCGAGGCCGAGGATCGCCAGGACCAGGACGAGTTGCGTCCCGAGCGCCCAACTGCGCCGCTGGCCGAGCCGTCCGAGACCCGGCAGGCGCAGCGCGTCGAGCGCCGGTGCCCACACGAACTTGAGGGCATAGGGCAGGCCCACCAGTGCGAACAGCCCGATCGACGTCTTGTCGACCCCGACCTTACGCAGCCAGTAGGCCAGCGTCGACGTGGTCAGCAGCAGCGGGAGTCCGCTCGAGATGCCCATCAGCGCGATCGCGAGCAGGCGCCGATCGCGGTAGAGCGCGAGCGCGCCAGGCCGCGGCGCCGCGCCCGGTTCGCTCACGGAGCGCCGGCGGCCTCGCGCGGCACACCGAAGCGCTCGGCATAGCGGCGAAAGCGCTCGGCGATCTCGTCCTCGCACAGCCCGAACTCCGCGAGCGTATACGGATGGCCCCCGTGCTTGTGCTGCGGGTTGCCGACATGCCACGCGCGCATCCGGCGCTCCCCGTCGGCCGTCCAGTCGAAACCGAAGTGTCGATAGATCCGGCCGATCGCCGCCACCGGATCGCTCACCAGCTCGCGGAACGAGAGGTCGAAGAACTGCTTCGGATCGCTGCGTTCGCGGACATCCATCGCCCGCTCGATCATGCCGGCGTAGAGATCGAGCTGCCAGGCCCCGATCGCCTCGGCATCGGCGCTGCCTTCGTACAGGCGCCGCCAGCCGGTGACCAGGGAACAGACGGACGGCAGCACGCACGCCGGATCGCGGTGCGTCTGCACGATGCAGGCGTCCGGGTACACCGCCAGCAGCGCCTCGAGCTCACGCAGGTGGGCGGGGTACTTCAGCACCCAGCGTCGCTCCGGCGACGTCGACCCGACCAGCCGCAGCACGTCGCGATGCCGCTCGTAGGCCGGGCGCATGTCCTGCGCCTCGAAGTAGCGGGTGTAGCTCGGGATCGTCGCGTTCGAATCGAAGGTGTGATCGAGGAACGATTGCACGAACAGGTGGCGACACTCCTCGGGGCCGTCGGCCTCCATCCAGTGGATCGCCTTCAGGCCGGGATCGGTCTCGTAGACCCATTCGAGGACGCCCACGGCGGCCTGATAGGCCGGCTCGGCCTCCCAGGTCCGGCGCGGCGGCCGGGGCCGCGGCGCCGCGGCGAGCCAGTACTCGAGCACCTGGTTCGCCGGATCCTGCGCCAGCAGCCAGTGCAGCGCCGTCGTCCCACTGCGCGGGAGACCGAGGATGAACAGCGGGCGGCGGATCGGATGTGCGAGCAACGCCGGATCGCGGCGCCAGGCGGCCTCGCAACCGAGCCGCGCCGACAGCGCCCCGATCAACTCCCCGCGCACCATCTCGAGCCCCGCCGCGGTGAGCCGGGATTCCTCGTCGTACGCCCGCAGCAGCGTGCGCAGGGACTCGCGCCAGGCGCCGTCGCCGAACTCCTCGAGGCCGGTGGCGGCGCGGGCGGCAGCGAGCAGCTCGGGCTCCGCCGCCGCAAGCCCCGGCCCGCTCACGCGACGCCCGCGCCGGCGCCCGGCCTCGGCGGCGGGTCGATGGCGACCACTACGCCCGGCATCGCTTCCTCCTCGGGCGCGGTCGCGCCGCTCCGCTCGACCCGCCGGCGGCGGGTTCCGAGAGTCCGACACGGCTGCTCGGCGGGGATGTTCGAGAACGAGACGTATTGTATCGTAATCCCCGGCGGCGACTCAAGCGCCGCCTGCCGCCCGCCGCTCGGCGCTCGCCGCGCCGCGGTGACGAATGCCGCGCAGGGCGGAGAGTCCGGAGCCGGGAGGGACGATGGCGTCGACCAGCGGATCGAGCGCAGGGCGGCCCCGCAGCGAGGAAGCCCACCGGGCGATCCTGCGGGCAACGCTCGAGCTGCTCGGCGCGGTCGGGTTCTCGAATCTCACCGTCGAGGGCGTCGCGTCGCGCGCCGGCGTCGGCAAGGCCACCATCTACCGCCGCTGGCCGTCGAAGCTGCCGCTCGTCGTCGAGGCCTTCCATGAGCTGCCACAGCTCATGGACGTCGACACCGGGAACCTCGGCGAGGATCTCCGGCAGATGCTGCGCAGCTACCTGCAACTGTTCAACGAAACCCCGCTTGCGGCCGTGCTGCCGAGCCTCGCCGGCGAACGTCGCCACAATCCGCAGCTCTCCGAGCTGATCGATCCGATCCTGCGCCAGAGGCGACGTCCCCTGGTGTCGGCTCTCGAGCGTGCGCAGAAGCGCGGCGAGCTCGCCGCGGATCTCGATCTCGACCTCGCGGCGGATCTGATCGTCGGCCCGATCGCCGTGCGCCTGTTCTTCACCGGACGGCGCATCCAGCCGAAGCTCGTCGATCCGCTCGTCGAGCTGGCGCTCGAGGGTGTCCGGCGTCCGGAGCAAAGCCGCGGCTGAGGGCGCCGCGGCGAGCGGATGCGCCGGGATCGCGGCTCCCGTCAGACCGCGAGACGCCACGCCATCACGCCGAGCCCGAGCAGACTCCAGACCACCACGCTGTGTTCGTTGTTCGCGACGACGCGCGCGAGCCGCCAGCGAACGGGGGGCGCGGCGCCGCGCCACGGACGACCACGAGGCACGAGCGACCGCACGCCGTCGCGATAGTGACGATACGCATCCCCGTAGAGCCCCTCGAGGCGGGCGGACTCGACGCGCTCCTTGTACGGCAGGTAGTACGAGAAGAAGAAGCCGAGTCCGAGCGGCAGCGCGACGAGCGCGACGGCCGGGCCGGCGGCGATCGCCAGCCCGATGCCGATCAGCAGTGCCCCGGCATAGAGCGGATGACGGAGATACGCGTAGGGTCCGGAGATCGTGAGTTCCTGGTTCTTGTGCAGGTGGCCGGTCGCCCACACACGCAGCGCCGCACCGGCGGTGATCCACAGCAGGCCGAACCCGACGCCGGTCGCCGTCGGCCGCGCCGCCAGGACGAGGGCCAGCGCGGCCAGGTAGGCCGCGAACACGCGCGGCCGGCGTTTCTCGCGCCGGAACGGATGCCGGACGCCGGCCTTGCGGTCGCGACGCTCGGCGCTGCCCGCCCCGCACCGCCCCTCGCTCATCGCGCGGCCGGCTCGTTCGGGTCCGGGTCCGGCGCGCCGGGCCAGGCCTCGATGACGGCGGCGGTGACCGTCGCGAGCGGAATCGCGAAGAAGACGCCCCAGAAGCCCCAGATCCCGCCGAACGCGAAAATCGCGACGATCACGGCCACCGGGTGGAGATCGACGACCTCTGACAGCAGCAGCGGCGCGAGCAGGTTGCCGTCGAGGAGCTGGATCACCGTGTAGGCGCCGACCACGGCACCGAAGCTGCTGCTCCAGCCGAACTGGAAGAACGCCACCAACGTCACCGGCCCCGCCACCGCAACGACGCCGACGTACGGCACCAGCACGGAGAGCCCCGTCGCGACGGCCAGCAACAGCGCGAAGTCGACACCGAGCCACGTGAACGCGAGCCACGCCGAGGTGCCGACGATCGCCATCTCGTAGAGCTTGCCGCGCACGTAGGCGCCGAGTTTGCGATCGACGTCGGTCCACACGCGCGTGGCCAGCGCGCGGCGCCCGGGCAGGAAGTGCTCGAGCCAGGCGAGAATCGAGTCCGTGTCCTTCAGCAGGAAGAACACCAGGAACGGCACGACGAAGAGATAGACGCCGAGGACGACCAGGCTGCCGAGCTGCGCGAACGAGAACGCGAGCAGCCCCTGCGCGGCGCTCAGCGCCTCGTTGCGCAACCGGACTCCCAGTTCCTCGACCTGCATCGGGTCGATCAGATCCGGCCGGCGCTCGGGCAGTTCGAGCAGCAGCTCCTGCACCAGGCCGATCATGCCGGGCAGCGCCCGCACCACCTGTTCGATCTGCTGCAACAACAGCGGGAGGAAGGCCAGCAGGGCGAGCAGCAGGAACGCCAGGAAGCCGGAGAATACGACGCCGAGCGCCAGCCGCCTCGGGGTCCCGAGCTGGTGCAGCCGCTCCATCGGCGCGTGCAGCAAGTACGCGATGACGACGCTCGCGATCACCGGCGCGAGCACGCGGCCGAAGAAGACGACCAGCAGGAGGCCGGCGAGCAACAGCGCCAGCAGCGCCACGACCTCGGGATCCCGGAAGTGGCGGCGGAACCAGTCTCGGATCGACTCCATCAGCGCGCCCGCTTCTGCGCCCGCTCACGCAGCACGAACTTCATCACCTTGCCGGCTGCGTTGACCGGCAGCTGCGCCACGATCTCGACCCGTCGCGGCACCTTGTAGTTGGCCATGTTCTCACGGCACCAGCGGATCACATCGTCCTCGCTGAAGGACCGACCCGGGGCCGGCACGACGGTCGCCAGGCCTACCTCGCCGAGTCGCTCGTCCGGCACGCCGACGACGGCCACCGCCGCGAACCAGCCGCTGCCGAACAGCAGGTTCTCGATCTCGGCGGGATAGCAGTTGAAGCCACCGACGAGGAACATGTCCTTGATCCGATCGGTGATGCGCAGGTAGCCGCGCTCGTCCATGACGGCGATATCGCCGGTATGCAGCCAGCCATCCGGCTCGATGGTCTCGGCCGTCGCGACCGGATCCTCGAAGTAGCCCTGCATCACGTTGTATCCGCGCACCACCACCTCGCCGGCCAGGCCGCGAGGCACCTCGATCCCGCTGGCATCGACGCAGCGCACCTCGATGCCGGGGATCGCCCGGCCGCTGGTCGTGGCGATCGTCTCGGGATCGTCGTCGAAGCGGCACATCGACACGATGCCGCACGCTTCCGTGAGCCCATAGCCGGTGATCACCGTCTCGAAGCCCAGCGTCTCACGCATGCGCCGGATCAGCTCGACGGGAATCGCGGCGGCGCCGGTGACGGCGAGGCGCAGCGTCGACAAATCGTAGTGGGCGCGCTCCGGATGGGCGAGGATCGACTGGTAGAGCGTCGGGGGGCCCGGCAACACGGAGATGCGATCGCTGCCGATGCGCGCCAGCACAGCGGGGACGTCGAAGACCGCGTGCGGCACCACGGTCGCACCGCGCAGCAGACAGGCGAGCCAGCCGGCCTTGTAGCCGAAAGCGTGGAAGAACGGGTTCACGACCAGATAGCGATCGCCAGCGCGCAGCCCGACGACGTCGCTCCAGACCGTGAATGCCCGCAGGTTCTGACCGTGTGCGGTCATCACGCCCTTCGGCTCACCGGTGGTGCCCGACGTGAAGAGCAGATCCGAGAGATGCTCGGGAGCGACGCCGTCGGCGCGGGCTCGGAACTCGTCCTCCGGCACCGTCGCGCCGGCCGCCACGAACTCCTCCCATGGCTGCGCGTCCGGCTCGGACTCGTTCAACACGACGATCCGTTCGAGGTGCGGCAGGTCCTCCTCCCGCAGGGTCTCGACGAACCGGGAGCCGAGGAACTCGCCCCCGAGCGTCACCAGCACGCGCGCGCGGCTGCGACGGAGGATGCCGCCCGCCTCGCGGCCCTTGAGCCGCGTGTTGAGCGGCACCAGGACGGCGCCGGCCGTCTGCGCGCCGGCCGCCGCGACGACCCATTCCCAGCGGTTCGGTGCCCAGATCGCGACCCGATCCCCCGGCGCGAGGCCGGCCGCGAGGAAGCCCCGGGCCGCGCGCTGGACCGCCTCGGCGAACGCGGCGAAGGAGAGTCGCACGGCGCCGTCTTCGAGAAAGATCCGCTCGCCGTGACGTGCGGCGGCCTCGACGACCAGTTGCGGGATCGTGCGCGCGGCGGACGCCGGCGCCGCCTCGCCGGCAGCGCGGGCATCGGCGTCGGGGTCGGCGCTCACCGCGGGCCTCCTTGCATACGGAACGCAGCGTATCATAATACGAGCGCGCGAGTCCGGCTCCAGGCCTGCGCGACGAGGGTCCCGTGCAGCTCCGCTTCTCGGACAAAGACGAGGCGTTCCGCCGGGAGGCGCAGGCGTGGCTCGACGCGAACCTCCGTGGCGAGTTCGCCGTCGTGCGCGGACGCGGCGGACCGGGAGACGAGCACGCCTGCATCGACGCGCGGCGCGCCTGGGAGCGGCGGCTCGGCGCCGACGGCTGGATCGGGCTCGGCTGGCCGCAGGAGGTCGGCGGACGCGGCGCCCCGCTGTTGCAGCAGGTGATCTGGCACGAAGAGTATGCACGCGCCGGCGGACCCGGGCGGCTCGGTCACATCGGCGAGGGGCTGCTCGCGCCGACGCTGATCGCGTTCGGCAGCGAGGAGCAGAAGCGCCGCTTCCTGCCGCCGATCGCGCGTGGTGAAGCGCTCTGGTGTCAGGGCTACTCCGAGCCGAATGCCGGCTCGGACCTCGCGAACGTCCAGACGCGCGCACGACTCGTGGACGAGGAGGAGGCCGCCCCGGCGTGGAAGATCGATGGCCAGAAGGTCTGGACCTCCTGGGCGCAATGGTCGGACTGGTGCTTCGTCCTGTGCCGCACGGAACCCGGCTCCCAGCGCCATCACGGCCTCTCGTACCTGCTGGTGCCGATGCAGCAGCCCGGCATCACGATCCGCCCGATCGTGCAGATCACCGGCGACAGCGAATTCAGCGAGGTGTTCTTCGACGACGCGCGCACGCCGGCGGATCACGTCGTCGGCGCCCCCGGGAATGGCTGGCGGGTGGCGATGGGCACGCTCGCCTTCGAGCGCGGCGCCTCGACGCTCGGCCAGCAACTCCAGTTCCAGAACGAGCTCGACACGATCCTCGCGATCGCCCGCGAGAACGGCGCCGCGCGCGATCCGGTGCTCCGGCAGCGTCTCGCCCACGCGTGGATGGGCCTGCAGATCCAGCGCTCCCATGCGCTGCGCATGTTGTCGCGCGCCGAACAGCCGGCGCTGGCACGCGAGGCGATGATCACGAAGCTGTTCTGGGCCACCTGGCATCGCCGGCTCGGCAAGCTCGCGATGGACGTGCTGGGGCCGGAGGCCGAGCTGGCCGATGCGGCGCCGTACGAGCTGACGCGCCTGCAGCGGCTCTTCCTGTTCAGCCGCAGCGACACGATCTACGCCGGCTCGAACCAGATCCAGCGCAACCGGATCGCCGAGCGCGCGCTCGGCCTGCCGCGAGCGCCGCGATGAGCGCCACGCCGGCCGCAGCGTCCCGCCCGGCGCTGCTCGCCGGCAAGACGGTCCTCGTCACGGCGGCCGCCGGCACCGGGATCGGCTACGCCACCGCCCGTCGCTGCGCCGAGGAGGGCGCCGCGGTGCTGCTGTCGGACCTGCACGAGCGCCGTCTGCACGAGGCCGCCTCGCGGCTCGAACAGCAGACCGGCGTGCGGGCTCACGTGGCGCTCTGCGATGTCACCCGCCAGGAGCAGGTCGATGCGCTGGTGGCGACGGCGATCCAGGCGTGGGGACACATCGATGTGCTCGTGAACAACGCCGGGCTCGGGGGACACGCGCGGCTCGTCGACATGGCCGACGAACAGTGGCATCGCGTGCTCGACGTCACGCTCACCGGCACGATGCGGATGACGCGTGCGGTGCTGCCGCCCATGCTGGAGCGCGGCCGCGGCGTCATCGTCAACAACGCGTCGGTGCTCGGCTGGCGCGCCCAGGAAGGCCAGGCGCACTATGCGGCGGCCAAAGCCGGCGTGATGGCCCTCACCCGCTGCGTGGCGATGGAGGTCGCGACGCGGGGCGTCCGCGTGAATGCGGTGGCGCCGAGTCTCGCCTTGCACGAATTCCTCGCCAAGGTGACGCCGCCCGGCCTGCTGGAGGAACTCGAGCGCCGCGAGGCCCTGGGCCGGGCAGCAACCCCGGTGGAGGTCGCCAATGTCATCGTTTTCCTCGCCAGCGAACTCGCGTCCTACATGACCGGCGAGGTCGTCTCGGTGAGCAGCCAGCACCCCTAGGCAGGAGGTTCCGATGCCGACCGTGTTCGCCTCGCCCGCAGAGCTCGCCGCAGCCGTTGGCCGCCACCTCGGCTGGAGCGACTGGCTCCAGATCGACCAGGCCCGCATCGACCAGTTCGCCGCCGCCACCGGCGATCACCAGTGGATCCACGTCGATCCGGAACGCGCGCGCAATGGCCCCTTCGGCCGCTGCATCGCCCACGGCTATCTGACCCAGTCCCTCGTCAACCATTTCCTGCCGCAGATCGTCCGCGTCGACGGCATCGCGATGGGCGTCAACTACGGCGCCGACCGGCTGCGCTTTCCGGCGCCGGTGCCGGTCGGCTCGCGCGTGCGCGGCGGCGCCGAACTGCTCGAGGCGACCCCGCAGAAGGACGGCTCCGTCCAGGTGAAGTACCGCGTCACCGTCGAGATCGAAGACCACGACAAGCCGGGCTGTGTCATCGACACGATCGCCCGCTACTACCCCGATTGACGTCAAGAAAGGGGTCGGGTTGGATTCGTCAACTTTTCCAAGGGAAAAGTTGACGAATCCAACCCGACCCCTTTCTTGACGGGAGGCAGGCATGAAGTTCTGGCAGGTGGTTTCGTTCAGCGAGCCGGAGCAGTTGCTCGACATCGCGCGGGGCGCGGAGGAGGCGGGCTTTCACGGGGTGCTGCTGTCCGACCATCTGTTCTTTCCGGGGCGGCTCGAATCGCGTTATCCGTACGCGCCAGACGGCAAGCCGGGCTTCGACGGCACGACGCCGTTTCCGGACGTGTGGACGACGATCGCGGCGATGGCGGCCGTCACGACCCGGCTCCACTTCGGGACGATGGTCTACATCCTGCCGCTGCGACATCCGCTCGAGGTCGCAAAGAGCCTCGGCACGACCGCCCTGCTGTCCGGCGGCCGCGTCGCCCTCGGTGCCGGCGCGGGCTGGCTCCGTGAGGAGTACGAGGCGCTCGGCGTGGACTTCGGCACCCGTGGCAAGCGCTTCGACGAGATGATCGACGTGTTGCGCAAGGTCTGGACCGGGGAGATGGTCGAGCATCACGGACGGAGTTTCGCGTTCGGACCGCTCCAGATGAGCCCGGCGCCGCCGACTCCGATTCCGATCTGGATCGGCGGCACCAGTGACGCCGCACTGCGTCGTGCCGCACGGCTCGGCGACGGCTGGGTGGGCACCGGTCAGCACCCGGACGAGCTGCCGCAACTGCTCGGCCGGCTGCGCGCCCAGCGCGAGAAAGCCGGGCGCGGGAGCGTTCCATTCGAAACGATCGTGCCGCTCGTGGTCGCACCGGACGTCGATCTGTTGCAGCGCCTCGAGGCGGAGCACGGCGTCACGGCGACGACGGCATGGCCGTTCTCGTACACCATCGGACCACGCTCGACGATCGCGGACAAGCGCGACGCGATGCGGCGCTTCGGCAACGAGGTCATCTCGAGATTCGGCTGACGCGCGCGGGGCCCGCTTCACGAGGCGCCGGCGACCCCCTTCACGATACGGCCCGCGGTGTTCCCGCCCTCGCACGAAAAGTCCGCCCCGGTGCACGAGCGACGCTCGTCGGAGGCGAGGAACAGCACCACGTTGGCGACGTCTTCCAGCCGCTCGCGGAGCGGTCCACTTGGCCGACGCCTGGGCCACCACGCCGTTCTGCCCGCGCAGCCCATCGACCGACGAGACGTTGACGATCGAACCGACTCATCCCAGCACGGACTTCAGGAACGCCGGCCGCTCCCCACCGCCGTGCACCAACAGCGACGCCCCGCTCACATAGCTCGCGAGCGGTGACGCGAGGAAGACGCACGCATCGCCGACGTCCTGCGGTGTCGCGAGACGTCCGAGCGGCACGCTGGCCGCGACGCGCGCCTGCGCCGCCGCATCGCCGTAGTGCAGCTCCGCCTGCTCGGTGCGGATCAGGCCGGCGGCGATGGCGTTCACGCGCACCTTCGGCGCCCATTCGACGGCGAGACTCTGCGTGAGTGACGCCAGCCCGGCCTTCGCCGCGCCATACGCCGCCGTTCCCGGCGACGGCCGCGACGCCGACACGCTGCCGATGTTGAGGATGAGGCCTCCGTCCGGCTGGCCCTGCATCACCGCGTTCGCCTGCTGCGCGAAGTGCAGCGGGGCCAGCAGGTTCAGCGCCACGATCTTGTCGGCAAAGCGCGGCGACGCCCGGGCGGCATCCGCGGGAGGGGAGCCGCCGGCGTTGTTCACGAGCACGTCGAGCCGCCCGAAGCGCTCCGTCGCAAACGCGATCACGCGCGCGATCTGCTCCGTTTCGCGCACGTCGGCGGCGACGAAGTGCGCGGAGCGGCCGGCCGCCGCCGGCCGCTCGGACGGCTCGCTTCGTCCGCAGATCACGACCTCGGCGCCGGCCTCGAGAAAGCGCTCCGTGATGCCGCGTCCCACGCCGCGCCCGCCGCCGGTGACGATCACGACCCGCCCCGCGAGGTCGATCACGACGCTCACGCGCACTCCCCGAGCCCGATCGCGACGGCGATCCGTTCGCGGTGCCAGGCGGGCGTTCCGAGCCAGGCCTCCATCGATCGCGCGCGCTTGAGATGCAGGTGCACATCGATCTCCCAGGTGAAGCCGACGCCGCCGTGGATCTGCAGCGCGTCGGCCGCGCAGCGGAAGTACGCCTCGGAGCACCAGGCCTTGGCCAGCGACGCCGACGTCGCGAGCTCGGCGCCGGCCTCCGCGGCGACGCAGCCGGCCTGGTAGGCCGCGGAGCGCGAAGTCTCGACGGCGAGCATCAGATCGGCGCACTTGTGCTGGATCGCCTGGAAGCTGCCGATCGGCCGGCCGAACTGCACGCGCTCGAGAGCGTAGGAGACCGAGAGATCGAGACATCGCTGGGCGCCGCCGGTCTGTTCGACGGCCAGGGCGATGGCGGCGAGATCGAGCGCCCGCGCGAGCGCGACCTCGCCAGCGTCTTCGTCTCCGAGCCGTGCCGCGCGCGGCACGGCCGCATCGCAGAGCTGGACCTCCGCGAAGCGCCGGGTCGCGTCCATCGTCACGCGCGCGGACCGCACGATACCCGCCGTTCGTGCCGGCACCGCGAACAGCGCGAGCGGGCCATCGGCGGCGGCGCCCTCGCGCTGCGCCGGCACCAGCAACAGATCCGCGTGGGCGCCGTCGAGCACGAAGCCGTCGCGACCCGAGAGCGTGTAGCCGTCCGCGGTCTGGCGCCACGTGAAGCCGGCGGCGGCCGATCGCGCCGGCCCTCTGGCCGCCCCGACGACGAGCGTGGCCGTCGCGCGCCCCTCGGCAAGAGCCGGCAACCACTCGCGGGCCCCCGGCGAGTCCGGCACGGTGAGCAGCGCCGGCGCCGCCAGACACAGCGACGCGAAGAACGGAGAGGCGAGCAGCATCTCGCCCATCGGCTCGAGCAGCGCCATCGCCTCGATGAACGTGAGCCCGGCGCCACCGTGCGTCTCCGGGATCGCGACGCCGGTCCAGCCGAGTTCCCGGCCGATCCGCGCCCACAGCTCCGGATCGAAACCCCGCTCGCTCGCCATCGCTCGCCGCAGCGCCTCGGACGAGGCGTGCTCCGCGAGGAACGCACGCGCCTGCTCGCGCAGCGCCTCCTGCTCGTCGGTGAACGCGAAGTGCATCGGATCCCGCCTACGTGCCGTAGACCTTCTGCGCCGGCACGGCCTTCAGCAACAGCGCGGCGACGGCCGCCCCGATCTCGTCCGGCTCCCAGCGCGCCCCCTTGTCGAGTTCCGGACCCGTCCGCCAGCCGTCGGCGATGCCGAGCTTGCCGCCGGCCACCTCGAACACGCGGCCGGTGACGTCGCGCGACTCGGCGCTCCCGAGCCAGACCAGCAGCGGCGACACGTTGGCCGGATCCATCGCATCGAAGCCCTGTGCGGGCTTCTTCATCATGTCCGCGAACGCGCCCTCGGTCATGCGCGTGCGCGCCGACGGCGCGATGGCGTTCGCCGTGACGCCGTAGCGGGCCAGCTCCGCGGCCTGCACCAGCGTCAGGGCCGCGATGCCGGCCTTGGCCGCGGAGTACGCGCTCTGTCCGATGCTGCCCTGCAGCCCGGCGCCGCTGCTGGTGTTGAGGATCCGGGCATCGACGCCGCGCCCGGCCTTGCTCTCGGCGCGCCAGTGGTCGCAGGCGCGCCGGCTCACGCAGAAGTGCCCCTTCAAGTGCACGCGCAGCACCGCGTCCCATTCTTCTGGCGTACAACTGACGAACATCCGGTCGCGCACGAAACCGGCGTTGTTGACGACGACGTCGAGGCGTCCGAACCGCTCGAGCGCGGCGTCGACGAGTCTCCCGGCCTGCTCCCAGTCCGCCACGTCGGCACCATCCGCGATCGCCTCGCCACCGGCGGCACGGATCTCGTCGACCACCTCGTCGGCCGGGCCGGCAGACCGTCCGCTTCCGTCCTCCGCGACTCCGAGATCGTTCACGACCACGCGCGCGCCAGCCCGCGCGAACGCGAGCGCGTGCGCGCGGCCGAGCCCGCGCCCGGCGCCGGTCACGATCACCACCCGACCCTCGCACAGACCGGCCATCAGCCGAGCCTCTCGACGATCGTGACGTTCGCCTGTCCGCCGCCTTCGCACATCGTCTGCAACCCGTAGCGACCGCCACGGCGCTCGAGCTCCCCGAGCAGCGTCGTCATGAGCCGGGCCCCGGTGGCCCCGATCGGGTGGCCGAGCGCGATCGCGCCGCCGTTCGGATTGACGCGAGCCGGATCCGGCCGCAGCTCCTGCTGCCACGCCAGCACGACCGATGCGAACGCCTCGTTGATCTCGATCGCGTCGATCTGATCGAGCGTCATCCCGGCCTTCGCGAGCGCATGGCGCGTCGCCGAAATCGGGGCGGTCAGCATGAGGATCGGATCGTCGGCGCGCACGCTCAGGTGGTGGATGCGCGCCCGCGGCCGCAGTCCGTGCGTTTTCACCGCGGCCTCGCTCGCGACGAGCAGCGCCGCCGCGCCGTCCGAGATCTGGCTCGCCAGCGCCGCCGTGATGCGCCCGCCCGGCTCGAGCGGTTGCAGCTTCGCCATCCGCTCGAGCGAGGTATCCCGGCGCGGCCCCTCGTCCGTCGCGACGGACCCGAGCGGCGCGATCTCCGCGTCGAAGTGCCGGGCATCGATCGCGTGCAGCGCACGCCGGTGACTCTCGAGGGCGAAGGCCTCCATGTCCTCGCGCGAGAGGTTCCATTTCTCGGCGATCCTCTGCGCGCCGCGGAACTGCGACACCTCCTGCGTGCCGTAGCGGGCCACCCAGCCGGTGGAGCCGTGGAACGGGTTCTCGAAGCCGAGCGGCTGCGCCAGGGTCATCGCCGACGAGATCGGGATCTGGCTCATGTTCTGCACGCCGCCGGCGACGATGAGGTCGCTGGTCCCGCTCATGACGGCCTGCGCGGCGAAGTGCACCGACTGCTGCGAGGAGCCGCACTGGCGATCGATCGTCACCCCCGGCACGTGTTCCGGCAGTCCGGCCGCCAACCAGCAGGTGCGTGCGATGTCGCCGGCCTGCGATCCGATCGCGTCGCAGCAGCCGAAGATCACATCCTCGACAGCGGCGGGGTCGACACCGGTGCGCGCCATCAGCGCGCTCAGCACATGGGCGCCGAGGTCCGCCGAATGGACGGCCGAGAGCCCTCCGCCGCGTTTGCCGACCGGCGTCCGCACGGCATCGATGAGATACGCCTCTGCCATCATCCTGCTCCTTCGAAACTGTGGCCGGGACCGATCGGCGCCCCGTCCGCGAGAACGAATGCCGACACGCGGGCGAGATGCCGCGGCGCGGTCCCCCAGTCGAGCGCCAGCGACCACGCGCGCCGCATCCACAGATGCAGGTCCTGCTCCCACGTGTAGCCGATGGCGCCGTGCACCTGCAGCGCGCGCCGGGCCGTGAAATCGCCGGCCGCGCCGGCCGCGAGCTTCGCGTGCGAGACGTCGACGCCGCGCGACGCTGCCCGAGCCGCCACGGACCACGCCGCCTTGTACACCACCGGCCGCGCGTACTCGAGCTGCACCTTGGCGTCCGCGAGAGGATGCTGCACCGCCTGGAACGAACCGATCGGACGCCCGAACTGCTCGCGTTGCCCGGCATAGGCAACCGCGAGGTCGAGCATCTGCTCGGTCGCGCCGAGCAACTGCGCGGCGCACGCCAGCGCGCCGCGCTCGAACGCCGCCTCGAGCAGGCGCTGCGCGACGGCGCCGGCCGCGACGGCGGTTTCGGCGCGCGGCTGCCAGGCGACCGTGTAGAGCCGGCGGCCCGGATCATTGGCGGGGTGGCGCACCCAGCGCAGCGCCGCCGTGCGCTCGACGGCGTGCAGCTCGTCGCCGTGCGCAAGCAGCAGCAGATCGGCGACTGGCGCATCCGTCACGAACGGATCCTCCGGGTGCCCGACCGCGACGATCGCGTCGCCGGCGGCGATCCTCGGCAGCCAGTGTCCGGCGAGCCGCGCGCCGGCCGCGCCGGTTTCGGCGAGTTCGCCGAGCAGCGGGACCGCGACGGCTGCCGTCGCGACGACGGGGAGCGGCAACGCCGCGCGGCCGGTCTCTTCGAGCAGCAGCACGAGGTCACGCTCGTCGAGGCCGAGGCCGCCGTGCGCCTCCGGTACGACGGCGCCGAGCACGCCGAGCTCCGCGAGCTGCGCCCACAGCGCAGGATCGTGCCCGGTCTCGTCCGTCCACAGCCTCCGCACCACCGCCGGCGGACAGGCCTTGCGCAGGAAGTCGCGTACGGTGCTCTGCAGCAGCAGTTGATCGTCGCGGAACGCGAAGCGCATCAGACGCTCCGCGGCAGGCCGAGGATGCGCTCGGCGATCAGGTTGCGCTGGATCTCGTTGGTGCCGGCGTAGATCGGGCCGGAAAGCGAGAACAGGTAGCCGTCGAGCCAGTCCGGTCTCGCATGCGCGGCGCCGACCGGGCTCGCGGCCGGCGCCGTCGCGTCCGGGGCCGGCCGCAGATCCGCATGGGGGCCGAGGATGCGCAGCGCGGTTTCGTGCATGCGCACGTCGAGCTCGGACCAGAAGATCTTGTTGAGGCTCGCCTCGAAGCCGATCTTGCCCCCGGCGAGCAATCGCGACACGGTGCGATAGGTCTCGAGCGCGTAGGCTTCCGCGTCCATCCAGCAGCGCACGACGTCGTCGCGCAGCGCCTCGCCGACGCGCATCGCATGTTCGCGATAGAGTGCGACGAGCTGCTGCGCGGTCTTCTGGAAGCGGGCCGGACTGCGCAGCATCAGGCCGCGTTCGAAACCGGCCGTCGCCATCGCAACGCGCCAGCCGTCGCCTTCGCCGGCCAGCCGGTTCTCGACCGGCACGCGGGCGTCGTCGAAGAACACCTCGGCGAAGCCGGTCTCGCCCCCGAGCTGCGCGACCGGACGCACCGTCACGCCGGGCGCATCGAGCGGCACCAGCAGGAAGCTGAGCCCCTTGTGGCGCTCGCTCGCCGGATCGGTCCGGAACATCCCGAACAGCCAGTCTGCGAACGCTCCGCGCGAGGCCCACGTCTTCTGGCCGCGCAGCACGTAGCAATCGCCGTCGCGCTGCGCGTGGGCCTGGATCGCGGCCATGTCGCTGCCGGCGTTCGGCTCGGACCAACCCTGCGCCCAGACCTCTTCGCTCGACGCGATCTTCGGCAGGAAGCGCGCCTTCTGCGCCGGCGTCCCGAACTCCATGATCGTCGGGCCGAGCAGGAAGATGCCGTTCTGGTTGACGCGCTTCGGCGCGCCGGCGCGATAGTACTCTTCCTCGAAGATCAGCCACTCGAGCAGATCGGCGCCGCGGCCGCCGTACGCCACCGGCCACGGCACCATCGCGTAGCCGCCGGCGTGCAGAGATCGCTCCCACGCGCGGTGTTGCTCGAACCCCTCGCGGGTATCGAAGCTGCGCAACGGCGCGGCCGGCACGTGCGCCTCGAGCCACGCCCGGGCCTCGGCGCGAAAGGCCCGCTGCGCAGGGGTGTAGAGGAGATCCATCGCATGCCTCGTCGCACCAGCGGGGCCGCCCGGAAGCGGGAGGCCGGCTCGATCGACCGATCATAAACGATACGGATCGTCTCGTAAACCGACGCCGGGCCTGATGCCGCCGGCGCGGGGGCTGCGCGGCACGGCGCGCCGAAGACCCCGGTTCGGCTGTCCTGGTGCGGTCGTTCTGCCGACGAAGGAGGATGCAGCGGGCTCCCACCCGGAGCCTTCCGAAGCGCATGAGGAGGACGACGCCGCGTGTCGGATCTCGGGAAGTCGCTCGGGCCGCGCGATCCGGCCGCCCGCAGGCCGGCCCTCGCCGCGGCGGCGCTGGGCCTCGTCCTGACGATCGGCATCAGCTTCACCGCGTACCGGATCCACGAAGAGCGCCAACGGAACCTGGAGGAGATCACCGAGGTCGTATCGGCGCAGGCGCAGAGCCATCTCACGGCCTGGATCGATGCGCGACTCACGCTCGTCGAACACCTCGCGCGTCACTGGCCCGAGCGCTACGCCGGCCACCCCGACGCCTTCCGGCACGATGCGCGGCTGCTCGTCGAGCGGCTCGAAGGCGTGCAGGCCGTCAACTGGGTCGACCCCGCCGGCACGATCCGGCTCATCGTGCCGCACTCCGGCAACGAGGCCGCACTCGGCGAGCGTCTCACCGAGCATCCGGAGCCCGACGTGCAGCAGACGCTCGCGCGCGCCCGCCGCAGCGGAGCGCCCACCCGGACCGGAGCCATCGAACTCCTCCAGGGAGGCAGCGGCTTTGCGACCTATTGGCCGGTACGAACCGCCGACGGATCGCCGGCCGGCTTCGTGAACGGCGTGTTCCGCATCGACGACCTGATCCGCATCTCGCGCGTCGGCCGCAACCTGCAAGAAAGCTATCGCTTTCGGATCGACGCACCGGACACCGGACTCGTGTGGTCGAGCGAACCGGCCTCGCGCCTGCCATGGCCGTTCTCCTGCGCGCACTCGATCGATGTCGTCGATCGCCGCTGGCAGCTCACGGTGGCGCCCTCCGCCCGGCTGGTCGCGGGAACCCAGCCGCAAGGTTGGGCGCTGGCGCTCCTGACCGGCTGCTATCTGGCGACGGGGCTGCTCACCTGGCTGGTCTACACACATCTGTTGCGTCACGAGATGGTCCAGCGCCGCGAGCGGACGCTCCGTGCGCTCGTCGACCGGCTGCCGCACTTCATCTCCGTGAAGGATGCCGAGGGCCGGTTCCTCGTCGCCAACCACGCGCTGGCCGCCGCCTACGACTGCCCTCCGGCGTCCCTGATCGGAAAACGCCAGCACGAGTTCCACCCGTCCGTCGTCGAGCTCGACTTCATGACGCGTTGCGAGAGGGCCGTCCTCGAGCGCGACGAGCCGGTTCGCGTCGACGAGGAGCCGTTCACGGATGGCGCCGGGCAGCCGCACATGCTCGCCACGGTGCGCGTTCCGTTCTGTGATCCGCGCAGCCGGCAGCCCGCGGTGCTGAGCGTCGGCGTCGACGTGAGCGATCGGATCCGCGCCGAGGCGCTGCACGCGACGTTCGCCAGGGCGATGGACCACGCCGGCGAAGCGATCGTCGTGATGGATCCCCGAGGTCGGATCCTGTTCGCGAATCTCGCGTTCGCCCGATTGGTGGGCTTCAGCGACCGCGAGATCCGAGGTCTCCGGATCGACGCGTTCGCGTCGTCGGACCCCGAAGACCAGCAACGCCTCGCCGAGATCAAGGCCACCGTGCGCGAAGGCCGCACCTGGAGCGGGCGCTACGTCATTACGTGGACGGACGGATCACGACACGCGCGCGATGCGACGGTCTCGCCGCTCCACTCCGCCAGCGGTCGCGATGGCGGATTCATCGGCGTCCTGCGCGACACGACGCGCGAGCGGCAGCTCGAGAAGGACCTGCGCCAGGCCCACAAGATGGAGGCGATCGGGCGCCTGGCGGGCGGCGTCGCGCACGATTTCAACAATCTGTTGATGGTGATCCTGAGCTGCACGGAAACCCTGCAGGCGACGCTGACGGCCGAGAGCCCGGAGCAGGAATCGGCCGCGCTGATCCGGGAGGCGGCCGATCGCGCCGCGGAGTTGACCCGCCAGCTGCTGGCATTCAGTCGCCGGCAGACGCTGGTGCAGAAGGTCGTCGATCTCGGCGACGTCGTCCGCCGCGTGGCGCCGCTGATCGAGCAGATGGCCGGCCCGACCTATCCGATCGATCTGCAGCTCGATCGAAGCGCCGCACCGGTCGAGGTCGATCCGGGCCAGATCGAGCGCGCGCTCTTCAATCTGTGCGCCAATGCGCGGGATGCGATGCCGGAAGGCGGCGCCATCACCATCTCCCTGCTCACGACGGACGCCGGCGACGAGTCGATCGGCATGCACCCGGAGCTCCGGCCGGGCCGATATGCCGTTCTCACCGTGGCCGATGCCGGCCACGGCATCGATCCCGCCCTGCTCGAGCGGATCTTCGATCCGTTCTTCACGACCAAGGAGGTCGGCTCGGGGACCGGCCTCGGGCTCTCCACCGTCTATGGCATCGCCGAGCAGAGCGGCGGAGCGGTCCAGGCGCGCAGTGCGCCGGGCGACGGCACGGCGCTCTCGCTCTGGCTCCCGTTGCACGGAGTCCCGGTGCGCGCGCCGGCCGATCCGGCGGAGCCGCCGGCGCCGGGCCGGCGCCCCGACCACGGCACGATCCTGCTCGCCGAGGACGAGCCGGCGATCCGCAAGCTCGTGACCCGGACGCTCTCCAAGGCCGGCTATCGCGTCCTCGCCGCCGGCGACGGCCAGGAAGCCCTCGAGCAAGCGGCGAGTCTCGAGACGCTCTCGCTGCTGATCACCGATCTCGCGATGCCGCGCGTCAACGGGCTCGAACTCCGTGACCGCCTCCGCGCCCGGCATCCCCGGCTGCCGGTGCTGTTCATGTCCGGCTTCGTCGAGGAGACGGCGGCGGGGCCGGCGCCGGAGGATCCCGTTCTCGAGAAGCCGTTCCGATCCGAGGATCTCCTCGCGCGCGTGCGCGAGCTGCTGGGCTGAAGCGCCGCGCCCGCACTCGTCACGCCGGATCCGCGCCCCTGCCGACTCGCCGACGAGCCCGCGCTGCCCCATGATCCCGTCCCTGCAATCAGTGGGAGGACGAGGATGGCGTGTGACGTGAAGCTCTCCGGCGGCTGGATCATCGACGGGAGCGGGGTCCCGCGCGTGCGCGGCGACGTCGCGCTCTCCGCCGACCGCATCGACGCGGTCGGGGACCTGCGCGGACTCGAGGCGCGCGAGACGATCGATTGCACCGACCGCATCCTCGCGCCCGGCTTCATCGACATCCACTCCCATGCGGACTTCCTGATGCCCGGGGTCGACAGCAGCGCGCGCCTCGAGCCCTTCCTGCGCCAAGGCATGACGACGCTGGTCGGAGGCAACTGCGGCTTCAGTCCGGCCCCCGTCACGGACCGCAATCGCGGTGCCGTCCGCGAGAGCGCGCGCCTCATTACCGACGATCCGCTCGAGCCGCGCTGGACGACGATGGCGGAGTTCCTCGATGCGCTCGCCGCGACGCCGCTGCCGCTGCATGTCGCCGAACTGGTCGGGCACGGCAGCGTCCGCGCCGCCGTGACGGGTCCGCTCGTGCCGGACGCGCCGGACGCCGCCGCGCTGCGGGTGATGGAGCGCCACGTGAAGGAGGCGCTCGATGCCGGCTGTGTCGGCGTCAGCACCGGGCTCGGCTATGCGCCGGGCATCTTCGCCGCCGAGGAGGAGCTGGTGGCCTTCGCACGCTGGGCGGCCGAGCGCGACAAGCTCTTCACGTCGCACCTGCGCGCCTATAGCTGCGTGAGCCCCGTCTATCCCGGGGACGACGGCGCCGTGCCGCACAACCTGCGGGCGATCGACGAGTTGCTCCGCGTCGCCCGCGCCGCCGCGGTGCGGCTGCAGCTCTCCCACCTGATCTTCGTCGGCCGGCGCACGTGGCCGACGTGGCCCGCTGCGCTGGCACGCATCGACGACGCGTATGCCGGCGGTCTCGACGTCGCCTTCGATGCGTTCCCGTACACCGCCGGCAATACGACGGCCGCCGTGTTGTTCCCGCCCGAGCTGCTCCCGCAGCTCGAAACGATCCTCGCCAACCCGGAGGCGCTCGACGCCGTGCGACAGCTCGGCCACCGCGTCTTTGCGCAGATCGGCTTCTTCCTCGAGGACATCCAGATCATGCACGCGAACGCGCCGGACCTCGATCGCTACGACGGCTGGTTCGTCGGCGACGCGGCGCGAGCCGAGGGCATGGAGCCGTTCGCGTTCTACGGCCGGCTCGTGCTCGAGAGTCATCGCAATGCTCGGGTGCTGAATCACACCTACAGCGGTCACGATGGCGACGAGGACGCGCTGCGGGCCGTGCTCGCGCATCCCCTCTGCACGATCGAGACCGACACGTTCCTGACGCCGTCCGGCCACCAGAACCCCGCCAGCTACGGGACCTTTCCGCGCGTGCTGTCGACCTACGTGCAGGCGGGGCTGTTCACGCTCGAGGAGGCGGTGCGCAAGATGACCGGCGCCGCCGCCGACCGCCTCGGCCTGCGCGACCGCGGCCGGATCCGGCGTGGCGCCGCGGCCGACCTCGTGGTCTTCGACGCCGAGACGGTGCGCGACACGGCGAGCTTCGCGTCTCCGGCCCGCTTTCCGATCGGCATCGAGCACGTCTTCGTCGGCGGCGCCCACGTCATCGACGGCGATCACTACGACGCCGCGGCCGGCGCCGGCCGCGTGCTGCGCGGCTGAGCACGGGCGGCGCCGCGGCCGCGCCGTCAGCCGCCCGGCTTCTTCTCGAACTGCGCGTCGCGCTTCTCGACGAAGGCGTCGCGCGCCTCCTGGGAATCCGGGGACGTGTAGAGCTCGAGCGTGAAGCCCTGCTCGAAGCGGTAGCTCTTGGCGAGATCGAGCAGTTCGATCCCGTTCAGTGACTCCTTGGCGAGTCGCATCGCCCGCGGGCTCTTGGCCGCGAGCTTCGCCGCCAGCGCGCGCGCGGCGCCGCGCAGCTCTTCGCGCGGCACGACGGCCTCGAGACCGCCGCAGCGATAGGCCTCGGCGGCGGAAATCGGCTCGCCGGTGTAGAGCATGCGCCGGGTCTTCTGCATGCCGAACAGCCGCATCAGGTGCGTCGCCGCGCCGAGCGCGCCGCGGTCGATCTCCGGCAGACCGAAGCTCGCGTCGTCGGACGCGAGCACCAGGTCCGACGCGCCGGCGATGCCGATGCCGCCGCCGAGACAGAAGCCGTGGACGGCGCTGAGCACCGGCACGGCGCAGTCGTAGATCGCCGCGAAGGCGTCGTAGCAGCCGCGATTCACCGCGACGATCCGGCTGGCGTCGGCCGCCAGCTCCTTGATGTCGACGCCGGCGCAGAAGCCGCGCCCCTCGGCGGCGATCAGCACCACGCGCACGGCCTCGTCACGTCCGAGTCCCGTGACGGTCTCGGCCAGCTTCGCCCAGCCCCGCGAGTCGAGTGCGTTCACCGGCGGATGGTTCAGCAGCAGCTCGGCGATGCCGTCCTCGATGCGTACGTCGATCGACACGATGGGGCTCCTACGGTTCGGTCAGCGAAGCGAGCGTGCGTTCCGCTTCGCGGAGGATGCGCTCGATCAGCTCGGCGCAGGTCGGAACGTCGTCCAGCACGCCGGCGACGCTGCCGCTCGGCAGGTAGCCGTGCACCGGGTCGCCGTCGCTCATGGCGGTCTTCGCGAGGATCGGCGCGTTGGCGGCCATCAGCAACTGCGTGCGGCTGAGGCGCTGGTGGCGGCGCATCGCGAAACCGGCTGCCAGCAGCTCGCGCAGTGACGCGCCGGTCTGCGCGCGCAGCGCCAGCGCGCTGCGCAGCGCGAGCCACAGCCGCGCCGGCCCGCGGCGGCCCTCGAGACGCTGCACCAGCTCGTTCGCGACGACCCGCTGCGGCAGGCCGTCGATCTGCGTCGTCACCCGCACGTCCTCGAGCGCCGCGTCGAGATAACGCCGCTTCGTCGCGTCCGGCACCGGGCTCTCCGCGGTCAGCAGGAAGCGCGTCCCCATCGCGACCCCGGCGGCCCCGAAGGCCAGCGCCGCCACCAGCCCGCGGCCGTCGCGGAAGCCGCCCGCGGCGATCACCGGGACCTGCACGCGGTCCGCCGTCTGCGAGACCAGCAGCGACGTCGGCACCGCGCCGGTGTGCCCGCCCCCCTCGCTGCCCTGCATGATGATCGCGTCGGCGCCGAGCCGCTCGGCCTTCTCGGCGTGTTTCACGTGGCCGCAGGTCGGGATGCAGACGACGCCGGCGTCCTTGAGCCGGGCGATGCGTTTCGCATCGGGCGCCCGGTTGTAGCCGGCGGCTCGGACACCGTGCCGGATGATCGCCTCGCTGATGACGTCGGCGCCCGGCGCATCCATCAGGAAGTTCACGCCGAACGGCCGCGTCGTCAGCGCCTGCGTGCGTTCGATCGCCGCGCCCACCTGCTCCGGCGGGATCGTCGCGGCGGCCAGGAAGCCGAACGCGCCGGCGTCGGACACCGCGGCGACCAGCTCCGGCGTCGCCACCCAGCCCATGCCGGTCTGCACGATCGGCACGTTCATGCCGAGCAGGTCGCAGAGGCGGGTATGCAGCGCAGCGTGCACGATCCGGCTCCCCCCGGCCTCAGGCCGGCACTTCGCGCTGGCGCGCGCCGGCAGGATCGAGGACCTCACGGATCAGGCGCAGCTCTTCCGCGCTCGGCCACCGCGTCGGCGGGACGTCCGCGGGGATCACCAGCTCGAAACCGGTCGCGGCGCAGACGTCCTGCTTCGTGACACCCGGGTGCAACGACGCCAGGCGCATGCGCCGGTCCGGCGTCGCGAAGTCGAAGACGCCCAGGTTCGAGACGACGCGGCGGATCTCGTGAAAGCGCTGCGCCGACGGGCCCGCCGCCGCCGCGCGGTCGTAGCCCACACCGGACACGACGTCGACGCGCTCGACGAAGACCTTCGGCGAATGGTTCGGCACCCAGTAGCTGGTGGGATGATGGACCGTGTTGCCGGGTGCCCCGCGCATCCCGAGCAACTGCGCCTTCGGCCGGGCGTGGGGTCCGATGCACGCAAAATTGTGATTTCCGAAGCGATCGATCTGGCTCGCGATCATGATGACGTGCCGGCGTCCGGACCACAGCAGGTCGAAGACGCCGCGAAACGGCAGCCAGCCTTCGACGATGGGCTCGTCCGCCGCGTGCTCGCCCGAGACCGGCAACACATCGGCGACGAGGCTCGCGATCCCGTCCGTCATCAGCAGATCCGGTGCGAAGCTGAGGCGCGCCAAACGAGCGCCGATCGCCGGTACGGTGCCGAAGCACGACGCGAGGATCTCGCCGTCGCCGCGGAAGCACTCCGCCAGCGCGACCGCGCAGACCTCCGCCCGTGTGGCGCCGTGGTCGCTCATCCGTCCGTCCGCCACGCGCGCAGCGCGTCCTGGTAGGCCGCCTCGCTCTCGCAGGCGAGGAAGCGCTCGTGGAAGTCCGCCCACGCCTCGTCGCTCTTCGCCGCCGCCGCGTACGCGCGCTGGAAGGCCTCGTCGCGTCCATAGTCCGGCGGGCATTCGGTGAAATGCGCACCGCCCGGCGTCTCGACGACACCGTCGACCATCCCGCGGTGGATGCGCAGCGTGTGGAGCGACCCGAGCTGGGTGAACTCGCGCGTCTCGACGACCTGCTCGCACGACACGAAGCGGCGCTTCGCCGCGCCGAGGAACAGATCGTCGAAGTAGAGGTCCGGGCCCAGGTACTGCGCATTGCCACGCGCGTCGGCGCGGTTCATGTGTACGATCGCGACGTCGAGCGGCAGCGCCGGCATCGCCACCAGCTCCTCGCCGTCCTCGTACGGCGAGCGGACCGTGCGCAACTGCGGGTGCAGCGCCACGACGTCGGAGCCGAGCCCGGCGCGCGTCGGCAGGAACGGCAGCCGGATCGCCGCCGCATACAGGCCGAGCTGGAACATGCCCTCGTCGAACTCGAGCGCCTCGATCGCGCCGCTCTCGCGCGCTCGGCGGAACTGCGGATCGAGCGCGATCGAGTCGAGTGACACGAAGCCATAGACCAGCTTGCGGACCTTGCCGGCTGCGCACAACAGCCCGACGTCCGGCCCGCCGTAGGAGACGAGCGTCAGGTCGCGCACCGGCGAGCGCAGGATCTCGCGCACCAGCGCCATCGGCTTGCGCCGCGAGCCCCAGCCGCCGATGCCGAGCGTCATGCCGTCGCGCAGCTCGGCGACGACGGCGGCCGCAGTGGTGCGCTTGTCCATGCCGACCGCCTCCCGCGCGCTTCCGCGCCCCCCGTTTGCTCCGCGCCTCGACTCGGGCCCGCCGCGTCTCCGGCCTCACGATAAACGAGACGGGTCGTATCGGAAAGAGCCCCCCGCTGCAGAAGCTGCTACGGTCCGGTCGTCCAGATGCCGAGAAGCACATCGGCAGGCGCTCAGCGGCTGCCCAGCATCTCTGCTGGACGAGGCTTTCTCCGATCATCTTCTCCGATCCGATGGGATCCTTGGCGCGCGACCGGCTCGAACGAGCCCCTGAGTTCGAACGAGCCCCTGAGCGCCATCCCGTCCGCGCGATCCCCTCGCCGGATGTCCCGTCCTCGGTCGAGCTTCCGAAGAATGCCGATCGCGGACGCCCCAACAGGGGCGAACCGTACCCGATCGGGTGCGCGGTGCACCGGCCAGGAGGCCGGGGACCTCGCTCCCCCTGCGGCCCCCGGGCCGCTTTCACGAAAGACACCCATTGATTCGATTCGAAGACCTTTCCCTCGACGCCGCGCTGCTCGCGGCCGTCCGCGACGCCGGCTTCACGGAACCCACGCCGATCCAGGCACAGGCGATTCCGCTGGTGCTCGCCGGTCGCGACGTGCTCGGCGCGGCGCAGACCGGAACCGGCAAGACGGCGGCGTTCGTGCTGCCGATCCTGCAGAACCTGATCGCGGAGCGGCGGGACGCGCCGCCCGCGCGCCCGATCGGCCGGCGGTCGATTCGCGTGCTGGTCCTGTCCCCGACGCGCGAGCTGGCGAGCCAGATCGCCGAGACCTTCGAGACCTTCGGCCGGCCGCTCGGCATTCGACACGCCGCCGTGTATGGCGGCGTCAGCGAAGGCCCACAGCGCCGGGCGCTCCGGGACGGCATCGATGTCCTGGTGGCGACTCCGGGACGACTCGAAGACCTGCAGCAGAGCGGCGCCATCGACCTGCGCCACGTCGAGGTCGCCGTGCTCGACGAGTCCGACCGCATGCTCGACGCCGGCTTCCTCAACACCGTCCGGCGCATCCTCGGCGCCACACCGGCGCAGCGCCAGACGCTGCTGTTCTCCGCGACGATGCCGGACGAGATCCGCAAGCTGGCCCGCTCCGTCCAACGGGACGCCGCGGAGGTCCGCGTGGCCGCCGTCGCCACACCGGCGGAACGCGTCGACCAGTCCGTCTTCTTCGTCGCACGGCCGAGCAAGCGCGAGCTGCTCGCGCACCTGCTGGCCGATCCCGACGTCACCCGCGCGCTGGTCTTCACCCGCACGAAGCGGGCGGCCGACCGGATCGCCCAGCATCTGAGCCGCGACGAGCGAGTCGACGCGATCCACGGCGATCGCTCCCAGGGCCAGCGCGAGCGTGCGCTCGAGGGGTTCCGGCGCGGATCGACCCGGGTGCTGGTGGCGACCGACCTGGCCGCTCGCGGCATCGACGTCGATGGCATCTCGCACGTCATCAACTTCGAGCTGCCCGACGACTGTGAGAGCTACATCCACCGCATCGGCCGGACCGGCCGCGCATCCGCCTCCGGCGTCGCCTTCACGCTATGCGCGAGCGACGAGCGGCCGCAGCTCGCGCGCATCGAGCGGCTGATGCGCAAGACGATCCCGGTGCGGCACGAGCATCCGTGGGTCGAGCGCGCGTCGAGCAGTCCGAGCCCGGCGCGCCGGGTGACACCGGCGCCGCGCCACCGGCGACCGAGTGGCGCACGCGGATTCTCCCAGAGTCGCCGCGCTCGCTAGCGTGACCGGGCGCGAACACGCCTTCGTTCCGATCTCGCACGTCCCGCTCCGGCCTTCGCGGCCGGAGGGGACACGCGAGACGTCTCGACGACGCGCGGGCGGATGTCCGACGCAGATCTATGTCTGATTCGCGGATTTCCCGAGGGAACTCGCGTTGGACGCTCGCGTCGCATCGTGCTATCCACCGTTCGATGCAATGGCGCGGTTGTTCCGAGCCGGTGCAGAGCGCGCACGAGCCCTATCCCGAGCCTTCGCTCGATACCGGGCTCGACCGACGCCTGTGTGGGCCGTACGAGGCAGGGATCTCGAACTCCTCGCGGAGCGCCCTTGCGCGCCGAAATCACCCGACGCCAGCCGAGGGTGAGCTGTCCTTGCGCTCTCCGGGTCCGCAGGACGCCGCTCTCCTCTGGCGGCTGGTGCGGGACAGCGGAGCACTCGATCTGAACTCGCCGTACTGTTACCTGCTGGTGTGTTCCCATTTCGCGGATACCTCGCTGGTCGCGGAACGGAACGGGAGCATCGTCGGCTTCGTCGCCGCCTACCGCCCGCCGACCCGGCCAGGTGCGATCTTCGTGTGGCAGATCGCCGTCGCGGCTTCGCAGCGCGGCGCCGGACTGGCGCGACGGCTGCTCGACACTCTCGTCGACCGGCCGGCGGTGCGCGACGCGGAAGAACTCGAGGCGACCGTGACGGCCTCCAACGAGGCTTCACGCCGGCTCTTCGGCGGCTTCGCGCGGCGCCTGGGAGTCGCTTGCCGCGAGGAACGGGGCTTCGCCGCGGACCTCTTTCCGGACGGACCCGACGCGCACGAAGCCGAAATCCTGCTGCGTATCGGTCCGCTCGACCGGACGAAGCCGGTCCGCGGCGTAGAGAATCGAACCGACGGAGGATGATCATGCCGAACGAATCGCTGGACGACACCGGGACGATGGGAATCATCGACCAATGGGAATCGGAGGTGCGGAGCTACGTCCGTTCCTTTCCCTGTGTCTTCGATCGGGCCGAGGGCTCCCGACTCTGGGACGAGGATGGTCGTTGCTACATCGACTTCTTCTCTGGCGCCGGCGCCCTCAACTACGGCCACAACCATCCGCTCCTCAAGGCGCCGCTCTTGCGTTACCTCGAGCGCAACGGCATCACCCACAGCCTCGACATGGCCACCCGCGCGAAGACGGAATTCCTGGAGAGCTTCGCCGAGATCGTGCTCGAACCTCGCGGCCTCGATTTCAAGGTGCAGTTTCCGGGTCCCACCGGGACCAATGCAGTGGAGAGTGCACTCAAGCTCGCGCGCAAGATCACCGGGCGTGATTCGATCGTGAGCTTCACGAATGCCTTTCACGGCATGACGCTGGGCTCCCTGTCGGTGACCGGAAACGCATTCAAGCGACGCGGGGCCGGCGTCCCGCTCGGCAACTCCGCGTGCATGCCCTTCGACGGCTACTTCGGCACCGACATCGACACCGTCGAGTACTTCGACACCCTGCTGCTGGATCAGGGCAGTGGCGTCGATCTGCCGGCCGCCGTGATCGTGGAGACGATCCAGGCGGAGGGAGGTGTGCGTGTCGCGAGCAGCGCCTGGTTGCGGGCGCTCGCGGCCGCGTGCCATCGCCATGACGTCCTGCTCATCGTCGACGACGTCCAGGTGGGCTGCGGGCGCACGGGACCCTTCTTCAGCTTCGAGCGCGCCGGCATCCAGCCGGACCTCGTGTGCCTGTCCAAGTCACTGAGCGGCATGGGCCTGCCGCTCGCCGTGACGCTGATCCGGCCGGAGCTCGACCAATGGGAACCCGGCGAGCACAACGGAACCTTCCGCGGCCACAATCCCGCCTTCGTGACGGCCCGCGCCGCCCTCGAAAGCTTCTGGCAGGACGAGGATCTGTCGCGGGAGGTCGTCGCGAAGGGCCAGCACGTGCACCGGTTCCTCACGGAACTGGCCGGCAAGTGCGGGATTGCACGGGAATCCGTGCGAGGCCTCGGGCTGATCCAGGGCCTCGATCTCGAGAACACCGGCCTCACCCGCGAGGTGTGCCGGCGCGCGTTCGAGAGCGGCCTGATCCTCGAGAGTTCCGGACCGGAGAGCACCGTGCTCAAGATCATGCCGCCGCTGCTGGTGGACACGGCCACGCTCGAGGAGGGTCTGCACCGACTCGCCGCGAGCGTGATCGGCGCCCTCGAAGCCGGCAGCGCCGAGACGGAGACCCACGCGTGATCGTCCGCACGCTCGACGACGTGAAGGGAACCGATCGCGAAGTGCGCGCGCCCACCTGGACGAGCCGGCGACTGCTGCTGGCCAAGGACGGAATGGGCTTCTCGATGCACGACACGGTCCTGCATGCCGGACACACGACCGAGATGTGTTACCTGCATCATCTCGAGGCCGTGTACTGCATCGAGGGCGAGGGAGAGATCCGGGTGCTGCCCGACGGCCCCGGCACTCCGATCCGGCCGGGCACGCTCTATGCCCTCGACGGACATGAGCGCCACGAGGTCCGCGCCGACCGCGACCTGCGTATGGTCTGTGTATTCAATCCGCCGGTGACCGGCGCCGAGGTCCACGGCGCGGACGGTGCCTATCCGCCGGCGGCCACGGAAGAAGCGGTCAGGACCACACGGTCAACAACAACGCGCTGAGCCGAGGCTGGAGCGTCACGAGTTCGTCCGCCCTCCCCTCGGCGACGAAGCGCGAGGCGACGCCGAGCAGACCGAGCAGCAGCACCTCGACGGCGAGCGGGTCGGGCGCATGCTGGATCACGCCTTCCGCGAACAACGACTCGAGCTCTCGCACGACCCGAACGGTGATCTCCTGCACGTAGTGGCGGAGCAGCTTCTGCACGCGGCCGCTCGCTCCCTCGCCGAGTTTCTCGAGGTCCAGCGGCGTCCCGGCGAAGGCACGGAGATAGGCGGCGAGACCGTGATCGATCCGGTCGCGCGGCTGTTCGACGCTGGCGAAGATCTTCTCGAGCTGCGCCACGATCTCGCGACCCGTCTCGTGGATCAGCGCCAGCAGCAGATCTTCCTTCGACTCGAAGTGCTCGTAGAAGGATCGCGACGACATGCCGGCCGCCTGCACGACGTCGGTGACCCGCACGCTGCCGAAGTCGCTGCGCCGGAGTTCCGTGCGCGCCGCTTCGAGCAGTCGCTGCCGCTGCTGCTCGGGCGGCAGCGCGGGGCGGCCGCGGCGACGCGGGCCGACCTCGCTGCCGTCCGCCGGACCGCGGCGTTGCGGACGCGGGCGGCGGTTCCGGCGGTCTGGTCGGGAGCAAGCGGGCATGGCAGCCGGGATTCTCGGCAAAACCCGGAGCCCGCGCCATGCCCGAGAGCCGCCCGCGACAGTCTGGCTCCGCTGTGATAGAACACGTTTCGATTCCAGAAAGGATCTCCCGATGCCCACACCGCTTCCGGTCCGGCAGCCGGCCATCGAGGGCTGGTTCACCCAGGACGGGGGGGCCCCCCGCCTGCTTGGCTCGCGCTGCACTGCGTGCGGGACGATCTTCTTCCCCAAGGAGACGTTCGCGTGCCGGAACCCCGAGTGCGGGAGCGACACGCTCGACGAGATCCCGCTGTCCCGTCACGGCACGCTGTGGTCGTTCACCGACAACCGCTATCCGCCGCCGCCGCCCTTCGTCGCCAGCGATCCGTTCGAGCCCTATGCGATCGCCGCCGTCGAGCTCGCCGCCGAGAAGATGGTGGTCCTCGGCCAGGTGGCGAAGGGCGTCACGACCGAGCAGCTCGCGGTCGGCATGGAGATGGAGCTGATCATCGAGGCGCTCTTCGAGGACGAGTCCGGCATCCACGAGATCTGGAAGTGGAGGCCGGCATGAGCCACGAAGTCGCCGTGCTCGGCGCCGGCATGCATCCGTGGGGCAAGTGGGGGCGCAACTTCGTCGAGTATGGCGTGCATGCCGCGCGCGCCGCCCTGGCCGAGGCCGGCCTCGCGTGGACGGATGTGCAGTTCCTCGCCGGGGGCGACACGATGCGCAACGGCTACCCGGGCTACGTGGCCGGCGCCAGCATCGCGCAGGCGCTCGGCTGGTCCGGCGCACAGGTGGCGAGCACCTACGGCGCCTGCGCGACCGGCGCCCAGGCGATCGACGTCGCACGCGCGCGAATCCTCGCCGGCCTGTGCGACGTCGCGCTCGTGGTCGGCGCCGATACCACGCCGAAGGGCTTCTTCGCGCCGACCGGCGGCGTCCGCCAGCAGGATCCGGACTGGCTGCGGTTTCGCTTGCTCGGCGCGACCAATCCGGTGTACTTCGGCCTCTATGCGCGGCGCCGGATGGCGCTGTACGGCGCGACGCCGGCCGACTTCGCCAAGGTGAAGGTAAAGAACGCGCGACACGGGCTCGGCAACCCGAATGCCCGCTATCGCAAGGCGGTGCGCGAGGACGACGTGGCGGCGTCGCCGGTCGTCTCGGATCCGCTGCGGCTGCTCGACATCTGCGCCACCAGCGACGGCGGCGCCGCGGTCGTGCTGACGAGCCTTGCGTTCGCGCGCCGGCACACGACGCAGCCGGTCCGCCTCGCCGGCGTCTCGGCCGTGACGCCGCGCTACCCGAACACCGTGATCGAGATGCCGAACTTCGCGACGGATTCCGCCGTCGGCGTATCGCTGCCGGATGTGCCGTTCCGCGATTCGATCGCGCGCGGCGCCTACGAGCAGGCCGGCCTCGGCCCCGAGGATCTCGATCTCGCCGAGGTCTACGACCTGTCGACCGCGCTCGAGCTCGATTGGTACGAGAACATCGGCCTGTGCAAACCCGGCGGCGCCGAGCAGATGCTGCGGGACGGCGCGACCACGCTCGGCGGCCGGATCCCCGTCAATGCCAGCGGCGGTCTCGCGAGCTTCGGCGAAGCCGTCCCGGCCCAGGCCATCGCCCAGGTCTGCGAACTCACCTGGCAGCTCCGCGGCCGTGCCGAAGCCCGCCAGGTCGAAGGCGCCCGCGTCGGCCTCGCCGTCAACCAAGGCCTCTTCGGCCACGGCTCCTCCCTCCTCCTCCGCACCTGACCCCCCCCGACGCGCCGTCGTCAAGAAAGGGGTCGGGTTCGATCCGTCAACTTTTCCCGAATCCAGCCGGGAGGGACACCGTGGCGAGGCGCGAACTGTCGATCCGTGAAATCTCGGACCGTCTGCAGATCCAGGATCTGCTCGTCCGCTATACGCGCGCGATCGACACCAAGGACTGGAACCTGCTCGATACGTGCTTCACGCCGGATGCGCAGGTGGACTACACCGCGACCGGCGGCATCGCCGGCGGCTATCCGGAGGTCCGCACGTGGCTCGCGAAGGCACTGGCGCGGTTCCCGATCACCGTGCACTACATCACGAACTCGCAGGTGACGCTCGACGGCGACCGCGCCCGCGCCCGGACGCTGGTGCTGAACCCGATGTTCCACGCCGAGCCCGATGGCACCCTGCGCGACTTCACCGTCGGGGCGACCTACGTCGACGAACTGCTCTGGACGGAGGCCGGCTGGCGCATCACGCGTCGCGCCGAGGAAGCCGGATACCTGCGGGGCGCACTGCCGGAGGCGCTGCGAAGCCCGCAGAAGTAGCCGTGCTCTCCGGACCGACGCCCGCGCCGGCTCCGGCGTAGTCCGGGAGCGCCCGAGGCTTGACGCACCACGTGATTCAAGCGATTGTTTCAATCACATGTTGGACCCGGGCCAGGACACACGGGATCGGCTCCTCGATGCGGCCGAGCGCCGCTTTGCCGCCGCCGGCTTTGCGGCCACCTCCCTGCGCGCGGTGACCGGCGAGGCCGGCGTCAACGTCGCGGCGGCCCACTACCACTTCGGCTCGAAGCGCGAGCTGCTGCGCGCGGTCTTCGCGCGCCGGATGGCGCCGGTGAATGCCGAACGCCTCGAACGACTCGATGCCCTCGAGGCCGGACCCGGCTCCCCGCCGCACATCGAGGAGTTGCTCGATGCGATGCTGACGCCCGCGCTCACGCTGGCCGCCCGGAACCCGGAGATCGCCGAACTCGGCGCGCTGATCCATTCGGAGCCGGCCGCCGAGGTCCGCGGCTTGCTCGAAGAGATCTTCGGCGAGGTGCAGCGGCGCTTCACGACGGCATTCCATCGCTGCCTGCCGACGCTCGACGCGACGGCGATCGAGCTGCGGCTAACCTTCTCGATCGGTGCGCTGGCTCATTCGATCGCACACCGCGCGGTGGCGGAACCCGAGTTCGCGCGTGTCCGTTCGGAATTGCTCGCCTTCCTCGCTGCCGGAATGCGCGCTACAGCGCACCTTCCGCCCTACTCTCCCCCCGGTGCGCCCCGCCGAGAGCCCACATGAAAGTTCGCCCGCAGCTCCTGTTCTCGCTCGGTGTGCTCTTGATCGGCATACTCGGCGCCGTGTTGCTCGTCGCCACGGCGCCCGAGACGCCGCAACAGAAACCCGAACCGGCCGTACCGCTGATCCGGACCGTCGCCGCAGAGACGCGGGACGTCCAGATGCGCGTCTCGACCCACGGCACCGTCGAACCGCGCACCGAGAGCGATCTCGTGTCGGAGGTCTCGGGGCGCGTGCTGTGGATCTCACCGGCGCTGGTGGAGGGCGGCTTCTTCGAGCAGGACGAGCCGCTGTTGCGCGTCGAGCCCCTCGACTACGAGACCGCCCTCGAGCGCGCTCGTGCCCAGCTCGCCCGGGCCGAGAGCGAAGCAGCCCTGACGGCACGTGATGCCGCGCGCCAGGAGGAACTCGCCAAGCAATCGGTCGCCAGCGCGGCGCGCCTCGACGATGCGCGCAACCGCGCGCGGGCGGCGGCGGCCGCGCTGCGCGAAGCCCGCGCGGCGCTCGCGCAGGCCGAACGCGACCTCACCCGAACCGAGCTGCGCGCGCCGTTCGCGGGCCGCGTGCGGACCGTGCAGGTCGACGTCGGTCAGTTCGTCAGCCGCGGCACGCCGCTCGCGCGCCTCTACGCGACCGACTGGGCGGAGATCCGGCTGCCGATTCCGGACGCGGATCTCGCGTGGATCGACGTGCCGCGGGCCGGCGCCGTGCGCGGCGAGGCCGACGCCCCTCCGGTGATCCTGCGTGCCTCGTACGCCGGCGAGCCGCGCGAGTGGCGTGGGCACGTCGAGCGCAGTGAGGGCGAGATCGATCCGCGCAGCCGCATGGTGCACGTCGTCGCGCGCATCGAGGATCCGTATGCGCGCCTTCCCGGCACCGAGCACTCACCCCTCCCGGTCGGCCTCTTCGTCGATGCCGAGATCCTCGGTCGCCGTATCGACGACGTCATCGTCCTGCCGCGCAGCGCCTTGCGGACCGGCGACCAGGTGCTGGTCGTCGACGGCGAGCACCGGCTGCGCTTCCGCAACGTCACGGTCTTGCGTCGCGATCAGGAGGAGGTGTTGATCCGCAGCGGGCTCACGGCCGGCGAGCAGGTCAACATCTCGGCGCTCGAGACGCCGGTCGAGGGCATGCACGTGCGGCCCGTTACCGACGCGGATTCGATCCCGGCGACGGCTGAGGCCACGCCCCCAGGAGCCTCGTCGTGAAGGGCATGATCGCCTGGTTCGCCTCGAACCCGGTCGCCGCCAACCTGCTGATGGCGCTCCTCGTGGTCGGCGGCATCACGTCGCTGCCGACGATCCCCAAGCGGACCTTCCCCGACATCGACATCCCCGTGATCCGAATCAGTGTCGAATACCTCGGTGCTGCACCGGAGGAGGTCGAGGAGGGCGTCTGCGTCCGGATCGAGGAAGCCATCGACGGCATCCAGGGCATCGAACAGATCCGTTCGACGGCCATCGAAGGCGTGTGCGGGGTCAGCGCCGAGCTGATCGTCGGCACCGACGAGACACGCGCTCTCGCCGACATCAAGAACCGCGTCGACGCGATCACCACCTTCCCGAACGAGACCGAGAAGCCGATCACCGCGCAGGTGACGATGATTCGCCCGGTCGTCGACCTCGCCCTGCACGGGGACATCGGCGAGCGTGCGCTGCGCGAACTCGGCCAGCGGGTCCGCGACGATCTGGCGGCCCTGCCCGGGATCACACAGGTCGAATTGCTCGGCGTCCGCCCGTACGAGATCTCGATCGAGGTCTCGGAGGTTGCCCTGCGCCGCTACGGACTGACCTTCGATCAGGTCGCCGCGGCCGTACGCGGCGCCTCGCTGGACCTGCCGGGCGGCAGCATCAAGACCGTCGGTGGCGAGATCCTGCTGCGGACGAAGGGCCAGGCCTATCGCGGCCCGGAGTTCGAACGCCTCGTCCTGCTGACGCGCCCCGACGGGACCTACGTGCGCGTCGGCGACATCGCCACCGTCGTCGATGGCTTCGAAGACATCGATCGCTGGTCGACCTTCGACGGGAAGCCGGCCGTGATCGTCCGCGTCTCGCGGGTCGGCGACCAGAGCGTACTGGCGATCGCCGAGCGCGTGAAGCGCTTTGCCGAGTCGGGTGAGGCGCGCCTGCCGGAAACGGTGGCGTTGACGGTGTGGCAGGACCAGACGGTCCCGCTGGTCGGTCGCCTCCAGGTCCTCTACCAGAACGGCCGGGCCGGCTTCGTGCTGGTGTTCCTGGTGCTGGCGCTGTTCCTGCGCATGCGACTCGCGTTCTGGGTGGCCCTCGGCGTGCCAGTCGCGTTCGCCGGCGCGCTGTTCCTGATGGGCCCGCTCGGGATCTCGATCGACGTGATCTCCCTGTTCTCGTTCATCCTGGTGCTCGGCATCCTCGTCGACGACGCCATCGTCGTCGGCGAGAGCGTGCACACCTGGCAGGAGCGGACCGGCGATCGCCGCCGAGGCGCGATCACCGGGACGCAACGAGTCGTCGTTCCGGTGGTCTTCGGCGTGCTGACGACGGTCGCGGCCTTCAGTCCGATGATGCTGCTCGAGGGACCGATGGGGCAGGTCTTCGGTGTCCTCGCCGGCGTAACCGTTGCGTGTCTGCTCTTCTCGTTGGTCGAGTCCCTGCTGGTGTTGCCGTCCCATCTCGCGCACGGACACGAAACGCCGGCCGCACGACGGGAAGGCCGCTGGGCGCGGCTGCAGAGCCGCTTTGCGAGCAGCCTGGACCGCTTCATTCGTGGCCCGTACACCCGTGCGCTCGGCCTGGTGCTGTCCTGGCGCTACGCGATGGCTGCCACGAGCATCACGCTGCTCGTGTTGTCCGTCGCCGTCGTCAACAGTGGGCGTCTGCGCTTCTCGTTCTTCCCGCCGGTCGAGGCGGACGTCGTCACCGGACTCATCACGATGCCGCAGGGGATTCCCGCCGAGCGCACGGCTCTCGCCGCCCAGCAACTCGTCGATGCCGCCGAGCGTTTGCGCGCGGAGCTCGATCCGGAGTATGCCGCCGAAGGAAGCAGCTTGATCGAGCATCGAATGGTGTCGATCGGCGCACAGCCGTTCCGGGAGTCGGAGGCCAGCAATTCTCCCGGCGGCGGATCGCAGGCCGACCGCTCGGGCAGCCACCTCGCGGAGGTCGTGCTGGCGCTGATCCCCGCCGAAGAGCGAAAGATCAGCACGCGCGAGGTCGAGAAGCGCTGGCGGACCCTCACCGGACCCGTCGCCGAGGCCGTCGAGGTGTCGTTCTTCTCGTCGATCTTCTCGCCCGGCGAGGCGATCAACCTGCAGCTCCAGAGCCGCCACATCGATCATCTGGTGCAGGCCGCCGATCGCGTGAAGGTCGAACTCGCCCAGGTCCCCGGGGTCCTCGACATCGCCGACTCGTTCCGTGCCGGCAAGCGCGAAGTCAAGCTCGATATCCTGCCAGCCGCCGAAACGCTGGGCCTCGCGCGCGCCGACCTCGCACGCCAGGTGCGGCAGGCTTTCTACGGCGAAGAGGTCCAGCGCGTCCAGCGCGGCCGCGACGACGTACGCGTGATGGTGCGGTTTCCAGAATCCGAACGCCGTTCGCTCGGCTCCCTCGAAACGATGCGGATCCGGACCGCCGACGGCGCCGAGGTTCCGTTCGGCACCGTGGCCGTCGCCCAGTTCGGCCGCGGCTACTCGGCGATCCGGCGTACGGACCGCCAGCGGGTCGTCAACGTCACCGCCGACGTCGACCGGAACGTCATCACCGAGGGCGCCGTGCTGGCTCACCTGCGCGAAGGCCCGCTGCCGGCGATCCTCGCCGACTACCCGGACATGAGCATGTCCCTCGAAGGTGGCCAGCGCGAGCAGAGCCGCACGGCGGCCGGCCTGTTCCGCTGGTACCCGGTGGCGCTGTTCGGCATCTACGCCCTGCTGGCCATCCCGCTGCGCTCCTATTTCCAGCCGTTGCTGATCATGTCGGTGATCCCGTTCGGGATGGTCGGCGCCTTCTTCGGACACCTGGTGATGGGACGCGACCTCAGCATGATGTCGGTGATCGGCATCGTCGCGCTGTCCGGCGTCGTCGTGAATGCGAGTCTGGTGCTCGTCCACTTCGTCAACGGCCGCCGGCTCGAAGGGGTCGCGCTCGAGGAGGCGGTGCACGAGGCGTCGATCGAGCGCTTCCGGCCGATCGTGCTGACCGCCGCAACCACCTTCGTCGGCCTGACACCGTTGATGCTCGAGCGCAGCGTGCAGGCGCAGTTCCTGTTGCCGATGGCGATCTCGATCGCCTTCGGCGTGCTGTTCGCGACGACCATCACGCTGTTCGTCGTGCCGGGCGGATACCTGATCCTCGAGGATTTTCGCGCGCTCCCGACCCGCCTGCGCGCGACGCTGAGCCGGCGCCGCGCGGGCCGGACCGCAGCGTCACAACCCGGCGTTGCGCCGGGCCTCCCGTCGGTGAGCCGAAGCCGGGACCCCGCCGGCTAGCGATGCGGCGGCTGCGTGGCGCCGCCCGCCGCGTCGGGCTGCCGCGACACTCCGCCCCGCCACACCGCGAAGCCGAGCGCGAGCGCCAGCAGGAGGTTCGCGGCGATCCACGCCGAACGCCACGGAAACCACACCGGAGGCCGGCTTCCGAACAGCCAGGTGCCCGTTCCGACGAGAGCACAGAAAAGCGTGAGCGACCCTGCCGCGGTGAGCCACAAGCCGCGCGCGAGCCGACGAGCATCCGCCCCGGGATCGTTCCCGCAACGCCGCGCGACGGGGCCCCAGAATCCGGGCGGCTGCACGCGCCGGTAGAAGACGTCGAGCGACGCGGCCGGCTCCGGCGGACCCCAACGCGCGAGGGCGACGGCAACGGCGCTGCTGAGGGTCGCCATCACGAGCAATCGCACGCCCTCCTCGGAGACGCTTGCGAGCAGCAGCGGCGCGAGCAGTAGCGACGCGGCGATCGCCGCCAGTTCGGCGAGCGCCGTCATCCGCCACCACAGCCAACGCAGCAGCAGCGGCACTCCCATTCCGGCGCCGAGCAGCAGCGTCGCCTGCCATGCGGTCTGGATCGAGCCGATCCGAGTCAGGACCGCGAGCGCCAGCACGAGGATCGCGAACGTCGACGCGCGGGCCACCCAGACGAGCCGCCGTGGCTCCGGTTCGCAGCGGCGGATCTCACGACACCAGATCCTTCCATAGAGATCGTGGGTCCAGTACGACGCGCCCCAGTTGAGATGCGTGTCGAGCGTCGACGCCAGCGCCGCGAGCATGCCGGTCAGCATCAAGCCGCGCGCACCGGCCGGCAGGAAGCGCGCGATGCCATCGACGAAGGTCGCCTCGCGGCGAGCGACGTCGAATCCAGCCCCCGGCTCCGGTGGGAGCAGCACCAGCAGCGAGAGTCCGATCGCGATCCACAGCAGCGAGCGCAGCACGATCTGTGCGACGGCGAAGACCAACGCTGCCTGCCGTGCGTCTCCGTCGCTGCGACACGCCATCGTGCGCTGGGCCAGGTAGCCCGTTCCATCGGAATTCATCTGTGCGATCCACTGCACGGCGATCACCGCGACCGCCACCCCACCGATCTCGTGTGCGCGCGACGGCGTGAACGCGAGCAGTCCGCCCGCGGCCTCCGCCCCGTAGACCGCCGACAGCCGCGCCGGCAGCGCGCCGAGACCGCCGACCTCGTGTACGACGAGTACGGCATAGATCGCCGTGCCGAGCATCGCGATCGCAAACTGTGCGACGTCGGTGTCGACGACGGCTCGCAGTCCGCCGGTGGCCGAGTACATCGCCGTCACGCTGAAGATCGCCACCAACGACAGCCAGTTGTTGGCGCTGGCGGTGAGCACCAGATCCGGGTCCCCGATCGTCGTCGTGAGCGTGACGTCGGCCCACGCGGCAAAGTGCCGCACGGCGGCAAAGACGGAGGCCGGCAACCACTCGTTCCAAAGTAGGAACGGCTCGGCGATGCGCGTTGCCGCGAGCAGCACCATCGCCAGCACGGCGCAGTTGAAGACGGTGCCGAAGTACAGCGCCTTGGCGACGCGCAGCAGCGGCGCGAAGCGCGAGCCGTAGCGGAGTTCCGCCAGCTCGGCGTCCGTCAGCACCCCCGCGCGGCGCCACGGTCCTGCCAGCACGAAGCCGAGCAGCAGGAACGCCAGCGCGTAGATCCACAGTCGCCACAGCGCGAAGATGCCGGCCGTCGCGAGAAGCCCGGTGACGAGCAGCGGCGTGTCAGCCGCGAACTGCGTCGCGGCCATGCTGAGCCCGGCCTTCCAGCCCGGCAGCGTCCGGCCCGCCAGGAAGTAGTCTGCGAGGCCACGACTCGCCGCCGCGCGGCTGCGCAGACCGGCGAACGCGCACCACAGCACGAACAGACCGAGCAGAGCGAGATCGATGGGCGCGAGCATCGGCGGCGAAGATCGTCGTCGCTTCGGGCGGAGACGTCAAATCGGCGCCGTGGCGCGACGGCCAACGAGAAACCCTGTGTCGATCTCGTGAGCGCCCCCGACACGTCTCGGTTTCACCGACTCGAAGCGAGCGGCGGCGAACTCGGCCCGAACGGAGCGCCGGCGGACCGGAGCGACGGGACGACCGCGAGCCCACCGGCATCGGCGGATCGCGGACGCCGCCACCCCGGAGCCGCCGGCCGTCTCGTTCGGCGGACCCGGACTGTCCCGCGGGGACTGATCGCCCCACCCCTCGAACACCGATCCGCCCGACAGGCCGGGACGGCTTGAAGGAGCGGCGGTGGATGATCCAGCCGCCCAACTGGGGCCTGCTTCTCGATCGAGAGGCACGGGCGAAGCCCGAGCCGTGAGACCCCGACGGGTCTCCCGGACCGAGCCCGGCAACCGGACGTCTTGATTGGAGATCCACCTCCCCTCCGAATCTTCGCGCGGCGCCGATGAGCGTTCCTTCGAGGAGCTCTGCCGCTTTTCTCGAGCCCGGAGACAACTGGACCGTAAGCCAGGTCGACTTTGAATGGACGAGCGAGGGAACCGACGAGTTTCTGGGACACGGGGACGAAAGCATCCCCGACACCGAGTCCCGATAGGTGTTTGGTGCAGGCTCGAACAGCCTGGAACCCGAGAACCGAAACGAAGTCAGAGATCACGAAGGGACGACGCGCTCGGAGCGAACGCGGGGCGAGATAGGCAAGCGTCACGGGACGCCATTGCCTGTTGACAACCGGGGGCCTGATAGGTGTTGGGCAGCCGGTCGCAGACGATGAAGTCCCACGTTCTCAAGCTGCCCTCCTATCGCCCCGTGACGGCGGCCGCGACCAGTTCGAGCGAGTGGGCGAGGCCCGCGACCGCGGTGTCGCCACCGGCCACGTGGCCGAGGCGCACCACCACCAGGTCGAGAGACGGCACGATCGTCACGCGCTGCTCGCCATCCCCGCCCATCCAATAAGCGTCGTCTGGCAACGGGGCGCGGCCTGTGCGGTTGAGCCAGAAGAGGCCTCCGTAGAGGGGCTGGCTCCAGGCCGGCGCGGGCGTCGAGACGAAGTCAACGAACCCCCCGGGCAGAAGCCTCTCGCCCTTCCAAACGCCGTCATTGAGGTAGAGGAGCCCGAGCCGCGCCCAGCCTCGGGCGGTGCCATAGTCGTAGCCGGTGAGTATGAAGTTCCCATGCACGTCGGTCTCGAGCACTTGGCGGCGCACGCCTATGCGGTCGAAGAGCGCCCGTTGCGGCCAGGTGAGGTAGTCGTCGCCGCGCGCCTCGAGTATGCGGCGCACAACGGCACCAAGGACCAGAGGGTCGGAGTTCCGATAGCGTCCGACACGCCCCGGTGTGTGCTCGGCCGGCGCATCGATGGCGAAGCGGAAGACGTCCTCCATGCCGGTGTAGATACGAACATGGTCGGGTACGCCGCTCCACAAGAGGCTTGCGAGCGCGGGCCGTGCGGTGCCATCGTAACCCTCAAGTCCAGGAAACGAGAAGCGCAGACCGCTCGACATCCGCAGCAGGTGCGCCACTGTGATCTGCCCCCTCGGGTCACCGTGATGGTGCCACTCGGCCACGGGGGCGGGCTGGTCCAGGCGCAACTCGCCCTCCTGCACGAGCATTCCCACCAGGGTGGCTGTGACGCTCTTGCCCATGGACCAACTCTCGAGTTGTGTATCGCGATTTGTACCGAGAGCGTAACGCTCGGCCACCAGTCGGCCGCGATGTACCACGACGAAGGCAGCGGTGAGGTCGGCCGGATTCGCGAAGGCGGCCTCGACGGCGGACTCCAGGCGTTCCATGTCGATGTCCGTGGCTGGCACTTTCGGAAGTCGGTCGCCCATCGGCCAGTCCACAGTCTCGGGGGCCGGCAGGCTGCTCTCGACGCGAACCGGATCGAAGGCCAGGGAGTCACGGTCGTTGGGCAGTGCCACGCAGCCCTGATCGCCAGCGAAGACGGCGCGCCGTTCAATCAGGCCCGCGATCGACACGGAGACGCCGGACTCGGCGGTATCCAGGCGAACTCGGCTACCGGAGGGATCGAGTCGAAGGCTGTGGGCTCGCGCCTCGCCCAGGCTGCGCCCCGAAACGTAAACGGCCGAGCAAAGCACTTTCGCGTTGCTGGCTGCGACCGCGGAAAGAAGCTGTGCGACGCGCAAGCCCACGGCCGCCAACAAGGCCAACATCGCGACAACAAGAATCCCCCAGCGCATGCGCGTCCTTCCGACTGCGATCGTGTCGATCCCGAATCGTTCCGGCCGCCCAACGGACTGGGCGCTCACGTGCGTGGCACAGGCCGCCGACGGCGGCTGATACACCCAAGGTTGATGCCAGAAGGCTACCAGGCCTCGATTGGAACACGCTGTGCCACGTCAGCTGCAGCGCCTTGATCCTCATCGAGGCCCCCTCCTGCGGCTACTCCACCCGGAGTAGCCTGGACGCGTGAAGCAACAGTGCGCATCCGCGCAGGAGGGAGACCGATGCGATTCTACAACGGAACGCACCGCCATTGGTGCGGAATCGATCTGCACGCGAAGACCATGTACGTCTGCATCCTCGACGCCGAAGGCCAGATCCTGGTCCACGAGAACCTTCGCAGCTCGCTGGAGGCGTTCCTTGCCATTGTCGAGCCCTACCGCGAGGGCCTCGTCGTCGCCGTCGAGTGCATCTTTACCTGGTACTGGCTGGCGGATCTGTGCGCCCGGGAGGGCATCGCCTTCGTTCTCGGCCACGCGCTGATGATGAAGGCCATCCATGGCGGCAAGGCCAAGAACGACCGCGTCGACTCGCTGAAGATTGCGACGCTCCTCCGCGGCGGGATGCTGCCGCAGGCGTACGCCTACCCGGCCGGCATGCGGGCGACCCGGGACCTGCTGCGCCGGCGCCTGCACCTCGTCCGCAAGCGCGGCCAGCTCCTCGCCCATATCCAGATGACGAGCCACCAGTACAACCTCGATCCTCTCGGCAAGCGCATCGCGTATCCGGCGAATCGGGAAGGCGTCGCCGAGCACTTCCCGGACCCGGCGGTGCGCAAGAGCATCGCACTCGATCTGGCGCTGCTCGAACGCTACGACGAGCTGATCACGGACCTCGAGCTGGATCTCGTGCGCCGCGCCAAGCAGCATGACCCGCAGGCCTTCCAGCGCCTGCGATCGATCCCGGGCGTCGGCAAGGTGCTGGCGCTGACGATCCTCTACGAGATCCACGACGTCCGCCGCTTCGATCGCGTGCAGGAGTTCGCCTCCTACGCACGGCTCGTGAAGTGCGCGAAGGAGTCCGGCGGGAAGAAGCTCGGGACCGGCTGTGGACAACCGGCGGCCTGATGGGTGTTATGCCGCACCCTCCTCGGCCTTCCGCCGAGCAAGATATGAACGAAGCGCCTTGTTAACAGACTCGCGTGTCGGGAACTCAGCAGCGACGTCGGGATCAAGCACGACGACGTTGGAGCCTTGCTTGAAGCGTTCGGCGTACTTTCCACGGATGCCGCCGGAGAAGTCGTACTCGTCGCGCATCTGGGGCGGCTCGGAGCGGTCACTTTTGCTCATAGGATCGTCTCTCGCTTCGTGTTGCGAGTCTTGTGCTGATGAGCCGAACGGACTCACCGCGATCGGTGTGGACAACCACGACGAGGCGCCCTGAGAACGCCTGGCCGATCAGTACGGATCGATCCTCGTCATCCGAGGAGTCGGGATCAAGGATAGTGCTCGAGAGCGGATCTCCAAAGGCCGTGGCGGCCTCCTCGAAGGAGACGCCATGCTTCTCGAGATTGCGTGCGGCCTTCTCGCGATCCCATTCGAAGTTCATTTCACCTCGACATCACGTAGTGCGGCATAACGGACCTGTGCTTCAGCTGCGGGACCCGGCCTCCGAGTCCACCCCAAGGCAACTGAGTGCGACGCTCAGACGGTACCTCGCCGGTGTAGAACGCCAGGCAGAGTCCGGTCGGCTGCAAGCACCGGTTCGGCAGCCGGGCCTAGACGACCAGCAAGCCTCGCCTGTCGTAGATGCTCTCGGGCTCAGCTCGCCAGACGCTCCAGAGTTCGGGGTGAGTGTTGGATCGGAGAATCTGCTTGCTGTAGAGACACGCGCGCTCGACTCGGACCTCAGACATCCGGAGGCCAGAAGAAACGGTGACGATCGTCGCGTGACTCCTGCCGGGATAGTCCGAGGTGTTCTCGAGGAGCCAGCGACGAACACACCTTTGATCGGCGTGACGGAGGGCCGACCTGCCGGCGAATCCGACGGCAGCCAAGGCAACAAAAGACAGGATGGCAACCAGGACTTGCTCAATCATCCAGAGGTTCTTCCG
>CAADGG010000087.1 GCA_900696485.1 uncultured Pseudomonadota bacterium
CACCTGCGGCACTTCAACCACGGCCGGCGCTTCCAGGCGTTGTACCGGCGTATCCTCGAACACGCGCGACGCGCGCAGATCTATTGCCCGGGTCCCGCACGCGAGGACACGCCGGAGCCGGCGCTTCCGGACCGCGTCCCGGGCAAGCGGACGCCGAGGGCGCCCGTCTCGGCCCCGCCGGGGCCGCAGGTGCCCGAACAGCTCGCGCTGTTCTGATCGGCGCCCGGCGCAGGTCGCCCGTCAAGAAAGGGGCCGGGTTCGTTTCGTCAACTTGTCCCGACGGGACAAGTTGACGAAACGAACCCGGCCCCTTTCTTGACGGTCAGCCCTCGGGTCGGACCTCGGCCTGCTTGTCATAGTCCTCGAGGGTATTCGGACCTTCGAGGACCTGTACCTTGATGGCATCGCAGGCGATGGCCTTGTCCAGGATCTCACGCAAGAGGCCCTCGACCGTGAGTTCGTCGTACTCGGCCAGGGCGTCCTCGAGCGACGGGCCGGAAATCATGAACTGGAGCGTGGCCTTGATCTTGACGTCCATCTCGGTGTCGGTCTCGCTATCGTTGCTCTCGTGGTGACTGACGGGCCGGCCCCTTGCGAGCCGGCCGCGTGTGCGGGACACACGGACCAGATGTGCTGGGAGCCGGGCGCCTGGATCCCCGTGACTCGTTCGATCCCGGTCTGTTCGATCCCGGTCTGTTCGATCCCGGTCTGTTCGATCCCGGTCTGTTCGCTTGTGGTTCGCGAGGTGTGTGGCAGCGAGTTTGTTCTCTTCGGATTCCGCAACTCTCCGGCCCGGATCGGCAACCCCACGGCGGACGGAAACCCCACTGCGAACGGACGCAATGTACCCGACGGGTACTCGCCCGGCCATGGAAAAACCGGCTTTTCTGCCGATTCAGCGGTTCCGGGAGGCTTCTCTTCGCAGCTCGTGAACCGCGTGCAGTGCAGCCAGGGCCAACCCGCCGACGAGCGCCGCCCCGAAGAGCCACACCGAGGCCCGATGGAGAAACGCGAAACGCGCGCCGGCGCCAGCGGGGAGATCCGGTGCGGTCAGATCGATCGCAGCGACGGCCGGCGACACCGCGTAGTGGTTGAGCGCGCAGATGGCGCCGATCAGCAGCGGGAGCACGACGGCGACCCTCCCGCGCCCGAGCGCTCCCCCAAGGGCCGACAGCACCAGCGCGAGCACCATCCCCGAGACCTCGAGCCGTCCGAGCACCAGCCCGACCACCTTGGCGGCCAGGCTCGGGTCCGGCACTGTGGCGAAGGTTGCCCGGGCGATCCCGCCGGCGAACAGCAACATCGCGCCGAGCCATCCGCCGAGCAGCAGCCAGAGCAGAATCCGGAGTGAGACGTGCGTGCGGGCCGACATGGGCCAGAATCTTCGGCGATCGGTCGAGAATACACAAGCCGGCCCGTCGCCACGCAACATCCGGAGGCAGGAGATGCGCGAGACCATCCGAATGCGCCTCGCGGCGGTCCGTCGCTGGCTCGGGCACCGCATCATCGGGTACCTCACCGAGCCCCTTCCCCGCTACGTGCAGCGGGTCCGCAACGACGTCGAAGCCCTCGAAGCGCACCTGCGCAAGGGGGACGTGCTGCTGGTCGAGGGGGATCAACGGGTCTCGGCGATCATCCGCTACCTCACCCAGAGTTCGTGGTCCCACGCCGCGCTGTATATCGGGGACGAGTTGCTCCGGCGCGGCGGAGAGCAGGCGGAATACGTCCGTCGCCAGTTCGGAGCCCGGGCGGAGCACATGGTCGTCGAGGCGTTGCCGGAGGGCGTCGTCGCGTCCCCGATTGCCAAGTACGTCGACTACAACATCCGGATCTGCCGGCCGCATGGGCTGCGGGACGCGCACGTCCGGACGATCATGGACGAGGCCGTCGCGACGATCGGCTGGCGCTACGACATGCAGAACGTCCTCGATCTGGCGCGCTACATGATCCCCGTGCGCCTCGTGCCGGATCGCTGGCGTGCCGGGGCGCTGCACTTCGGCAGCGGCCAGCCCACCGAGGTGATCTGCTCGAGCCTGCTGGCGCGGCTCTTCACCCGCGTCCGGTTTCCGATCCTTCCGATGCAGGTGGCGCCGCCGTCCGGAGACGGGAGCCTGCCGGCCGCATCCACCGGGCCCGCGCCAGACTCGCTTCGCCGGACGCTGGTGCGACGCGTGTTCGGACAGCAGAATCGCCGGGAGTACACCGGACTGTTTCGGATTCGCCACCCGACGCTGGTGACGCCGCGCGATTTCGATCTCTCGCCCTATTTCGACGTGATCAAGTTCAATCCGCTGGCTCGTGGCGACTTCGATTACTCGCGCATGCAGTGGCTGGAAGAGGAGGAGGAGGACAACGCGGCGTCCGCGTGACCGGCTTCGGAGCGCTCCCGGCGCGCCCCCTCAGTCGAGCAGCGTCTGCGCGAAGTCGAGGACGGCGAGCGAGGCGCCCGGTGCCTCGACGGCGGCCAGGCGGGCCGCACCGAGCGTCCGGCGCAGCAGCTCGATGCCGGCATAGCGATTCGCTTCGGCCCGGCGCTCCGGGCCGGCCCCCGCGGCGTCGGAGTAGGCCTCCCACGCTGCCGCGATGGCCGGCGCCGCCTCCGACGGCCGCCCGCGTGCGGCTGCCGGGAGCCAGCAGTGCGCGAACAGCATGCCGAGATCGAAGGCAGGGTCGCCGACGTGCGCGATCTCCGCGTCCAGCAGCACGGCGCCCCGGGGCGCCAGCAGCACGTTGCCGGCCTGGACATCGCCGTGCACCAGGGCCCCGTGTGGCTCCAGATACCGGCGATAGGCGGCCTCCGCCTGGGCGGCGAGGTCGCCTTTTCGCCAGATCTCCTCGGCCCGGGTCCGCACCGGCGGGGCGAGCGGGAAGTCGTTCTCGCGGAACGGAAGCACGAAGATGTGATCCCCGTGGAGACGCTGCATCTCACCGTTGGGAAAGCGCGGCGCCAGGCTCGTGTCGTGCGCGGTGGCCGCATGGACGACGCCGAGAAAGCCGGCCAGCCGCGCCGCCGGGGCGCGGGCGTCGCCGGCGCGCCGTGCCAGGACGGTATCGAGACGCGGGGCGTCGCCCAGATCCTCGAGGACCAGCGTTCGGGCCGCTTCATCGAACGCGATCACCGCGGGACAGACGCCGGCGCGATCCAGACCGCGCGCCGTCTCGAGCCAACGCGCTTCGCAGGTGATCCGGATCGTCGAAGCGCGGTACTGCGGAAACCGCTCGAGAGCCGGTCGCGCCTGCTTCACGATCCACGACTGGTCGCCGGCCCGGACCCGGCGCACCCAGTTGATGTTGCCGTCTCCAGCAGGCTCGACGAGGACGCGCTGCTCGCCGCGCAGGAGTCCGAGATCCCGCAGATAGTCCGGCAGCGACTGCTCGTCGAGCGGCGTGGGCTCCGGCATTCGATCCTCCCTGTCCCGCACGGAAGCGTATCGCGGCGTGCGCTACCGTCGGCCGGCCATGAATCTGTCTGTTCGCCCGCTTTGGATGCCTCTTTGCGCAACCCGCAACGCGCGGCGGCCCGGATCGGGTATCGACCGACGTGGGCCAGCCGCCGCGCGGCTCCTGCTGGTCGTCGGCCTTGGCCTCGCGGGCTGCGATCGGGCGATCGAGCCCTACCAGCCGGGTGAGCGAGCGGAAGCGCCCGATCTCACGAGGATCTTTCCGGAGGGCGCAGAGCCTTCGTCAGCGCAGCGGCCCGGCATGCTGCCCGCACCCGCCGCGGCGGAGTCGGCGGAGATCCCGGCAGCCGGGGACGGCGCGCCGATCCGGGGCCGGATCACGCTCGCCCCGGAGTTCGAAGACCGCGTACCGGCGGGCGCCATCTTGTTCTTGATCGCGCGTCCGAGCGAAGGAGGACCGCCCCTCGCCGTCCAGCGCATCGCCGATCCTCAGCTCCCGTACGAGTTCTCGATCGGTCCCGAGGACCGGATGATCCAGCAGGTGCCTTTCACCGGGCCCCTCGTGCTGGCGGCCCGGCTCGATGCCGACGGCAATGCGATGACGCGCGAACCCGGGGACCTGCAGGGCGCCGCACCGGGTGACTACGAGCCCGGGGCGAGCGACGTCTCGATCATCATCGATGAGGCTCTCTGACCGCATTCCCGAGAGCGCGACGCCCGTGCTGCGAGGCGTCAAGAAAGGGGTCGGGTTCGTTTCGTCAACTTTTCCCGACGGGAAAAGTTGACGAAACGAACCCGACCCCTTTCTTGACGGCTAGATCCCCCACTCCGCGCGTTCGAGTCGCTGCACGGCTGCGGCCGGGCCGGCGACGACGAGTACGTCGCCGAGCTGGACGCAGTCGTCGGCCGTCGGCACGCGGACGGCCCCGCCGCCCGAACTCGGCGCGCGCATCAGCAACACCTGCACGCCGTGTCGTGCGCGCAGATCGATCTCACGCAGGCTATGGCCGGCGAACGCGCGCGGCGCTTCCACCTCGGCCAGCACGAAGCCGCCGCCGAGATCCATCTCCGGCGTTCGGCCCGCGAGCCCGACCCGAGCCGAGAGTCCGCCCGAGAGGTCGCGCTCGAGCATCGTGCGGTGGTAGGCCTCGAGCACGTCGCGCTCGTGCAGCGCGCCGATCAGGCGGGACGGATCGTTCTCCGCCACCACGGCCAGCTCGGCGACGCCGGCTTGTGAGAACAACTGCAGCGCGGAGTCGAGATCGTCGCTCTCGCGCAGGACCGGCCGCTCGGTCTCGATCAGGTCGGCCGCCACGACGACGTGGCGCAACGTCTCCTCCTCGAACAGCAGCCGGCGCAGCTGCGTCACCGAGATCGCCCCGACCAGGGCGCCCTTGGCGTCGACGACGAAGAACTCGGCATGCGAGCTGCGAACCACCAGGTCGAGGACTTCCTGGAACGACGCATCGGCCGGCACGCGTTCGGCGTCGCGGTCGAGGAGATCGCGGACGAACAGTGAGCGTAGGACGTTGGGATCCTTCTCGGCCATCAGGTCGAGGCCGCGCTCCACCAGCTTCATCGTGTAGATGGACTCACGGCGCAGGTAGATCGCGACCAGCGTCGCGATCACACACGACGTCATCAGCGGCGGGATGATCCGGATCGACTGGGTCAGCTCGAAGATCATGATGATCGCGGTGATCGGGGCGTGGCTCGTCGCAGCCAGCACCGCCCCCATCGCCACCAGCGCGTAGGCTCCGGATCCCGCCGTCGTCTCCGGGAAGACGGAGTGCACGACATCGCCGAACGCGCCGCCGGCGACCGCCCCGATGACGAGAGCCGGTGCGAAGACCCCGCCGGTGCCGCCCGAGCCGAGCGTGAGCGACGTCGCGGCGATCTTCGCGATGATCAGCAGGGTGAGCAGCACGAGCGGGAGCTGGCTCTCGAGCGCGGCATTGATCGTGCCGTAGCCGCTGCCGAAGACGTGCGGGAGCTGGGTGCCGATGGCGCCGACCAGCAGGCCGCCGAGCGACGCCTTCATCGGATCCGGGATGCGCAGCCGCTCGAACGCGCGCTCGGCACCGTGTAGTGCCGAGCCGAAGCCGACGCCGAGGAAGCCGGCGAAGATGCCGAGCGCGCCGTAGGCCACCAGCTCCCACGGACTCACGAGCTCCCAGCTCGGGACGATGAAGGACGGGTTGTCGCCGAGCACGGCCCGGGAGACCACCGTCGCCACGACGGAGGCGATGACGATCGGCGTCAGCCGCGCCGTCGCGAAATCGAGTAAGATCACCTCGGCGGCGAACAGCGCGCCGGCGATCGGCGCGTTGAACGTGGCGGCGATGCCGGCGGCCGCGCCGCACGCGACGAGCGTGCGGACCTGTCGAGTCGGAAGCCGCAGCAGCTGCCCGATCGCCGAGCCGATCGCCGAGCCGATCTGCACGATCGGCCCCTCGCGGCCGGCCGAGCCGCCCGAACCGATCGTGATCGCCGATGCCAGCGTGGTGATCGCGACGACGCGGGGGCGGATCACCCCGCCGCGGCGCGCAATCGCCTCCATGACGGCCGGAACCCCGTGCCCGCGCGACTCGCGCGCCAACCAAAACAAGAACGGGCCGACGATCGCACCGCCGAGGGCCGGCGCCAGCATGCGCCGCCACCACGGCGCGGTGGCGCCCATCATCTCCGGCTCACCGTGACCCGGCGCGAGCAGGCTCGCGATCGCCGGCAGCGGATCGCCGAAGAACGCCGCCGAGAAGCCGTGCACGAGGGCGCGCAGCACGATCGCGCCGGCCGCCCCGGCCAGGCCGCAGGCGATCGCCACCAGCACGACGAAGAGATGCTCGGACGCGCGCTCGCGGCGCGCGCGCAGGCGGCGGGGCATCGCGGGCGTCTCGGTCATCGCGACGGCCGACTCTAGCAGGCCCGCGGGCCGGCGAGCCGCGTGGGAGGGCTGCGCTTGCTAGGCTGGCCCGATGTCGCTCCCGCGGGCGTGGACCGTGGTCGAGACGCAGGATGTGCAGGACTGCCGCGTGTTCCGCGTGCAGCGGACTCTCGCGCGTTCGCCCCGCGACGGCAGTGCGCACCCTCTTGGGCGCATCGAGGCCGACCCGTGCGTGAACGTGGCGCCGGTGACGGACACCGGCGAGATCCGCCATGCGTTGGTCGTGGCGACGCTGTTGTGGTGGCGCCTGTCCGTCGGCGCCGGAAGTCGATCTTGAGCCCGGCGCGCCCGCGTCGTGCCGAACCGCGTTCGACGATGCGGCCGCGCATGGCGCTCGGTGACTTCCTCGTCGCGTATCTGCGTCGCGCCGGGGTCAGCCATCTGTTCGGCCTGCCCGGTGATCTGGTGCTCTCGTTGTTCCATCGCTTCGGCCGCGAGCGCGCGCTCGAGATCGTGACGTTCTCGCACGAGCCGACCGTCGGGTTCGCGGCGGACGGCTATGCGCGTAGCACGCGGCGGCTCGGCGTGCTGTGCGTGACGTACGGCGCCGGCGGGCACAACGTGCTGAATCCGGTCGCCGGCGCGTACGCCGAGCGGGTCCCGCTGCTGATCGTCTCCGGAGGGCCGGGTGAGGCGGAGCAGAAGCTGTCCGGGATCCACCATCAGGCCAAGGACGTCGAGGGCCAGTGGCGGATGTTTCGCGAAGTCACCTGCGCCGCCCGCATCCTGCGGCATCCCGAGCGCGCGGCCGAGGAGGTGCACGGTGTCGTCCGGACGATCCTCGAGCAGCACCGCCCCGGCTATCTCGAGATCCATCGCGACGTCGTGGACCTCGAGATCCCGGTGCCGAAGGCGATCCGCGACTGGGAGGGCCGTTTCCCAGCGCCGACCTCGGACCCGCGTAAACTCGCCGAGGCCGTCTCCGACACCCGCGCGCGACTGGCCGCCGCGCGCCGGCCGGTGCTGATCGGCGGGCTCGAGTTGTATCGCGACGGCGCCGAGCGCGACTTCCGGACCCTCGCCGAGCGGCTCCGCGCGCCGGTCGTCACCACCGTCGATGCGAAGGGCGTGTTTCCGATGGATCACCCGCTGCACATGGGGATCCACATCGGGCCGTTCAGTCCGCCGGCGATCGAGGCCCGCGTGCGCGAGGCAGACCTGGTCCTGGCGCTCGGGACCGTCCTCACCGACATGAACCTCGGCGCCAGCAAGCCGCAGGTGCGCCGCGAGCGCTCGGTCTGGGCCGTCGACGGGCGCGTCAACATCTCGTTCCATACCTACACGGACGTGATGCTGCGGGAGTTCGTTGCGGTGCTCGCGGCCGAGCGGCTGCCGCGGCGGCGAGAGAAGGTCGCGTATTACGACAATCTGAAGCGGCCGGGTGGGCGCGACGCGGCGCCGCTGTCGATCAACGACATGCTGCTCGAGCTGAACGCCTTCCTCGACACGAGTTCGGGCTACCACGTCTTCGCCGAGTCCGGAGACTCGCTCTTCGGCGGACTCGAGCTGCGACTGCGCGACGGCGGGCTCTACTTCGCGCAGGGGTACTATGCGTCGATGGGTTTCGCCGTCCCGGCGGCGCTCGGCGCCCAGATCGGCACGGGCCGACGTCCGTTGGTGCTGTGTGGCGACGGCGCGTTCCAGATGACCGGCATGGAGATCTCCCACGCGCCGCGCCTCGGGCTCTCGCCGGTGGTCGTGCTGGTGAACAACGGCGGCTGGCAGATCTTCCGGCCGGTCTCGCCGCGCAAGGACCTGCTGGCGCTGCCGCCGTGGCCGTACGCCGAGCTGGCACAGGCGTGGGGGGGCGTCGGCTTCTGCGTCGGGACGCGCGCCGAGCTGCGCGACGCGCTGCGTGCGGCGAACGAGCTGCGCGACTTCGTGCTGATCGAGTGCCGCCTGCCCGCGGACGATCTCTCACCGATCAGCCGGCGCTACATCCGGCGGAGCGCGAGCAAAGGCCGCAAGCTGCCGCGATGACGCGGGCCGGCTCGGGGCGGTCGGCGGGGTCCGGCGCGTCGATCGCGGGCGACGGCCCGAGCGCCTACGCTCCGCGACGGTCGGCAGAGCATGCGTCGTGGAGGCCATGCGTCGAGCGGGCCGTGTGTCGAGGATGGAGAAGGGCATGTCGGAGCATCCGATCGAGGCGAAGCGCCGGGCGGAGTGGGAGAGGCTGCGGAGCGGGGGTCTGTGGCCGTTCGCGATCCGCCGGGGCCTGCTGCGGGGAATCCCGATCGGGCTCGGGCTCATCCTGCTGCTCGAGCTGCTGCAGGGGCGGCCGCTCGGCTTCGGCACCCTGCGCGATCCGGCCATGCTCGGCCGTTTCCTCGTCGCCGTCCTGTTGTTCTCCATCGGTGGCATGCTTTCGGCTTACGGCCGCTGGCGAGCCCTCGATTTGCGCTACGGCGCACAGCATACGAAGGAGTAGGACATCGTGGAGAACGAGGATCTGCGCGAGCAGCTCGCGGCGCTGCACACCGTGCTCGGCGATGGCGAGTCGGTCGGACCGGAGGCACGCGAGCTGTTGCGCGCCGTCATGGACGACATCCAGCGTGTCCTCGACGTCGAAGAGGATGACGAGCCGCGTGAGGGCCTCGTGGACCGCCTGCAGGAGGCGATCGGAGACTTCGAGGAATCGCATCCCACGCTGGCCGAGGCGGCGGGGCGCGTGATCGATGCGCTCGCGCGGATGGGCATCTGAGCGCGGAGGGGTCGACCCACGCGGGCGCGCTGGCCGGCAAGGCGCGGGCGTTGCTGCGTCGCTCGCCGGCCGGCGTGCTCTCGACGTGGTCCCGGACGCTCCCGGGGTTTCCGTTCGGCTCGCTCGCCCCCTTCGCGATGACCCATGAGGGTCGCCCGCTGCTCTACGTCAGCCGGATGGCCGAGCACACGCGCAACCTGGCGGCCGACGCGCGCGCCTGTCTGACCGTCAGCGAGGCGGGCCGGACGTCGGCGCAGGCAATCGGCCGCGCGAGCCTGCTCGGCGAGGTGCGGCAGGCTTCGGAGGCCGAGCACGGCGCGTTGGCCGCGCGGTTCTTCGCGCTGTTCCCGGAGCAGCACGAGTTCGAGGCGCTCGGGGACTTCGCCTTCTGGCGGCTCGAGCCGCTCCGGGTCCGGTGGATCGGCGGCTTCGGCGAGATCGCGTGGATCGAGCGCGACGACTGGTTGCTGCCGGCTCCGGACTGGCAGCACGACGAAGACGGTATCGTCACGCACATGAACGAGGATCATCGTGACGCGCTCGTCGCGATGGCCTGCGCGCATGGTTCCTCGGAGACCGACGATGTGACCATGCTCACGTGCGACAGCGAAGGCTTCCATCTGCGATCCGGCGATGCGGTGCGCTGGATCCCGTTCGGCCGGCGCTGCCAGACGGCGAACGAGCTTCGCGCCGAGATGGTGCGGCTCACCCACGAGGCGCGCCGGTCTGAGGCGCGCGGAGGCGCGCCGGTCTGATGCGCGCGGAGCCGTGCCGCCCCTCCGAGGCGCGCCTCGCGCGCCGGCCTCCCGAGGCGCGCCTCGCGCGCCGGCCTCTGGCGCGCGCGACATCGCGCCGGCTCGTACCGGCCCATCGGGTCGGGTGGAACCAGCCGACCCGGGTCTGGGCTACTCTTCCGCGTCGATGCGACGAATCGCCCCCCTCCTGCTCCTTGCGTTGGTGGCCGGCCTGTTCCTGACCGGTATGGGCGTGCGTTCCGGCCTCGGCATCGAACTCGACGGGCGCTCGATCCAGGCTGCCGTCGCGGAGCTCGGCTGGAAGGGCGCGGCGGTCTTCGTCGGACTCGTGACGTTCCGGCAGTTCCTGTTCCTGCCGTCGGCGCTGGTGCTGCCGGCGGGCGGCGTCGTATTCGGCGCGTTCGCCGGCACGCTGCTCGGTGCGTTCGGGATCCTGCTGTCGGCCGCCCTCAAGTACAGCGTGGCCCGCGCGCTCGGGCGCGAGTGGTTGCGCCCGCGGTTCGGCGCGGCGGTCGAGGCCTTCGAGCGGCACGCCGAAGCGGCGGGTCCGGTGGTGGTCGGCATCGTCACGGCCCATCCGATCGGGCCGATGACGCCGGTCTTCTGGGCGGCCGGCTTCGCGTCGGTGCCGGTGTTCAGCTTCGTGCTCGCCGTGGTGCTGGCGGCGCCGGTGCGCGCGTTCTCGTACGCGTTCTTCGGATCGACGCTGCTCGATCTCGGCTCGCCGCGTTTCTGGGTCGCGACCGTCGTGCTGGCGGCCGTGGCGTTGCTCCCGCTGGCGCACGCCGGCTTCCGCGGGCGCATGATGCGCGTAGCGCGCGCTGGAGCCAAGCCCGGCCCGATCTGAACTCCGCTCGCGCGCGGCGTCGCGTCAGGGCACGACGCCCTTCGCGAGCAGCTCCCAGCCCTCGGCCGTGAGCACCAGGTCGCTGATCGTGCCTTCGCCGACGAAATGGTCGGCGTAGCCGCGCAGCGGAGACATGCCGGCCGCCCGGCTGAGCAGCGCCGCGGTGATCTCGCCGTGGCTCACGACGACGAGCGTCGTGCCCGGCGCGGTCCGGCCGATCGCCTCGAGGAACTGCACGGCTCGTGCGAGTCCATCGCCGAGCGATTCGCCGCCCGGCGGGCGCGGATCCTCGGCCTGCTTCCAGTGGCCGGTGCGCCAGCGGTAGTTCGCCGCCTCGCGACTCGTGCCGTGTTCCAAAGGCCGGAACGCAGCGCTGACCTCGATCGGTCCGGTGCCGAGCACGTCGGCGATGCGTTCGGCGGTCTGGCGGGCGCGTTGCGCCGGAGAACTCACGACGCGCGTCACGCCGGCGCCGGCGAGCCGGGTCCCCACCGCCCGCGCCTGCGCTCGGCCCCGGTCCGTCAGCGAGTCGAGCTGAGCTGCGCTCAGACCCGGCGGTCGCCGCAAGAGCGGGACGTTCTTCCACGCCTCGGCGTGCCGCACCACGTAGACGCGGACGAGGGGGTCCGGTCCGGGTTCGGCACCGAGCGGCGAGAAGACCGGGCGTTCCGCGCCGGCGGGACCGGCCGTGCCGAGCACGACGCTCGCGAGCAACGCCAGCGCCACGCGCGTCATGCCGTCTCCACGCGTGCGAGGATCGCGTCGAGCAGGCTCTCGTGCAGACCGAGCGGTTCGCTCACGCGGATCGACACGTTCGGGTGACGGGACGCCATGGCCGCGGCCTGCTCCGGAATGTCGCGCGTCACGTGCGCGCCGGGGGCCAGGAAATAGGGATGGACGACGATCTCACGCGCGCCGGCCGCCGCGCACGCCGCCACGGCGTCGCCGAGGCTCGGCGGCGCCAGCTCCATGTGGGCAATCTCGATGATCCGGTCCGGGACGCGCTTTCGCAGCGCGGCGGCCACTGCGCCGAGCATCGCGTTGGCTTCCGGCCGGCGACTGCCGTGATCGATCAGGATGATCGCGCGCCGTTCGGACGGCGGTGCGCTCATCGGTGGCCGGCCGCCAGCGCCGCGGCGAGGTCATCGCACAGATCGTCGGCGTCTTCGAGGCCAACCGAGAGCCGCACGATCGCTTCGCTGACGCCACGCCGGCGTTTCTCATCGGGTTCGAAGGCGGCGTGACTCATCTTCCAGGGGTAGCCGATCAACGACTCGACGCCGCCGAGGCTCTCGCCGAGCGAGAACACGCGCGTGGCTTCGCACAGCCGGCGCGCCGCGGCTTCGCCACCGGCCAGCTCGATCGTCACCATGCCGCCGAAGCCGCGCATCTGACGCTGCGCCAGCGCGTGGCCGGGGTGGTCCGGGAAGCCCGGCCAGTGCACCGCGGCGATCTCCGGCCGGCCGCGCAGGAACTCGGCGACACGGGCGGCGTTGTGCTGGTGTTGGCGCATCCGCACCGCCAGTGTCTTGGTGCCGCGCAGCACCAGCCACGCGTCCCACGGACCCGGCACGCCGCCGGTGGCGGTCCGCGCGAAGCGGAGCCGTTCGTGCAGCTCCTCGTCCTCCACGACGAGCGCCCCCCCGAGCACGTCCGAGTGGCCGCCCAGGTACTTGGTCGTCGAGTGGACGACGACGTCTGCCCCGAGCGCGATCGGGTTCTGCAGGTACGGGGTTGCAAAGGTATTGTCGACGGCGAGCCACGCGCCGCGGGATCGCGCGATCGACGCGCACGCAGCGATATCGACGATGCGCAGCATCGGGTTCGTCGGGCTCTCGATCCACAGCATTCGCGTCGTCGCTTCGAACGCTTTGGCGAGCTGCTCCGGGCGCGTCGCATCGGCGTAGGAGAAACGCACGCCGTACGCCGGCAGGATCCGTGTGAAAAGCCGCCAGGTGCCGCCGTACAGGTCGTCGGCGACGACGACGTGGTCGCCCGCCCGTACGAGCTGCATGGCGCCGGCGATCGCGGCCATGCCGGACGCATAGGCGAGGCCGAAGCGCGCCCCCTCCAGCGCCGCGAGGCACTGCTCGAGCGCCGTGCGGGTCGGATTTCCGGTGCGCGCGTAGACGAAACCGCGATCCGCGCCGACCGCATCCTGCGTATAGGTCGTCGTCTGGTAGACCGGTACGACGGTCGCGCCGGTGGCAGGATCGGGCTCCTGGCCGGCATGGATGGCGAGCGTCTCGAACTTCGGCGACATGGCGTGGCGTCTCGCTACCAGTACGACGTGGTCAGTTGGAGGTCGCCGAGCACGCGGGCCTGGCAGGCCAGCCGGATGGTGGGATCGATGCGATTGCGGCCTTTGGCTGCCGCTTCGGCCTCCGACTCCGGGCCGATCGCGCTGGCGCCGGCGACGACGTGGACTCCGCAGCGTCCGCACAGCCCGTCGCGGCCGCAGGCGCGCGCGATCGGAAGGCCAGCGGCCACGACGGCGTCGAGCAGCGTGGTGCCGGCGGGCACCTCGACGGATCGACCGGACGGCTGGAACGAGATCCTGGCCACGGCCGGAGTCTACGCGACGCGCGGAACTCCGGCGAACGCTCGGGCGACGCCGCGTGCCGTTCAGGCGGCTGCGTGAAAGGCCCGTTGCAGCTCCTGCAAGACGGCTTCTTCTTTCGCCGAGACCTTGGAGCCGAGGCCCAGGAACCCGCCGGCGGCTTCGGCGACGGCTCGCGCGTGGCCGATGATCCGTTCTTCGAGCCGCAACTTCTGGTCCGCGGACAGCTCCGCGCAGAGCGCCGTGATGTACTGCTGCCAGGACTTCATCATGTCCGGTGCCGGGCGATCGCGCATCCAGATCCGCAGCAACTCGTGGCTCGGCGAGCCGGGTTCGAGACCCGTCGACTCGGCTCCCTTCTGGATGGCCTCCTGCTCGCGCGCATCCACGTGGCCGTCGGCCCACGCGACTTCGACCAGCGGGATCAGCGTCAGCGCCGCCAGCGTTTCGGCGTGGATGCCGATCGAGAGCAGGCGCTCGATCAGATCGGTGTCGTCGATGCCGCTGGCTTCGACGAGGGCCTGGCGTGCCTCCTCGCGTTCCTGCTGCTGCCGGAGCTTTTCGAGCTGCTTGGAATGCTGCTTCTTGAAGAACGCTTCTTCGAGTGCGCGACCGCGCTCTTCCATGCCGGACCTTGTAGATTTTGCCATCGATTCCTCGCGATCTCCGGGACCGAGTTTGCAGCGACGGCTGGCAGTCTACCTCAGTCGAAGCCCAATTCGAGGCGGGCGCCTTCCGACATCATGCCGGGATTCCACGGCGGCTCCCAGACCAGTTCGACCGACGCGGACGAGACGCCCGAGACCCCGGCGACCTTCGCTTCGACTTCCGGCGGCAGCGAGCCGGCCACCGGACACATCGGCGACGTCAGCGTCATCCGGATCGCCACGCTGCGGTCCTCGGCGATGTCGATGCCGTAGATGAGACCCAGCTCGTAGATGTCGACCGGGATCTCCGGGTCGTAGATGGTCTTCAGCGTCGCGATCACATCGGCCTCGAGGTCGGTCGTCGGGCTCGCTTCGCCAGTCGTCGTCGGGGCAGGGGTCTCGCTCATCTTCACTCCGTGCTGACCGGTTCGCCGGTTCCTTCGAGGGCCGCTCGCAGCGCGTGCCAGGCCAGCGTCGCGCATTTGACGCGGGCCGGGAACTCCCGGACACCCGCCAGCACGGCCAGCTTGCCGAGCTCCGAGCCGCTCTCATGACTCTGTCCCGTCACCAGATCGTGAAAGCGCTCGATCAGCGCCTCGACCTCCCCGGTGGTCAGCCCTTTCACCGCGTCGGTCATCAGCGAGGCGGCTGCGGTCGAAATGGCGCAGCCGGAGCCCTCGAAGCCGATCTCTTCGATCCGGTCATTCACGAGCTTGGCATAGACGTGGATCTCGTCGCCACAGAGCGGATTCACGCCCTCCGCCTCTCGGTCGGCGCCGGCCGGGCGCCCATAGTGGCGCGGCTTCTTGTAGTGATCGAGGATCATCGTCTGATAGAGATCGCGGAGTTCCGGGTCCATGCTCACTGGAACACCTCGATCACCGTGCGCAGGCCGCGCCGCAGCGCGTCGACATCCTCGCGCGAGTTGTAGAGCCCGAACGATGCGCGGACCGTCGCCGGCACGCCGAAACGCTGCATCACGGGTTGGGCGCAGTGATGGCCGGCGCGGACCGCCACACCCTCACGGTCCAGGATGGTGCCGACGTCGTGCGCGTGGATGCCATCGATCACGAAGGAGAGGACGCCGACCTTGTGCGGCGCCGTGCCGATCAGGCGCAGGCCGGGGACCTCACGCACCGCTTCGGTGGCGAGCGCCAGCAGGACGTCTTCGTGCGCGCCGATGCGCTCGACGCCGGCCGCCTCGACGTAGCCGATCGCCGCCGCCAGGCCAGCCCCGCCGGCGATGTGCGGCGTGCCGGCTTCGAACTTGTGCGGGATCTCCGCGTAGGTGCTCTTCTCGAAGTGGACGGTCTCGATCATCTCACCACCGCCTTGCCACGGCGGCATCGCCTCGAGCAGCTCCGCACGTCCCCAGAGCGCGCCGATCCCCGACGGCCCGTAGAGCTTGTGCGCGGAGAAGGCATAGAAGTCACAACCGAGCGCCTGGACATCGACCGGCATCCGCGCGACGGCCTGGGCGCCGTCGATCAGCACCGGTACGCCTTGCGCATGCGCGAGTTCGACGATCTCCTGCACGGGATTCACCGTTCCGAGCGCATTCGAGACGTGGGCCACCGAGACCAGTCTGGTGCGGGGCCCGATGCGCCGCGCGAGTTCGTCGAGCAGCAGGGATCCGTCGTCGTCGATCGGCGCCACCACCAGCCTGGCGCCGCGCTCCTCACACAGCATCTGCCACGGAACGATGTTGGAATGGTGCTCCATCGCGGTGATCAGGATCTCGTCGCCGGCGCCGACGTGCCGGCGGCCCCAGCTCTGCGCGACCAGGTTGATCGCCTCGGTGGCACCGCGCAGCAGGAGCACCTCGCGGGCCTCCGGCGCATGCAGCAGGCGACGGGTCGCTTCACGGCCGGCCTCGAAGGCACGCGTGGCGCGCTCGCCCAGCTGGTAGACGCCCCGGTGGACGTTGGCGTAGTCCTCCGCGTACAGGCGGGCCACGGCATCGATCACGGCCCGCGGTTTCTGGGTGCTGGCGGCGCTGTCGAGATAGACGAGCGGCTTGCCGCGCACCTTCTGGTCGAGGATCGGGAAGTCCGCCCGCAGCCGCGCCAGCTCGACGTCGGTGAACGGGAGACTCAAGGCGCCCCTCCCGCGGCGACGCCGGCGCGGGAGAGCGTCGCGAGGGCTCGCGCCTCGAGCGACTCGCGCAGGGCTTCGTCTTCGACGCCGGCCAGGATCTCCCCGAGGAAGCCGCGGACCAGCAGCGCGCGCGCCGCCGGCGCGTCGAGACCCCGCGCGCGCAGATAGAACAGCGCGTCCTCGTCGAGCTGTCCGATCGTCGAGCCATGCGTGCAGCGGACGTCGTCGGCCTCGATCTCGAGCTGCGGCTTCGAGTCCACCTCGGCATCGCGCGACAGCAACAGGTTCTCGTTCTTCTGCTCGGCAGAGCTCTTCTGCGCATCCTTGCGCACGAGCACCTTGCCGCTGAAGACGCCGCGCGCACGGCCCGCCAGCACGCCCTTGTACAGCTCGCGGCTCGTCCCGTGCGGACGCTGGTGATCGACGCAGGTGCGGCTCTCGTGGTGTTGTGTCTGCGCCGCGACGTAGAGGCCGTCGAGCGTCGCCTCGGCGCCTTCCTCGGCGAGGGTCACGACCAGATCGAGGCGCGAGAGCTCTGCTCCGAGCGCGATCGTGCGGCTCGCATAGCGGGCGTCGCGCGCCACGCGCGCGTGCACGTGGGCGACGTGCGTCGTGCCGGCGCCCTCCAGCTGGAGGCGCAGGTGCTCCACGCTCGCTGCGGCCCCGGCGACGATCTCGGTCAGCGCGTTGTGCAGTTGGCGCGAAGCGCCGAGCGACGCGTGGAGTTCGACGAGCCGGAGCCCGGCGCCGGGTTCGGCCTCGACGATCAGTCGCGGGGACGCGGCCACGTCCTCGCCCGGCGCCGAGACGAACAGGACCCACAGGGTGGCTTCGACCGAGACGTCGCGAGGGATCCGGACGACCGCCGCGTCCGGTGCCATCGCGACCGCCAGCGCCGCGAAGGCCCGGTCCGTGAACGGCACCGGGACATCCAGGCGCGGCTCGAGCCAGGCGCCGTCGCGGGGGAGCAGGGCGCCGGCATTCGTGGCGACGACGCCGGGCGGCAGGCCGTCGAGCCGGCTCAGGTCCGGCGCGAGGCGGCCGTTCACGAACACCAGGCGCGGGGCCGCGGCGACCGGAAGCTCGAGTTCATCGAGCGCCTCGGCGCCGATCGATGCCGCCGCGGCGGGCTGCCACGGGTGGTTCGCGATGCGCTCCGCGCGGGTGTACTTCCACTCCTCGTGCTTGCGGGCCGGCACGCCGAGTTCGGCGAAGCGCGCGAGCGCGCCCTTGCGCGTCGCTTCGAGCCACGGCGGCTCGCCGGCGCGGACGTCGGCCGCTGCGGCGAAGGCTTCCGCCCAGTGGCGCTCGGGGGAGAACGTGCTCATCCGGCCGGCGCCCGCATGGCCTGCAGCCAGCCGTAGCCCTTGTCCTCGAGTTCGCGGGCCAGCTCCTTGCCGCCGCTCTTCACGATCCGCCCGCCCGCCAGCACGTGCACGTGATCCGGCACGATGTAGTCGAGCAGGCGCTGGTAGTGCGTGATCAGCAACATCGAGCGCGCGGGTCCGCGCAGCGCGTTGACGCCGCCGGCGATCACGCGCAGCGCGTCGATGTCGAGGCCGGAGTCGGTCTCGTCGAGCAGGCAGAGCTTGGGATCGAGCAGCGCCATCTGCAGGATCTCGTTGCGCTTCTTCTCGCCGCCGGAGAACCCCTCGTTGACGCCGCGCTTCGCCAGCTCCTCCGGCATCTCGACCAGCTTCATCTTCTCCCGCGCCAGCGACAGGAACTCCATCGCATCGAGTTCTTCGAGGCCGCGGTGGCTGCGGACGGCGTTCACCGCTTGCTTCAGGAAGTACATGTTGCCGACGCCCGGGATCTCGACCGGATACTGAAAGGCCAGGAACACGCCCGCGCGGGCACGGCCTTCCGGCGCGATCGACAGCAGATCGCGGCCTTCGAAGAGCACCTCGCCCTTCGTGACCTCGTAGCCGGGCTTGCCGGCGAGCACGTGCGCGAGCGTGCTCTTGCCGGAGCCATTGGGGCCCATGATCGCGTGCACCTCGCCGGCCGGCAGCACCAGGTCGATCCCGCGCAGGATCGCCTCGCCGTCGGTCCCGCCAGTCCCTGAGGCATCGATGCGGACATGCAGGTCGCGGATCTCCAGCATCGGTGTGGTCATCCCACGGCTCCTTCGAGGCTCACGCCGAGCAGTTTCTGGGCTTCGACGGCGAACTCCATCGGCAGCTCCTTCAGCACCCGCTTGCAGAAGCCGTTGACGATCAGGCTGACGGCGTCCTCTTCCGAGATGCCGCGCTGTTGGCAATAGAAGAGCTGGTCCTCGCCGATCTTCGACGTGGTCGCCTCGTGCTCCACCTTCGCGGTCGGGTTCAGCACCTCGAGGTACGGGAAGGTGTGGGCGCCGCACTGGTCGCCGATCAGCAGCGAGTCGCACTGCGAATAGTTGCGCGCCCCGTCGGCGCCCTTCTGGATCCGGACGAGGCCGCGATAGCTGTTCTGGCCGTGCGCTGCGGAGATGCCCTTCGAGATGATCGTGCTCGTGGTGCGCTTGCCGATGTGGATCATCTTGGTGCCGGTATCGGCCTGCTGGTGCTTCGAGGTCAGCGCCACCGAGTAGAACTCGCCGACCGAGTCGTCGCCCTGCAGGATGCAGCTCGGGTACTTCCACGTGATCGCCGAGCCGGTCTCGACCTGCGTCCACGAGATCTTCGAGCGTCGCCCCGCGCACTTGCCGCGCTTGGTGACGAAGTTGTAGATCCCGCCGCGTCCCTCGGCATCGCCCGGATACCAGTTCTGCACCGTCGAGTACTTGATCTGCGCGTCGTCGAGCGCCACCAGCTCGACGACGGCGGCGTGCAACTGGTTCTCGTCCCGCATCGGGGCGGTGCAGCCTTCGAGGTAGCTGACGTAGGAACCCTTGTCGGCGATGATCAGCGTGCGCTCGAACTGGCCGGTCTCGGACGCGTTGATCCGGAAGTAGGTCGACAGCTCCATCGGGCAGCGCACGCCCGGAGGGATGTACACGAAGGAGCCGTCGGTGAAGACCGCCGAGTTGAGGGCGGCAAAGAAGTTGTCGCCCTGCGGCACGACGGAGCCGAGGTAGCGCCGGACGAGTTCCGGCGCCCGGCGCACGGCCTCGGAGAACGGCAGGAACAGGATCCCATGCTTCTCCAGTTCCTTCTTGAACGTCGTCGCGACGGAGACCGAGTCGAAGACGGCGTCGACGGCCACGTTGGCGAGCAGCTTCTGCTCGCCGAGCGGAATGCCCAGCTTCTCGTAGGTCCGGCGGATCTCCGGATCCAGTTCGTCGAGACTCTGGAGCTGCTTCTTCTGCTTCGGGGCCGCGTAGTAGCGGATCGCCTGGTAGTCGATCGGGGCGTAGGACAGCTTCGCCCAGTGATGCGGCTCGGCGAGTTGTAGCCAGCGCCGGTAGCCGTCGAGTCGCCAGTCGAGCATCCAGGACGGTTCGCTCTTCTTCGCCGAGATCACGCGGATCACGTCCTCGGACAGACCGGGCTCGAGGATGTCCTGCTCGACGTCGGTGGTGAAGCCCCACTCGTAGTCTGCCTTGGCGAGTTGCTCGAGAGTCTGGTTCGACATCGGGACGGACTCCTAGTCTGCGGCCGGCGCACCGCTGCCAGGTGACACCGGGAGAGGTTCCTGCAGCAGCAGGGGGAATGCAGCGTGCGAGTCGTCGAAGTCCGGACCCGGCCCGGCGAGGTCCGACAGCCGCACACGCTCGAGTGTCTTGCGCACTTCACGGTTGATCCGTTGCCACGGCTGCCGCACCGCGCAGCGCGACTCGCGTTCACACGCGCCCTGCGGCTCGGTGCCGCACTCGGTCAGCGCGATCGGTCCCTCGAGCGCATCGATGATCGACGCGACCGAGATCTCCTCCGGGCGTCGCGCGAGTGCGTAGCCGCCCCGCGCCCCGCGCTGCGAGACGAGGAAGCCGCCGCGTGTCAGGGTTTTCAGGATCTTGCTGACGACCGGGAGCGGCAGCCCCGCCCGGGCCGCGAGTTCCCGGGCGTTGTGGATGGTTTCCGGCGCCGTCGAGGTCGGCGAGTCCGCGCTGCCCTCGGCCCGCTCGGCGGCAGCCGCATCGGCGGCGAGCTTCGTCAGCAGGACGATGCCGTAATCTGTGATGCGGCTCATTCGGAGCATGGGCCCTCCAGGGGCTCTCGGGTTCGATCGGTGCTCGCCGGAACCGCCGCAAGATAGAGGACCGTTCGAGTCCAGTAAATAGAGGACCAGAAGAACCCTATATCCTCCGCGCAGATCTCCCCGGAGGGGTGAATGGCGTGGGGCCGGGATCCGGCCGCCCGCGCCGTCACAGGGTTGCCGAAAATCGGCCGACGATGTTCGGAGGCGGGTGGGAGGAGCACACCCTGCGCCGATGTCCTCGGCGGACGAGCTTCGGCGCTGCGCACGGCTTTGGTACGGCCGCCTCCGGATTACGGCTCCGGGTGTGCTCCTCCCACCCGGCGCTGCGCGTACGCCAGGGGCCGATTTTCGGCAAGCCCGTCAGTGCCTGGCGTCGGCGCCCCAGAGTTCGGCGAGCCGCTGGTCGCGCCCGCATCCGCTCCGGTAGTAGCGATACCGGAGCGGATTCTTCTGGGCGTAGTCCTGGTGATGCGGCTCGGCGGCGTAGAACACCCCGGCGTCGCGAATCGGCGTCGCGAGCGGCCGGCCGAGCCGCTCGCGGATGGCCTGCTTCGAGGCCTCGGCCAGTCGTCGCTGCTCGCTGTCGCGGACGAAGATGGCGCTGCGATACGGTGCCCCGCGGTCGCAGAACTGGCCCTCGTCGTCGAGCGGGTCGATGTTGCGCCAGAATACCGCCAGCAGTTCGGCGTAGTCGATCCGCTGCGGGTCGTAGACGACTTCGACGGCCTCGACGTGCCCGGTCTTGCCGGCCGAAACCTGCTCGTAACGGGGTTCCGGAACGCTGCCGCCGGTGTAGCCGGACGTCGTCGCCAGCACGCCGTCGAGCTCGTCGAACGGCGGCTCCATGCACCAGAAGCAGCCGCCGGCGAAGACGGCCGTGGCGCTGCCGGGCGGGCTCTCGCGCGGCACTGCCTCCTCGGCATGACAGGCCATCGCGGCCAGCAGGGCGACCGCCAGCAGCGGCGTCTTCATGCGCCGGTTCGCAGCGCCGGCAGCGGCTCGCCGTCCGGGACGAAGCGCAGCGCCACGCCGTTGTTGCAATAGCGAAGGCCCGTCGGCGGCGGCCCGTCGTCGAAGACGTGGCCCTGATGGCCGCCGCAGCGGACGCAGTGGTACTCCGTGCGCGGCAGGATCAGCTTGAAGTCGCGCCGGGTGCCGAGCCGGTCCGGCAGCGGCTCGTAGAAGCTCGGCCAGCCGGTGCCGCTGTCGAACTTGGCCTCGGAGCGGAACAGCGGCAGGAAGCAGGCTGCGCACAGGAAGGTGCCCGGGCGCTTCTCGTCATCGAGCGGACTCGAGCCGGCCCGCTCCGTCGCGTGTTCGAACAGCACGGCGTAGGCATCGGGCGGCAGCAGCTTCTTCCAGACCGACTTCGGGAGTTCGAGCCGGTCCGGGGCCGGCGCGTCGGGAGCGGACATCGGGGAACCTCCTGCCCGGCCCGCCCGCGCGAGCGCCAGGCCCGGTCCCGTGAGTGCGAACGCGGTCACTAGCGAGCGGACGAAATCCCGGCGCGTCATGACACGTAGGATGCCGTAGCCGGGACTCCGGTCCACCGACTGACTCCCTGGTGGCGTATCCTCCCCGAACCGAATGTCCCCGTCCCTTCGGGGCGCCGCGGAAGGGCCGATGACAGCGATCGAATCGTTTCGGGATCTCCGGGTGCTCGTGACGGGTGCGTCGAGCGGAATCGGCCGCGCGCTGAGCCTGCGGCTCGCGCGGGAGGGCGCCCGCGTCGCGCTCGTCGCGCGCCGTCGGGAGGAGCTCGAGGCGCTGGCCGCGGAGATCGCGGCAGCCGGCGGTGAGGCGGTGGCGCTGCCGGCCGACGTCGCGGATCGCCGGCAGGTGGAGGTCTGCGTCGAGAAGGCGAGGGCGGCGCTCGGCGGCATCGACCTGCTCGTCAACAACGCTGGCTACGGCCACCATCGTCCGTTCCTCGACTGGGACACGGAAGACATGGAACAGTTGCTGCACGTCAACTACTTCGGTGCGCTGTACTTCACGAAGGCGCTGCTTCCGGACATGGTGGCGCGTCGGCGCGGCTGGATCGTCTTCGTCTCCTCGGTGGCCGGTCGCATCGCGCCGCCCGATGAATCGGCCTACGCGGCGTCGAAATTCGCGCTGACGGGACTCGCGTCCTCGCTCTCGCACGAGGTGGAGCCACACGGCGTCCATGTGCTGACCGTCTTCCCGGGCGTCATCCGCACGCCGTTCTTCGACGCCGAGGCGCTGGCCGCGATGCCGCCGGTCGCCCGGCGCGGGATGGTGGAAGTCGACGGCCTCGTCACCGCGATCCTGCGCGCGCTCGAACGCGGCCGCCGCGAGCTGACCCACCCGCGCTGGATGGCAGCCGGCTACTGGGCCCAGACGCTCGCCCCGCGCTTCCTGCGCCGCCAGCTCCAGCGCGTCACGCGGCGCAGCCGCGAACCCTCTGGGTCATGAGGGTGCGGCGTAGCGCCGTCTGGGACGGGTCGCTGCGCCGCAGGTCATGCGGTGCGCGATCGTCCTCGCCAGGACAGGCCGAGCAGGCCGGCGCCGAGCAGCGCCAGGGTTCCCGGCTCCGGAATGGCCGTCAGGGACAGGCCGATGAAGTACCCGTCGTTTGCGGGATTGCGACTCCAGGTGGAGTAGTCGTCGACCGTCGTGCTGGAGAGAAACGAGTCGCCGATCACCATGTCGTAGCCGAGCAGCACGCCGGCTTCGTCGCCGTCGCC
>CAADGG010000088.1 GCA_900696485.1 uncultured Pseudomonadota bacterium
CTCCGCCGTCACCCACTCGAGCGCCTCGTCCTCGCGCAGGCGCTGGCCGGAGACGCGCTCGGCGAACTCGCGGGCGAGCATCCACGTCGCGCGCACGGCCGGCGTGCAGTGGAGCGTTACGCGGACGCGGGGGGGATCGGCCTCCGCATCGAGCGCTCCGTCCACAAGACCGCGCGCCGCCCGGACCTCCTCTTCGAGCCGGCGGATCGAGATCTTCTGGGCCCGCGCGATCCAGGCCTCCTCGTCCTCTGGCGTCGCAATGCGCGTCAGCACCCGGACCTTGCTCCACGGCAGCGTGCTGGCGATGAGCACGCGCTCGAGGCCCGGCAGCGTCGCAAACGCGCGGTGCGCGCGAGCGAGGTCCTGGAGCTGGCGTGCGGAGACGCCGGCGCGCTCGCGCGCGTAGTCGCGAAGCCGCGCGTAGCAGAGCTTCTCGTACGCCTGCGTGTCGAGCAGTCGCGCGCAGATCGCCGCGAGCGCTCGGCGCAGCGGGCCGCCCGCCGCCGTCAGCAGCGCGAGCTCGGACTCCGGATCGGGATGCGGCGCGCAGGCGTCGCGGTCCGTTGCGTCCGGGGCCGCCGGCCGAGGGATCGGCGCACGGACCGCTCCCGCGCCCGTCGTACCGGCCGGCCCGGCTGCGGCATCTGCGTCCGCATCAGGAACGCCAACCCCAGCGCCCGGCTCGCCGACCTCGCGTTCCTCGACCGCTACCGGCTGCCCCCGCCCCCAGCCTGGGTCCCCGAAGAAACCACCCCCGGACACGACCACCTCCCGGACCGTCTCGCCGACATCGTCCATACCGACTCCACCCCCGACGACACAGATCACGGTACGCGAAGAAAGAGCGAAAGTCAACCCCGTCATGAGAATAATCGGCGCCGCCAGAGCCCGCGGCCGGGCTCTCTCCTCGTCGGGCATCGGCACCACGAAGGACTTGCCAGACGGCGCGTCCCCCGCTGCAGCGAGGATCCGACTCGCGTTCCTCCCGGCGACGCGGCGCCGAGATCCGTCCGCGTTCACCCCGTTCCGCAGCGGCCACACGTGCCCCGCCGGCGCGGCGGCCGACTCCTTCGTGGACCCGTGCATCGAGAAGAAGACGGCCCTCCGGACACGACTTCTCGATGCGAAACCGCCGACCGTCCGCACACCCGGCATCGAAAGCGACGCCGTCGTCCTGGCGAAGCAGGCCGTCGCAGTGGCCAGCCTTCGGCTCGAAGCGAAACCGTCCGGCATCGGACAAACCGGACGACGCGCTCCCGCCCGCGGGTTCTGGCGGCGCCTCGATCCACCTCGGAATCGACCTGCAATTGGTGAGCACCGGAGCCCGCCTCTTCGGGAACGGTCAAGACGGCAACGTCACGATCACGCCGATCATCTTCGTGATTCCGGAACCCGGAGACACGGCGCTGTTCGCCGCCGCCTGGGCCGCACTCGCGGCGCTGAGACTCCGCAACCGAGAACCTTCGCGGATCGATGCCTGTCTCCTCTGAGTCCCGTTTGCCCGTGGTGGCGCTGGATCCAGCGTCGCTTGCAAAACGTCCGACCGGACGGCCGGCCAACAGATGCCGATTCTCGCGCGAGTGGCACGCGCGGATGACGACTGCGGTCGCAGACCGATCGCCCCGCGTCACAGCTTCCCCCGACTGCGCAGTTCCAGCGCACGCGCTTTGACTGCGAAGGTCGTCACCATCCCTGCGTCTACCGACAAATCGTTTCCCGTTCGCAGCACACGCGGCCAGCACCGGATCCGAGGGATCGCATTCGCAACGCCGATCGTGCTTCCCTCGAGCGCTCGTTCTCGCGTAGAATCGCCCGGATGCCGCGGATGCTGTCGAGCTGCCCCGATGCCGATACGCCGATGTCTGAACAGCAGGTCTTCGAGGCCTTTCGCGAGAGGCTGCCGGACGACTGGATGGTTCTGCACTCGCGCCGGTTCCTGCTGCCGGGTGCGAACGGCAGGCGGCCGCAGGAAGGCGAGATCGACTTCCTCGTGCTCGATTCCGCACGCTAACTCGGCTCTGTCGCTCTCACCCCCGCCAACCGCCTCAGCGCCCCGCGCCCGATCAACGTCTCGAACTGCGCCGTCAGCGCCTGCGCCAGCGGAACGGAGCGCAGCAGCACGCCGGCTTCGATGTTTCGCTCGTGCGCGGCTTCGGTGAAGTTGGCCGATGTGACGAAGGCCACCTCGGAGTCGACGATGACGCATTTGGCGTGCAGACAAGCACGCGGGCCGGGGTCCCGGGAGAGTGCGCGGGGGTCGTAGAAGACTTCGGGGAGGCGGCGGCCGGGCCACATCTCGCTCTGGAACTTCTCGGCGAACTCGCGGGTGAGTTCGGAATCCGCTCGAATGTCGCCGTACTGGCGGTGGACGTTGAGAAGCAGCCGAACGCGCAGGTCGGGAGTCCGATCGAGGTTCTCGGCCAGTGCCCCGAGCACGCGCTTGCCCTGATAGACCGCGTAGCTCGATACGAGAACGGTTCGGCGAGCCGACGCGAAGAGTTCGCGCGCGACGACCGCGGTGTCGCGACTCGTTGCGCCGGGAAGCTCGGGACCGCTCCAGACCAGCTCCGCACGATCGGTGGCGCGCATCGTGTTCTCGCGTTCGGCGGCGATCAGGCGGAGGATGTGTGCAATCTGGCTCGGACCGAAGCCACCCTCGGCGAACGCCGCGAGGCCAGCCGACGCGGCGTCGGTAGCCGGCGGGGCCAGGAATCGCTGGAGCGAGATCGGCGGATAGGGTGGCGCCAGCCGGCCGCCGTCCAGCGCGGCTGCGAGCGCACGCAGGGCCTCAGTGGTGACGCCGGCAAACCCGCCCTTCATCCGTCGTGGTCCGCAAAGAAAGCAGTCGATGCCGAGTCGACCGTCGGAATGACGAGCGCCCGGTCGAGGAACTCGTTGCGGCGCTCGCAGGAGGGCTCGGCGATGAGGAGGCAACCGTGACAGGCGGCGCCGTGGAGAAAGCGCTCTTCGAGCGGTTCGTCGGGACGATGCTGAGCGCAGATCGGATCGTTCGAGCACAGGCGGCCGAGTTCGAGGGCGCTCAGCAGGTGGTATTCGAGGCGTCGGCTCACCTGGACGAGCCCGCCCAGAGTTCCTTCTGCGTCCTGCGTTCCGGTATGGAGAAGGATGCCGTAGCGATCTCCGAGCGCGTAGATCCGCTCGCGGATCGAGCTGGCCGCGTAGCCGGACTCGAGGGACACCGCGTTGATCAAGAGATGGGACAGGGAATGGAGGAAGACGTATGGCAGACCGGGAAAGACGGCCTTCGATGCCGTGTGCGTCTTCTTCCAGGTCTCGAATCCCCGAACGAACTGCTCTCCCCGGGCGTGGACTTCCGGTCGTGCAAGCCACGTGTGAACGGCGTCTTTGCGGAACGACAGGAAGACGCCCTCGCCCCGATTCTCGATCGCCGGTAGCCAGTTGACTTCCCGCGCGAGGTCGGCGCGACGTACTTCGAGATTCAGCTCACCTTCCGGATCCGGGCTCGCAGGCTCGAAGCGCGTGAATCCGACCTGGGTTGTCACCTCCCGCAGACGGTCGACGCGCACGACGCGCTCGATCTGTTCGGGGAAGCGTGAGCCCGAAGGCAACGCAACGGCCCGCGCGTAGAAGTCGCCATCCGGAGCGTCTTCTCCCAGCTCGCTCGGGCTCGCGAGCAGCATCTCGATCTCCGCCTGCTTCACGCTCTTCTGGGCCGGCTTGAAGCCGCTCTTGCGGCGCTGGATCTCGCGCCAGACGACGGCGGTCTCGAAGCCCTCGAGCGCATTGTGAACCTTCTCCTTCTTGCGCTCGCGCTCGACGTCGTTCTCACTCTCGGTGTACTGCAGGAAGTCCTCCCACACCCGATCGACCGCAGCACGCAGGTTGGCGTCCGGGTCGGGGATCGAGATCACGCTCAAGACCTGAGGGAAGTAGGCGTTGCTCGCCGAGCGTACGAGCAGCCGGTTGAACTGCCCCTTTCCGTCCCCGCCACCACAGCGTTCCGACGCCGCCTTGCCGAGCCACGGCCGGTGACCGCGGCAGTAGCCGAGCGGCGGCGCGTCGCCCGCGGCACCGAGAGTCGCGTTGGCGAGCGAGCGCCTCTTGGTGCAGGCGCAGCGCGCCCACACGTCGGCGAGCTCGCCCGTGGTCCCGCGCTCGTCGAGCCAGAGTTGGCGGCGGCATGGATCGTCCGGCCCATGAACGAAGACGTACCAATCGACGTCGCTCAGGTGCCCGTTCAGACAGGCTTGGACGAAGCGCACGGGCACGACCGGATGCTTCTTCCGGTCTGGACCGTAGTACTTGTGTCGGACGAGGCTCTCCCTGTGGATGAGGGGACGGGAGCGATAGCCCTGGCGGGTGCGCTCCGGATCTTCGTACTGCGCGACGAACCACTCCGGGAACTCCCAGGCGAAGATCCCTGTCTTCGGCGCGTTCACGTCCCCGCTGTCGACCGGCGGCGCAAACAGCTTCAGGCCCGGCTTGGCGAGCGCCGCCTCGAGCTTTCCGAGCAGGCGCTCCCGTGGATCGGACGCCGATCTTCGGTCCAGAACTCGAGCCCGCCGATCAGCACCGCGTGATTCGGTAGGTCCACCATGGCGCCGGGGCCGAAGGTGGTGATGAGCTGACTCTGCCGCATCTGCGCGTGCGGACGCTTGCCTTGCTGCGTCATCCCTCGGCCTCCCCCGGCGGCTCGACCTCGACGCCGTCGAAGCGGCGCACCCAGAGATTCACGTTGGGCTCGACGTCGCGCATCGAGCGGTGCGCCTTGAACTTCCGGGCGTCGGGCGGCTGCGTCGCGAGATCCGGGTCGAGGGGATCGAAGAGGAGCTGGGGCGCGCCGCCCACCTCCGTTCCGTACTGAAGGCCGGCTCCAACGTCCTGCTTCTGCTTGGCCACCTTCGCCCAGGAGTCGAGCAGATCGGCGATCCGTCCCCTCAGCTTCTGACGCAGGGCGTCCGCCTCGTCGGCGGAGAGCAGCCGATCGTGGACGGCGGCCCGGTCGCCGAACGCATCGGCCACGAACGCCATGCGGACCCGCTCCTGGAGAACCGCGGCTGCCTGTGTGGGCGCCGTCAACGCGGGATTCCCGTGCCGGGCGAGTGCCACCACAGCGCCGGCGATCGCGCGATCGATGGCGCGCGGCGAGAACGGCGTCACGCTCGCGGCCTCGACGCCGCGGTAGAACGTGGCGTGGTAGGCCTCGAAGCGTTCGTAGTGGGAGCGGTCGCGTGGGCGGTGGACGTTGAGCAGCGTCACGACCAACCCGGGCCGACCCTCGTCTCGGCCGACCCGGCTCGTCGCCTGGATGTACTCCGCCGTGGTCCGGGGCTGACCGAGAACCACCATCAGGCCGAGCCGAGTGATGTCGAGACCGACGGAGATCATATTGGTGGCAAGCGCCACGTCCACGCGCTCCTTCTCTTGGAACGGCAGCGAGAGCCGGCGTTTGGCTTCGGCGACGTCGCTCGTGTTCACGCGGGAGGTGAGCTCCAGCACCTCGTACGCGAGCTTCCTGTCGGCGAACGGCGAGGTCTGCTCGCCGAGCCTCATCCGGCTTCCATAGTCGCGCGCCCGGGACGTCACTTCGTCCTCCACGATGCGGCGGCTGCCGCCCAGCTCACGGAGGCTGTTGAAGTAACCGAGGACGGTCATGTAGGGATCGGCCGGATTCGCCTTGTTGCGCTCGCCGCCCGCGTCGTTCCAGGAGCGCTGCGCCGCCGTCAGCAGCGCCAGGTAGGTCCGGAGCAGGACGACCTTCAGGCTGCGGCCCTGTGCGGCGACACCGAGATAGAGACGCCCGCGTTTCGTCTCGACTGAAACATTCTTCGCGAAGAACGAATCGCGCCGATCGGGACCCGGGGGCGGAAAGACCTCTGCCTCCGTACGCCCGAAGAGCGCGCGGATCTGGCCCTCCGCGCGACGTGCCGTGGCCGTCGATGCGATGATCTTCGGCCGGACATCGCGGCCGTCGACCTGGCGCTCGCAAAGAGCTCCGATCGCCGTCTCGTAGAGTCCCGTCACCGTGCCGAGCGGCCCGGAGATCAAGTGGAGCTCATCCTGGATGATGAGTTCCGGCGGCAGCAGCGGACGGGGCAACTGACCACCCCGCTGGGGCTCGGACGAACCGTAGAAACCGTCCGCATCGTGGCGCTGCGCGCAGCCGAACAGGGCGCCCGACGGGCCCACCCACGGCAGACTCGCGAGCTTGTCGACCGTCGCAATCACGAAGCACGGGAGACGGCGGTAGAGCGGCTCGTCGACGGCCACGATCGGCAGCGGCCGGTCGCCCTTGAAGTCGCAGCGCCGGTTGGCACACACGATGCGAAGGTCCGACGGCTGGTCCGGATTCGGGACGAGGTGGAAGGAGTTCGATGAGAACTTCGTTCCGCACCACGGGCAGCTCTCGAGCGGAATCGGCGCGGGCTTCCGCGAGTCGTTCTGGAACGCGATGGTGCGAGCGCGCGCCGAGTAGCGATCGTTGTCGCCCTTGCGACCGATCCGATTCGGAGTCCCCGCCTGCCCGACCCAGAGGCCGATCTCGAACGGCCACGGCCCGAGCTTCTCGACATCGTCCTGGCGCTCGAGCTCGAGTGCACAGATCAGCGTCGCGGCACGGCCGAGCTGATCGAGCGTAAGCAGACGCAGCGTGTAGCGCATCAACACCGTCATCCCGGCTGACGTGAGGCCGGGGTTCCGGAGCCGGCGCAGCACCAGCGTGAACGCGGCGAGGCCGAGGTACGCCTCCGTCTTGCCGCCGCCGGTGGGGAAGAAAAGGAGATCCACGAGCGCGCGTTCGTCGTGTTCCGGCCGCACGATGCCGCGCAGGTTCATCAACAAGAACGCGAGCTGGAACGGCCGCCAGCGGGGCGCCGCAACCTGATCAGGCGGCACGCCTTGCAGCTGCGCCACTCGACGTCGGCCCGCCACCGCCATCACGCGATTGGCCAGGCGGAACGCCTCGAGGATTTGCGCATCCTCGAGCTCCGCGATCCCGGCCTCGATCCGCGCCCTCGCAAAGCGCGCGCGCTGCAGCAGCTCCTCCGCCACCTCGCGTCGCCGCGGCTCGACCGGGAGTCGTTGCGCCTGCGCCTCGATCCAGGCGCCGTAGTCCGCGGGGAAGCGCCCGAGCCGTTCGCGCGCCGCGGCGCCATTCGGCAGCGCGGCCAGTGCTTCCATCCCGAGCTCGATCCCCTCGACCGCCGTCGGCTCGACGCGTTCGACTTCGGCATCCGGGATCCACGTCGTCCGAACCTCGCGACAACCTCCATCGGATATCAGGACGGCTTGCGTCGCCACGCCGTGTCCGACGGCGAAGTCACCAGCGTCCCGATACTGGAGATCCGCGACGCGTTCGTCCCAGTCTTCGGAGCGCTCGCCTTTCAGATCGGGCCGCGCGAGGAACGGCTCCTCCGAACGCACAGTGAGCATCGCCTGGAACGCGAGCGCCTCGTCCTTGCGCTCGTCGGCCGCCGGATCCCGGTAGTTGACGAGGAACACCGAGACCGCGCGCGCGCCCGCCGGCGCGCTGCCCAGCGCCGCCAGCACGGGTCCGAGCGGTCGCACGGAGACGACGACGCGCAGGCCGCCGGACCCTTCGATGTCGCGGCTCGCGGGACCACTCCGCTCGTCCGGGAGACTCACGTCGAGCTCTGCGCTGCGCGGGGTCCGCTGCCAGTGCGCGCGCCCGGCGCCGTCTGCGTCGCCCGCCTCGCCGGCCGCCGCGGCTCCACTGAACTGGTAGTCGCCCCAGTCGGCGCGCACGCGCAACGTCTTCCCCGCCGCCGGCACCAGCACGCTCAGCCCGAGCGACGACGGAAAGAACGCCTTGCGCGCCGAGGCCTTCTCCGGCGCCGACTCGTCGTCTCCGCCGCCCGTGACCGACGCGAGATCCAGCTCCTCCTGCTCCGTCTCGTCGTGCTTCTGGCTCTCGGGCGCCTCGAACGGCACCAGGAAGCCGGTCAGATACTGGCGCGACGGCGGCGTCGCGAGCGCTTCGCTTTCGAGCGGACTTCCCGGTTCGGGCCCGACGAGGTCCGAACGCAGCACATCGACCAAGCGGCCGCGGATCTCGGCGCTGTCCATTCTTCAGGTCACTCCGGCGTTCACGGGCGCGCCGGGCCGCGCCCAGATCCCGAGCGCCACTTTGCCGAGGGCTTCGGTGCGCTGTTCGATCGTCTGCTCGTCCCAGTCCGCTGCTTCGTGGAACCAGCGGTTCAGCGCCAGCGCGCTGTGCTCGAGGATGCCCTTGCGCTTGCTCGGCCACGCGCTGTTGGAGACCGAAGGGTTGAGCTTCTTCGTCAGCAGCGTGAGGTTCCCGAAGCGGTGGACGAGCGCCTCGCGTCCCGTCCTGCCCTGCTCGGGATCGGCGCCGTCCGGCAGCGGCCACGTCACTTCCCAGCTCTGCGGGAGCAGGTGCTCCACGGTGAGGCGCCCGCGCAACACGATGTCCTCCGAACGCTCGCTGCGCACGGCCGCCTCGAGCGCTTCGAGCAGCATCCGCAGTCGCGGCCGACTGAGCGCCTTGTAGGCCGGTAGGCTCTGCCACGCGCTCTCGAACTCGGCGTCGGTCGGCCAGCGCCTGCTCTCGGCCGTCTGCCCGAGCAGGAACGCCCGGACGCCGTCCGCCGGCCGGTCGGCGGCGTCGCCCAGCACCCCGAGCATGTCGACGAAGAGCTGGTTGTAGTTCTTGGTCGTGAGCTCGCAGACCATCCGCCGCACCAGAAAGGACTCGATGTCCGCGAGGATGCCGTCCAGCTCGGCGTCGCGGCCGGCTGCGTCGTAGCGGCGGAAGAGGCCCAGCAGGAACGGCAGCACCGTCGTCGTGTCCATCACGGTGAGGCGGTGGAAGAAGCGGCCGCGGGGGGTCTCGAGCGGCGCCTCCGAGAACTTCCGGAACACGCGGGCATGCTCCTCGAGCGAACGGAGGTGGTCCTCGGCCTTCAATCCTTTTCGATTCGCCGCAAACTCCTTGAACTCGGAGAACAGATGGCCCGCGGCCACTTCGTCGCGCGTCTGCAGCGTCAGGTAGTGCTGCAGGAAGAGATCGATCTGCGGGCGATAGAAGCGGCCCTGCTTCACCTGCTTGCGCCAGTAGTCCGCTCCCTCGTCGAAGGGCTTCCAGTACTTCTCGTAGAGCGCGTCGAGCGCGGCCTTCTCGAACTCGGCCGCGTGGAACAGGAAGTTCTTCACCAGATCCGCCGGCAGCAGCGGCGTGCCGCGCGCGTTCAGCGTCTCGAAGATCACCTGGGCTTCGTCGTCGTCGCCGAGATCGATGACGACGAGGTTCAGGCGCTGCCGGAGAACTTCGAGCAGCGTCTCGGCGCGGCGCGGCACGGCGGCTTCGCCATCCTCGGCGAGCCAGCGCTCGATCTCGCCGGAGAAGTACGCGTACGCATCGGCGATGAGGGCGCTCCCGGTCGCCGCTTCCCGGGCCCGGCGCAGCTTCTCCGCCTTCGCGCCGACCGGATCGAGGACAGCGCGGAACGGGCCGCGGTCCAGGTTGGTGGGCCAGACCTTGAAGCGCTGGTCGTCGTCAGGATTCCCCGCATCCTCGTTCCGGGTGAGGCGGTCGAGCCGGCGCTGCATTTCCTTCTTGCCCAGCTCGCCGCAGTGATCCCGGAACGCCGCCAGCAGCAGCTGCAACGTGGTGAGCCGCTGCTGGCCATCGATCACGAGGCGCGCTGCGATGTCGCGCGTCGGCGTGTTCATCTGATCGAGGACGATCGCGCCGAGGAAGTGCGGGCGCAGCTTCTGGCCGGCGAGCGTGCGTTCCGCGAGCTGACGGATGTCCTCCCACAGGGGCTCCCACTGCTCGTCCTGTTTCCACACGTAGGGCCGCTGGTAGAGCGGGACGAGATGGCGGCGCTCGTGATGGAAGAA
>CAADGG010000089.1 GCA_900696485.1 uncultured Pseudomonadota bacterium
GCCTCGGGCGACACGTAGCTGAACATCGTCGGCTGCTGCTGGTCGGTTCCGCGCATGATTCAACCCCCCAACCGCCTTATATCACCCGATCCGCTGCTTCGCGCGGGGTTTTTCCGCAGCCTGCTAGCGCCCCCCACCCCCCCGCAAGCGCTCGCCGAGAACCCCGACCAAACAGCCATCCACCAAGCCGTCATCGAGCAAGGAGCCGTCAAGAAAGGGGTCGTCAAGAAAGGGGTCGGGTTGGATCCGTCAACTTTTTGTGCCAGAAAGAGGTCGGATGCATCATGCGGGTTCGGAGTCCGGCTGGAAGTCCAGATCCGGACGGCGGCCGCGCCGCGGCGCCGAGCCCATCGCGACGCTGGCGTCGGACAAGGAGGAATCATGGCGAGTTTCGTGGAGCGAGTCATCGGGGCGGCCCGGCTGGATCCTGCCGCCTACGAAGAGGTGGAGGCCGATCCGAATGCGCTCGGACAGGCGATGGCGGTCGTGGTGCTGGCCTCGCTGGCGGGCGGCCTCGGCTCCTCGTTGGCGAGCGGTGGCCAGGGGGCCGGAATTCTCGGCGGTATGGTCCTCAGCGTGGTCGGCTGGTTCGCCTGGGCCCTGGTCACCTATCTGGTGGGCACGAGAATCCTGCCGACCGTCGACACGAAGTGCGACCTCGGCGAGATGTTGCGGACGACCGGGTTCTCGGCCGCTCCCGGCGCGCTCGGAATCCTCGGATTCCTGCCGCTGATCGGCGGCCTCGTGCTCCTCGTCTCCTCGCTGTGGCAGCTGGCGGCCATGGTGGTGGCCGTCCGGCAGGCGCTCGACTACACCAGTACGGGTCGGGCCATCGGGGTCTGCCTGATCGGCTTCGCCGTGTACCTGCTGGTCGCCATCGTGCTGGCGGGATTCCTGGCGGGAAGCGGGATCACACCGACCGCGTAGCGGACGCAGCCGTCGCCGCGTGGGCCGCCCGGGACCCCGGCAGCCGCCGGGAATCCGTTTGTGTCCGTTTGTGTCCGTCTAAGCCTCGGGTTAGCCTGCGCTTTCTCTCGAGGCGGACACGATGAGCGACGATCCGAGGAGCAGCGGACCCGGCCAGCCCGGACCGACAGCCCCCCCCCCGCTACCCGACCCCCGACCCGCAGCCGCGCTTTCCCGCGATCGAGCGCCGCGTGCTCGAGTTCTGGCAGCGCGACGAGATCTTCCGCGCGTCGGTCGATGCGCGGCCGGCCGGCCCCGGAGGCGCCAACGAGTTCGTCTTCTACGACGGCCCGCCCTTCGCCAACGGCCTCCCGCACTACGGCCATCTCGTCACCGGCTTCGTCAAGGACATCGTGCCGCGCTACCAGACGATGCGCGGCCGGCGCGTCGAGCGACGCTTCGGCTGGGACTGTCACGGTCTGCCCGCCGAGATGGCAGCCGAGAAGGAACTCGGCGTCCAGGGGCGCGCCCAGATCCTGGACTACGGAATCGGCCGCTTCAACGATTACTGTCGCACTTCGGTGATGCGCTACACGAAAGAATGGGAACTCTACGTCTCCCGTCAGGCGCGTTGGGTCGACTTCCAGAACGACTACAAGACCATGGATCTCCCGTACATGGAGAGCGTTCTGTGGGCGTTCCAACAGCTCTGGAAGAAAGGTCTCATCTACGAGGGCTTCAAGGTCCTCCCCTATTCCTGGGCCGCCGAGACGCCGCTCTCGAACTTCGAAACGCGACTCGACGACGCCTTCCGCGAGCGACAGGACCCGGCCGTCACGGTGCGCTTCGAGGTCCAGGATCCGACGGCCGACGGCCCGACGGAACTCTGGGCCTGGACCACCACGCCCTGGACGCTGCCGTCGAACCTGGCGCTCGCGATCGGCTCGGAGATCGAGTACACGCTCCTGCGTCTCGATGGACGACGCATTCTGCTCGCCGAGGCGGCCCGCGAGCGCTTTGCCCCGGAGCTCCGCGACGCCGAAGCGATCGCGACCCGCCCCGGCGCCGCCTTCACCGGCCTGCGCTATCGGCCGCTGTTCCCGTACTTCGCCGAGACCGCAGCGGACCACGACCACGCCTTCCGCGTGCTCGCTGCGGATTTCGTCGCGACCGACGAGGGGACCGGCGTCGTGCACCTGGCGCCCGGCTTCGGGGAAGACGATCTGCGCGTGTGCCAGGCCCACGGAATCCCGGTCGTGGTTCCGGTAGACGACACCGGACGCTTCAGCTCCGCGGTCCCGGAGTGGGCCGGACACCTGGTCTTCGACGCCAACCCGGAGATCGTGCGCACCCTGAAACAACGCGGAGCGCTGGTGCGGCACGAGACCATCGTGCACAACTACCCGCACTGCTGGCGCACCGATACGCCGCTGATCTATCGCGCGATGTCGTCGTGGTATGTCCGGGTCTCCGAGTTCGCGCCGCGCATGCAGGAGCTGAACCAGCGCATCCACTGGATCCCGGAGCACATCCGGGACGGCCGCTTCGGCAAATGGCTCGAGGGCGCCCAGGACTGGAGCATCTCGCGCAACCGCTTCTGGGGCTCGCCGATCCCGGTCTGGCGCAGTGATGATCCGGCCTACCCGCGTACCGACGTCTACGGGAGCCTCGACGAGATCGAGCGCGACTTCGGCGTCCGCCCGACGGATCTGCACCGTCCGCACATCGACGACCTGGTCCGCCCGAACCCCGACGACCCGACCGGACGCAGCAGCATGCGACGCGTCCCCGAGGTCCTCGATGTGTGGTTCGACTCGGGCTCGATGCCGTTCGCGCAGGTCCATTATCCGTTCGAGAACCGCGAGTGGTTCGAAAACCACTTTCCCGCCGACTTCATCGTCGAGTACGTCGCCCAGACCCGCGGCTGGTTCTACACGCTGATGGTGCTCTCCACGTCGCTCTTCGATCGGCCGCCGTTCGAGACCTGCATCTGCCACGGCGTGATCCTGCACGAGAGCGGCAAGAAGCTCAGCAAGCGCTTGCGGAACTACACCGACCCGCTCGAGATCATGGATACGCTCGGCGCGGACGCGCTGCGCTGGTACCTGATCAGCTCCCCGGTGCTGCGCGGGCTCGACCTGCGACTCGACGAGAAGGGCATCGCCGAGGTCGTCCGCGGCGTGCTGCTGCCGTTCTGGAACGCCTACTCGTTCTTCTGTCTCTACGCAAATGCGGACGGCGTCGAGGCGCGCCTGCGGGCCGATGCCTCGGGACTGCTGGATCGCTATGTGCTCGCCAAGGCCCGCGCGCTGGTCGAGACCGTCACCACCCGGATGGACGCGTACGACCTGGGCGGCGCGTGCAGCGCCGTGCTCGGCTTCTTCGACGCCCTCACCAACTGGTACATCCGCCGCAGCCGCGAGCGATTCTGGCGCCGGGGCATGGACGAGGACAAGCGCGATGCCTACGACACGCTGTACACCGTACTCGTCACGCTCGCGAAGGTCGTCGCGCCGCTGCTTCCGTTCCTGTCGGAAGAGATCTACCGCGGGCTCACCGGGGAACGCAGCGTGCACCTCACCGACTGGCCGGACGCCGAGTCGCTGCCGGCCGACGCCAGGCTCGTCGCGGAGATGGACCGGGTGCGCGACGCTTGTTCCGCCGCCCGCACGCTGCGCGAACGGGAGAACATCCGCGTCCGACAGCCGCTCGCCACGCTGACGCTTGCCGGCCATGGCGTCGCAGAGCTAGCCCCCTACGCCGAGCTGTTGTGCGACGAAGTGAACGTCAAACAGTTGCGCATCGCCGACACGATCGAGGAGTGGGCGAGCTTCCAGCTGCAGGTCGACGCGCGCGCCGTCGGCCCGCGCCTCGGCCCGGCGATGAAGAGCGTCCTTGCCGCCGCGCGGCAGGGCGCCTGGCAACGTCTCGACGATGGCTCGATCGCGATCGCCGACCAGCGGCTCAGCCCCGAGGAGATCCAGCTCCGGCTGCTCCCTCGCGACGGCATCGCCTGCGAGCCGCTCGCCAGCCACGATGCGATCGCCGTCCTCGACCTCGAGCTGACCGAAGCGCTCGTCGACGAAGGCGTAGCTCGCGATGTCGTCCGCGGCATCCAGCAAGCCCGCAAGGAGGCCGGCCTGCACGTCTCGGATTCGATCCGGCTCTCGCTCGTCGTTCCAGACGACTGGCGAGCCGCGGTCGAGCGGCATCGGGACTGGATCGCCGAACAGACCTTGGCCCGGAGCGTCGAACTCGTGGCGACACTCGAGGACGAAGCCCTGTCCCGCTCGGAGTCCGTGTTCGGAGATCATCGCATCGAGATCGGGCTCGCCTGCGCGCCGTGAGCGACAGCGGGATGCCTCCGCGGCTTCAACGAACGAGGAGACCGGCATGGGCAACTACTTCACCCCGAGCATGCGCTTGTATCTCGAGAAGCTCGTCGATTGGGAGGAGATCCTACGACTTCGCGACGGCGCGGATCCGGACGTCGAGGCGGAGGTCGGCGCCTTCCGGACCGTGCTCGAGACCACCGCGGCGCTGGCCGAGAGCTTCGAACGCCGTGCGCGAGAGCAATGGCATGCCGAAGCCGAACTCACCGAGGACGGTGGCGCGCGACCGCCGGCGCACATCCGGGAAGCGTACGAGCAATTGCGTGAGGCCGGCCTGGTGTCGTTGATGGTCCCGGAGGAGTACGGAGGCGCAGCGCTCCCCGGTCTGCTGAACGGCTTCTACCTGGAAATGATCTCGCGGGCCGACACCAGCTTGATGACGGTCGTGGGCCTGCAGACCGGTGTCGCCGGCGACATCGACAAGTATGCCGAGGAGGCGCTGAAGCAGACCTGGTTGCCGCGCTTCGCCAGCGGTGAGGTGCAGGGCGCCATGGATCTCACCGAGCCGAAGGCTGGCAGCGACCTCGGCGGGATCACGACCCGGGCGACCGAGCAGCCGGACGGGAGCCTGCGCGTCGACGGCGCGAAGATCTTCATCACCAACGGGGGCGCCGAGGTCCATCTCGTGCTTGCGCGCGATGCCGATCACTACGAAGACTCGAAAGGCACCACCAACGGCCTGTCCCTGGTGCTGGTCCCCCGTCACCTCGAGGACGGCTCGCGCAACGGGATCCACGTCACCCGCCTCGAGAAGAAGCTCGGGATCCACGGTTCGCCCACCTGTGAAGTCGTATTCGAGGACGCCGTCGGCTGGCGTCTCGGCCAGAAGGGCCAGGGATTCCGGGCCATGCTCGACCTGATGAACAATGCGCGACTCGGCGTGGCGGCCCAGGCGATCGGCGTCGCAGACGCCGCCTTCGCGGATGCTCACCGCTACGCCGCCGAGCGCCGACAGTTCGGCCAGACGATTGCGAAGCAGCCGCTGGTCCTCATCATGCTCGCCAAGATGCACGTCAACATCGAAGCCGCACGGGCGATCCTGTATCACACCTTCGAACTGGTCGATTCCACTCTGGCGCGCGAAGCCGCGCTGGCGCGTGGCGAGCTGTCCGGAGACGAGGCGAAGACGCTCCGCGAAGCCGTCGAACGCGACATCGTGCGCGTGAGGCTGCTGACCCCCCTGTGCAAGTACTACGCGACCGAGATCTGCCATGACGTCACGCGCGACGCCATGCAGGTCTTCGGCGGAATCGGATACACGATGGATGCGGACGTCGCCAAGCTCCATGCCGACAGCCTGATCATGACGGTCTACGAGGGGACGAGCGAGATCCAGGCGTCGTTCGCCCTGCGGGAGATGGGCAAGGGGGCGCTCGCCACCGTCGTCGGAGAACTGCGGCGCGAGCTCGGCGCGATGATGGACGATCCGACACGGGCGGAGCTGGCCCAACTGGTCCAGAACGCCGTGAACAGCATCGAGGAATGCGCGTCGCTGCTGTTCTCGGATCTCCCGTACGCGCTGCTGCGGGCCAAGATGATCGCCGAAATGGCCATCAACGTGATCGCCGGAACCGAACTGCTGCGGCAGGCGGGAGCCGATGCGTCCCGGATCGACCTCGCCGAAGCCTTCGTGCGACGGCGGATGCTCGAGACCGACGCGATGGCGCGCCGCATCCGCGAGAACCAGGAAGGCCGCATGCAGCGGGACGAGCGGATCCTCGCGAACTACGCACAGACGGACGGCTGACGCGCTCGCGATCGAGGCCGTGCGCACGAGCCGACGCGAGCGCGATCACGCCAGCAGATCGCCCAGGTCGTCGGCCGACAAGCTTCCGATCAGGCTCTGTTCACCGGCCCCGAGGATCGTCTCCGCGAGCGCGCGCTTGCGCTGCTGCAACGCGAGGATCTTCTCCTCGACGGTGTCACGCGCGACCAGGCGATAGGCGAAGACCGGGCGCGGCTGGCCGATCCGGTGCGCGCGATCGATGGCCTGCGCCTCGACAGCGGGATTCCACCAGGGATCGAGCAGGAACACGTAGTCCGCGGCCGTGAGATTGAGACCGGTGCCGCCGGCCTTGAGACTGACCAGGAAGAGCCGACACGCGGGATCTTCCTGGAAGCGCGCGATGCGGGCCGGCCGATCGCGCGTGCGGCCGTCGAGGTACGCATAGTCGATCCCGCGCGCCTCGACCCGGCCGCGGACCAGCGCGAGCAGCCGGGTGAACTGGGAGAAGACCAGCGCCTTGTGGCCCTCGGCGAGCACTTCGTCGAGCTGCTCGAACAGCGTCGTGAGCTTGGCGCTCGGCTCCCCGGCACGGTCCGGATCGATCAGCGCCGGATGGCAGGCCGCCTGGCGCAGCCGCAACAGCGCTTCGAGCACGTGGAGCTTCGAGCGTTCGATGCCCACCCGTGCGACCCGCTCCGACAGCACGCTCTGATAGTGCCGGCGCAACTCGTCGTACTCGCGACGCTGCGCCGGCGGGAGCTCGCAAAGCAGCGTCTGCTCCGTCTTGGCCGGCAGCTCGCGCAGCACCTCGGACTTGGTGCGGCGCAGCAGGAACGGCCGCAGTGCGCGAGCGAGCAGCGCCATCTGCTCCGGATCTCGCGGGCCGGCGGCGAGCGGCGAGAGACCGCGGGCGCGGCCGAGCATCCCCGGGTTCAGGAACTCGAACAACGACGCCAGCTCCGCAAGGTGATTCTCGATCGGCGTGCCGGTCAACGCGAGGCGCTGCTCCGCGCGCAGCAAGCGCGCAGCCTTCGCCGTCCGCGAGCCGCTGTTCTTGATCGCCTGCGCCTCATCGAGGATGACGTAGTCGAAGCGCTCCTCGCGCAGGGCTTCGATGTCCCGGCGCATGGTTCCATAGGTCGCGACGACGAGATCGGCGTCGCCGAAGCGCGCGCGCAGCGCGGCGCGGTCCGGGCCGTCGTAGGAAAGCACCCGGAGCGCCGGCGCGAAGCGCTGCGCCTCTTCCCGCCAGCCATGCAACACGCTGCGCGGCGCCACCACCAGAGACGGACGTCGCCTACGGCGCCGGCCACGCCCGCCTGCCCGGGCCGACAGGTGGGCCAGCACCTGCACGGTCTTGCCGAGCCCCATGTCGTCGGCCAGGCAGCCGCCGAGCCCGAAGCGCTCGAGGAAGGCGAGCCAACCCAGGCCGAAGCGCTGGTACTCGCGCAGGGTCCCCGAGAATCCGGCCGGCTCCGGCAACGGATCGATTCCGGAGAACGACGCCAGCCGGCGGCGGAGCGCCGCGAATCGGCGATCCGCGCGCACGTCGTCCTGCGCGTCGAGCAGCGCGTCCAGCAGGCTCGCCTGGGAGCTGCGGAAGCGCAGGCGCCCCGCCTCGTCCGCGGCAACCCCCGCGAGCCCGACGCAGCGCGCGAGCCACGCGCGCGGCAACAGGCCGCGACTCCCATCCGCGAGCTGCACGAAGCGTTCGCCATCGCGTGCCGCCGCGAGCAGCGCCGGAAACGGGGCGAGCGTGCCGTCGAACGAGACGCCGCCCTCCAGATCGAAGAAGTCGATCCCGGAGCGCACGAAGGCCGAGGAGCGGCCCGGGGCGCGCAGCGGCGCGCCGTCGACTTCCAGCAACCAGCCCTTCGCGAGCAGCTCGTGGGCCGCCGGTTCGAACGCGGCGATCGGCAGCCGCAGGGTCGCCGGCGGCTCGCGGTCGCTGCGGGCCTCCGCCTCCCACGACGCGGCCGCCGCCCGCGGCTCGGCCGCGATGCGGAAGCCGAGCGCTTCGAGCAGCGCGAGCGCCTGCGCCTCGACCTCGCGGTCGCGCGCCAGCAGTGTCCGCGTCGTCGCATCCGCGATGCGGGCGTCAGTGGCCGCGAACGACAGCCAGCGTGCTCCGTATCGGAACTCGAGCCGTGCCTCGATCTCGCGCGCATCGGGATCGAGGGCGGCCAGACGCAGCCGCGGGCTCGGCGTGACCGAATCCTCCCGGTAGGGCACCTCGGCGCCGAGATCGAGCGGAGGCAGACCGGCGAGCGACGCGAGCCGCGCGATCGCTTCGTCGATCTGCGCCGCCGGAATCCGGACGGACGCCTCGCGCAAAGCCCGCCACGGCTCGATGTCGCCACCGCAATCGGCGCGCGCCAGCGTGGTTCCACGGATCAGGAAGCCGGCCGCCATCAAGAAGGACGGCTCTCCGATGTCGAGCGTCTCGTCACCCCGCACGAAGCGACCGCGCAACTCGTAGTCGCCCCCGCCCTCCGCCTCGGCGCCGCGCAGCTCGACGCGGAGCTGCCACGGCGGCCCGTCCTCGAAACTCAGCCAGCACGGGGCCGATCCATCCGACGTCGGCGCAAGCCCCAGGCGACCGGTCTCGGCGAGTCGCACCAGCAGCGGGTCGGCCAGCGCGATCGGAATCTCCACCGACGAGGCCCGCACGACGCGGCCCGACGCGCCGGAATGGCTCGCATAGCCGTATCCGCCGAGGGCGGCGTGCGCCTGCACGAGCTGGAGCAACTGGGCCAGCAGCGCCGCTTCGCGAGCGCTCGGGGCATCCTGTAGATCCTCAGGCACCAGACGCGCCGGCCGCAGCGGACCGGACGTTCCGTCGCGCCGGAAAGACGGACGCGCGAACTGGATCGCGAGTCGCCCGGCCTCGCGCAGCCGGTCCGGATCGAGCAGATACAGCAGCGGTGTGTCGCGCGACCTGGCGAGCGCCGAGGACACGGGATCCTCTCCGAGCCGGCGGTACCACGGCTTGGCCGACGCGATCTCGAGCAGCCGGATGCGCCAGGATGCGCCACCCCGCACGCCACGACCGGTCGCGCGGTCGGGCACGGGGGCGGGAGAGCGACTCCTCCGCAGCATCCAGTCGCTCGCGAGCCTCGGAACCGCAACCTCGCGCGCGGCCGGCTCCGCGTCGTCGAATGCTTCGTCGAAGTCATCGTCGAGGTCGAAATCCTCGCCACCCTCGAGATCGAGATCGATCAGCGAGAGGCGACGCGCCGCACTCCGCTCGAGATCGGGCAGCCGGATGCCTTCAGCATCGAGTTCGAGAATCGTCGCAAAGACGTGTTTGCACGCCTCGCCGCGCGCGAAGTGCGGGCACGTACACGACGCGCCGAGGCCCGTCCGGCGCGCCTCGGCGATCGGCCGGAGCTCGACCCGGTACGGAATCGGCGCGCTGCCGAGCACGTCCGCCGTCACGCGCTCGCGACGGACCTCATCGAGAGCCACGAAACCGCCCCGCTGGTAGGCACGGCCGCGCTGCCGGATCGGCGACCGGAAGGCGTGCTGGACGCGCGGGGCGACGGACATGGGCGGAGTCTTCGGGAGTGGAGTCGTCCTGACAAGGGCGCGCGCGACGGAGTCGGAAGCGCCCCGTGCCGGCATCCGAGCTCACCGGTGGACCGGGGACGAACGCTCAGAGAGTTGCCGAGCATCGGCGGACGGGATTCGGAGCCGCGCGGGATCGCATGCGGCTGCGCAGGACGAGACCGACGCCGGCGGCGGCGGCGGCGAGCCACACAGGGGCCGACGGAAAGCCGGATCCGAGATCACCCGCGGTGATGCGCAGGGGCAAGAATACGGAGCGAGCCGTGCTCGGCGCCGCCTCGTCGTACTCGAGGCGAAGTTCGGACACGCTGACGATGCCCGTCCCGAACATCCCGACGTTCAGTTCGAGTCGCTGCGGCCGAGCGCCGCCGGCGCCGAGTGCCACCGGCAGTGCGAAGCGGCGCCGCTCGGTGGTTCCAGCGAGCTGCAGCTCCGGCCGGTCCCGATCGAGCGTCCGCGCGACCGAACGGGTGCCGTCGGTGTAGAGCACCCAGAGTTCGAGCCAGGCCACCGAATCGACGTCGGTGCTCTCGACGAAACCGCTCAGACGCGCGCCGCGGCGACCGACGGGGGGCGCTTCGACGACGAGCAAGGGCGTGTGAGACGGCTCGTCGAGGCCCATCACATCGGCAGCCTCCCGGCTGATGACCTCGCCGACGGCGACCTGCTTCCCGACGAGCCGGATCGGCGCCTCTCCCGCGCCCGAAGCCGTCGCAACGACCAGGGAAACCACGCTGAGGATGACGACGATGGGATGCATGAGGGGTCTTTACCTCGATGTGCGCTTCGACCGTTCGAGAACTGCCCTTGAGATCCCGCCGGAATGCCCCGGGTTCGCGACGCGGCCGCGCAGACAATCCGCGCGAGTGCGGCAACGGCGACGCAGGCGACCGGCAAGCCCGGCCTCCTGCCGGCCCGCGAGCGCGCGGAAGCACCCGACGTCGCCCGGACGGTCATTCCGAAATCTTGCGCGTCACGGCTTCGCAGCCGAAAGCGACGGTCGGTCCGCGTGACGCTAGCCGCTCGAATCCCCGGATTTCCCGCCCGTTCCATCACGCCGCATCGCAGGCCCCAGAGTTCACGTCGAGAGCTCGCCGGGCTTCGGCATGACGGGTTCGCAGTGCTGCGCGGTCCGTGTCGATCGGAGCCGCCGCGAGCGCGCCGGCGAGGACGTCGTCGGCATGGGAGCGCAGCGCCTCGACCTGGCCGCGCGTCCGGGCCTTCGGCGCGATCGCCGCGAGCGTATCGAGCAGGCGGATCGACACGGCGACGTGAGCGACTCCGGCCTGACGGATCTGCTGCAGCGCCGCGTCGGCCACGCCCTCGAAGGTCAGCGCGTCCAGCAGCAGCCGGACGCGGCCCGCCTCGTCGTACCGCTCGCCGGACGGCAGACCGCCCGCCGCCAGTCGAGCCAAGGCGGCGCCCAACCAATCGATACAAGTCATCGCCGTGAACGGATCGTTGATCCCGGGCGAGAGCGCCCGCAGCGCGACCTCCACGAGCTGCCGGACGGAATACTCGAGATCCTGCTCCTCGGTCGGCTGCCGACCGAGGAGAAACGCGTGTCGGATGCCGTCGCAGTCGCCATCGTCGAGGCGTCCGGCCGGTTCGGTGCGGATCAGCGCAGCATCGACCTGCACGAAGTCGCCCGCGCGATAGAGCGCCTCGATGACGACGTCACGCTCCACGGCCACGCGCAACAGATGTTCGCAATCCACAGCCTGCACGTAGCCACTGAGGCCGCTCGGCGCCGCGTCGCCCCCGGAAAGGCGAGTCTTCGGCTGTCGGTCCGACGTCGCGCGCGGTGTGGGATCGATCCGGGCGCACAGGCGATCGATCGCCGCTTCCAGGTCTCGTGCCACTCCCGCCACGACCGAGCTGGCCTGGATCGACGTCGAGATGTGGTGGAAGAAGTAGATCAGGATGCCGAGGTTCGTCACCGAGAGCGCGATCGCCCCGGAGACCGCGACGGCAGGCACCGGCCGGGCCTCGAAGACTCGTTGCAGGACCAGCAGGCAATAGAGGAAGGTGGCGACGAAGGCCCCGAGTGCGATCTGGTTGCCCGGATCCCGGAGAAAGTTGCGCAACAGGCGCGGACCGAACTGCGCACTGGTCAGCGACAACGCGACGATCGTGATCGAGAACGTCACGCCGGCGATGCCGAGCATCGACCCGGCCAGCATGATGAGGACTGCACGCGCCGCTTCCGGCGAGCCTGCAAACAACCAGTCTGCGGAGAGCCCCGCGCGGACGAGCCGGGCGTCCGCATCGAGCGCGGTCAGCGCCAGCAGGACCGCGCCCGCACCGAAGAGTGTCGGAACGAACCAGAAGGTCGCCCGCAGCGCATGCCAACGATTCGTGATCCAGGTTCGCAAGAGCGCCCGACCTTCCTGCTGTGCCCCGCTTGGCCCCCTCGCGCGTTCGGGCTACCTTCGCAGTCTACCGTCGGAACGGCGCATCGCGCACCGCTTCGTTTCGGGCGCCACCGATGAGCCAGCCGTGCGGCGGCGACGCCGAGCGAGGGTGTCGAGGAGCCGCTCGCCTGCTCGCCTGCTCGCCTGCTCGCCCGCTCGCCCGCTCGCCCGGATCGGCGGCCTCACGGACCTGATGAGCGCAACGCGCACGCTGACGGCGGGCCGGGTCTCCGGCGCGGGCGGGCACCGCCTCCGGTCGCGTTATGCTGCCGGTGGCGATGTCCTCCCCGTCCTCGACCTCCTCCGCGCCGACGCTGCGTGTGCGCGTGCTCGGCTCGGCCGCCGGCGGCGGCCTCCCGCAGTGGAACTGCGGCTGCCCGCAGTGCGCCCGGGCGCGCGCCGGCGACCCGGACGTGCCGTCACGCTCGCAACCCTCGCTCGCCGTGTCGGCCGACGGCAGGCGCTGGTCGCTCGTCAACGCGAGCCCGGACGTGCGCGATCAGCTCGCACGCTTCCCGGCCCTGCACCCCCGACCTGGGACGCGCGACGTCCCGCTCGACACGATCGTCGTCACGAATCCCGATCTCGACCACGTCCTCGGGTTGCTGATCCTGCGCGAGGCGCTGCCGCATCGGATCGTCTCGACGGCCTTCGTACGCGACCTGTTGCTCGATCACAATGCCGTGTACCGCCTGCTCGAACCGGCTTGGGGCGTCACCCGACTGGACCAGCCGATCGACCTCGACCGCGAGGGCCAGATCGAGGCCCGGCTGTTCCCGATCCCCGGCAAGCTGCCGACGTGGGCGTCGGGGCTGGCCGCGAACCGCCCCGAAGCCACCACCGGCGTGCGGATCACGGACCGGCGCACGGGCCGCCGGCTCGTGTATGCCCCCGGCGTGCAGTCCCTCGAGGCCGCCACGCTCGCCGAGTTCGAGGCCGCCGACCTGGTCTTCAGCGACGGGACGTTCTTCCGGGCCGACGAGCTCGAGCGGCTCCGGCCGGGCGCGCCGGACGCGTTCGCGATGGGTCACGCGCCGATCACCGGTGCGCGCGGAACCCTCCCGCAGCTCGCCGGCCTGCGCGCTCGCGTGTTCTATACGCACCTCAACAACACGAACCCGCTGCTCGATGCCGCCTCCGAAGAGGCGGCCGTGGTGACGCGTACCGGCGTCGGCATCGCGAACGACGGTCTCGAGCTCGCGCTGTGAGCGGTCCGCCGTGGGACTCCGACGCCTTCGAGGCCCGTCTGCGCGCCGTCGGCGCCGCCCGCTATCACGACCAGCACCCCTTCCACCTGCGCATGCACGCCGGCACGCTCTCGCGCGCGGAGCTCCAGACGTGGGTGCGCAACCGCTACTACTACCAGACGCGGATCCCGGTGAAGGATGCGGTGATCCTCACCAAAGCGGACGACGCAGCGTTCCGCCGCGAATGGGTGCAGCGGCTGCACGATCACGACGGTCGCGCGCCGGGCGAAGGCGGGCTCGAGCTGTGGCTGCGGCTCGCCGATACGGTCGGCCTCGCGCGCGACGACGTGGCGAGCCTGTCCGGCGTGCTGTCGGGCGTCCGGCGCGCGTGCGACGCCTACGTGGAGCTCGTCGACGGCGCGGAGTTGCTGGTCGCCGTCGCCGCCTCGCTGACCGAGCTGTTCGCCGGCGACATCATGGCGACCCGCATCGCCGCGTTCGAGAAGCACTATCCGTGGGTCGACGGTGACGGCCTCGCATACTTCCGCAGCCGTACGCAGCAGGCGCCCCGCGACGCGGCGTTCGGATTGCGCTTCGTGCAGCAGCACGCACGGACCCGCGCCGACCAGCAGCGTTGCGTCGACGCGGTGGAGCGCAAGTGCGAGATCCTCTGGTCGCTGCTCGACGCGGTGGAGGCGGCGCACCGACGGCCGCGGCGCTCGCGTCACGTGCTGCTGCGCGCAGACGCGGAGCGGCCGGACGGCCAGCTCGCCGTACTGCCGGAGCGTGCCGTGCGGCTGAACGCCGCCAGCGCCGAGATCCTCGCGCTCTGTGACGGGGAGCAGTCTGCCGACGAGATCGCGCGCACGCTCGCGGCGCGGCACCCCGACACGCCGCAGGCGTTCGCCGACGTCCACGAGTTCCTCGGCGAAATGGCGCGTCTCGGCGTCATCGATCTGGGCGCCTGATTGGCGACGCCGGCGCCGCAGCCGTGGAACCTGATCGCCGAGCTCAGCTACCGCTGTCCGCTGCGCTGCCCGTATTGCTCCAATCCGCTCACGTGGTCCTCGATCCGCGACGGGCTCGATGCCGCGGCCTGGAGCCACGTGTTCGCGCAGGCCGCGGCGCTCGGATGCGTGCACGTCGGCCTGACCGGCGGCGAGCCGAGCGTCCGGCGCGATCTCGACGCGATCGTCGCCGCCGCGGACGCCGCCGGCCTCTATGTCCACCTGGTGACGGCCGGCGTGCCGCTCGAGCCCGCCGCGCTGCCGGAGCTCGCGAGCCTCGGCCTGCGCAGCGTGCAGCTCTCGATCCAGCATGCCGAGCCGACCGCGTCCGATGCGATCGCCGGCACCGCGAGCTTCGCCCGCAAGCTCGCCGTCGCCCGCGCGGTGCGCAGCGCCGGGCTCGCGCTGACGCTCAACGTCGTGCTGCACCGCCACAACCTGGATCGCGTGCCGGCGCTGATCGCGCTCGCGCGCGAACTCGACGCGGACCGGCTCGAGCTCGCCCACGTCCAGTACGAGGGCTGGGCGTTGCCGAATCGCGCCGCGCTGCTGCCGACGCGCGCGCAGGTCGATGCCGCCGCACGCGCCGTGCGCGACGCGCAGCGCCATGCGACGCGCCCCGAGATCCTGCTGGTGCTGCCGGATTGGTTCGCCGGCCGCCCGAAGCCGTGCATGGGAGGCTGGGCGCGGCGGCTGCTCGTCGTCGCCCCGGACGGACTGGTGTTGCCGTGCCATGCCGCGCGCGACCTGCCCGACCTCGCGTTCTGGAACGTCCGCGAACGCGATCTGCGCGCGTGCTGGGAGGACGCACCGGGCATGAACGCATTCCGCGGTGAGGACTGGATGCGCGATCCGTGCCGAACGTGTCCCGACCGGGCGCGCGACTTCGGCGGCTGCCGCTGCCAGGCGTTCCGCTGGACCGGCGACGCGGCGAACCCCGACCCGGCCTGCGCCCTCGTGCCCGATCACGACCGGCTCGTCACCGAACGCGACGCGAGCTCGGCCGATGCGCAGCTCCGCCATCGCCGGTAGCGTTCGCGCGGATCGGCGCGCGAGCGCGCTCGGCGCCGCCACGAGCGGACTCGCGCCCGGCAAGCGGAGCCGGCGGGCGCCGCGCCGCCCGCACACCAGGAGCCGTGCTTGCCCGATCTCGCCGGCTGGGGGCTGCTGACCGCCATCGCGGTCGCGACGTCGATCGTGTCCGGCGTGATGGGGCTGGCCGGCGGTATGCTGCTCCTGGCCGCGCTGCTGTTCTGGTTCGATCCGATCGTCGCGATCCCGGTGCACGGCGTCGTGCAGCTCGTCTCGAATGGTTCGCGCGCGTGGTTCCAGCGCGCGCACGTGCGCTGGGACGCGGTGTGGCGCTTCGCCTGGCCGCTGCTGCCGGCCGGCGCGCTCGGGCTCATCGCGCTCCGCGCCGTCCCTGCCGATGCCGCGCGCGCGGCGATCGGCGGATTCGTGCTGGTCGCGACGTGGCGGCCCGGATGGCTACGGCTCGGCGCCCACGCGGCGGCGGGCCGCGACGCACGGCGGGGCCTGCCGGCCGGCGGCGCGCTGGTCGGCTTCTTCAGCACATCGATCGGGGCGACGGGGCCGTTGCTCGCCCCGTTCGTGCTGGCGCTGGGCCTCACGCCGCCGGCCACGATCGGCACGATCGCGGCCTGCCAGATCTTCCAGCACGCCTCCAAGCTCGCGCTGTTCGGCGTCACCGGCTTCGACTTCGGCCGCTTCGCGCTCCCGGCGCTCGCGCTGTCGGCCGCCGCGGTCGTCGGGTCTGCGATCGGCACGCGGCTGTTGGACCACCTGCCGGCGCGCGCGTTCGCGATCGCCGTCCGCGTCGTGCTCAGCGCCCTCGCGCTCCAGCTCGCGATCACCGGTCTGTGGACGCTCGCGGCCTGAACGCCGCCGGGAGCCGGCTACTCGTACCGCAAGGCCTGGATCGGATCGAGGCGGGATGCCTTCCACGCGGGATACAGACCGAACGCGATGCCGACGACGGCGCTGGTGCCGAGCGCCAGCGCGACGATGCCGGGCTCGAGCAGCATCGGCCAGTCGAACCGGGCGACGAGCCACGACGCGCTGCCGAGTCCGGCCGCGACACCGAGCAGGCCCCCGATCAGCGACAGCACCATCGACTCGACGAGGAATTGACTCAGGATGCTGCGCGGCCGGGCGCCGACCGCCATGCGCAGACCGATCTCACGCGTCCGTTCCGTCACGCTGACGAGCATGATGTTCATGATGCCGATCCCGCCGACGACGAGGCTGACGAGCGCGATGCCGGCCAGCAGCGACGTCATCGTACGCGCCCCTTCCTGCTGCGCCGCGGCGAGATCTCCGAGGTTGCGGACGACGAAATCATCGGGCTCCCCGGGCCGGATCCGGTGGCGCGCACGCAGCAGCTCCTCGATCTGGCGCTGCGCCTCCTGGGTGGCTTCGGCCGACACGGCACTCGCGAAGATGGTGCCGTCGAGGAATTGCCCGAGGCCGCCCTCGATGCGCGAGCGGTAGCTCGTCACCGGCACGAACGCGACGTCGTCGTTGTCGGTGCCGAAGGCGGACTGGCCCTTCTTCGCCGCGACCCCGACCACCTCGAACGGAACGCGGCCGACGCGGACGATCTGGCCGATCGGATCGGTGAACGCGCCGAACAGGTTGTCGACGACGGTCTGCCCGAGCACGATCACCTTGGCGCCGGCATCCACCTCGGCGTCGTAGAAGAAGCGCCCGCGGCCGATCGGCCAGTTGCGGATCTCGAAGTACACCGGCGTCGTCCCCCGCACCGAGCTGGCCCAGTTCTGGCCTTCGGCCATGAGCTGCGCGGCGCTGGTGAGTAGCGGCGCCGCCGACGCGATCGCCGGCACCTCGTTCTGGATCGCCTCGAGGTCTTCCCATTGCAACGTCGGCAGGGTTCCGGCGCCCCCACGGGCGCCGCCGCGGCGGCTCGTGCCGGAGTGGATGATCAGCATGTTGCTGCCCATCGCAGAGAAGGTCTCATCGACGCGGGCGCGCGCGCCGGACCCGATCGACGTCATGGCGATCACGCAGCCGACGCCGATCACGATGCCGAGCGCCGTCAGGAACGAGCGCAGCGGGTTGCGCAGCAACGCGCGGACGGCGACGAACAGCACCTGGACGAAGCTCACGCGTCCTCCCGGGTCGATCGCCGCGACGCGCGGCGCCGGTCTGCGATGATCTCGCCGTCGCGCATCTCGATCACGCGATCGGCGACTGCCGCGATCTCCCGCTCGTGCGTCACCAGCAAGACCGTGATGCCGGCCGCTCCGAGCTCCTCGAACAGCCGCAGGATCTCGGCGCTGGTGCGCGAGTCGAGGTTGCCGGTCGGCTCGTCGGCGAAGATCAGCTTGGGGTCGTTGACGAGCGCCCGGGCGATCGCCACGCGCTGCTGCTGTCCGCCCGACAGCTGGTTGGGCTGGTGACCGGCGCGGTCCGCGAGCCCGACGCGTGCGAGCGCCGCCTCCGCCCGCTGCCGGCGCGCTTTTGCCGCAACGCCGGCGTACAGCAGCGGCAGCTCCACGTTCTCGCGCGCGCTGGTGCGCGGCAGCAACTGGAAGTTCTGGAACACGAAGCCGAGCAGGCGATTGCGGATGTCGGCCAGCCGGTCGCGACCCAGGCAGCCAATCTCCTCGCCGGCCAGCCAGTAGCGACCGCGCGTCGGACGATCGAGACAGCCGAGCACGTTCATCAGCGTGGACTTTCCGGAGCCGGAGCTGCCCTTGATCGCCAACATCTCACCGGCTGCGACGGACAGCGACACGCCGCGCAGCGCATGGACCTGCACGTCCCCGCTCGAATAGATCTTCTCGAGATCACGCGCATCGATCAGCGGCGTGCCGGCGGCGGCGCGGGAGGAGGCCGGTGCCGCACTCATAGGAAGCGGCCGAAGGTCGGCCGGCCCTCGGCCTCCTCGCCGCCGGCACGACCGATGATGACCTTCTCGCCAGCGCGCAGCTCGCCGCCGGCCACCTCCGCCATCTGCCCATCGGTGATCCCGACCCGGACTCGCACTGGCCGCGGGACCTCCTGCTCGCCGAGCACCCACACGACACGCGTGGGCGTCCCGTCGTCCGGTTCCTCCGCAGGCGGCGCGACGGCGGCCAGCGTCTCCGGCGGCGGCACGAAGCGCAGCGCCGCGCTCGGGACCAGCAGCGCGTCGTCGCGTTGCTCGACGAGGAAGACCACCTCCGCCGTCATGCCCGGCCGGAGCTTCAACTCGGGGTTCTCCACCGACACCACCGCATCGTAGGTGACGACGTTCTGGATCTCCTGCGGCGAGTAGCGCACCTGCTTCACGGTGCCGTGGAAGCGCTCGCTCGGATACGCATCGACGCCGAACTCGACGGCCATGCCGGACGCGAGACGCCCGACGTCGGCCTCGGCGACGTGGGTATGGACCTCCATCTTGCGCAGATCCTCGGCGATCGTGAACAGGGTCGGGGTCTGCAGCGACGCCGCGACGGTCTGGCCGATGTCGACGTCGCGCGAGATCACGACCCCATCGATCGGTGAGTAGATCGTGGTGTAGCCGAGGTTCGTCTCGGCCTGCTCGAGCGCGGCGCGCGCCTGGGCGAGCGCGGCGTTGGCCGATGCGACGGCCGCCTGCGCGGCCTGGTGGGCGGCCTGCGTCGTTTCGGCGTCGGCGCGCGAGCCCATGCCGCGCTCGAAGAGCCCTGTGGCGCGCTCGTAGCGGAGCCGCGCATCGAGCGCGTCGGCCTCGGCGCGCGTCACCGACGCCTGCGCCGCCACGACGTTCGCACGCGCCCGGGCCACCTCCGTCTCGAACAACCGCGGATCGATCCGTGCGATCACCTGGCCGCGCGTCACCGACGCGTTGAAGTCCGCGTGCAGCTCCTGGATGCGACCCGAGACCTGGCTGCCGACCTGCACTTCGACGAGCGGCGACAGCGTCCCGGTCGCGCTGACGCGCGCGCCGATCGGGCCGCGGATCGCGGCGACGGTGTCCCAGGCATCCGGCCCGCTCCCCCCGGACCCGGACCGATTGCACGCGGTCGGACCGCCGGCAAGCAGCATCAACGCCGAAGCGATTGCGAGGGGGCTGCGTCTGCTCACCACGACTCCTGCTGATGGGTTCCGACGGCAGTCGTGTTCGAAGTCCCGGAGGCCGCGCCTCCGGCGTCGGACGGGGCCGTCCATGGGTAGCCCGTGGCGACGCAAGAGACCCGTGGGACACCGCGCTGCAACACTCGGTTTACCCCCAAGGGGCTTCGGCGGCCTGAACGCGCCCGCCCGGCAGTCCGGTAAACCGTCGCGTCCGCACGCGGCTCGAACCGTTCGACCCCTGCACGCCCGGCGCGCAGGACGACACGACGAAGCGATCACGTCGAAAGGAGCCCCGATGACCCGCTCAGCCTCGTTCCCGTTCCCTGTCGGTCGCGCCGCCCTCGCGGCCGGCCTGGCCGTGGCGATCGGCCTCGCCACCCCGGCACTCGCCGCCGGGAAGAGCTTCGGACACCACGGCCCGCAACTCGAACGCGCCATCGAGCGTCTCGAACTCGACGACGCCCAGCGCACGGAGATCTTCGCGTTGCTCGATGCGGCGCGACCCGCCGGTCGCGCGCTGCGCGAACAGATCCGGGCCGCACACGCCGATCTGCACGCGTCGCTGGCCGACCCCGACGTCGACGAGAGCGCCGTCCTCGCCCGGGCGGAGGCGCTCGGCGCGCTGCGTACGAACCTCTCGAAACACCGGCTGCGCACGTTGATCCAGGTCCGCGAGCGGCTGTCGCCGGCGCAACGGGAACAGCTCGCCGAAGCGATGGAACGGCGTCAGAGCCGTCGGCATGGTACGCGGCGTCAAGTACTCTAGCGCCAGCGTGGCCGCCGGCTTCGGACCCTCGGCGCCAGGCCTCCGCTGCGGGGACGCCGACGCGGGCGACGCGGTGCTGGCGATCTGGTGCGGGCGATCCTGGATGGAGGCGAGTGAGTCCATGGAGCTTGCGTTGGCGGAGAGCGATCTCGAGCTGCGTTTCGCAAGCTTCGTCGAGGAGCACCGCGAACGCGCACGACGCCTCGCGTGGCGGCTGGTCGGCGGCGATGCCGGGGCCGCCGACGACGTGGCACAGGAAGCGTTCGTCCGGGCGTGGATGGGGCTCAGCCGGTTCCGCGGGGAGGCGAGCCTCGGCACCTGGTTCTATCGGATCCTCGTGCGCCAGGCCGCGCATCATCGGCGCTGGCGTCAGCTTCGCGAGCTGTGGGGCGGCTTCGGCACCCCCGATGCGCCCGATCCGACACCAGAGGCCTACGGGGATCCTGCCGTGCGCGCGCGCATCGGAGCCGCGCTCGAGCGACTGCCGCAGGGACAACGCGAGGCATTCGTGCTGGTCCACATCGAGGAGTTCACCGTGACCGAGAGCGCCGCGATTCTCGGCAAGGCCCCGGGGACGGTGAAGAGTCATCTGCACCGCGCCCTACGCGCGCTGCGCACCGACCTCGCAGATCTCGCCGGCGGCGAAGGAGACACCTGATGGATCGATCTCACGACCCGGAAGCGACCCTGACTCGCGATGAGCAACACCTCGTCGAGCGGGTGCGGGCGGAGTGGACGCCGACGCCGCTGACGGCGTTCGAACGCACGCGCTTCGATGCGACGCTGCAAGAGCGACTCACGCATGCACAGCGGCGCATCGGCCGGTGGCCGGCCCTGGCGGCGGGCCTGACGGCCGCCGCGGTCGCCACACTGCTGATCGTCCGGATCGGTCTCGGTCCGGCGCCGCCGACGCCGACTGCTGGCGTGACGGACCCGTCCGTACCGGCGAGCTGGGCCACGGACGTCCTGTTCACCACCGTCGCGGATGCGATGACGCGAGACCCGGAACCGGCGCTTCCGAACGAGTACGCCGCCATCGCCAGCGTACTGCTGGATCTCTGACATGACCGCCGAGTTCGCAAACCGGGGAGGGAGCCGCATGTTCTTCGATCGGATCCGACACGGCCCGGGCCGGAGCGCGCGCGCGCTGCTGCTCGGGGCGGGTCTGGCCCTCGCGTCCGTCGGTGCGGCCGCTGCCGACGGACGGGGCGACCGGGCACCGGGGGAGGTGGTCGCGCGGCACGCGGAACGCCTCGGGCTCGACGCCGACACGCAGGCCACGTTGGCGCGCATCCTCGAGGAGACCGGAGTGCGCGATCAGGAGATGCGGGACGCACAGCGCGCGGCGCGTGCGGAGCTCCGCGCGCTGCTATCGGCCCCGGAGGTCGACCGCGCGGCCGTGCTGGCCCAGGCGGAGGTCCTGAACGAGCTGCGCTCGCGCAGTCATCGTGGCCGCCTCGACGCGATCCTCCGGGTCCACGAGCTGCTGACCCCGGAGCAGCGGGCGGCGCTCGTCGCGATCCGTGAGGAAGAACGACCCTGGCGGCGAGGGCGCGGACCGCTCGGCCGGTGCAGCACGGATCTGCGCGAAGTCTGCGGCGATGCACCGGACGATCCGGATGCGCTGCGCTGCCTGGCCGATCGCTGGGACGACGTTTCCGACGCGTGCCGCGCCGCCGTCGCGGAATCTCGCCGAAACCCGGATGGACCCGAGGCTCCGTCTCCACCCTGAAGCCTACGCGGATTCACGTCGCTCGAAGCGGGCCAGCGTCTCGACGTGGTGCGTGTTCGGGAACAGGTCGAAGGCCACCAGCTCGGCGAGCTGCAGGCGACCACCCGCGACGAGCCGGTGCGTGTCGCGCGCGAAGGAATCGAGATCGCAGCTCAGGTAGACGAGTCGCGCCGGCGGCGCCGCACACAACGCGGCGACGACGCGGGGATCGAGGCCCTTGCGCGGCGGGTCGACGATCACCAGCTCGGCGCCGCGCAACGCATCGGTCGCGCGTTCGGCCGGCGTCGCCTGGACTTCGGCGCGGGCGCGCTCGGCCGGCGGGCGGGCCGCGAGCCCCAGCGCGAGGCCGCGGACCGCGTCGGGGGCGCTCTCGACGAACCGGATGCCGGCACAGCGCCCGAGCAACCCCAGTCCGATGGAACCGCAACCGGCGTACAGTTCCGTCACCGTCGATCCATCCGGGACCCAGGCATGGATCTGCTCGACGATCCGGTCGGCGAGGTCGAGATGGCTCTGGCCGAAGGCGCCGGGCGGAAAGAACACGTCGACGCCGCCGATCGACTCGCGGACCGCACCGGCCGCCTCGGCGCCGGCCTGCGGTTGCCAGCGATGCCAGTGTGGGCCGAGCAACGCATTCGTGCGTTGCGGTTGGCCGTTCCACCACAGGCTGTGCAGGGCCGGGCCGAGTCTCTCGGCGAGCGCGGCGGCCAGCGACGCGAGCGACGTCGGCTCGTCGGCATTGGCGACCAGCACGACCTGCGCGCGGCCGCTCCCGCGCTCGACGACCACCTGGATCGCGCGCAGGACCCCGGCATGGCGGGCGTCGGCATAGGGACGGGTGCCCGTCGCGCGGATCGCGGCGCGCGCCGCCGCGGCGACCTCGTTGATCCGCGGGTGATGGATCCGGCAGTGCGGCAGATCGACGATCCGATGCGACCCCGCCTGGAAGATGCCGATCTTCGGAGACGCCGCGCGGCCGCGGACCATCAGCCGCGCCCGCATGCGAAACCCGAACGACGCGCCCCCGCGTTCGCCGAGCGGCCCACCGCCGGTCGCCGCCGCGATCCGGCCGAGCCGCACCCGGGCACCCGGATCGATGCCCGGCGCGCCATAGCGCGGGCATCCCGGACACGGCGGCCGATGCGAGCAAGGCTCTCCGTCCATCCCCCCCCTCGCCGCCCGGCCCGCCTCCCCCTCGCAAACGCACCACCCACCAACCAGCCGTCACGAAGGCAGCCGTCAAGAAAGGGGCCGGGTTCGTTCTGTCAATTTTTCGGACTCGGCTTTTCGGACTCGACTCGCTGCGAGTCGCCGCCGGGGAACCTCGGTTAGGCTAGCGTTTTCGAGGTCTCGAACCCGGAGGATCCATGGCCGTTCGTCTCGTCGACCGCCCGCTCGGGCTGCTCGCACTCGTTGTTTTCGCCAGTGTCGCCGCCCTGCCGGCCCGCGCGCAGTCCCCGGCCGCATCGGACGAAGGCACGATCCGCTACCGCCAGAAGCTGATGAGCGGCGTCGGCGCGGACATGGGCGCGATCGGCGACATCCTGAAGTACGGCCTGCCGCTGCAGAGCCACATCGCCACCTATGCCACGCTGTTGTCTCAGCGCTCGGAACTCGTCGCTGCCGCCTTCGAACGCGACGTCAGCGCCGGTCCGACCGACGCGAAGCCGGAGATCTGGCAGGAGCCGGAAGCGTTCCGGGAGAAGACGCAGGCCATGAAGGACGAGGCGGACAAGCTCGCCGCCATCGCCGCCGGCGGTGACGCCGCCGCCATCGGCCAACAGGTGAAGGCGCTCGGCGACGCATGCGGGAGCTGCCACGATTCGTTCCGCAAGCCGAAGGAAGAGTCCTACAAGCGGGCCGGAGCCGGATCGTAATGCCTGCCGGACGCGCGGCGGTGGTCTTCACGGCCGCCGCCGCGCTCCTCTCGAACTCTGCGATCGCCGCGGAGACACCGGACGAACTCGTCGCCCGTGGCCGCGCCGTTCTCGAGGCGGCGGGCGGCTGCACCTGCCACACGGACTTCGACGACGACGGCCCCCCGCTGGCCGGCGGCCGCCCGCTGTCGACTCCGTTCGGTGTCTACTACTCGACCAACATCACGCCGGACCCGGAGACCGGCATCGGACGCTGGAGCGACGCCGACTTCGCGCGCGCGATGCGGGAGGGCCGTGCACCGGACGGCTCGGCATACTTCCCGGTGTTCCCGTACACGTCGTTCACCGGGATGAGCGACGAGGATCTGCGAGCGCTGAAGGCCTACCTGTTCTCGCTCGCTCCGGTGCGACGCGAGAACCGCCCGCACGACGTGTGGCCGCCGTTCTCGTGGCGTCTCTCGGCCCGGATCTGGCAGTGGCTCCACTTCGAGCCGGCCCGCTTCTCTCCCGATCCATCACAAACCGCGGCCTGGAACCGCGGCGCGTACCTGGTGCACGCCGTCGCCCACTGCGGCGAGTGTCACACGCCGCGAACCCTCACCGGCGCCATCGACCGCTCGCGCTGGCTGGCCGGCGCCAGCGACGGACCGGAGGGAGAACTCGCGCCCAACATCACGCCGCACGAGACGACCGGCATCGGCCGCTGGACCGCCACGGACCTCGTCTGGTACCTGCAGATGGGCTTCGATCCCGACGGCGATGACGCGCAGGGCCTGATGCGCGAGACCATCGAGCATGGCTTTCAGCACGTCCCACGCACAGACCTCGAGGCGATCGCGACGTACCTGGCCACCGTGCCGCCCATCGAGAACCGGCTGCTCGACCACGCCGACCACGCGGACCACGCCGATCCCGAACCCTGAGCGAGCCGCCTCACCAGCGGTGCGCGAACTCCTCCGCCCAGCCGATCAGCCCGTCGACGGCGAGCTCTCGACCTTCGGCGCGCACGTGGCCACGCCAGCGACCGAAGGCGCAGACGCCCCCGGTTTCGAGAAATCCCAGATTCAGGCGCGGCGTATGCGCGGCGATCGGCTCGAGCACGAGGTCGATGGCGCCCGAGTGGGGCGCCCACACGTGCCACGGCTTGCGCCACTCCGCGGCGTCGTAATCCCAGCGCAGGTCCTCCATGACCTTGTGCAGGCGGCCGTTCCACAGGATGCCGTTCTCGTTCGAGCCGGTCCCGGTGGTCCAGCGGGCGCCGAAGTTGACGCCGAGCCGCACGTCGTCGGCCCAGCCGGTCGCGACGCCCCAGTTCCAGAAGGAGCGACGGGGCCACACGCCGCGCCCCCAGTCCTGGACGCCGAAGCCGGTGCGCGGGTCGAACACGTAGCGGCGAGAGCCGGCCCGCAGCTCTCCCTCGCACGGCAGCGCCGCGTGCTTCGAGTTGCACTGGAAACGCGTCGGCGTCCACGGCACCACCACGTTCAGGCTCTCGTGCCCGGGCGGCCGGCGCACGCCGAAGTCCGCCGCGATCTCGGTGCCGTCACCGGCGCGTCCTCGAAAGCGCACGGCGAGGTCGTCCCCGTCGAGGGTGTTGGCGTACTCGATCCCGCCGCCGCGGAACCTCATGTCCGCCTCCACCTGCTCGGACATCGCAAACCGCCCCGGCCGCCCGTACGAGGCGCCACTCCAATGCGAACCGTCCGTGAAGTCCGTCAACGTAAACGAGCAGAACGACACCAGATCGATGTCGGCAAGCGTCACGGAGAACACGAAGTCCGGGGCGATCCAATTCCAGAAGTTCCACTTCTTCTTGCGCAGCCAGTGCCCGGAGAGGTTCGCCCGCACTCGTGGCTGCCGGGAGAACCCGACGGCTGCGGGGTTGAGACGCCCGCGATCGTCACAGAGATCGACCGCTTCGGTGATCTCGCGTTCGACGTAGACGGGTCCGACGGGTGTGCGTCCCGTCTGGTCGAGGATCGGGAGATGGTCCGGCAGCGTCACTCGGCAAGTCCTCCATGTGCGCGGACCCTAGCCCCAGCGCAGCACCGTGGGCAGGGACGGAAGGGCGCGGCGGGCCCGTTGCAGCGTGCGCCGCGTCGGATTCACGAAGTAGCCCTGCTCGGCATGCCGCAGCAGCGGAAGATCCGACGCGCTGTCGGTGTAGACGAAGCGCCACGGCGGCGGAAAGCCACGGGCGCGCAGCATCGTCACCTTGCGCTCGCCGACGCAGTGCTCACGGGTCGCCAGGCCGCCGCCCCAGGATCGCATCGAGGAGCCGATGATCTCGACGTCCTCGAGCCCGAGCGACGCGCAGATCGCCCGGGCCAGATCCTCGAACGCCCCGGTGGCGATGACGACCTGGTGGCCAGCCTGCTGATGCTCGCGAAGCCGCGTCAGGCCGTCGCGATAGACGAGCGCATCGGGATCCCGCACCAGCTCCGCCACGTGCGACTCGAGATCGCTCGCGAGCCGTTCCCGACCGAGGCCGAGCGTCGCGAGCCAGATCATCGTCGAGACCGGGACCTCGCGCAGCCCGCGCAGCGACCACAGCGGCGCGACGATCGGCGCGAGGCCCGCGGCCGCGAGGGTGCGCCACCAGTCGCGCCACAGCAGCCCTCGCACGAAACGCTCGAACGAATCGCGCCGGATCAGCGTGTAGTCGAAATCGAAGAGCGCGATGGCCGTGGCTGTGGGCGCGGGCGGAGAACCGGACACGATCTGCTCCTGGGCGATCTCGCGTGCGAGCGGCCGACGCGACGTCCGCTCGGCGGGATCTCTCGGCCGCGTAGGCGTAGCGCACTCGCCGCCGCGCAGCCGCCGGTTACGAGAACGCAGGCTTCCGGGCCGCGTTCGGGCGCGGCCAGCGCGCCAGGATCCGCTGCGCGGTCCGATCGGCGAGCGCCGCCGTCGTGATCTGGGGCGGCGCCCCGAGCGAGGTTGGAAACACGCTCATGTCCGCGACGTAGAGCCCCGGCACGTCGTGACACTCCCCGAAGGCATCCACGACCGCGTGGCGGCGATCCCCTCCCATCCGGCACGTCGACTGCGGATGCGTCGACGCGATCGCGATCTCGCCCTCGCGGACACCGCGGGCGGCGAGCACGGACAGATCGTCTCCCGGATGCAGCTCGATCGGATCGGTCCAGTACGGCGCCACGACGCGCGAGGCGCCCCCCGCGAACAGCACCTCGGCGATGTGCACGAGGCTCTCGGACAGCTGGCGCCGATCCTCTTCCGTGAGCGCGTAGTCGATGCGCGGCTTGGACGGCGAGTCGCCGGGCCGGACGCACCCCTCGCTGCGATCGTGAAGCAGCGCGAGCAGCCCGACCATCTTCGAGAAATCGCGCATCGTGCGGAAGTGCTCCCGGCCGAAGCCGGGGAGCTGGGACGCCGTGAGGACCGGGAAGCCGGCGATCGGCATCAACACGTAGCCGCGGTGCGGATCCCGCTCGAGATCGATGAACTCGTCGATGTAGTAGCTCTGCGGAATGCCGCGATAGGCATGGATCGGCTCGTCGACGTAGCCGGCGAGCATCACGGACGGATGCAGATGCAGCCCGCGCCCGACCCGCCCGCTCAAATTGGCGAGACGGCTGCGGAGCAGCAGGTCCGGCGACGCCACCGCGCCGGCGGCCAGCACCACGACCTGCGCCTCCACCTCGACGCTCCCGTAGGGCTCCCCCGCGTGTCCGACGACGCGCCCGAGCACCCGCTTGCGCCCGCTGCCGTCGACCTCGATCCGTTCCGCGCGCGCATTCGCGTAGATCCGGGCGCCGGCCGCGTCGGCCTTCGGCACGTAGGTCACGAGCATCGACTGCTTCGCGTCATAGGAACAGCCGAGGATGCAATAACCGGCGCCGATGCAGCCCTCGCGATTGTGCCGGGTGACGAAGCCGGAGTACCCGAGCGACTGCGCCCCGGCGCGGATCAGGCGGTTCAGGCCGTTCACTTCGGCTTCCCGGATCTGCTTCACCTTCAGGTTCTGCTCGACACGCCGGAAGGACGGTTCGAGCGCCGCCTCCGTCAGCTCCGGCAGCGCGTGCTCCTCGCGCCACACACGCAGGATCGGCGCCGGAGTCCGGAAGGCGTAACACAGATTATGGACGGTCGAGCCGCCGACGTTGCGGCCCTGCAGCACGGTGACGGCGCCGTCCGCCGTCTGCCGCATGCCGGCCTCTTCGAACAGGCGGGGCAGCATCTCGTCTTCGCGCTGGGTGAAGTCCTGCTTCGTCCAGTGGTGTCCCTGCTCGAGGACGACGACGGAGCGCCCACCGGCGGCGAGTTCGGCCGCCGCCACCGCGCCGCCGGCTCCCGTCCCGATCACGCAGACATCCGCGCGCGCGACGAGATCGCCGCCGCGCTCGAGCAGCTTGGTGATCACGAGCGCCGCTCCCCGTCGCGGAGCAGCGGGCCCGCGTAGCCGATCAGCGGCCAGGTCTCGGGCTGGCTGTAGTAGCCGAGCAGCGTGAGATTGCGCACGGCCAGGAACCCCTGGCGCCGCAGTGCGAGGCGACTCGTCATCCAGCCGCGCAGCGACGCGTCCTGGCCGGCGGCGTCGAGCCGCGTGAATCGCGAGGGCCGCAGCTCGAACAGCACGGGTCCCCACTCGAAGAGCCGCAGGGCGGTCGGGAGGATCGACGTCAGCGCCGGATCGAGCTCGCGACACAGCGCGTCGATCGTGGCGATGGCCTGGGTCTCGCGCAGCACCGGAGCGTCGGGCTCACCGGTGTCGACGAGCCGCTCGGCGAGCTGCGTCAGGATCTCGGTCTCGCGCGGGTCGAAGAACGACCGTCCGGTTCCGGCGGCGGCGGCGGCCGCCTGCGCCTGCGCCGGAACGACGCGCAACTGCGCGAGCCCCGCGAGCGCCGTCGTCGCGGCTCCCCACTGGAGGAAGCCGCGGCGGGTCAGCGGCGTCGGAGCGAACGACTCGTGCGGCATCTCGATCCTGTGGGTACCACCCCGGCGGGATGCCGTCGAGCCGCGGTGGCATCGTGCATTCGCGTTGCGCACGCGAGCTTCGACCGACGCCGGCGACGCCTCAGAAGGCGAGCCGCAGCCCCGGCCGTGGCCACTCGAAGCGGACCAGGCGGCCGGTTCCGGACAGCGTCACGTAGGCCGTACGCAGATCCTCTCCCCCGAAACAGAGGTTCGTGACGAGCGGATCCGGCAGCGCGATGTGGTCGATCCGGGCGCCGTCCGGCGCGATCGCGGTGATCCCGCCGTTTCCGAGCGTCGCCACGCAGACGAAGCCCTCTGCATCGACGGCGAGCGAGTCGAAGAGCTGCAAGCCCGACAGGCCCGCGAGCAACGTCCCGCCGTGGCCGAGCAGGTCGGGTGCCGGACGGATCACCCCCGGCTCGACGATCTCCCACCACCACGCACGGCCGGTGAACGTCTCGGCCACGAACACACGCCGGCCATCCGGGGACAATCCGACGCCGTTCGGCGCATCGAGCGGATAGACCACCTCGCGGATCTCCGAGCCGTCGGCGCGCGCCCAGTACAGGCCACCGCGGTCCCGATCGCGTTCGCGGATCTTGCCGTGGTCGGTGAACCAGAAGCCCCCGTGCGGATCGAAGACCAGATCGTTGGGGCCGCGCAGCGCGTGCTCGCCACACTGCTGGTACAACACGTCGACGGCGCCGCTCGCGAGATCGATCCGCTCGATGCGGCCGCCCGAGTAGTCGTGGGCCTGGTGGCCGGGAACCGTGAGCGGTCCGATCGTATGCCACTCGAAGCCGCCGTTGTTGCACACGTACAGCTTGCCGTCCGGACCGATCGCCGCGCCGTTCGGTCCGCCGCCGGGCTCCGCAACGATCGACTTCGTCCCGTCCGCCCCGATGCGTGCAACGCGCCCGGCCTGGATCTCGACGACGATCACGCTGCCATCCGGCAGCCACACGGGACCCTCGGGAAAGGCGAGGCCGCTCGCGAGTTCGTGCAACACGGGTGTCGTCGGCATGTCCCCTCCGGCTGGCTGCGCGCGGCGCAGTCTACTCGGCCCGGCGCGTCGGCGAAGCATCTTCCCAGCGCGCCGCCCGCGCCCTCCGCTCCGCGTCATGCCCCGGCCGCCGCAACTGGCCCCCGCCGTCGTCGCGATGCCGGGCGCCGTCTACTCGCCGTTCGCCGAGCGCGTACCCACGCACGTCGGGCCGATCTTCCCGCTCCACGTCGGAGACACCTGGCTGGCGCCGTTCGAAGGCGGCCGGATGGAGGATCTCGCGCAGGCCGTCCATCCCGGGATGCATCGCTACACCGCGTCGCAGGGCCTCCCCGAGCTGCTCGATGCCGTCGTCGAGAAGGTGCGCACGCGCAACGAGCTGCCGTGCGAACGGGACGCCGTGCTCGTGACGGGCGGCGCCACGGCCGGCCTGTCGTGCGCGATCGGCACGCTGCTCGAGCCCGGCGACGAGGTGCTGATCCTGGCGCCGTTCTGGCCGCTGATCCGCGGCATCGTACAAAGCTGGCGCGGCGTCCCGGTCGAGGTGCCGTTCTACGACCGTGTCGAGACGGCCGAGGCCGCCGTCGCCGCGGTTTCGGCGCAGCGTACGGCGCGAACCGTCGCGCTCTATGTGTCGACCCCGTCGAACCCGACCGGGCGCGTGCTGCCCGGCGACTGGCTCGAAGCGCTGGCGGACTTCGCGCGTCGCGAGGATCTGTGGCTGCTCTCCGACGAGGTCTACGAGGATCTGCTGTACCACGGGGCCCACGTGTCGATCGGGCGCTTCGTCCCGGAGCGAACGCTGACCGCCTTCTCGTTCTCGAAGAGCTACGGGATGGCAGGCTACCGGGTCGGCTCACTGGTCGGTCCGCCCGCCGTGATCGCGGAGGTGCAGAAGCTCCACACGCATTCGACGTACTGCGCGCCGGCCCCCTCCCAGCTCTCCGCGCTGCGTGCGCTCCGGGATGGCGACGGATGGCTCGCCGAGGCCCGCGCACAGTACCAACGCGCCGGTCGCGATGCCGCACACAGCCTCGCGCTTCCGGAGCCGGCCGGTTCGACGTTCCTGTTCGTCGACGTCGCCCGACAGCTCGACGAGCGCGGCATGCCGGGTTTCCTGGAGGATCTCTTCGACGACGGCGTGCTCGTCGCGCCCGGCGCATCGGCCGGCTCCGCGTACGGCGACTGGATCCGGTTGTGCTTCACCGCGGCGCCGCCCGAGCAGGTGGCGACCGCCGTGCGGCTGCTCGCCAAGCGGCTCGGAAGGGCGGCGCCGAGCGGGGACCGCGCGTCGTGACCGCCTCGGGCGCCGATGCGGCGGGCCCGCTCGCGACGCGCGTCGCCACGTTGCGGGCGCGCGAAGCAGCCGGCGGGCGCGTCCGGGTCCAGGGCTGGCTGAAGACGGCCCGCCACGGCAAGGAGGTGTCCTTCCTCGACGTCTCCGATGGCTCGAGCCTCGCCGGCCTCCAGGTCGTCGTCGCCCGCGAGCGCGAGAGCGCCAACCCCGAGTTCCAGACCGAGCTCCAGGCGCTGCGCACCGGCTGCGCAGTCGACGTGGTCGGTGAGCTGGTGGAGTCCCCGGCAGCCGGCCAGCGCTTCGAGATCCACGCCGAGCGCGTCACGTTGATCGGCCCGGTCGGGGATGACTACCCGCTGCAGAAGAAGCGCCATTCGTTCGAGTACCTGCGCACGCTCGGTCATCTGCGCTTGCGCAGCAATACGCTCGGCGCGGTGCTGCGCGTGCGGGACGCCGCCGCGCGCGCCATCCGCCGCTTCTTCGAAGAGCGTGATTTCCTCGAGCTGCACGCGCCGGTCGTGACGACCCTCGACGCCGAAGGCGCCGGATCGCAGTTTCGCGTGACGACGCTCGACCCCGCCGCTCCGCCGCGCGCGGCCGACGGCGCCGTCGACTGGAGCCAGGACTTCTTCGGGAAGCCCGCGTACCTGAGCGTCTCCGGCCAGCTCGAGGCAGAGATCGCGGCACTCGCCGCCTCGCGCGTCTACACCTTCGGCCCGACGTTCCGCGCCGAGAATTCGAACACGAGTCGCCACCTCGCCGAGTTCTGGATGGTCGAGCCCGAAGCGGCCTTCCTCGATCTCGAAGGGGACGCCACGCTCGCCGAGGATTTCATCCGCCAGGTCGTGCGCGAGCTGCTCGAGCGCTGCCCCGAGGATCTCGCGTTCTTCGACGAGCGCATCGAGAAGGGCCTGCTCGCCGCGCTGGCGCACGTCGCGGAGACTCCGTTCGAGCGGATGACCTACACCGACGCCGTCGCGCGGCTCGAGCAGAGCGGCCGCAGCTTCGAGTTTCCGGTGACGTGGGGCGTCGATCTGCAGAGTGAGCACGAGCGCTGGCTCAGCGAAGAGCACGTGCGCCGGCCGCTGATCGTCACGGACTACCCGCGTGACGTGAAAGCCTTCTACATGTACCTGAACGACGATGAACGCACGGTCCGCGCCATGGACGTGCTGGTCCCGCGTGTCGGGGAGATCGTCGGCGGCTCCCAGCGCGAACACCGCGCCGACCGGCTGGAACGGCGCATGCGAGACGCCGGCCTCGACCCGGCGCCGTACGGGTGGTACCTCGAGCTGCGTCGCCACGGCGGCGTACCGCATGCCGGCTTCGGGCTCGGCTTCGAGCGGCTGATCCAGTTCGTCACCGGCATGGCGAACATCCGCGACGTGATTCCGTTCCCGCGCACGCCGGGATCGGCGGAGTTCTGAAGGCCGGTCAGCGGTCTGCGTCGCGGGAGGCTGCCGGATCGTCGTCCTCGGAGAAGCCGAGCACCGCGAGCGCACGCGGCCCGTGCGCGCCGAAGACCAGCGTCTGTTCGATATCGGCGGTCTTCGACGGGCCGCTGATCCACGTGAGATGATGATGGGCGAGCGCGTCAGCCGGGAGCGCCGAGAACGCGCGGTGTAGATCCGCGACGAGCCGGATCGCTGGCAACAGCAACAGCACGCGCTCGGCGAGGAACAGCAGCGCGCGCTGCGGCGCGTCGCGGCCGAGAACCGCGACGGCACCGCACTCGGCGACGCCGAGCTCCCCGCGCACGATCGCGACGGCCACGTCGGCGAAGCTCGTGGGCGCCGCGGACGCATCCGCGATCTCGACGTCCGCAGCGGCTTCGAGCAGCACCGCCGCGGACGGTTCCGCGACGATCCGGCCGCCGGCCGCCCGATCGCGCGCCCATCCGAGTGCCGCAGCGGACAACTCGGCCCGCGTCACGGGTCCGCATGGCTCTCCACCGACGCCGGCCAGAACGCCGGCAAACGTCGCCCAGCTCGCGTCGAGTGACGGGGCCGGATGGGGGCCCGGGTGGGGCACGGTACGGGACCCCGCCGAACGGATCGCCTGCAGCATCGACACGCGCGCGCCCGAGCTCCGGCGCAGGGCCGCCGGCCCGGGCGCGGACGCGCGATCCACGCGGCTCACGCGACGTCCTGCCGCGCGGCCCGCTGCCGCCAGCGCTCGCGGAAGCTCGCGCCGGGATGCTCCGGCAGCTCGCGCGCGGACCGCCACGCCGCCGCGGGTCCGCCCCAGCGGGAGACGACACCGAGCAGCGGCCACGCGACGCGCACGAGCCGCGTCGTGATCCGCCACGCCCGCGGCCGTTCCATCAGCGCCGCCACCACACGCGCTCCCCACGCGAGTCCACGGGGCAGCGCCGGCGCGTCGCGGCGCCACGCCAGCAACTGCTCGTGCAGATCGATGCGCACGGGACACACCGCCGTGCAGCTCCCGCACAGCGACGACGCATACGGCAACGTGCGGGAGTCCTCGGACGGAAGCCCGATGGCCGGCGCCAGGACCGCGCCGATCGGGCCGACCACCGGGGTTCTGTACGCATGCCCGCCGGCCTGGCGATAGACCGGACAGGTGTTGAGACACGCCCCACAGCGGATACAGCGCAGCACACGGCGCCGCTCGGGATGCGCCAGCAGCCGGCTGCGTCCGTTGTCTACCAACACGATGTGGAGTTCCCCACCGCGGTGCGGGCCCGTCAGCACCGTGGTGTACGCGCTGATCGGCTGTCCGGTGGCGCTGCGGGCGAGCAGGCGCAGGAACACCGCGGCGTCGTCGAGGCTCGGGATCACCTTCTCGATCCCGAGACACGCGATGTGGATCGGGGGCAGCGCGGTGCCGAGGTCTGCGTTGCCTTCGTTGGTCACCAGCACCAGCGAGCCGCTCTCCGCGACGGCGAAGTTCGCACCGCTGATGCCGGCCTGCGCCGCCAGGAAGCGCGCCCGGAGATCCCGTCGCGCCGCCGCCATCAGCCGCTCGGGGTCCGACTCGCCGGCCGGCGTGCCGATCTCGCGGTGGAACAGCGCGCCGATCTCACCGCGCGTGCGGTGGATCGCCGGAATGATCAGATGCGACGGCGGCTCCTTGCCGAGCTGCACGATCCGCTCGCCCAGATCCGTGTCCACCACGTCGAAGCCGTGCGCCTCGAGCCATGGATTGAGGCCGCACTCCTCCGTCAGCATGGACTTGCTCTTGACGACGCTCGTGACGGCACGCTCCCGCAGCAGCGAGGTCACGATCTCACACAGAGCGCGCGCATCGGGGGCCCAATGCACGACGGCTCCGGCCGCGCGGGCACGCGCCTCGAAGCGCTCGAGCAGCTCACCCAGATGATCGAGAGCGTGATCCTTGATGGCGGCGGCGCGGGTGCGCAGCGCCTCGAAATCCGGCACGGCGCCGACGGCGGCATCGCGCTTCTCGCGCAGTTGCCACACCGCCGTATCGTGCCGCGCGCGCGACGCCGCGTCCGGCAGGGTCGTCCGCGCGCGGGCATCGAGCGCCAAGGTCATGACGATTGCTCCCTGCCGACACCGCAGTGACGTCGACTCACCGGTCGAGGCCCCGTTGCAGCCACTCGCCGAGCTTCTCTCCGATCTCCCCACCCTTGTCGCGCAGCGTGCGCTTCACTTCGGCGCCGGCGACTGCGCGCGCGGCGCGGGCGACGATCGCCGTGAGGATGCGGCGCCCGAGCTGTTCCGGTGTCGCGCCGCGGGCGCCGCCGAGATCGCGCAGCACGATGCCGCCGAGCGCGAGCTCCTCCGGATCGCGGCCGAGGGCGGACGCGTCGAGACCGATCTGGCCCTCGGAGATCCGGAGTTCACGCACCCGCAGCCGCAGCTCGGATTCGGGCCTCTCGACCCGGGCCGCGCCGCGAGCATCCGGCTCGCGCGGCGACGCGACGCGCCGCCGGTCCGCGAAGGACTCGATATTCCGGCCCAGCGCATCGAGGTTCATCCGGCCATCCGCCAGCAGGACCACGTCGACGCGCGGCTCGCCGACGACGATCTCGGGCAGGACGATCGGGCCGGTTCGCAGCGAGCCGAGTTCCAGCGACAGCGAGAGTTCGCGCAGTGAAACGGCGCTGCCGTCCGGGAAACCGTCCGGATTGCCGATCATGATGTCGCGAATCGTCCCGCGGCCCGCCGCGAGATCGAGAGACACGCCGGAGACGTGCACCGGCGCGAGCGTCATTTCGCTGCCGACACGTTCGAGCACCGCCTGCACGCGGCTGTCGAGCGAGCCGATCAGGAACCACAGGGCCGCCGCGCCAGCAATCAGGACGAGCAGCGCAGCCACCAGGACAAACCGCTTCATCGCATCTCCGCCGGCGGGAGTCTCGAAAGACCCGGGCAGGGTAGGCAAGGCGTCTCGACAAGCACACGCCGGCAGCTACCTCTCCATCGTGACCGCCCTGCGCCTCGTCGCCGCGCTCTCGATGCTCGCCTGCGCCTCACCCGGGTCGGACTCGAACTCGGTACGGCCCCCTCGGCCGATCGCGAGCGGCGTCGAATGGCAGGCCCTGCACGGGCGCGACGACCCGCGGGCGGGCGGCATCCTCGAGGTCGCGACCGGGCGCTGGATCGACGAGGCGACCCTTCTCGAGGCGCTGCGGCGCGCGGACTTCGTCCTGCTCGGCGAGCGACACGACCACCCGGATCACCACGCGCTGCAAGCGCGCCTCATCGAATCGCTGAGCACGCGCGGCCGGCGTCCGGCTGTCGCGTTCGAGATGCTCGACGCCGAGGATGCGCCGGCGCTGGCATCGGTCCGAGCGCTGGACGGGGACGCCGCCGCGCGCGCCGAAGCGCTGCGCAGGGCGGTCGCATGGGAGCAGAGCGGCTGGCCGGACTGGGCCCTCTACGCGCCGGTGTTCGAGGCGGCGCTGGCGCCGGACCTGACGATCGTCGCGGCCAACCTGGGTTCTGCGGAACTCACGGCGCTGCGCCGCGGCGGCGCCGCCGCGCTGTCGCCGCCACGCCGTGCCGAGCTGCTCCTCGACGCGCCGGCCGATCCGGAGGAGTTCCGTGCCCTCAGCGAGCAGATCCGGGAAGCGCACTGCGGGCATGCGCCGGAGGCCGCGCTCGAGCGCATGGTCGATACGCAGCGCGCATGGAATGCCCAGCTCGCGCGGGCGCTGTGGCTCGCGCAGTCCGAGCCGCCGGCCGCGGGCGACACCGATGCGCGCCGGAGCGCCATCCTGATCGCCGGCAACGAGCACGTCCGGCGCGATCGCGGCGTGCCGCGCTGGCTCGCGCGGATGGCGCCCGGCGCCCGCCTCGTCGCACTCGGCCTCCTCGAACTCGATCCGCGGGAGCCGGAGCTTCCACCCGAGCACGAGATCCCGTTCGACTACGTCTGGTGGACGCCGCGCCTCGATCTCGAAGACCCGTGCGACAAGTACCGCGACGTGCTGGAGAGGCTCCGCGAGAGCAATGCGCGCGTCCCGGTCACTCCATCCAGCGCTCGGACCGGCGTCAGTGCGGTCGCGCGCGAAGCGTCACTCGCTCGGCTGGATCGCCTGGAAGCGCTCGACGGCGTCGAGGTACTCCTCGACCATTCCGACGATCACGTCGCGTGACGAGCGGCGTTCGCGCATCAGGCCGACGACCTGACCGACGGGATTGAACGCCACCGGCTGCGCCTTCGACGCGTAGCGTGTGGTGCGCGACACGGCCTCCGCCGTCACCATGAACTGCAACGGCATGCCGAGCGGCTTCGGATTGTCCGGCTGCTCCCAGGCCTCGGTCCAGTCGTTGCGCAGCATCCGGCACGGCTTGCCGGTCCACGCGCGCGAGCGGACCGTGTCGTGGCTCGTCGCGCGCAGCAGCGATTCCTGCTGTGCCGGCGGGATCTCGGCCTCTTCGACAGTCAGCCACAACGAGCCGGTCCAGACGCCTTCGGCGCCGAGCATCAGCGCCGCCGCCATCTGGCGGCCGTCGCCGATGCCACCGGCCGCGAGCACCGGGATCGGCGCGACCGCATCGATCACCTGCGGCCACAGCACGAGGCTTCCGATCTCGCCGGTGTGGCCCCCGCCCTCGGTGCCCTGCGCGATCACGAAGTCGACGCCGGCCGCCTTGTGCTGGAGCGCGTGCTTGACGCTGCCGCACAGCGCGCCGACCAGGCGACCGCTGGCCTGGATGTCGCGGATCACGTCGATCGGCGGCGTCCCGAGGGCGTTCGCGACGAGCTTGACCTTCGGGTGCTTCAGGATCGCCTCGACCTGCGGGCCGGCCGTGGTCGCCGTCCAGCCGAGCAGCTCGCGGGGCTTCTCGCCCTCGGGAAGCTCCGGGACGTCGTGTTCAGCGAGCAGGCGCCTTGCGAACTCGCGGTGACCGGCCGGGATCAGGTCGCGCAGCTTCTGCTCGAGCGCCGCCGCATCGAGCGCCTCACCCTGGCCGGCGTACTTCTGCGGGATCACGACGTCGACGCCATAGGGTTTGTCCCCGATCTGGTCGTCGATCCACTTCATCTCGATCTCGAGCTGCTCGGCGCTGAAGCCGACGGCGCCGAGCACCCCGAGTCCGCCGGCCTTCGAGACCGCCACCACCACGTCCCGGCAGTGCGTGAACGCGAAAATCGGAAACTCGATCCCGAGTCGCTCACAGATCGGCGTGCGCATCGTCGATTCCCTCCGCCGCCCCGCGCCCGTCGCTCTCGTCGGATTTCGTCCGTTTCGGGGCCGGGCTGGGATGCCAGGTTCTCGAAAATGAAACACGTTCTAGTCTTGTCCGCCAGCCCCCTTCCCGGGCGAACCGCACGAGCCGGAATTTCGGTCGCCATTCGGGCCGCATCTGTGGTCCAATGGCCCCCCGGTTCCCAGGACGAGGAGGAGACTGGATGCGTCGATCGAGGTTCGCCCCGCTGCTGCTGGCGCTCGGCCTGGTGCTGCTCGCCGGCCCGGCCCGCGCCTTCTGCCTGTTCCAGTGCAACGCCGCGAAGACGAAATATCCGATCGTGCTCGCCCACGGTCTCGCCGGCTTCGACGAGCTGTTCGGGGTGTTCGAGTACTTCTTCGGAATTCCGAGCGAGCTGCGCGGCAAGGGCGCGACGGTGTTCGTCACGCAGGTGAGCGCCTTCCAGTCCACCGCGGCCCGCGGCGAACAACTGATCGACCAGATCGAGACGATCGCCGCGATCACCGGCAAGCCGAAGGTCAACCTGATCGGCCACAGCCACGGAGGCCTCGATGTCCGGTACGTCGCGTCCGTGCGGCCGGATCTCGTGGCGTCGGTGACGACGGTCGCGAGTCCGCACCAAGGCGCGGAACTCGCGGACTTCCTGCGTGCGAACGTGCAGAACGGCTCGTTCACCGAGGATCTGCTGGCGTTCTTTGCCAACTCCCTCGGGACCGTCCTCGGCCTGCTGTCCGGCACGACGAATCCGCAGGACGCGATCCTGGCACTCGACGCGTTGACGAGTACCGGCCTGGCCGCGTTCAACGCCCAGCATCCGCAGGGCGTCCCGACGACGGCCTGCGGCCAGGGTGCGTCCGTCGTGAACGGCATCCGCTACTACTCGTGGAGCGGCACGGGAGTCCTGACCAACGTCTTCGACGTCTCCGACCCTGCGCTCGGACTGACGTCGCTGTTCTACTCGGAAGCGAACGACGGCCTCGTCGGCCGCTGCAGCTCCCATCTCGGCAGCGTGATCCGCGACAACTACTTCCAGAATCATCTGGACGAGGTGAACCAGATCCTCGGGCTCGTCTCGATCTTCGAGTCGAACCCGAAGACGCTGTTCCGGAACCATGCGAACCGGCTGAAGAACGCCGGGCTGTAGCATGTGACGCGGCCCATCCGCGAATCCGTGACGAGACGCGCGGGACGACGGATCCTCGTGGCGGCGCTGGCCGCGCTCGGCGCCGCGATGGGAGTCTGGGGACTCCGGGGGCCGGGGCCGGCGCCGGCCGTCGACCCGCCGAGGGTGTCGGCGGCAGGCCGTCCCGGCGCGTCGGCCGAGCCGGAGAGCGCAGCCTCCGCGTCGCCCGGCTCGGCACGACCGGCGCTTCCGGCCTCACTGCGCGGGACCGAGGTTCCCGGTGGTTTCGCCCTCGACAGCGCCGGGTACTTCCGCGCCACTCCGGATGCGCTCGAACTCTTCGACTACTTCTTCTCCGCCCGCGGCGAAGAACCGGACGCCCGGATCCGGCAGCGCATCGAGGCCGAGATCCACGCTCGGCTGATGCCGCTGGCCCGCGCGGAGGCGCTGGCGTTCTTCGACGAATATCAGCGCTATCGGGAGCAGGCACGCGCGCTCTTCGAGGCGGACTTCGAGGAACTCCCGCTCGAGATCCGCTTCCAGCGGATCCGGGAGTTGCGGCGTTCCGTGTTCGGCGCCGCCCAGGCGGAGACACTCTTCGGAGTCGAGGAGAATCGGCTCCGCGTGGAACTCGATCGGCGTCGCGTCGCGCAGGATCCCGACCTCTCGCCGGACGAGCGGGGGCGCCGCCTGCTCGCCCTCGAAGCGCAGCGGCCGCCCGAAGTCCGCGCGGCCCAGGCCGCCGCCCAGGCCGCCATCGACCTGCGCCGCGACGAGGCGAGCCTCCGTGCGCAGGGGGCCGGCGACGCCGAGATCCACCACCTGCGCGAAGAGCGCTTCGGCGCCGACGCGGCCGAACGACTCGCCGCACTCGATCGCGAGCGCGCGAGCTGGCAGGCGCGACTCGACGAATGGCGGCGGACCCGCGAGGCGCTCGAACGGGAGTTCGCGGACGATCCGCCGGCGCTGGCGACCGCCGTCGAAACCGCGCGGAACGAGCGCTTTCGCGCGGCCGAGCAGATCCGCGTGCGGGGGCTCGAGACCTCGGAGCCCGTTCCGGGCGCTCCGTAGGGTCCGGGAGGCCCCTTCGAAGACCGCGGAGACCGCAGGCCGGCGAGTCCGCACCGGCCATCCCCGTGAGCTCCGATCGATGGACTGATCGGCGGATCGATCCTCAAGGCCGACCGCCGGGGACTCCGATGAGGCGAGACCAGCCTGGTCCTGTTATCCGAAGGAGACTGCGGTGCCCCAAGCCAAGGGAACCAACCTCATCGACATGGTGAAGTTCCTCCGCTCGCAAAAGGACGCGGCGCGCAGCGCGCTGCCGCCGGCGCTGCACGGGTATCTCGAGCGGCGCATCGTCGTCTCCGATTGGTACCCCGAGGAAGAGATGTTCGCGCTGATGCTTGCACTCGGGAAGATCATGCCCGGGTCCGGCGACGACCTGTTCCGCCAGATCGGCGCGCTGACCGCCCGCAATCATCTGAATGGCAGCTACCGCCACCTGCTCAGCGAGCTGCGCCTCGACACGCTCCCGATCCGTGCGAATGCCTTGTGGAAGAGCCTGCACGATACCGGCGAATTGACGCTCGAGATCGAGGGCGCCGGCGCCGGACGCATCCTGCTGCGAGGCTATGCGAATCCAGGATCCGAAATGTGTCTCGTGATCGACGCGTATTTCGCCGAGGTGCTCCGGCTGACCGGCCTCGATGCCGTCCGCACGGCCGCCGAAGGCTGTGTTCATCGCGGCGCCTCCGAGTGCTGCTGGCGCTTTCGTGGAGAGCCACGGGCCCCGCTGTAACCCGACGGCGGCGGACGCCGCGATTCAATTGACATCGCTGATGTCGATTCATAGAATGCCTCGGCGGTACGGCGTGTCGCCTTCCGAGAGCGTGCTCGGGACTCCGGATGCGCGGACGCTCCGCTCGCGCGGGCGCTTCCCTCGCGCGGACGGCGGACGGGTTCGAGCGCGAGGGGACGAGGGGACCATCGCCATGGATCCGAGGCGACGGGACACGGTGCGAAGGTCGATGTCCGAGGCGTGGCGCACGATCGTCGTACCTCGGAGCGTCAGCCTCGCCGGTCCGCTCGATCTCGCGACCGCGCTGGCGCCGGGAGCGTCTGCGTCGGATCGGCGACACGACCTCCCGCGCTCGGTGCGTTGATCATGCCGATGTGGCGACGCCGTTCGATGTGGCTCCTGATCGGCCTGGCCGTGCTCGGATTCGCCGCCTTTCGGGTCTTCGAGCGACCGATCGCCGAGGCGGCGTTCCGCCGTATGGTCGCGGAAAACGTGGGACGAGACCGGAGCGCCGAGCTTCCGGACGGCCTGCACGTCTTCGTCTGTGGGGCCGGCTCGCCGATGCCGGACGCGCAGCGCGCCGGCCCTTGCCTCGGCGTTCTGGCCGGCCGGCATGCCTTTCTCTTCGACGCCGGATCGGGCGGCATCCGCAACCTCGCCCGCATGGGGTTTCCGATCGGACGCGTCGAGCACCTGTACCTCACCCATCTGCACTCCGACCATCTCGACGGTCTCGGCGAGACGATGCTGCAGGTGTGGATCGGCGGCTCCCGAACCACACCCCTTCCGATTGCCGGCCCGCGCGGAACGGCGGAGGTGGTGGCCGGCTTCAACGCCGCCTATCGCATCGACAGCCGCTTCCGGACCGCGCATCACGGCGTGTCCGTCGCCGATCCGGGCGGCTTCGGGGGCGCCGCCGAAGAGATCGACCTGCCGCCGGCGCCCGGCGCCCGCAAGGTCGTGCTCGAGCAGGATGGCCTCACGATCACCGCCATCCGCGTCGATCACGCGCCGGTGGAGCCGGCCTTCGGGTATCGCATCGACTACGCGGGTCGTTCCGTCGCGTTCAGCGGCGATACGGCGTATGACGAAGGCTTCGTGGCCGCCGCCAATCGCGTCGAGGTCCTCTTCCACGAGGCGCTGCAGCCGGTGATGGTGGAGGCAATGCGGGAGGCGATGGCCGCCAGGGGGCGGCCGAACCTCGCGAAAGTCCTCGCCGACATCCCCGATTACCACACGACTCCGGAAGAGGCCGCGCGCACCGCCACCGAGATCGGCGCCCGGCTGCTCGTCCTCTACCACATCGTGCCACCGCTTCCGTCCCGGTTGCTGCACCCGGTCTTCCTCGGCGACGCGGAGGATCTCTTCGCCGGACCGATCGAGATCGCTGTGGATGGACGGCTCGTGAGCCTGCCGGCGAACCGCGACGAGATCCAGACGCGCGAGATGCTGCGATGGTGATGTCCGCGAAGTGACGGATCTGCGATGACCCGACGCAAGACGCTGAGACTCGTGAATGCTCCAGATGCCGAGAACGTCGAGAGCACGCCGGACGAAGAGAGCGATGGACGCCGCCAGCGCAGCGAACGCAGCCGCGAGCTGATCGTCGAGGCGTTCTTCGCGCTGATCCGTGCGGGGGACATGGCACCCCGGACGGCGCAGGTCGCGCAGGCTGCCGGCGTCAGCCTCCGGACGGTGTTCCGGCACTTCGACGACATGGAGAGCCTCTATCGCGTGATGGCCGAACGCATAAAGGCCGAGATCCTGCCGCTGGTCGCGGCGCCATTCGAAGCGCCGGACTGGCGCGGACGGCTCCTCGAACTCGTCTCCCGGCGGGCCCGGACCTACGAGCGTCTGCTGCCGCTGCGCGTCGCGACCAGCGTGCGACGGTTCCAATCGGCTTTCCTGATGGACGACTACCGGCGCTTCGTGGAACTCGAGCGGAAAAGCCTGCGGGTCATTCTGCCCGAAGCCATCGCGACGGACCGCATGCTGTTCCCCGCGCTCGAGATGGCGACCGGCTTCCAAGCATGGCGGCGCCTGCGGCAGGACCAGGGACTCTCGGCAGCGCGGGCAGAGGCCGTGCTGCGCGCCACCATCGCGCGGCTGATCGATGACCGATGAGGTCTGCGGTGTCGGTCCACGCCGTGCGGCACGCCGGCTCCGAAGTGCGAGCGCGAGCAACCGCGCGATCATCAACAGACTGATCCGCGACGCGTTGCGCCCCGACGGCTGCGCATCCGGGCGCAGGCGTCCCGCCCGCTCCTGCGCGCCGGCGAGCGAATCCTTCAGCGCGACGCCAGCACTTCGGCCAGATGCAGGATCCGGGGGCCCGGATCGGGCGACGTCGGATCCGTGCGGGCGGCATGGCGGCGAAGCCCGTCGAGATGCAGCAGGCAACTCACGTCGGTGCCGACGATCCACTCCGCACCGGTCGCCGTGAGCTCGGCCAGCCGGCTGCGCCCCATGCGTGCCGACACCTCCGGGAGTTCCACCGAGAACGCCCCGCCGAAGCCGCAGCACTCGTCGCGTCTCGGCAGCAGGAGTTCGAGCCCGGCGACGGCGCGTAGCAGTTGCTCCGTCGGGCCGGGCTCGCCCGGATCGGGAACGCCAGGGAGTCTGCCCACCACCTCGCTCGGCCGGCCGAGCCCGAGTTCCCGCAGCCCGTGACAACTCGCAAGCAACGCGACCCGATGGGGAAAGCGCGCGCCGAGATCCCGGATGCCGAGTTCCCGCACCAGGAACTCGCCGAGTTCGAAGGTGCGCGCGCGCACACGGCGACTCGCCGCGTCGTCTCCGACACCGATTCCGGTGTAGCTTCGGCGCACCGTGGAGACACAGCTCGACGATGGACACACAACTGCGTCATACAGCGCGAAGCGTTCGAGATGCGTGCGCGCGAGTCGCCGCGCCTCGGCAGCCAGGCCGAGGTTCAGGAACGGTTGGCCGCAGCAGGTCTGCTCCGGATCGTAGTCGACCCGGCAACCGGCCCGCTCGAGCACCTCCACGGTCGCCTCGGCCACCTGGGGTGCGAGCTGATCGACATAGCACGGCACGAAGAGACCGACTCTCATCGACTCACGACCGATCGCCGGGCAAAAGTTGACGTTTCGAACCCGACCCCTTTCTTGACGACGCCCGTTTCGGCGGCGGGGGCGGCGGGGGCGGCGGGGGGTCGAGGGGGCGGGGGCGGCGGAGGAGGCCTTCCTGGGTGATGGTGGCGAGGCGGGTGCCGGTGCGGGTCAGCATGCGGCCCTGGACGAGGGCGCGGCCGCCGTGGGCAATGGGGGATTCGCTCGCGTACAGGATCCAGTCGTCCCAGCGCGGTGGGTGGTGCAACCAGACGGCGTGGTCGAGACTGGCCGGCAGGCGCTGGCGCAGGCTGCCGTGCAGACGAGCCGCCGTGCGCAGGAGCGTCCGGTCGCTGGCATAGATCAGCGCGGCGGCGTGCAGCGCCGGATCGTCGGGCAGCGGGCCGCGTGGGCGCATCCACACCAGGCGGTGCGAAGACGGCGTCCCCTCCGGACGATCCTCCAGGGGCCGACAGACTCGCACGTCGATCGCATCGGGCGTGCGCGGCGGCTCGCCGGTTTCGGCGGCGCGCACGGCCTCCCAATCCGGGAGCGACTCGGGCGGCGGGAGCGCCTCGAGCGACGACAACCCGTCGAGCGGCGGCTCGTGCGCGTGCGCCACGCCGTGCTCGTCTGCGGTGAAACCGGCGCTCAGCTCGAAGACCGGCTCGCCGAGCTGGCGAACCACGACGCGGCGAGTCGCAAAGCGCCGTCCGTCTCGGATGCGGGTCACCTCGAAACCCAGCGTGGCGCCCGGCCGACCTGGACGCAGGAAGTAGCCGTGCAGGGAATGGAGTCGGCCCGCCGCGACCGTGTGCATGGCGGCGAGGGCCGCCTGCGCAGCGAGCAGACCGCCGAACAGGCGCCGCCCGGATCCGACAGGCGGCGTCTCGAAGCGGTCCTCGCCCACCGGCGCCAGCGCGCACCGCGCCAGCCATCGTCCGAGCGGATCGTCTCGGTGCTTCATCGCGGGACGGATAGCGGAACCGGGCCGGTGCTGCGGGGTCCTCAGTCTCCGGCCGGTTCGCGGTCGGGCGCGCCGGAGGGCAGGTCGAGGATCGCGTCGACGTCGCCCTCCCGGCGCAGGATGCGCAGCGGCTCGCCGTCCCGGAGCGCGGCCAGCAGGTCCGCCGGGGTCGAGCGCCCGCCACGGCCGGGACTCGCGAGCAGCACGGTATCCCCTCGAAGCAGCCCGAGGCGCGCCGCCGGGCTGTCCGGACGCACGCCGATGACGGAAATCCCCCGGCGGCACCGGCCCGAGGCAACACGACGGCGCCGCTCGCGCGCATCGGTTCGTACGCCAGGCCGGCGAGCAACGACTCGTCGCGTCGTTGCCGGAGCCAGAGTCGCTTGCGCGGATCGTCGATGCCCACCTCGCGGGCCGCCGCACCCGACAGCAGCAGGCCCCACGGCGCGCCGGTGTCGAGGAGCACGCGAAGCGGACGACCTTCGATCTCGACGTCGAGCGTCGGGCGTTTGGTCCCGAGCCGGATCGGGACCACCGTCTCGTGAACGCTGGCCGGTTGTTCGGGAACCGCGAAACGATCGGGGTCGAGGAAGCGGACCTGCGCGCTCTCGAAGTCGAGCTCGACGACGTACGATTCGAGAAGGTTGCCGCCGAGCAACCCGTACTCCCAGCCGGTCTTCGAACCCGTGTCGCTCGATCGCGTATCGACCAGGAACTGGAGGTCGCGTCCGAGCCGCGTGCGGCGTCGGTCCGGATCGTGCTTCGTGCGCCGGACCGAGACGCCGAGGGCGCGGGCCGCGAGCGGGGTCAGGACGGAGAACGCCGCCCCCGTGTCGAGTAGCATCCGGAACGGTCTCTCGCCCGGCACCGACAGATCGAGCTGGATCCGGTTGCACTCCGGCACGGGCTCGAAGGGCAGCGCGGCGATCACGGCCTCGACCGGAACCTCTTGTGCCGCGCCGGGCACTGCGAAGCCGGGCGGGAGCCTGCTCTCCGGGGCGGAGGGCCCGCGGCGGATCGCAAGGCCCGATCACTCGCCGTCCGCACGGTACCCGCCGGCGAGATCGATGGAGAATCCGCGCGCGCGCAGCAGATCCTTGGCGATCGTCAGCGTCTGGATCTCGCTGCTGCCGGCCGCGATGGTCCAGAGCTTGATGTCCCGGAACAGGCGTTCGGGTGCATACTCCTGCATGTAGCCCGAGCCTCCCATCAACTGCATGGCCTCGAGGGCCACGTCGGCGGCAGCCTCGGTGGCATACCACTTGGCGGCGCTGACTTCACGCTCACTCCCCTTCCCCTCGCGCTGCAACCAGATCCCTTTCAGCATCAGATTGCGCACGTTCTCGCGCGCCACGTACATCCGGGCCAGCTTCTGCTGGATCAACTGGAAGGCGGCGATCGGCTTGCCGAACTGACGGCGCGCGATGGCGAAGCCGAGCGCGTCGTCGAGACAGCGCTCGATCACACCGAGGCACATCGCCACCACCATGACCCGCTCCGCGACGAGGGTCTGTTCGGCGAGCTCGCGTGCTGGACGCGCGGGGTCGCCCAGCAGGTGGCTGCGCGGGACCCGGCAGTCCTGCAGGAACACCTCGCCGGTGGGCGTCGCATGCATCCCGAGCTTCCGCATCGGCGCGCCGGTGCTGAGCCCGGCCGTGCCCCGTTCCACCACGATCGGAAAGATCCGCTGCTTGTCCGCTCTGTCGCCGCCCGGATCCTCGAGACGGGCGTAGATCAGCAGGACGTCGGCCGCGGGCGCGTTCGAGATGAAGGTCTTGCTGCCGTTCAGCACGATCGTCTCGCCGTCGAGGCGCGCCGATGTCTTCATCGCGAAGGCGTCGGACCCGGAGCCCGGCTCCGTCAGCGCCCAGCAGCCGATCTTCTCGAGCGTGACGAGCGGCAGCGCGCAGCGTTCGATCAAGTCGGCGTCGCCGCGGGCGCCGATCGTCGCCGCGGCACCGAGATTGCTGAGCAGGCACAGCGCCAGGCCCGGGCTCGAGCGCGCCAGCTCCTTGGCGACCACGGTCGCGATCCCCGGGTTCGCCGAGCCTCGGCCATCGACGGTTTCGGGCGACGGCACCGCGCGGGCCGGGCCGCCCGTCCGCAGCCGGCTCGCGCGGGCTCGCATCGGCGCCCCGAGCGCTTCGCCCAGACCGAAGCCCACGGCGAAGCGGCGCAGGACGTCGAAGCCGCTGGCGTCGCCGGACTCGATCGCAGCGATGTGCGGCTCCACCTCGCGCTCGCAGAAGCCGCGAACGGCCGTTTCGACGGCACTCAGGGTCTCGTCGAGTTCGAACATGGAGCTCCCGTCCCGATCGGACCGACAGCCGGGATCACAAGCGCCGCTGCAGCATGGCGCCGTCCGGAAACTGCGTCGCCGTGAGGTGCCAGTCGACCAGCACACCCTCCGTGATCGGCGGACGCGGCGGCTGCCAGGCGGCCAGCCGTTCGGCGAGCACCGCGGCGTCGAGCTCGACGTCGAGCGACTTGCTCTTGCAGTCGATGCGGACGATGTCGTCATCCTGCACGACGGCCAGCGGCCCTCCGACCTGCGCCTCCGGAGAGACGTAGCCCACGCACAACGCGCCCTCCGTAGCGCCGCTGAAGCGCGAGTCCGTCACGACCGCGACGTCGCACAGCCCGAGCGCACCGAGGATCAGCGGTACGCGAAAGTTCTCGCTGAATCCGGGTCCCCCGCGCGGACCCTGATAGTGGATGACGACGACGTCGCCCGACTGGATCCGGCCACCGAGGATCGCACCGATGGCGGCCTGTTGGCTGCGAAACACCCGCGCCGGCCCGCGGAACGTCTGGTCCTGGCCGCCGCTGATGGTGTAGCGACACAGCGAGCCGTCCGGGGCCAGGTTGCCACGCAGCACCTTGATGCCGCCGGTCGGATAGATCGGCTTCTCGGCGGGCAGGATCACTTCCGGCCGGAGCACCTGCGTCGCGTCCATCAACTCGCCCACCGTCCGGCCGCAGATCGTGGGACGATCCCGGTGCACCTTGGACTCGATGCGCTTCAGGATCGCGAAGACGCCCCCGGCCTCATGGAGGTCGACGACCGTGAACGGGCCACTCGGCCGCACCGGGCAATAGTACGGCGTGTCATCGCTGAGGAAGTCGAAGGTATCGACGTCGATGTCGAGCTGCAGATAGCGCGCGAGCGTGAGCAGATGCAGGATCCCGTTGGTGCCGGCGCTCAGGGCCATGATCAGGCGGCCGGCGTCGCGGATCGACTCGGCGGTGACCAGATCGCGGAAGCGCAGCCCCTCGCGCACCAGTTGCACGGCGCGGAAGCCGGTCTGCTTGGCCTGGCGCAGCTTCTCCATGTCGTTGCCCGGTGTCGTCGACGCCATCGGCAGGCACAGGCCCATCGCCTCGGTCGCCATCTGGACCGTATTCGCCGTCGTGAGCTCGGGACAGGCGCCGCATCCCGTCACCCATCGGCTCTCCATCTCCCGCATCTGCTCGCGCATCTGCTCGGCGCTGATCTGGTCGGCCAGGTACTCGTTGATCAGCGTCAGTGCGACATCGGTCGGGAACGCAGTCGGCTGGCCGCGAAAGGTCCCGGGGCGCGCGGGTCCACCCGGCAAGAACAAGGTCGGAAGATCCAGGCGCGCCGCTCCCAGCCAATGGCCCGGCACGATCTTGTCGCAGGTCCCGATGCAGATCAGCGCGTCCGCATTGTAGTTGCGCATCTGGATCTCGACGCTGTCGGCGATGGCGTCGCGCTGCGGCAGATCGTAGAGGAGCACCTCGTCCTGGCTGCCGAGATTGCGGCAATGCCCCGCGCACGGCGCGATCGTCGAGAACTCGATCGGCACGCCCCCGCCCAGCAGCACGCCCTGCTTCACCGCCTCGCCGAGCTGCTTCAGGTGCATGTGCCCGAGACCGACGTCCTGGGGGCTGTTGGCCACCGCGATCACCGGCCGCGAGAGCTCCTCGTCGGTGTAGCCACTGGCCTTCCAGAAGAAGCGATCCACCTTGAGTTCGGCGAAGACCTGCACGGACTTGGCGATCTGCTCCGGACTGAGCTTCTGGAACTTCTTCATCGCATCTCTCCTCACGCCCGTCCGGGCCGCCGGGCTCATGGGTACGGGATTCCGATCAAAGACCCGGAGGCCAGCGATCGAGGAAACGCTCGGCCAGATTCCGGCACAGCGCCATCAGCGTGAGCTGGGGGTTCACGTGGGTGGAGCCGGGGAATACACTGGTGTCCGCCACGTAGAGATTCTGCATGCCATGGACCCGGCCTTCCGCATCGCAGACCGAACGCCGGGCATCCGCTCCCATGCGTGCCGTGCCCATCGGGTGGTACGCAGACACCTTCACGTCCTTCGCGCGGAAGCGGCGGCGCTCGAGCTCGTCCACGTCGCCGAGCGAGCGCAGCGGCGGCACGGCGGGCAGCCCGGCGTAGACCTCCCGGGCGCCGGCGGCGAACAGCACGCGGGCAGCCAGCCCGATCGCCCGGATCGTCTTGTCCACGTCCGGCTGGCTCAGCCGATACAGCATCGTCGGGCCCGCGAGGGGCAGGTGGCAGACCCGTCCCGTTCCGGTGTCGGACAGGATGGAGCCGATGCTCGCCATGTGCGGATAGGCGTCCAGCAGCCGCGCATGATCGTGGCCGATGCCGGGCAGCGCCCCCGCGCTGTAGGTCATGCCGAGGGGCGGGAAGGTGGCTTCGAGCAGGATGCCGTCGGCGACGAACTCGTCGATGCAGTAGGACTGCATCACGCCCTGCCAGCCGTTCACCACCTCGTCGAAGCGCCCGGTGACGCCGCTGCCCGGATGGATGCGCAGAAAGCGCCCGAGGGCCGGGTTCCGCCGCGCGACGCCCGAACGGCGCAGCAACAGCGGCGTCATCAGCGCGCCGGCACAGACGAAGACGCTGCGCGCCCGGACGCGCAGATGTCCGCCGGTCGGAACCCGGCGCTCGTCGAGGATCCGCGCATCGATCCCGTCGGCACGATCCCCGCGCAGGACGATCCGATCCACCACGCAGCTCGCGTAGATGCGAGCCCCGTGGCGAACGGCGGCCGGGAGGTGCGTGAGGTGCATGGCCTGCTTGGCGTCGCGCGGGCAGCCGAACGCGCACTGGCCCGTGCCGGCACAGTCGCGCGTGGGACGCGGGATCGCATGGGCGCGCAGGCCCAGCTCCTCGGCACCGCGGCGCGCGATCTGGCCGTTCGTGCCCATGACGTCGTCGGCGACCGGTTCGATGTGGAGCTGCTCGCGCAACCGGTCGTACTGCGGCGCCATCCGGTCCGGCGCCGCCAGCTCGGCCCCGTGCACGCGCGCCCATTCGTCCAGCACGGAATCCGGCGCACGCAAGCAGGTGCCGGAGTTGACGACGGTCGTCCCGCCGACGACGCGACCCATCGGAACCGGGATCACCGAGGCGCCGATCGCCGTCGTGAGCCCGTTGTTGCGGCAGTACTTGACGGTCCTTCGCAGCGCCGGGCCGTCGAAATCCGCGCGCGAGACCGGCCCTCCCTCCTCGACGATCACCACGTCCAGACCGGATTCCGCCAGTTGTCGCGCCACGGTGGCGCCGCCGGCACCGCTGCCGACCACGACGACGTCGCACTCGACGTCGAGGTCACCGTCGAGGTCCGGATGCCGCAGCACGGGCAGGTACGTCTCCGGAGGAAGCGGCCGGTCGCGCACGAGTGGCTCGTTGAAGTCCCCGACGTGCCGGCGGAAGCGTTCGTCGCCGGCGTAGACCATCTCGCATAGCGCACGCAACGAAACGGCGGTGTCGTGTCCGATCCGGCGGCCGGCCAGCGCCTCGGCCAGCCACGCGTCGCGCTGCGCACGGGGCAGCCGATCGAAGCGGCGCCAGGTCCCGGCGGCCAGCGGCGCCAGACGCAGCGCCGTGATCAGGAGCCCCAACAGGCGACGGCTCGCCGGATCGAAGTCGCCAAGCAACGCCCCGATCTGCTCGGCGACGCCCATCTGGTTCGCATCCACCGGCAACGGGCAGCCCGGCGGGGCGATCGACTCGGCGAGCGCGGCGAGGGTCCGGTGTTGGGCGTGGCCGAGCGGTTCAGACATCGGATTCCCGGCTGGCGAGCGCGAGGGGAGCACGGCGGCGACGGCGGCCAGGGACCGGCGCAAGCGTGACGGCCGGACCGGCCCCCCCGCGGTACCCGGCCCACGGTATCGTACGGTCGTTCCTCCTGCCACCAACTCCGGCTCGCAACGGCGAGGGAGACACGTCATGGCTTCGATCCGGATTCCTGCGGAGACGCTGCGCGTGCAGGAGGAACTCGATCTGCTCGTCATCGGCGGCGGCTCGGCCGGTGTCACGGCGGCCGTCACCGGAGCCCGCCTCGGTCTGCGCACCGGGCTCGTCGAGGAGATGCCTGGTCTCGGCGGGATGAGTACCGGCGGCGCGGTCGGGACCTACTGCGGCTTCTACAAGAAGGGTCCCGGTGCAACGCTCGTCCCCACCGTCGGCGGCTTGCCGCTCGAGATCGCCGACAGCCTGCTGGCCCGCGGACATGCGATCGGACCGATTCCGCTCCACGACACGGCCGTGCTGCCCTACGTGCCGATGGGCGTCCAGCACCTGCTCGAAGAACTGGTTCGCCGGGAACCGCGGCTTCGCGTGCGGCTCCACTCGCGCCTCACCCACGTGCTGGTCGACGAGGGCCTGGTGCGCGGCGTGGCGGTCGACACGCGAGGCGAACGGATCGGACTGCGGGCGCGCGTCTACGTCGACGCCAGCGGCGACGCCGTGCTCTCCCGCCTGGCCGGCGTGGAGACGCTCCGCGAGGGGACGCTGCAGTATCCCTCGATGATGTTCACGATGCAGAACGTCGACGTCGCCCGGGCCATCGGCGCGATCCGCAGCCTACCCGGCCTTCTCGAATCGCACTTCGTCTCGGACCAGCTCCCGCGTCGCAGCGGCAATCTGATCCCGACGGGTCGCCCCGGTGAGGTCCTGGTGGCGCTCTCGCGGGTCGAGTTCGAGGGGCGGCCCGTGGATGCCGCCGTGGAGCAGGAACTCAGCTTCGCGGAGCTCGAGGGCCGCGCGCAGGCGGTGCGGCTCGCGGAGTTCGTCCGGCGCGAGATCCCGGGCTTCGCCGACGCCTTCCTCTCCCACACGGCGTCGCGTCTGGGCGTCAGGGAGACGCGCAAGATCGCCGGCGAGTACGTGCTCCGCGAGGACGACGTGCTGGGCGCCCGCGACTTCGCGGACGGCATCGGGCGCTGCGCATGGCCCATCGAGCGGCACGTCGCAGGGGGGCACACGTCCTGGTCCTTCCTCGAACCGGGAGCTTCTTACGCGATCCCGTTCCGTTGCCTGGTGCCGCGCGGGGTCGACAACCTGCTCGTCGCGGGGCGCTGCCTCTCCGCCGACAGCGCCGCCTTCGCTTCGGCTCGCGTGATCGGACCCTGCATGCTGGCCGGACAGGCCGTCGCCGTCGCCGCGCAGCAGATCTGCACCGACGACGTCGCAACGAGCCGCGTCGACGTGGAGCGGCTGCGCGCGACGCTCTCCGGCTGGGGCGTTCCGCTGTGATGGACCGGAGGCGTGCCGCCGCTCACGCGGGAACGGGCCGCACGTCTTCCAGGCGCCA
>CAADGG010000090.1 GCA_900696485.1 uncultured Pseudomonadota bacterium
CCGACGATGTTCGGAGGCGGGTGGGAGGAGCACACCCTGCGCCGATGTCCTCGGCGGACGAGCTTCGGCGCTGCGTACGGCTTTGGTACGGCCGCCTCCGGATTACGGCTCCGGGTGTGCTCCTCCCACCCGGCGATGCGCGTTCGCCAGTGGCCGATTTTCGGCAAGCCCGTGAGGCCGGCCGGCGCGCTCCCCCAAGGGTCCGAGGCTGCGGTCCGAACGTGGGCCAGCCGGACAACTGCCCGATTCATCGAGGTTTGACGCTCGGCTCGGTCCTCTGCTATCCGATGGCCACTTCACACGCTCCGGTCTGCCCGAGCGGTGCTCCTCGTCCTGCGTTCATCGTCGGATCCGATCCTCGAGATCAGGTCCCCCACGTTGCCGCCGGCAGAGGGGATTCGGGCTCGACTCGTCCTGCGTGCGCTCGGGCGGAAGGCTCGCGCCTGCGAGGACGGGGGATCGGTGCGGAGGACGAACCGCAAAAGGAGATCCGCATGGCGGAGATGACCCCGCCGGGCGCGACGACGCCTGGCCCTTCCCCCAGTTCTGCCCCGGTGGGCGCGGCCCCGTCAGAGATGGCGGCGGCGATGGCCGAGGGGGCGAGCAAGACGCCGCTGACGGTCCGTTCGCTGCTCGAGGCCGGCGCTCACTTCGGACACCAGACGCATCGCTGGAGCCCGCGGATGAAGCCGTTCATCTTCGGCGAGCGGAACGGCGTCCACATCCTCGACCTCGACCAGACGCTGACGCGCTTTCGGGAGGCGCTCGACTTCGTGCGCGAGACGGCCGCCGAAGGGGGCAAAGTGCTCTTCGTCGGCACCAAGCGCCAGGCGGCGCCGGCCATCGAAGGCGAGGCCGGCCGCAGCGGGCAGCTCTGGGTCAACAACCGTTGGCTCGGCGGCACGTTGACGAACTTCCGGACCGTCCGGAAGTCGCTCGATCGCTTCAAGGAGCTGCTCGAGATCCTCGGCAGCGAAGAGAAGTCGGCCGAACTCAGCAAGAAGGAGCTGTCGCAGATCTCGCGCGAGGCCGACCGCCATCGCAAGGGCCTCGATGGCTTGCGCGAGATGTCGCGCCTCCCGGCGGCGATGTTCGTGATCGACGTGAACCGCGAGCACATCGCGGTGTCGGAGGCGCAACGGCTCGGCATCCCGATCCTGGCCGTGGTGGACAGCAACTGCAGTCCGGACGGGATCGATTTCGTGATTCCCGCCAACGACGATGCGACCCGCGCCATTCATCTCTACTGCTCGCATGTGGCGGACGCCTGTCTGGAAGGCGCGCAGCTCCACGAGGAGCGTGTGCGTTCGGAGGCGAGCCTGGACTCCGGCGCTCGTCGCGGCGCCGAGGGCGCCGGGCACGGCACCGGGCGTGTCGTCGTCGAGATCAAGCAGCCGCCGCGGCGCGGCCGCGGCGCCGGCCGTGGCGCTCCGCGCGGAGGCACGCGCAGTGCCGGCGTCGAACGGGACAGCGAGCCCACGGTCCCGGCCGCCGCCAGCCCGGCACCGGCCGCACCGGCGGCAGCGACGGTGCCGGCGCCGGAAGGGGACGGCGGCGCCGAGAGCTGAAAAGCATCGCGGCGACGTGCCGGCGCATCGGAACGAACGAGGAGAACGGATCGTGGCGGAGATCTCGGCGGCAGCAGTAAAGACGCTTCGCGATCGGAGCGGGGCGGGCATGATGGACTGCAAGAGGGCGCTCACGGATGCTGATGGCGACCTCGAGAAAGCGACGCTGCTGCTGCGCGAGCGCGGTCTGGCGAAGGCGGCCAAGCGAGAGGGTCGGGCAGCGGCCGAGGGCGTCGTCGCGATGGCCGTGGTCGGGCAGTTCGGGGCGCTCATCGAGCTGGGCTGTGAGACGGATTTCGTCGCGCGGACCGACGACTTCCAGAAGCTCGCCCACGAGATCGCGGCGCTGGCTGCGGCCGATCCGGACCTGACCAGCAGCGAAGCGCTCGGCGCGGCTCCGCTCGATGGGGAGACGGTCGCGGGCCGGGTGGCGGCGGTCGCCGGCACGCTCGGCGAGAACGTCGTGCTCAAGCGGGTCGCGCGCCTCGAGGAGCCGGACGGGATCGTCGGGGGGTACGTCCATGCCGGGGGTAAGCTCGGAGTGCTGGTGGCCTTGCGGACCCGCGCCGCGGGCGACGAGATCGCGGCGCTGGCCAAGGAGGTCGCGATGCACGTTGCGGCTGCGGATCCCTCGCCGGTCTCGATCGATCGCAGCGGCGTCCCGTCGGATCTGGTCGCACGCGAGCGCGAGCTCTTCGCCAAGCAGGCCGCCGAGAGTGGAAAACCCGCGAACGTCATCGAGAAGATCGTCGACGGCCGCATCAACAAGTTCTTCGCGGAGGTCGCTCTGCTGGAACAGGCCTTCGTGAAGGATCCGGACCTCACGGTCCAACAGCGACTCGCCCAGGTGGGCAAGCAGCTCGGGACCGAGATCGCCGTCACCGGGTTCGTGCGGTTCCGGCTGGGGGCCGACGACCATTCCTGAGGGGGAACCGGAGGGCAAGACGGCTGAAGGAGAACCGGAGGGCAAGACGGCCCATCGGCGCGTCGTGATCAAGCTCTCCGGCGAGGGTCTGGCGGGCGAGAAGGGCTTCGGCATCGCGCCCGCGGTGATCCGCGGCATCGCCGAGGAGATCCGCGAGGTTCATGCGCTCGGCGTCGAGATCGCCATCGTGATCGGGGGCGGAAACATCATCCGCGGCGTATCGGCGGCGTCCGAGGGAATGGATCGCTCGACGGCCGATTACATGGGCATGCTGGCCGGCGTCATCAACGGCGTCGCGCTGCAAGATGCCCTCGAGCGGGCCTGCGGCGTTCCGACGCGGGTCTTGTCGGCCCTCGAGATCAAGGAGGTGGCGGAGCCCTACATCCGCCGTCGCGCGATGCGGCACCTCGAGAAAGGCCGCATCGTGATCTTCGCAGCCGGAACCGGGAACCCCTACTTTACGACGGATACTGCGGCGGCGCTGCGAGCGGCGGAGATCCGCGCGGATCTGATCATGAAGGCGACCCGCGTCGATGGCGTCTATAGCGCCGATCCGAAGCAGGATCCGGAGGCCGAGCGTTACGTGCAGCTGACGTATCGGGAGGCGATCGAGCGCAATCTGCAGTTCATGGACCAGACCGCGATCCAGCTGTGCCGTGAGAACGGGGTTCCGATCGTGGTCTTCGACATGACCGTTTCCGGAAACATCCGCAAGGTCGTCTGCGGCGCACCGGTGGGGACCCGGGTGGAGGGCTAGCGGCGCACCCGGGGCAGATCGGGAGCGTGGAGGAGGAGGACACACGATGGCCAGCGTCGACGGAGCGATCAGCCAGGCGAGCGAGCAGATGGAGAAATCGCTCCAACATTTGAAGGAAGACCTTCGCAAGGTGAGGACTGGCCGCGCCAATCCGGCCCTGCTCGATTCGATCCGGGTCGATTACTACGGCACACCAACTCCGCTCGGGAAACTCGCCAACATGAGCGCACCGGATCCGCGCACGATCGTCATCTCCCCGTTCGATCGCGGCGCTCTCGCGGCGATCGAGAAGGCGATCCAGGCGTCCGATCTCGGGCTGACACCCAACAACGATGGCAAACTGATCCGCTGTCCGGTGCCGCCGCTGACCGAGCAACGGCGCAAGGAACTGGTCAAGCATGTTCGCAAGACGGCCGAGCACCACAAACTCGGCGTTCGCGATGCCCGCCGCGAGGTGCTGGCGGCTCTGAAGCAGATGGAGGCCGACGGGGATCTGCCGGCAGATGACCGGGCTCGGGCCGAGAAGAAGGTCCAGGCGTTGACGGACGATTTCGTCAAGCAGATCGACGGGCAGGCCGACCAGAAGGAGCAGGAAATCCTGCAGGTCTAACAGGGCTCACGATGCCGGAACGGCTCATCCGAGCCAACGCTCTGCCGCGTCACGTCGCCATCATCATGGACGGCAACGGGCGCTGGGCCGAGCGTCGCGGGCTCGATCGGAACGAGGGACATCGCGCCGGGATCGCGGCGGTGCGGGCCGCGGTGCGGGCCGCGCACGAACTCGGTATTCCGCAGCTGACGCTCTACGCCTTCTCCACGGAGAACTGGAGCCGTCCCAAGCTCGAAGTGGACGCGCTGATGGGGCTGCTCGATCACTACCTCGAAGCCGAGATCGAAGAGATCGACCGCAACGGGATCCAGGTCCGGGCGATGGGCCGGCTCGAGCGGCTTCCTCGTCCGGTCCGCGCGAAGCTGGAACGAGCGATCTGCCGGACCCGTGACAACCGCGAGATGGTGATCCTCTTCGCGCTGTCCTACGGCGGCCGGACCGAAATCGTCGATGCCGCTCGGCGCATTGCGCGCGAGGTAGAACAGGGCAAGCTCGACCCGGAACAGGTCGACGAAAAAATCTTCTCGGAATACCTCTACACGCCGGACCTGCCGGATCCCGACTTGCTGATCCGGACCGGCGGCGAGTCGAGGGTCTCGAATTTCCTGTTGTGGCAGATCGCCTATGCGGAGATCCATGTGACGGACGTGATGTGGCCGGATTTCCGCAAGAGCGATCTGGTGGAGGCGATCGTGTCGTACCAGAACCGTGAGCGGCGCTACGGACTGATCTCCGCCCAGGTTCGCGGCAACCGCGCCAGCCCTCTGGAACCTCAGGCTGGCAGCCCTCTGGAACCTCAGGCTGGCAGCCCTCTGGAACCTCAGGCCGTCAGCCCTCTGGAACCTCAGGCTGCCAGCCCTCTGGACCCGCGGGCCCCCGGCTCTGCGAGTCCCGAAGACGGGAACGACGCGTGAAGCGGCTGGCGATTCTCGGCGCCACCGGCAGCATCGGTGAGCAGACCCTGTCCGTGGTGGAGGCCTTCCCGGATCGCTTCCGCGTCACCGCGCTGGCGGCGGGGCGGCGCGTCGAGAAGCTGGCCGACCAGGTCCGCCGCTTCCGGCCGGAGCTCGTGGCGGTGGCCGATGCGGGTGCAGCCGGTGCCCTCGGCGATCTGCTCGGCGCCGAGGCGCCGAAGATCGAGTGGGGCGAGGCGGGGCTCGAAGCCGTGGCGGTCCACGAGGCCGACCAGGTGGTCTCGGCGCTGGTCGGCGCCGTGGGACTGCGCCCGAGCCTGGCTGCGATCCGCGCCGGCCGGGACGTGGCGCTCGCCAACAAGGAAGTGATGGTCATGGCTGGGGCTCTCGTGCTGCGCGAGCTGCGCGCGCACGGCGGGCGGCTGCTGCCGGTGGACAGCGAGCACAGCGCGATCTTTCAGGCGCTGGCCGGACAGCGGCGCGAGGATCTGCAGCGCATCGTCTTGACGGCTTCGGGAGGACCCTTCCGGACCTGGCCGGCCGAGCGGATCGCTGCGGCCAGCATCGAGCGGGCGCTCGCCCATCCCAACTGGAGCATGGGGCCGAAGATCACGATCGATTCCGCCACGCTGATGAACAAGGGTCTCGAGGTCATCGAGGCGCGCTGGCTCTTCGACGTCCCCGCCGAGCAGATCGATGTCGTCGTCCATCCCCAATCCGTCATCCACTCGCTGATCGAGATGAACGACGGCTCCTGGCTGGCGCAGCTCGGTGTCCCGGACATGCGGGGCCCGATCGCGCTCGCGCTCGCGTGGCCGGAGCGGCTCCCGCTGCTCGCGGCCGGAGGCTCGCTGGCCGATCTGCCGCGGCTCGATCTCGCCGCGGTCGCCCGCTTCGATTTCGAGGAGCCGGACGCCGCGCGGTTTCCGTGTCTGCCGCTCGCGTACGCTGCGCTCGCCGCGGACGAGGCGGCGCCGGCCGTGCTGAACGCCGCCAACGAGGAAGCCGTGTCGGCGTTCCTGGCCGGACGGATCCCGTTCCCGGCGATCGCAGCCACCAACGCCGCGGTTCTCGAGGCCCACATCGCCCGCGTCGCGCCGGCCGCCGTCGCGGATCTCGAGGACGTCCTCGCGGCCGACGAGTGGGCGCGGGCGCAGGCCCGCGAGAGACTCGCCGCCGGGAGATCCGCATGACCGCGTTGAGCTTCGTCTTCGCCTTCGTCTTGATGCTCGGGGTCCTGATCTTCGTGCACGAGCTGGGTCACTTCCTCGTCGCGAAGCTCTTCGACGTGAAGGTGCTTCGCTTCTCGCTCGGCTTCGGTCCGGCCATCGGTTTCGGGCGCTGGCGCCTCATCTTCCGCCGTGGAGAGACGGAGTACGTGGTGGCATGGCTCCCGATCGGCGGCTACGTGAAGATGGTCGGTGAGAACCCCGAGTCCGAAGACCTCGCGGAGGGCGAGGATCCGCCGCTCGCGCCGGGCGAGGAACATCGCGCGTTCAACAACAAGCCGGTCTGGCAGCGGCTGCTGATCCTGTTCGCGGGGCCGGGGATGAACCTGCTGCTCCCGGTGTTGATCTTCGCCACCGTGCTCGGGATCGGCATGCCGCGTCCCGATCCGGTGATCGGCACCGTCGAGCCGTCGTCGCCGGCCGAGCGTGCGGGCCTCGCGGTGGGCGATCGGATCGTTGCGATTGCCGGCCAGCCGATCCGCTGGTGGACCGACTTCGAAGAGACCGTCCGCACGCGGGCCGGCACGAGCGCGACGTTGCGGATCGATCGAGATGGCGAGCCGCTCGAGCTCGAAGTCCCGATCGAGGCACGCGCCGGCCTCGATGCCTATGGCAGCGAGACGCAAGTCGGTTTCGTTGGCGTCGGTCACTCGCGGCTCGCGGCGGTGATCGGGGTGCCCGACGCCGAGGCGCCGGTCGACCAGACGGATCTGCGTCCGGGGGATCTCGTCACTCACGTCGGTGGCGAGCCAGTCCACGACTGGAACGAGCTGGCGGCCCGCTACGCGGCAGCTTCCGGCGAGTCCGTCGACTTCCGTGTCGAACGCGCCGTCGGCGAGGACGCCTCGCCGCGCTCGCTCGAAGTCTCGGTCCCGGCGCGGGGCGATCTCCGCGCGCTCGGCGTGGTCGCGGCGACCGTGTTGATCGAGCAGGTCTCGCCGGATTCCCCGGCAGAGCGGGCCGGGCTCGAGCGTGGCGATCTGATCGTGACGGCGGACGGGGAGCCGGTCGGGAGCTTCGCATCGTTCTCGGAACGGGTCCGCGCGAGCGGCGGCCAGGCCCTGACACTCGTCTATGCCCGAGACGGGAAACGCCGAGAGGTCCGGATCGAGCCCGAGCGCCGGGAGGTGGATACCGGCCTCGGCATTCCGGACGAGCGCTGGCTGATCGGAATCACCGCTCGCTCTGCGGCGGTTCCGGGTGTGATGGGCATCGACCGGGAACCGAATCCGTTCGTGTCGCTCCCTCGTGCGGTCGGCATGACGGCCGACCTGACGCGAACCTTCCTCGGCGGCCTCTCGCGGCTCGTCACCGGTGAGGTTTCGCGAAAGCAGCTGGCCGGCCCGATCGGCATCGCACAGATCGCCCACAGCGCCTTCGAACGGGGCTGGCAGGCGTACCTCTCGACGCTGGTCCTGATCAGCATCAATCTCGCCATCCTGAACCTGTTGCCGATTCCGCTCCTCGATGGTGGACAGGCACTGCTCGTCACCGTGGAAGGGATCAAGCGCTCCCCGCTCTCGCTTCGCACGCGCGAACTCGTGCAGCAGGTGGGGCTCACGTTCCTGGCACTGCTGATGGGCCTCGCGTTCTGGAACGATCTGTCCCGGCATTGGCAGAGCTTCATCGAATGGGTTCGCCAGGGCGCCGGACTTTGAGTCGGTGAAGGCGGATCCGGGCTGGCTGTTGGCGATCGAGTCCGCCACGGCCGTCGCGAGTGCAGCGTTGCTCCGCAACGGCGAGCTGCGGGAACTTCGGACCGTGCCGCTCGCGCACCCGGCCTCCGAAGCGCTGCTGCCGACCGTGTTGGCGTTGCTGGCCGGCCACCGTGTCGCCGTCGTGGGCCTCGACGCGCTGGCCGTATCGATCGGGCCGGGCTCCTTCACGGGGCTGCGGGTGGGGGTCGCGACGGCCAAGGGGCTTGCTTTCGGAGCCGGCGCCCGTTCGCTTCCGGTCCCGACGCTCGCCGCGCTGGCTGCGAAGGGAGCGTCCGATGCGCCGGCTGGCGCCCGCGTGGTGGCGGTCCTCGATGCCCGCCGGGGCGAGGTCTACGCCGCCTGCTACGAAGGAGCGGACCGGCTGTCACCGCCCGTCTGGGGTCCGACGCTGGCGACGCCGGCCGAGTTGCTGCCGCGACTCGCGGTGGGGGAGGGGCCGCTCCACGTGATTGGCGATGGGGTGAGCGTTCTCGAGCCCGTGCTGCGGGAGTCGCTCGGCGAACGCGTCGTCTGGGTCCCCGCGCCCGGCGGCGCGCCCGACGCCGCGTGGGTCGGCCGTCTCGGATTCGAGATGCTGGCTTCGGGAGCGGCGATCGACGCCGCCGAGCTGACCCCGCGCTACCTCCGACGTGCCGAGGCGGAAGTCCGGCGCACGGGCGACCGCTTCGAATCCGTCTGAAGCGCCTCCGCGGGCGCCGTCCCGAGTCTTTTGACACTCTCCATCCGCTCTCGTAACTTCGCGTCGTTCTTCACGGAGTCACGAGAGCGAGGACCGATCGCAACGGGGTGATCGCGTGCCAGCCGCGGCGGCCACCGGCCGATCGCAGGCCGGCTGATCACGAGCCAGCCGCAGCGGCGGCCGGCGCTCGCGAACGACCACCGACGACATCGACCGCCGAGGCATCGAGGCGGCGCCATCGCGAGCCCGAGCTGGCTCACGGGGGATCCGGTTCCGTCCTCGTAGGCGTCCTCGGGGACCTTCCCGTGGGCCCTGGAGCCCCCGGTTCCGAACGGCCCTTTCCCAACCCCAACGGAGACCTCACCGCCCCATGGACCTTCGCATCTTCTATGACAAGGACGCGGACCTCGCTCGGCTCGCCGGCAAGACCGTCGCGATCATCGGCTACGGCAGCCAAGGCCACGCCCACGCGCTGAACCTGCGCGACTCGGGCGTGAACGTGTTGGTCGGGCTGCGCAAGGATTCGGGGTCGTGGCCGAAGGCCGAGGCCGAGGGGCTCCGCGTGCTCGAGCCCGCGGCGGCTGCCCGCGAGGCCGATGTGGTCATGCTGGTCGTTCCCGACGAGACGGCGGCGCAGATCTACCGCGACGAGATCGCGCCGGGGCTGCAGCCGGGCAACCACCTGGCGGTGGCCCATGGCTTCAACGTGCACTTCCGGCAGATTGTTGCGCCGGAGGGAGTGGCCGTCTGGTTGGTCGCGCCGAAGGGTCCGGGTCACACCGTGCGCGGTCACTATGCCGAGGGCAAGGGCGTCCCGTGCCTGGTCGCCGTGGATCAGGATCCGAACGGGGATGCGCTGCCGGTGGCACTGGCGTATGCGAAGGGCATCGGCGGCGGGCGCGCCGGGATCCTCGAGACGAGCTTCCGGGAGGAGACCGAGACGGATCTCTTCGGGGAGCAGTCGGTTCTGTGCGGAGGTCTGACCGCGTTGATGCAGGCGGGCTACGAGACGCTGGTGGAAGCTGGCTACGCGCCGGAGATGGCCTACTTCGAATGCATTCACGAAGTCAAGCTGATCGTCGATCTGATCTACGAGGGAGGGGTCGCCAACATGCGCTACTCGGTGTCCAACACCGCCGAGTATGGAGACCTGACGCGCGGCCCGCGCCTCATCGACGATGGTGTGAAACAGCGCATGAAGCAGGTGCTCGCCGAGATCCAGAAGGGCGAGTTCGCGCGCGAGTTCATCCTCGAGAATCGCGCCGGACGGCCGAGCTTCGAAGCGCTGCGGCGGCGGGGCGCCGAGCATCCGCTCGAGGAGGTCGGCGCACGGCTGCGCGGCCTCATGCCGTGGCTGCAGGAGAAGCGGCTGGTCGACCGCTCGAAGAACTGAGGAGGCGATGAGCGAGGCGTCGCAGGCGGGCCCGGTCTTCGCGGAGCGTCCTACGGCGCCCGTGATCGCCGACGCCTGGGCCTTTGCGGGCCCTGCCGGCCTCGCGGGCGCCAGCCTGATCCTGCTCGGCTGGCCGTGGGTCGGCGCCGGACTCGTCGCCTTCGCCGGATTCTGTATCGCGTTCTTCCGCAATCCCGTACGCCGCTTCTCCGGGGGCGAACGAGATGTCGTGGCGCCCGCCGACGGCCGCGTTCTCGCCGTCGACGAGATCGAGGACGAGGCCCATGGCAAGGGTCTGCGCATCGGCATCTTCTTGTCGGTGTTCGACGTGCACGTGAATCGTGCGCCGGTGCGCGGGCGGGTGCGGTCGATCGAGCGGGGCGGCAGCCGCTTTCTCGCGGCGTTCGACCCGCGCGGCGAGCGCGAGAACGTCCGGCTCGCGATGACGCTCGAGATGGAGGACGGCCGCCGTGTCGTCGTGACGCAGATCACCGGGCTGATCGCGCGGCGGATCGTGTGTCATCCGCGTGTCGGGGAGTGGCTCGAGAGGGGACAGCGCTACGGCCTGATCCGCTTCGGTTCGCGCACGGATGTGTGGCTCCCGCCCGGATCGACGGCCTGCGTGCAACGCGGGGATCGTGTCCGCGGGGGGGCCACACGCCTCGCGCAGCTGCCGGAGACTGTGGCGTGAGCGGGCCGTTCTTCGAAACCGAGCGACCGGAGGAGCGCGGCGGTCGCCGGCGGCGGCGTCGCCGGCGCAGCGACGAACGCCGCGGGATCTACCTGCTGCCGCAGCTCTTCACCACCGCGAATCTGTTCTTCGGCTTCTTCTCGTTGATCCAGTCCACGCAGGGCCACTTCGACCGGGCGGCGGGCGGGATCGTGCTGGCCGCCATCTTCGATGCGCTCGATGGGCGCGTGGCGCGGCTCTCGCGGGCGACCTCCCGCTTCGGCAGTGAGTACGACTCGCTCGCCGACATGGTTTCGTTCGGCGTGGCGCCGGCGTTCCTCGCCTACATGGCCGGAGACCTCGGGCAGCTCGAACGAACCGGCTGGATCCTCGCGTTCCTGTTCACTGCCTGCGCGGCCCTGCGGCTCGCTCGCTTCAACGTGCACAGCTCGCGCTTCCAGGGCCGCTTCGAAGGCCTGCCGAGCCCGGCGGCGGCCGGCATGGTGGCGAGCACGCAGTGGTTCGACACGTTCCTGCGCGGACAGGGCTACGACGTCAACCTGCCTCCCTTGGTCATCGGGAGTGGCCTCGCCAGCCTCGCCTTGCTGATGGTCAGCGCCGTCCCCTACCGGAGTTTCAAGGAGATCGACCTCCGGCACGGGTTCCGCACGCTGGTGCTGATCATCGTCGCACTCGCCGTGGTGGTGCAGGAACCCTCGCTCTGGCTGTTCGCGATCGGCGTCGCCTACGTCACGTCCGGACCGGCCGAATGGGCGTGGCGGTCGCTCGCTGGCCGGCATCTGGAGCCTGCCGCCGACTCGGAATCGATCGCATCTCGAGAGGAGACGCGCGTATGAGCAGCGAAGTCCAGCGCGGTCCGCAGCCCGAAGCAACCCCCTCCGAGCAAGTCTGGATCTTCGACACCACCCTGCGCGATGGCGAACAGTCTCCCGGTTGCAGCATGAACCTGCCGGAGAAGCTGAGCCTTGCGCGTCAGCTCGAGCGGCTCGGCGTCGACGTCATCGAAGCGGGATTCCCGGTCGCGAGTGAGGGAGACTTCGAGGCGGTGAAGGCGATCGCGCAGGCTCTGCGCGAACCGGTGATCTGCGGTCTCGCGCGCACCGGGCGCGGCGACATCGAGCGAGCCGCCCAGGCGCTCGAGGGGGCGAGACGTCCGCGCATCCACACCTTCATCGCGACCAGCGACATCCACCTCGAGCACAAGCTGCGCATGAGCCGCGAACGGGTGCTGGAGGAGATCGATCGAGCCGTTCGACAGGCGCGCGGTCACGTCGACGACGTCGAGTTCTCGGCCGAAGACGCCACGCGCTCGGACAGGGATTTCCTCGTGCAGGCGTTCACGACCGCGCTCACGGCGGGGGCGTCGACCCTCAACGTACCGGACACCGTCGGCTATACCACGCCCGACGAGTTCGGGGCGCTGATCCGATATCTGGCCGAGCGGATTCCAGACCTCTCGCGCGCGCGGCTTTCGGTGCACTGTCACGACGACCTCGGCCTTTCCGTCGCCAACAGCCTTGCGGCCGTGCGTGCCGGAGCGCGCCAGGTGGAGTGCACCGTCAACGGAATCGGTGAGCGAGCCGGCAACACCGCGATGGAAGAAGTGGTGATGGCGATCCGCACCCGGCCGGACGTGTTCTCCGGCGTCCACACGGCCATCCGCGGGGAGGAGATCTATCCGACCAGCCGGCTGCTCTCTTCGATCATCGGAGTCGCCGTGCAGCCCAACAAGGCGATCGTCGGAGCCAACGCCTTCGCACACGAGGCCGGTATTCATCAGGACGGGGTGCTGAAGGCGGCGATCACCTACGAGATCATGACCCCTCGCTCGATCGGGCGGTCCTCGAACGAGTTGGTGCTCGGCAAGCACTCCGGACGGCACGCCTTCCGCGAGCGGCTGACGGAACTCGGTTTCGGGCTCGAGGGCGAGGAGTTCGAGCGGGCCTTCAAGCGCTTCAAGGATCTCGCGGACAAGAAGAAGAGCATCTTCAACGAGGATCTCGAGGCGATCGTGGCCGACGCCGTGGTGCAGAGCGATGAGCGCTTCGAGTTCCGCCAGCTGGCCGTGCTCTCGGGGAGCTTTCCGACCCCCACGGCGACCGTCGAACTGTGCATCGACGGCTCCCCCCGCAAGACGACCGCCGCGGGCGTCGGGCCGGTGGACGCGATCTTCAAGGCCGTGACGGAACTCACGGAGACCAAGAGCGAGCTGGTGCGCTATCAGGTGAACGCCATCACGGCGGGGCTCGATGCGCAGGGAGAGGTCTCAGTGACACTCTCCGAGGACGGCCGTCGGGTGATCGGACATGGCGCGCACTACGATGTCCTCGTGGCCAGCACGAAGGCCTACGTTCATGCGCTCAACAAGCTCGAGTGGCACAAACGACGGCGTGGGGCCGTGGAGCCAAGAGGGGTCTAGCCATGGAAGCGCAGATCGTGGTGCTGGCGGGGGATGGCATCGGTCCGGAGGTGACGCGCGAAGCGCGCCGCGTTCTCGAGGTGGTGGCGGTGCGCCACGACTGCAAACTCGTGTTCGAGGAGCACCTGATCGGCGGAGCTTCGATCGACGTGCACGGAACACCCCTGCGAGACGAAGTGGTCGCGCGTGCGCGCGCCAGCCGCGCCGTGTTGCTGGGCGCCGTCGGCGGAACTCGTTGGGACGAGCTTCCGGTCGATCGGCGGCCCGAGAAGGGCCTGCTGCGGATCCGGAAGGAGCTGGGCCTGTACGCCAATCTGCGACCCGCCGCGGTGTTCCCGGCCTTGGCGCAGGCGTCGAGCCTGCGCGCCGAGATCATCGACGGCATCGACATGCTGGTGGTTCGCGAACTCACGGGCGGCCTCTACTTCGGCGAGCCGCGCGGCATCGAAGTCCGCAACGGATGCCGCGAAGCGCGCAATACGCTGGTTTACGACGAGCACGAGATCGCACGGATCGCACGGGTGGCGTTCATCGCGGCGCGCGGCCGCCGCCGGCACCTGACGCACGTGCACAAGGCCAACGTCCTCGAGACCTCGCAGCTGTGGATGCAGGTCGTCGAGGAGGTCGCTCGGGACTACCCCGACGTGACGCTTGCCCATCAACTCGTCGATTCGTGCGCGATGCTGCTGGTGCGCGATCCACGGCGCTTCGACGTGATCGTCACGGAGAACCTGTTCGGTGACATCCTCTCCGACGAAGCCGCGATGATCACCGGCTCGCTCGGCATGCTGCCGTCAGCGAGTCTCGGGGATGGCGGCATCGGGCTGTACGAACCGGTTCACGGCTCGGCGCCGGATATCGCCGGTCAGGACGTCGCGAATCCGCTCGCGGCCATCCTGTCGGCGGCGATGTTGCTCGAGCATTCTCTCGATGCGATCGCGGCGGCGGCCGAGATCCGCGAGGCGGTGACCGCCGTTCTGGCAGCCGGTCATCGCACGCAGGATCTGCTGCTCCCCGGGGAGCAGCGACCGACGGTCGGGTGTCGCGCCATGGGCGATCTCGTCCTGGCCCAGTTGGGGGCGTAGTGGCGGAGGGTCTCTGCATCGCGGTCGTCGGGGCAACCGGCGCGCTCGGCTCCGAGGTCCTGGCCGCACTCGATGCGACCGGGCTTCCGATCCGGAAGCTGCTGCCGATTGCGACGGATCGTTCGGTCGGTGTCGAGCTCGAGTTCCGGGGGGTTGCGTGCCCGATCGAAACCGAGCACGCGGCTCTCGAGGGTACGGATGTCGTTTTCGTGTGTACTCCGCCGGGGGTAGCGCTCGATTGGATCGCCGAGGCAGTGGTCCGGAATCTGCTGGTGATCGACCTCTCGGGGGCGATCCAGGGCAGCGCGGCGCTGGCGCAGCGTTCCGGATTCGAGCAGCTGCTCGCGTCGCCGGAGGCCTCGCTGATGGCGCCGTTCCCGGGCCCGGAGCTGGCCTGGCTGCGGGTGCTGACGCCGTTGCACGAAGCCTTCGGCATCCGGCGCATCGTGGCGACCGCCCTGATGTCGGCATCGAGCTCGGGACGCGCGGGCGTCGACGCCCTGTACGAGGAGACGCTGGCGCTTCTGGGCCTGCGCGAGGACGCGGAAGGCGAGTCGTCTTCGCTCGATCACCCGATCGCGCTCGACGTCCTCCCGTGGTCCGGAGAGATGGAGGAGGACGGTACCTCCCCGGCCGAGCGGAGGATCGCGGCCTCGCTGCGCCGGGCGCTCGGGGACGCGGTGACTCTCAGCATCACGGTGGTGCGCGTTCCGACCTTCTGCGGAGACGGCGTCAGTCTGGCGATCGAATGCGCGGGTCCCGTGACGCCGACGAAGGTCCGCGACGTCCTGCGCAGATCTCTCGACGTCGAACTCGTCGAGGATCCCCGCGGACCCACGACGCGCGGGGCGGCGGGTACGGAACGCGTCCGAGTGGGCCGGATCCGGCAGGATCCGTCTCGGGAGGACGTGGTGTTGCTGTGGCTCGCGGCGGATCCGGCGCGGCTCGCGGCGATCGACGCCGTCCGGACGGTGATCGGTCGTTTCGGGCTGCCCTGAGCGATTCGCACGGGTGGCGGACGATGCGGTGATCCCGGACGCGGACACGCGCGAGAGCGAAGGCCTCGCTGCGACCTTGGCCGCCCGGAGGATTCCCAACTGGCGGCTGGTTCTCGAGTACGACGGCACGGACTTCGCGGGCTGGCAGCGGCAGCCCGGAGCCGTCCGTACCGTGCAGGGGGTCCTCGAGCGCGCCTTCGCCCAGATCAGCGGGGATGCCGTCGCCGCGATCGGCGCCGGCCGGACCGACGCGGGTGTTCATGCGGAAGCGCAGCTCGTGAGCGTGCGAGCCACGACCCGTCTCGATCCCGCGACACTGCAGCGTGCCCTCAATGCGCTGCTCCCGTGCGACGTCGCCGTCCGCTCCGTCGACCCGGCTCCGGACTGCTTCCATGCCCGGCGCAGCGCCCGATCCAAGCTCTACGAGTACCGCCTCTGGGCCCATCCGTTGCGCTCGCCGCTGCGCGAGCGCTTCGCGTGCTGGGTGAGGGAGCCGCTCGACCTGGCGGCCGCGCAGGAGGCGTCGTCGTTGTTGGTCGGGACACACGATTTCGCGAGCTTCTGTGGAGCCGGCGGCTCCGCGCGCACGACGATCCGGACGATCTCCCGCGCCGCGTGGCGAGGCGCCGCCCCTGGCCTGGTGTCGTTCGAGGTCGAGGGGCCGGGCTTCCTGCGCCACATGGTCCGCAATCTCGTCGGAAGCCTGCTCGAGGTCGCCCGGGGCCGGCGCCCGCCCGGCTGGATCCGCGAACTCCTCGCCGTCCGGGATCGGACCCGGGCCGGCCCGACGGCACCGGCCCGCGGGCTGACCCTCGTTCGCGTGGACGACGGATTCCCAGTGGGAATCCAACACCTTGGCCATCGTCCGGGTTGACGTGTCCGGCGCCCTCGGCTATCCACGGCCGTCTTCCAGGAGGCCCTGATGCCCGCCGTTCATCCGCCGCGGCCGACGCGCTCGATCAAGCCGTCCGAGGTGACCCCCCGCTGGTGGGTCGTCGATGCCGCTGGCCAGACTCTCGGTCGCCTGGCGGCCCAGATCGCCGCACGCCTGCGCGGCAAGAACAGCGTGCAGTTCACGCCCCACGCCGACAACGGGGATTTCATCGTCGTCGTGAACGCCGACCAGATCCGTCTTTCCGGCCGCAAGCGCGAACAGAAGGTCTACTACCGACATTCGGGCTACCGGGGCCATCTTCGCTCGCGCACGGCGGACCAGGTCCTCACCGGAGCGCATCCCGAGCGTGTCGTCGAGGAGGCGGTGCGCGGCATGCTCCCGCACAACGCGCTCGGCCGGAAACTCTATCGGAAGCTCAAGGTCTACAAGGGGGCCGAGCATCCTCACGCCGCACAGAAGCCGGAGGTCCTGAGCGTTGGCTGAAGCCGCTCTTGTCACGCCGGCCACCGGCAAGCGAAAGACTGCCGTGGCGCGGATTCGGATGAAGCCCGGAACGGGCAGCATCCTGGTGAACGGTCGCACGCTCGACGAGTACTTCGGGCGCGAGGTGCTGCGCGGCGTCGTGCGACAGGCCCTCGATCTCGTCAACCAGACCGCCCGCTGGGACATCGCGGCCAGCGTGCACGGGGGCGGGCCGACCGGCCAGGCAGGCGCCCTCCGACACGGCATTGCACGAGCCTTGGTGAGCGTCGACGACGGTCTGCGACCGCAGATCAAGCGGGGCGGCCTGCTGACTCGCGATGCCCGCAAGAAAGAGCGCAAGAAGTACGGGCAGCGCGGGGCGCGCGCGCGCTTCCAGTTCTCGAAGCGCTGAGCGGCGGCGCCCGATCGCCGGACCGACCCACGTCGACGGGAGGTGTTCGCACCTCCCGTCTTCCTTTTTGGGGATATCGTGTCGGCCCGTTCCGGCGCGGATCGGGCTCTCGTCTGTCCCGAGGAGTCCGCAGGGGCCATGACGCGCTATTTCGCCCGGGATCCGGAGGCCGTGGGGCTCTCGGTGTCTGCGGTGGTCTGGCGGCAACAGGATCGGCGTGAGCTGCTGCTGATGCAGCGCAGCGACAACGCGCATTGGGGAATCCCGGGGGGATTCGTCGAGCCCGGGGAGTCCCTCGCGCAGGCCGTGGCCCGGGAGGTCGCCGAGGAAACCGGCGTCCGGATCGCCGTCGGCCGACTCGTCGGCGTCTATTCGGATCCCGCGACGATGGTGGTCGCGTACCCTGACGGCCGGCGGATCCACGTCGTCAACCTGTGTTTCGAAGCGTGTCCGATCGGCGTCGGCGCCGCCACGACCCCGGACGAGACGCTCGCAAGCGGCTACTTTGCGCGCGACGCACTTCCCGAGCCGCTCGTGCCGATCCATCGGGTGCGCATCGAGGATGCCGCCGCGGGCGACGCGCACGTGCGGGTGCGATGAGTGTGCGGGCCAGAACTGCGGGCGCGAGAAGGGAGGGGAGATGGCAGCGAGTACGAACCGAGACCGCGCGACCAAGTTCATCTTCGTCACCGGGGGCGTGCTGTCGTCGCTCGGCAAAGGTCTCGCGTCGGCCTCGATCGGTGCGTTGCTCGAGGCCCGCGGGCTCCGGGTCTCCTTCCTCAAGCTCGATCCGTATCTGAACGTCGATCCGGGGACGATGAACCCACTCCAACATGGAGAGGTGTATGTCACCGAGGACGGTGCGGAAACCGATCTCGACCTCGGCCACTACGAGCGCTTCACCAGCGCGACGATGGGCAAGGTCAACAACGTCACGGCCGGGAAGGTCTACGAGACGATCCTCGACAAGGAACGTCGGGGCGAATACCTGGGTGGAACGGTGCAGGTGATCCCGCACGTCACGGATGAGATCAAGCACCGGATCCTACTGGCCGCTGCGAACGTCGACCTGCTGCTCGTCGAGGTCGGCGGGACGGTGGGGGACATCGAGTCGCTGCCGTTCCTCGAGGCCATCCGCCAGTTTCGCGCCGATGTCGGCCGCGAGAACGTGCTCTACACCCATGTCGCACTGGTCCCCTATGTGGCCGCGGCGGGAGAGTTGAAGACGAAGCCGGTCCAGCACTCCGTGAAGGAACTGCGCGCTGTCGGCATCTCTCCGGACGTGATCCTGTGCCGGACGGACCGTTTCCTGGCGCGTTCGGTGAAGCAGAAGATTGCGTTGTTCTGCAACGTCGACGAGGACGCGGTAATCACCGCCAAGGATGTCGAGTCGATCTACGAGGTGCCGCTCGTCCTCCACGACGAAGGTGTCGACGAGAAGATCGTCAAGCTGCTGAACATCTGGACGGCACGGCCCAATCTCGAGAAATGGCAGGATCTCGTGGAGCGGATCCGACACCCGGAGCGGACCGTCAAGATCGCGATGGTTGGCAAGTACGTCGACCTCAGGGAGTCGTACAAGAGTCTCAATGAAGCGCTCCATCATGCCAGCTTCGCGCTCCGGAGCCGGGTCCTGATCGAGTACGTGGACTCGGAGAAGCTGACGGATCCGTCCCCGCTCGCGGCGGTCGATGGGATCCTGGTCCCACACGGATTCGGGTCTCGCGGTGTCGAGGGAAAGATCACCGCGGTCCGCTATGCGCGCGAGCACGGGGTTCCGTTCTTCGGGATCTGCTACGGCCTGCAGATGGTGGTCATCGAGTTCGCACGACACGTCGCAGGTCTCAGCGGCGCCAACTCGACCGAAGTCGATCCCGAGACGCCCTATCCGGTCATCGACTTCCTGCCGGACCAGCGCAACGTCACCGAGAAGGGAGGGACGATGCGGCTCGGCGCGTGGCCGTGCGTGCTGCAAAAAGGCAGCCGGGCATTCGCGGCGTACGGCTGTGAGCAGATCAGCGAACGTCACCGGCATCGCTACGAGGTCAATCCCGAGTTGCGCGACAAGCTGTCGCACGCCGGCCTGGTCTTCTCCGGGAACTCTCCGGACGGACATCTGGTCGAGGTGATCGAGCTCGCGGATCATCCCTGGTTCGTGGCGTGCCAGTACCATCCGGAGTTCAAGTCCCGGCCCTTCACCCCGCACCCGCTGTTCACCGCGTTCGTCCGGGCGGCACTCGCGCACCAGGCCGCCGGGAGCGGCTGAGACCCGAAGCAGCCCGCGGATCCGTCCGTGCTTGCGGTGGTTCGGGCGTTTCTCTATTCGTCGGGTGCGTCGGAGCAGGAAGTGGGGCGTTAGCTCAGCTGGAAGAGCGCCGTGTTCACACCGCGGAGGTCACTGGTTCGAGCCCAGTACGCCCCACCAGCTCCGCATCGATCGTGCCGGCCAGCTTCCGAGACAGTATCTTCCGACACAGTATGGACGGATCGATCCGCCGGGAAATCGGCCCAGTAGCCCAGTTGGATAGAGCGCTTGCCTCCGGAGCAAGAGGTCGCAGGTTCGAATCCTGCCTGGGTCACCATCCTCGCCCGCGTCGGATCGTCGCCCTCAGGTCTCCTGCAGGCCGCGCACCATCAGGATCTTGCCGGAACGGATCAGCTCGCGGAGCCCGCACGGGCGCAGCAGCGTGATGATGGCATCGAGCTTCTCGCTCGACCCGTAGACGCGGAGCATCAGCGAGTTCTCGCCGTAGTCCGTCACCTTGGCTCCGAAGTGCTCGGCGATCTGCAGGACCTCGCTGCGTTCGTGGAGTCCACACTCGACCTTCACCAGCGCGATCTCGGTTTCGTACGCGTCGTCTCCGGTGTGATCGAGCGCGTGGACGACGTCGACCAGCTTGTGGAGCTGCTTGATGATCTGCTCGAGCGTCGCCGGGTCTCCGCTGCATGTGATCGTCATGCGCGAGAAGTGGCCCTCGGCTGCGGGGCTCACGACGAGGCTCTCGATGTTGTAGCCACGCCGTGCGAACACCAAGGCGACACGGACCAGGACGCCCGGCCGGTTGTGGACGTAAAGCGAAATCGTACGGACGTGATCGCGGCGCCAGGCCGGCGTGGCCGGTTCAGGTGCTGCCACTGGGCTTCTCCAATCGGTGTCTGGGCGGGTCGATGATCATGTGCGACACGGGCGCGCCGGCGGGAATCATCGGGAAGACGTTGTCCTCCTTCAGGACCTCGGCGACCACCAGCGCGGGACCCTTCACCGACCGCGCCGCCTTCAGCTGGCGGTCGATGTCCGCCGCGCGGCGGATCCGGAAGGCCTCGATGCCGTAGGCGTTCGCGAGCTTGACGAAATCCGGATTGCCCTCGAGGTCGACTCCGGAGAGGCGGTTGTCGTAGAACAGCTCCTGCCATTGACGAACCATGCCGAGGTAGTTGTTGTTGATGATCAGGCAGCGCGCCGAAAGGCCGTGCACGGCGGCCGTCGCCAATTCGGCCATCGTCATCTGGAAACCGCCATCCCCGACGACCGCCCAGACCTCGGCATCCGGTCGTGCGAACTTGGCGCCGATTGCCGCCGGCCATCCGAAGCCCATGGTTCCGGCGCCGCCGGAGGTGATCCAATGGCGATTCGCGGCGGTCTTCAGGAATTGGGCCGCCCACATCTGGTGTTGCCCGACATCCGCGGTGATGACCGCCTTGCCCTCCGTCACGTGATGCAGGCGGTCGAGCACGTGCTGGGCCCGCAGGCCGCCTTTCTTCGGGTACTTGAGGGGATACTGGCGCCGCCAGGCCGCACAGCGCTCGATCCACGCGGTGGTCTCCCCAGGCTCGAGGACGGCGAGGAGATCCTCGAGCACGAGCCGGGCATCGCCCTGCAGTGAGATGTCGGGCCGGAGCACCTTGTTGAACTCGGCCGTGTCGATGTCGAGGTGGATCTTCTTCGCATCCATGCAGAACTCGTCGACCTTGCCGGTCACGCGATCGTCCCAACGCGCTCCGATGGCGAAGATCAGGTCGCAGTGGACCACGGCCTTGTTGGCGTAGGCGGTGCCGTGCATGCCCATCATGCCGAGGTGCAGCGGATGCGTCTCGTCTGCCGCCCCCTTGCCGAGCAGCGTGTTCACGATCGGAGCGCGCAGTCGCTCGGCCAGCTCGATCACCGCCTTGCCGGCGTTGGAGATCACGGCGCCCTGGCCCACGTAGAGCAGCGGACGTTCGGCATCGCGGAGCAACCGCGCCGCTGCTTCGACCCGTTCCTGTGGAGCGTGTGTCGGGACCTGGTAGCCCGGCAGCGAGATCTCCTCGACGAACGGGGCGTCGCACGGTCCGGAGCTGATGTCCTTCGGGATGTCGATCAGCACCGGCCCCGGCCGACCCGTGTTCGCGATGTAGAAGGCCTCGCGCATCACGCGGGGGATGTCTCGGGCGTCCTTGACGAGATAGCTGTGCTTGACGACCGGATAGGTGATGCCGGTGACGTCGGCCTCCTGGAACGCATCCTTGCCGAGGTTCACCGTGTTGGTCTGACCGGTGATGACGATCAGCGGGGACGAGTCCATGAGCGCCGTCAGCAGACCCGTCACGGTATTGGTGGCGCCGGGCCCCGACGTCACCAGCACGACGCCCGGACGGCCCGTTGCGCGGGCGTAGCCGTCGGCCATGTGGGTGGCGCCCTGCTCGTGGCGGACGAGGATCAGCTTGATCCGGGAATCGACGAGCGCATCGAAGATCGGGATCACCGCCCCGCCCGAGAGCCCGAAGATGTGCTCGACCCCCTCTCGCTCGAGGCACTGCACCAACTTTTCGGCACCAGTCGGGATTTTGTCCACTGTCATGATCTGGCGAGCCTAGAAGAGCATCGTTTCGGGCGCAAATCGCGCCGGGGCCGAGGCGTCGGCGCATGATTCATCCACGAATCGGACAAAATAGGCGTACCCGTGGGGACCATGCCAGAAATTTCCCACTTTCGGCGACGATTCAGAGGCCGCGGGCGGATTCGGGGCGGAGGGGGATGGCGCCGGCCAGAGCGGCGTCGAGGGTGCGGAGGATCCGGACGCGGTCGGCCGGCAGGCGCCCTCCGAGCGGCAGGTAGTTGGAGGCGTGATTGGTCCGGAAGACGGCATCGGTCGGGCGTGCGCAATCGATGATCGTGCGCAGCTCTCCGAGCAGCCCGGCGACGTCCGGCAGCTCGAAACGGCCGGTCTCGGCGAGCCGGGCGATCGGCGTACCGGGCACGACGGTCAGCGTCAGCGCGGCGAAGTAGGCGGGATCCATGGCGGTGACGAGGGCAGCCGTGTGCTGCGCATGCTCCTGGCTCCGCTCGAGGCCGCCGGCACCGAGCAGGACGATCACGCTGGTCTCGAAGCCGGCGGCATGCGCGCGGCGCGCCGCTTCGATGTGGTCGGCAGCGCTGCCTCCCTTGGCGATGCGCCGGAGCACGACGTCGTCCCCAGACTCGGGCCCGAGATACAGGCGCGTGAGGCCCCCGGCGCGCAGCTGCGCGAGTTCGGCGTCGCTCTTGTCGAGGACATTGCGCGCCGTCGCATAGCAGGAGATCCGTCGCAAGCGGGGGAACCCCTCGCGGGCGCCTGCCAGAATCGGCAGCCAGTGATCCAGCGGCAGGACCAATGCGTCTCCGTCGGCGACGAAGAGCTTCTCGATTCGCGAACCGGCCGCGCGCGTGGCGAGCTGGAGATCCTCGAGGGACGCTCCCAGTTCGCGCACGCGGAATCGCTTGTCCCGGTACATGTCGCAGTACGTGCAGTGGTTGTGGGAGCACCCGATCGTCGCCTGGAGGATGTAGGCGTCGTGTTCGGACGGAGGGCGGAAGACACGGCCTTCGTAGCGCATGATCCTCAAGCTAGCGGGTGACGACGCTTCGGTCCGCCGTTCGTCCGCGCGGCGCCCGGATTCCGCGATGCCTTCGCCAGCTGCTGGCCGGTGTACGAAGCCTTCACGCGTGCCACTTGCTCGGGGGGGCCGGTGGCGACCAGGCGTCCGCCGTCGGGCCCTCCTTCGGGACCGAGGTCGATCACCCAGTCCGCGCTGCGGATCACGTCGAGATTGTGCTCGATCACCAGCACCGTGTTGCCCGCCGCGACCAGCCGCTGGAGCACATCGAGCAGCTTGCGGACGTCGTCGAAGTGCAGGCCCGTGGTCGGCTCATCGAGGATGTAGAGGGTGCGCCCGGTCCCGCGGCGAGCCAGCTCGCGGGCGAGCTTGATCCGCTGCGCCTCGCCACCCGAGAGCGTGGGGGAGGGCTGTCCGAGGGGCAGGTAGTCGAGGCCGACGTCGGCGAGCAGTTCGAGCGGCCGGCGGATGCGCGGATGCGCGGCGAACAGCTCGAGCGCCTCGGCGATCGTCAGGTCGAGTACGTCGGCGATCGAACGGCCCTTGTACCGGACGCCGAGCGTGGCCTCGTTGAAACGCCGGCCGCGACAGTCCTCGCAGGTGACGTAGACGTCCGGCAGGAAGTGCATCTCGATCCGGCGGACGCCATCCCCCTGACACGCCTCGCAGCGTCCGCCCTTCACGTTGAAGCTGAAGCGCCCGGCCTTGAAGCCGTGCATCCGCGCCTCCGGAAGACCGGCGAAGAAGTCGCGGATCTCGTCGAAGATCTTCACGTACGTCGCCGGATTGCTGCGTGGCGTGCGGCCGATCGGCCGCTGGTCGACCGCGATCACCTTGTCGAGCTGCTCGAGGCCAGCGAGCGCCCGGTGGCGACCGATCCGATCGGAAGCCCCGTGGTAGTGACGCGCCAGTGCCGGCTGCAGCACGTCGTTCACCAGCGTCGACTTGCCCGCTCCGGAGACGCCGGTCACGGCGACCAGCACGCCGATCGGAATCTCGACATCGATGTCCTGGAGGTTGTTCTCGCTGGCGCCGAGGATCTTCAGAGCGCCAAGCGGACGTCGCCGTTGGGTCGGGACTTCGATCTTCCGGCGACCGGCCAGATAGTCCCCGGTCAGCGATTTCCGACAGCGCGCGAGGCTCGCCGGCGTGCCCGCGTGGACGATCGTGCCGCCCTGGATCCCGGCGCCCGGTCCGAAGTCGATCACCCAATCGGCCGTGCGGATCGTCTCTTCGTCGTGTTCGACCACGACGACGGTGTTCCCGATGTCCCGCAGATGCTCGAGCGTCGCGAGCAGCCTCCGGTTGTCGCGCTGATGCAGGCCGATCGACGGCTCGTCGAGGATGTAGACGACGCCGGTCAGCTCCGAGCCCACCTGGCTCGCCAGCCGGATGCGTTGCGACTCTCCCCCCGAAAGCGTCGGTCCGGCACGCTCGAGGCAGAGATAGCCGAGACCGACCGAGGCGAGGAACGCGAGCCGGCTGTGGATTTCCTTCAGGAGCTCGGCGGCGATCTCGCCGGCGGCCCCGGTCAGCTCGAGCTCATCGAAGAACAGCCGCACCTGGTCGATCGTGAGCGCACCGAGCTCGACGATCGAGCGTCCGCCGACGCGGACGGCGGCACTCTCCGTGCGCAGTCGGGTCCCTCCGCACGTCGAACAGGCGGTGTCTGCCAGGAACTGCGCGTACCAGCGCTTCGCACTCTCGGAGTTCGTTTCGCGGAAACGGCGTAGAAGACGCGGGAGGACTCCCTCCCACGCCATCACGAAGCTGGCACGGCCTCCCGCCTTGCCGGCCCAGTGGACGGTGAACTGCCGCTCGCCGGCGCCGCGCAGCACGAGCTCCCGATGTTTCCGCGGCAGTTCACGCCACGGCACGTGGAACGGAACGCCGAGTTGCTCGAGGATCTGCGTGCGCAGTCCGGACCAGCTCGACTTCTTCGAGATCTCCTTGCCCCAGGGCTTGATCGCCCCGGCGTCGAGGCTCAGCGTGTCGTCCGGGACGACGAGCTTCGGGTCGAAGTCCATCCGGGATCCGAGCCCGTTGCAGTCGATGCACATGCCTTGCGGGCTGTTGAACGAGAATCCCTGCGGCGTCAGCTCCGGGAAGGACAGCGCACACGGAGCGCACGCCATCCTTTCGGAGAAGACGCGATCCGAGCCGTCCCAATGCGCGATCATCTGGCCGCCGCCAGCCCGCAGCGCCTGCTCGACCGAGTCGACGAGCCGCCGCTTCGCCCCCGGCGTGACGACGATCCGGTCGACGACGACCTCGACGTGATGCTTGCGACGCTTGTCGAGCGCCGTGAGCGTCTCGCTTTCGACGATGGCGCCATCGACGCGCAGCCGGACGTAGCCCGCGCGCCGCAGCTCCGCGAGCAGCTCGCGGTGTTCGCCCTTGCGATTCACGAGGACCGGGGCGAGCAGCTGGAGCTTCGTTCCGGCTGGCAGCGAGGCGAGTTCGCGCGCGATCTGTTCGGCGGTCTGGCCCTGGACGACTCCGCCGCAGCGGTGACAGTGCTGGACGCCGATGCGCGCATACAGCACGCGCAGATAGTCGGCGATCTCGGTGATGGTGCCGACGGTGGAGCGAGGATTGGTCCCGGTCGTCTTCTGTTCGATCGAGATCGTCGGCGCCAGCCCGCGGATGTGGTCGTACTTCGGTTTCTCCATCTGGCCGAGGAACTGGCGCGCATAGGCCGAGAGCGACTCGACATAGCGACGCTGCCCCTCGGCATAGAGCGTGTCGAAGGCCAACGAAGACTTACCGGAGCCCGAGACGCCCGTCAGGGCGACGAGCCGTTTTTTCGGAATGCGCACGTCGACCGCGCGCAGGTTGTGCTCTCGGGCACCCTGGATCCAGATGTGGTCGAGTTCGGCGGCGGCCATGGGGAGGACGCGCAGGATAGCCGAACGGCCAGACGGTCCTATCTTCTGCGGCATGCGCGGGACGACTTTGCTTGCGGTTCTGATCGCGGCCCTCGGGATCGCCGCCGGCGCGACGGCCGACGACGAGGGCGCCGCCCGGCCGCCGCTGGGGGCCGCGGCTGGACGCGAGGCCGAGCGCGCGCGGATGGTCGCCGAGCAGATCGAGGCGCGCGGCGTCGCGGATGCGCGGGTGGTCGCTGCGATGCGGGCGGTTCCGCGCCACGCGTTCGTGCCGGCGGAACACGCGGCAGACGCCTACGCGGATCGTGCGCTCCCGATCCGGCACGGCTCTCGGATCAGCCAGCCGTACGTTGTCGCGGTGATGACCGAGCAGGCCGCCGTGGCGCCGGGTGCTCGGGTTCTGGAGGTCGGAACCGGCTCCGGCTACCAGGCCGCCGTGCTCGCCGCGATGGGCTGCGAGGTCTACACGATCGAGATCGTCGAGCCGCTGGCGCGCGAAGCGGAGACGACGCTGCGTCGGCTCGGATTCGGGCCGGAGCGGACCGGCGTCGTGGGGGGTGTGCGGGTCCGGGCCGGCGACGGCTATCGCGGCTGGCCCGAGGCGGCTCCCTTCGACGCGGTGATCGTCACGGCCGCGGCCCCGCGAACGCCGACGCCGCTACTCGAGCAACTCGCCGTCGGTGGGCGCCTCGTGATTCCGGTCGACATCCCCGGGGATCAGCAGGAACTCCAGGTGCACGAGCGCACCCCCGATGGATTCGAGGTCCGACGCGTGTTCGGCGTTCGTTTCATCCCGATGACCGGTGAGGTTCGCATGCCGGCGACGCCCGGAGCGAGCGCGCCCTAGCACTGATAGGTGCGGGTCCGCTCTTCGACCCACGCGCTCAGTTCGCGTCGAATCTCGCTCGGGATCTCGGTGAAGCGCACGCCCATGCCGATCGGAGCATGGAAGCGTCGCAGATTGCCGGGGACGTTGTTCCAGACGACTGTCGCCGGGAGCGAGGCCTCGCCACCCGGCAAGGAGAACGAAAGCTGCACCGCTCCACCGCGCAATGTCGGGCGCGGCGTTGCCACGAAGGCGCCGGTGATGGAGAGGTTGTGGACGACGGCCACCTTCGTGCCGTTCTTCGCGAGGACTCTCGCGGGGAGATCGGCGGGGACGCGTTGTTCGAGGCGCGGCAGGGCCGGGGCATGGGCATAGCGTGCTTCGTTGACGACGAAGCGCAGTTCTTCGTCGCTGGCCGGGTCGAAGAGCGCGAAGCGAGCGCCGGCCTGACGGATCCGGGCACGCTCGGCGGCCGTGGGACGTGGACCGAAGACGATCCACGGAATGGGTCGAATCGGATGCTTCTCGCCGATCTCGCGGAGTGCCGCGGGCAGGTCCTCGAGGCCGTGTTCGCTCGAGAGGAATCCGACGGCGAAAGGGCGGGGGGCCGCCGATTGGGCCGCCAGCGCTGCGTCGAGGTCCGCCGCCCGAACGCCGCGCCCCGCGCCGATCAGGGAGAGCCGAGCGGCGAGATTCCGGGCGGGTTCGTCCGGACCCAACACGAGGATCTGGGGACGATCGGCCTGCGACATGCGGTGCTGCACTCCCGGATCCCGCTATCGACCCGCCCCGTCTGAGCCTTGAACGTGTCGGACGGCCACGGTCCCACTCAGCGCCGCGCGGCGTGGTCGGCCAGGAGCTGCGCGAGGCAGCCGGTCAGGCGCTGCGCGGTCGGCACGTGCAGGAATTCGTTGGGGCCGTGGGCATTGGATCCCGGGCCGAGCACCCCGGTGACCAGGTACTGGGCATCCGGGAACGCCGTGGCCAGCATGGCGAGGAACGGGATCGTGCCGCCTTCGCCCATCCAGGCTGGCGCCCGGCCGAACCAGGCTTCGGAGGCCCGCTCCAGTGCGGTCTCGAGCCAGGCTTCCGGTGCCGGCGCGTTCCAGCCTGGCGCGGAGGTGCTCGCCTCGAAACGGACCACGGCGCCGCCGGGAGGATCGGCCTCCAATCGAGACTGCAGCCGCGCGACGGCGGCGTCGGCCGGCACGCCGGGTGGCAGCCGCAACGAGAGCTTCACGGCGGTTTCGGTTCTCAGCGTGTTGCCGGCCGCGTCGAGAGACGGCAACCCCGCTGCCCCGGTGACTTCGAGGGCCGGGCGCCAGGTTCGATCGAGGACGCGCGCGGCGCCGTCGCGGCCCATCGGTGCGGTCCGGCCGGCGAAGGGAAAGCGATGCCAGTGCGCGTCGCCGAGTACGGCAGCGGCCGCTGCGGCCTGGGCGACGCGGTCGGCCGGGATTTCGGCGTGGAGTTCGGACAGCAGGATGGCGCCGGTCTCCGCATCCTCGATCCGGGCGAGCAGTTGCCGGAGGATCCGAAAGCTCGACGGGACCACGCCGCCGGCATCGCCCGAATGCACCGCTTCCTCGAGCACCCGGACGCGCAAAACCCCGCCCGCGATCCCGCGCAGTGACGTGGTACTCCACAGTCGCTCGTAGTCGCCGCATCCCGAATCGAGGCACACCACCAGACCGGGCCGTCCGATCCGCGCGCGCAGATGTTCGAGATACGCGGGCAGGTCGTAGCTGCCGCTTTCCTCACAGGTCTCGATCAGGACGATGCAGCGGGCGTGGGGGAGCCGTTGCGCGTCGAGCTGTGCGAGCGCCGTCAGCGACGCGAAGACGGCATAGCCGTCGTCGGCGGCGCCGCGGCCGTAGAGGCGCTCGTCGCGCAGGACCGGCCGCCAGGCCGCAAGCCCGGGCGCCCACGGCTCCATCTCGGGCTGCTTGTCGAGATGGCCGTACAGCAGCACCGTGTCGTTCCCAGAGCCGGGAATCTCGAGCAGCAGCAGAGGCGTCCGGCCGGGCAGACGGACGACCTCGCTGCGGAGTCCGCGCAGCGGCTGTTCACGACACCATTGCTCAGCCCGTGCGACCGCGCGTTCCAGATGTCCGTGAGCCGCCCAATCCGGATCGAAGTGGGGGGACTTGGCGGGGATCTCGACGTAGTCCGACAGCGCGGGCAGGATCGAAGTCCGGAAGGCGGTCGCGATCTCCCGGCGCGCCTGCTCGACGTCGAACGTGCCCATCTCGCTCAGCGCGGCTCGGCGAGTTTGCGCAGCTCGGCGAGTCGGACGCGAACGCTTTCGGGCAGGTCGACACCGGCCGCCCCGGTGTAGCTCGTGATCGTCGCGGCCTCGAGCAGTTCGTAGGCTCGCATCGCGGTCGGCGTCCCTGGCGCGCGCCGGATCGCCGTCTCGAGGTAGAAATCCGCCTGCGACAGCCAGAAGGTGTCGTCGATGCGAAGTTCGCTGATCCCGAGCAGAGTGAACGCTTCGGCCTGTTCCCCGGCTGAGTGCGTGGGGTCGGCGAGCCAGCGATGCAGAAGGCTCGATGCGATGATGAAGCGGACCAGAGGGCGCTGATCGGAGCCGAATGGGTCGAGCGAACGCGCTTCTTCCACCAGCCGGCGCGGGGTCGCGAGATCCGGTGGCGACTCGGCCAGCGGGCGCAGGGTTCGCAGGTCCTGGATCCAGTGCTCGACGTCTCGCCGGAGTTGCAGCCACAGATCCGGGCGCCTGGCGAACCGTTCGAGCACCGGCACCGGCCGGTCATAGTCGCCTTTCACGCGAATCGCCGTGACCAGGTAGTCGGTCAGCGGACCGAGCATCGCCGAGGGGTGCATCTCGGTCGTCTGGAACAGGGTCTCGAGTGTCGTGAGCGCCTCATCGAACTGGCGCGTCGCCAAGAGAAGGCGGGCTCGCTCTTCCGGTCTCAGAGCGGCGAGAGCGCTCTCGTCGACGAACTTCTCGGTGATCGGCGAGTCGCCGGGACTTTGCAGCTTGGTATGACAGGCGACGCAGTTCTCGCTCGCCTGTTGGACCAGGAAGGCGGCGCTGTCGCTGCGGCCTTCTCGGAAGCGCTCGAGTGCGTTGCGCGCGTCGGCCGCCAGCGAGCGGCCCAGGAAGCGGCGCGCCGGATCTTCTTCGCCGGCGTGACGAGCCAGCAGCTCGGCGTCGGCGGCGAGCGACTCGAGCGCGCGCGTCAGCTTCTCGCGCACGCCGGGATCGTCGAAGCCGCCCCGGACCGCGAGCGGCAACAGGAACTGCATGCTGGTGAAGATCTCGCGCATCCGCGTGCGGGTCGGGTCGGCGTCGGGTTCCGGAGCGTCGGCTGCACGACTCATCGGCGCCGGGACGTGGACCGTGACCAGGAAACCGAGCAGCAGACCAGCGGTGCGCCACGACAGGCGTCGGCCTCGGCGCCGGAATCGACCTTGGATCGCAGTTGCCGGCATCGTCGACTCCCTCCCCTTGCCCAGTGAGCGGCGGCAAACTAGCCCGGCGATCGCGGTCCCGCTCACCGGAGTCGCTTGCGACTCGATTCGACCTGTGGATCCAGATTCCGAGCCGACCAGCCGATCCAAGGCGAAGCGACCAGACGGAAAGGTGCGCGACGTGGACGCGACCGCATGGCACGGGCTACGGGTACTGATGATCGAGCCCGAGGAGAAGATCGCGGCGCCCCTCGCGGAAGGGCTTCGTGCGCGCGGGGCGTGTGTCGTCCGCGCGGTCGACGGACGGTCCGCGCTGGCCCATCTGCGTGGCCATGCGGCCGACGCGGTGCTGTTGGCAGCACCGCTCCCGGATGCCGACTGGATGGCTTTCGCCGCCTGGGTCCGGCAGGGTCCCGAAGCTCCGACCCTGATCGTGCTCGGGAACCTCGAACAGCTCACGGCCGAGCAACGCAGCGGATCGCCGAACCGGGGCGGTCCGGATGCGCTGCTCGAGCGGGGCGCGAAGCTCGACGAGGTCTGTGAGGCTCTCGCGGCTGCCTGGTCCTCAGGGCCCGATCCGGCCGCCGAAGAACCCGCTCCGGAAAGCCTGCCGGAACTCCTCGTCGGACTGCACGAGCAAGCGCATTCGGGGGTGCTCGAGATCCGCGCCGACGGAGTCTGCACGCGGATCTTCGTACACCGAGGGGCACCGGTCTTCGCCGAAGGCGGCGCGCTGCGCGAAACGCTCGGCCGTTTGCTCTTGCAGCGCGGCGCCTTGACGGAAGCCGACTACGTGCGGGTGATCGAGCGGATGACCGAGCGCCTCATGGAGAGCGAGACGACCCGGATGGGCGAGGTGCTGGTCGAACTCGGCTTGCTACGACCGGCGGAAGTCTTCGCGGCGCTGTCGGATCAGGTGCGCGAGAAGATCATCGGCTGTTTCCGTTGGCAACGCTTCCAACATGCATTCGAGGCGACCGAGGCGCTCGCGCCGGAGCTGAGCGTGTACCCCAGACTCTCGCTCGAAACCCTGATCCGGGCCGGGCTGCGGGCGCACTTCGGGCCGGATCGGCTCGAACCGCTGCTCGCCCCCCTCGCGAAGCGGCGTCCGGCGCTGGCCGCCGATCGAGCAGAACTGACCGTCCGCTTCGGACTCTCGTCGGTCGAGCAGCGTGTGCTGCCGCTGATCGACGGCCAGCGCACGCTGGCCGAGATCCGCCGCAGCGCCGCGCTCGACGACGTGCACGGAGCCCAGGTGCTGGCCGCGCTGATTCTCGTGAAAGGGATCGTCTGGCAAGATGGTTCGCGGCACGTCGTGGAGGGGGTCGGGACATCGTCGCGTCTCGTGGCTGCGTCGGAGCCATCGCGATCGTCGTCGGCGACACCGGCGGTGCCGGCCGCAGCGGGCGCGAGACCGCCGCATTCACTCCTGCGGCTGCGGCGTTCGTCGGGGCGCGCCGCGGGCGCCGGATCGTTGCCGATCGATCCCAAGGGCGCTGGCCTCGAGGCCGAGCACGCCTTCCGCCGGGGGCTTCAGTGTCTCGAGCGGTCTGCGTTCTCGGGTGCGCTGCGGGCTTTCGGGCGCGCCTGCGCACTACGGGGGGACGAGCCGGAGTACAGGATGTACGAGGCCTGGGCGGCGCTGCTGGTCGCGCCGGATGACGAGGCGCGGGCGCTCGCGAGAGCCAAGGCAAAGGCCGGTGCCGAGCGCATGCTCCAGCGCGATCGGGAGTCTCCTCGCGCCCACGGCATCCTCGGCCAGATCCTGCTCGCGTCCGGAGATGTCGATGCCGCTGGGAGTCACTTCCGGGCCGTCCTGCGCGCGGTGCCACAGGATCGCGATGCCCTGCGCGGCATGCGCATGATCGAGCGGCGCCGACCCGGCGCTTGAATGGGAGCCGGGGACACGAGGATCCCGCGGTGCGATCTCGATCGCCCCACGCACCCCGTCAGCGCAGCGCGAGCAGCCACGCGCCGGCGAGCACCGCGAGCGCCAGGGCGCCGGCTCCGCGCTGGAGCGCGGGGGCGGCCAGTCTTCCGGTTCCGGCCCCGCACGTCGCGGCCCCGAGCGCGATGCCGATCCCCAGCCCGAAGCCATGCGCCCAGAAGTCGACGCGTTCCCCCTCGGTTCCGATCATCGCGAGCAGCGCGAGCGCCGCTGCGACCGGCAGGAAGGCCGTGCGGCCCTGGAGTCCGCGCGCACGTCCGCGGGCGAGGCCGCGGCCGGCCAGCAGGCCGAGTGCGCCGAAGACCGCCGTCGAGGACCCGACGACGACGTGTTCCGAACCCCGCAAGGCGGCGTTCAGCGAGTTGCCGAGTGCTCCGGCGGCGAGCACCAACGCGGCGCCGACGCCGAGGCCGAAGATGCGAAAGACCCCGGCCAGGAACAGCGCGCCGGCGACCCCGTTGCCGACGACGTGTCCCAGATCCGCATGCAGCGTGAGAGCGGTCACGACTCGCCACGGCTCTCCATCCAGCACCTGCACGGCATCGGCGGCGCCGCGCTCGAACCAGATCGAATCCGATCGGCCGGCGCCGGTCAGGAGGAACAGCCCGAGCAGTGCGGCGGCCACGGCCAAGGCGTGGCGGATCGCGTGGGGATCGAGCACTTCCGGATCGGTCGGCGGAGCTTCCGCACGCGGGTTCTCGCGTTCCCAGGTTTCGAGCGCGATTCGCGCGCGCTCCGCCTCGTCCGCCGGCACGCAGAGCTGCCAGCCCGGGGGTGCACGGCAGACCACCGGGCGTAGTCCTGAGGCCTCGAGGACCAGAGCCCACTCGTCGACGCAGTTCCGCCGTTCTGTCCCGCGGAGCGCGGTCAGATCGTCCATCGCGGCCAAGGGTAGGGCGCCGGATGGATCGCGCCGCGCGTGGGCTCCTCGGCCCGACGGCGAACTTTCGAGACAGGACACTAGTGTCCGGTCTCGAAAGTTCGCCTGCATTCGATCGCGTCTCCGGGCCGCTCGCCGCGTTGCGCTCCCTCGCCGTAGCGACGGCTATGCCTCGGTCGCGCGCCTTGCGAGCGGCCCGGAGACGCGATCTCGGTGCACACCCAGCCAGGAGCAACGCCCGGAGATCTCGACGGCGAACTTCCGAGACAGGACACTAGCCGTCCGCGGCTGCCGAGGCGGCGAGTGTGTCGGCATCTGCGTGTGAGGGCAGGTGCGCGATGAAGCAGGCCCCGCCGCGTGGACCGGGTTTGAGTTCGAGCACGCCGCCGTGCTCGCGGACGATATCGAACGCGATCGAAAGCCCGAGCCCGGTGCCGTCGTCGGGTCCCTTGGTCGTGAAGAACGGATCGAAGATGCGGTCCCGGTTCGCCTCCGGTACGCCGGGTCCATCGTCCATGACGACGACCTCGACGATGTCGCGTGCCAGACGAGTCCTCACCGTGATGTGACCATCCGGCTGGGTCGCGAGCGCTTGTTTGGCGTTCACCAGCAGGTTCAGGAACACCTGGGTGAGTCGCTGGGAGGAACCTTGCACGGCCGGCAGACCCTCGGCCATCCATGCCTCGACGGTGACCCCACGATTCCGATGCAACTCGGCGAGGCGGATCGCCTCGCGTACGACCTCGTTCAGATCGACCGGCCCGAGATCTTCGGCGGGTAGTCGCGAGAAGCGGCGCATGGCGTCGACGATCCGCCCGATCCGGTCGATCCCGTCCAGACACTCGGTGACGATCTGCGGCAGCTCCCCGAGTTCCTCGGCCTCGCTGTCGGTTGCGGCAGACCCCTCGATGTGTTTGGCCATCAACGCGGCGAGGCGTTCGATCTGATGCAGGTTGGCGCGCACGAAGGCCAGCGGGTTGTTGACCTCGTGGGCGACACCAGCTGCCAGACTGCCCACCGTCTCGAGCCGCTGCGCCTGCCGCAACAGGTGCTCGTACTTGCGCTCCTCCGTGCGGTCTCGCAGCACCAACAGCCGTCCGACGGGGTGGCCAGCTCCGGCGTGCAGGCAGCGCGCCGTGATCTCCAGGCTGCGATCCCGGTTCGTTCGTAGCTCGGTCGGAGCGAGGGAATCCTCGGCACCGAGGGCGGTGATCGCAGCGTCGATCTGCTCGGCCCTCCGGGTCTCCTCCGGGCTCGCCTCCTCGAGCAACGCGCGGAAGGTCCGGCCTCGGACATCGTCGTGGGATCTTCCGAGAATCTCGAGCGCGGCAGGATTGGCATCGATCAGGATCCCTTCGGCATCGGAGATCAGGACGCCCTCGCGCAGATGGGCGACGATGTCCCGGCGCGCCAGCGGCAACGTATCGAAGAGCTGCATGCGAAAGATCCCCAGCGTCAAGACCACGACCGAGATCGTGAGCGCCCCCGGCGTCGGGTCGAACGGGACCGGCAGGAAGCCGAAGATGAACAGCAGGCTCGTCATCGTGGGGAGCAGAGAGATGGCGCTCACGATCGCGAGACGCGACCGTGCGCCGCGTGCCGAAGCATTCCGAGCGGCGCGCACGAAGAGGAACAGGCCGCCGAGGATGGGAGGGTAGGCGCAGAGCAGCCAGGCGTAGAACAACGGCCCGCGCTCAGAGCTCGTGCGGGAGAACTCGCGATAGAACAAGTGGTGGAGATCATTCGATGCGAGCGCCAGCCACGCCAGCAGCGACGGGACGAAGGCTGCCAGCGCCAGCAGTGGCCGCTGCTCGAGGACCGGGAGGCGCGCGTAGCGGGAGGCGAGCAGCAGCCAGAGCGGCGGCAACGCCACGATCCCGGCCCAGCCGAACAGGAAGCCCGCGAAGGCGCTGCCCTCGTTGGAGGCCGTGAGGCGCCAGATGACTCCCACCGACCAGAAGACGAGGGTGGCGAGGACGCCCAGCAGGGGATTGCGCACCGCAGAGCGCTCCGGGCGCAACCCGACGTAGATGGCGAGGGTGATCGCGAGCAGAACGGTCGCAGCGGCCTGGAGGATGGCGCCGAACATCGCTGTTCCCATCGGCGCATAGAAGCCCGGGCGTGAGTGGGAAGAGCGGCCGGCGGCCGTCAGTCCGCCCGGAAGCGACCGGGCTCGACTTCCCGCGCGCGCCCGGTCGCCAGGAGTCTGCGCAAGTGCTGCTCCATGCTTCGGGTCTCGATCGGATCGGCCCAGGGGATCGCGTCTGCCGGCCGGTACACGAACCGATGCCGCACGATCTCCGTCAGGCTGCGCGAGCCATCCCGCAGGAAGGCGAGCAGGCGTGCTTCCCGTTCGTCGATGCGGCCGGCGAAGTGGTCGAGACGGACACGAAACTGAACGGCGTCGCTCAGGACGCCGACATGGTGGAAGGTCGCCCAATGCCGGGGGCGCAGCGTTCGAAGCATGGCGAGCGTGCGCTCGAAATCCTCGAGATCCGACCAGGCATCTCCGTAGTAGGGCCCGAAGCTCGAGAGGTCGACGTCGGCCAGGTACAGCAGGTCATCTGGTTCGACCCAGAAGAAGCAGTGCCCCCGCGTATGACCCGGTGCGTGCAGCACGCGGATCCGGACCCGCCCGAGGTCGAAGACGTCCCCGTCGCGGAAGGCCACCGCGTCGGGACGCGCGACGTAGTGGAAATTCTCGAGGAGGACGCGCCGGAACTGGCCGAGGAGCGGCTCCGGGTAGCCATAGATCGCCATCATGCCATCGAGTGAGTGAAGCCCCGGAAGATCTCGCTCGTGCATGTGCCACGACGCATCGGGGAACAGATGATTGCCGGCTATGTGGTCCTCATGACAATGGCTGTTGAGGACGCGGTCCACGACCGGCAGCCGGTCGCGCCGTGGCAGGAGTCCGAGCGAGGGGTCGATCACCACGGTCTCACTCCGCCCGCGAACCAGGAGGCTGTTGCCGTGCGGATACCTCCCGTTGCGTTCGCCGAACAAAACGCGGACGGAGCCGATCGTCTGCTCTTCGAGAGGTTGCATGAGGCGCGGACGGTACCCCCGGCGGCGCCTCAGGTCGATCGGGGCGTTCGCCGAAACGTCGGGCATGGCCTCCCCGCTTTCGGCGCCTGAGATCGCGACGGATCCTGCCCGATCACGGATCCTGGCCACCGTCTGCGCGTGGTGCCGACGTCCCTTGCGGAACGCGCGAGCGGCTTCGCCCGTCCGCACCGCCGCGGTCAGCCACGGCCTGTGCCGCCCCTGCGCGCGGCGCCTCACGCGCCGCTGAGCGCCGCGGCTCGCGCATGAGCCAGCTCGCGGCGCCAGCGGGCGCTCGACGCGGCGCGCTGCCCCTCGTCGATGCGAGGTTCGATCGGCGCCGCCGGCGGCGCCGTCGCGGCGGCGGCGGCCGGGCTGCTCCAGACCCTTGTTGCGATTCCCGCCAGCCAGGCGGCTCCGAGCGCCGTCGTTTCCACCTCGGCAGCGCGCCAGAGGACCCGACCGCTCGCATCGGCGAGCGCTTGCAGCAGGACCTGGCTGCGCGCGAGTCCGCCGTCGACGCGCAGCGGTTCGTCGCGGAGCGGAAGCGCTGCGCACAGATCCGCGCAACGCTGTGCGATTCCTTCGAGCACGGCGCGCACCAGGTGAGCCGGACGCGCCGCCCGGCTGAGGCCGGACCAGAGGCCGCGCGCACCGGCATCGAGAAACGGCGTGCCGAGCCCCTGCAGGGCCGGGACGAAGCAGACGCCTGCCGAGTCCGGGACGCTCCGTGCCAGTGCGTCGGCGCCGGCGGGTTCCGCAAGCAGGCCGAGATCGACGAGCCAGTCCACGGCAGCCCCGGCGGTCAGAACGGTGCCCTCGAGGCAGAACGCGCGCGCGCCGTCGGCGAGTGTCCACAACGCCAGCGGATAGGTCCCGGGCAGCGGTCGAGCGGGGGCGCTGCCCGTGTGAACGTCCGCCATCGCCGACGTTCCGATTGTGAGCTTGGCGGCGCCAGGGGTGTGGGCGCCCTGGGCAAACGTCGCTGCCTGTTGGTCTCCGGCTCGTGCCGCCAACGGAATCGGCTTGCCGAACAGGGCGGCCGGCGTCTCGCCCACGACGCCACTCGTCGCGGCGACGCGCGGCAGCCAGGCCGGCTCGATCCCGAACGATGCGAGGGCGCCAGCATGCCAGTCACCCGCCGCGAGGTCCCACAGCCCCGTGCAGGAACCCTGGCCTGGGTCGGTCGCGAACACGCGCGCCCCCGTCAGGCGATCGGTCAGCCAGGCGTCCGGCGTGCCGAGCCGAAGCCGTCCGCTGCGAGCGGCGTTGCGCAGCGCCGGTACATGATTCAGAAGCCACTCGAATTTCGTTGCAGAAGAAAGCGTCGTGACAGGGATTCCCTGCTCTTGTAGCTGGGCGACGCGCGGTCCGGTCCGAGCATCCTGCCAGCCGATCGCCGGGGCCAGTGGCGTCCCGGTGGCCCCGTCCCACGCGACGGCGGTCGCACGTTGAGAGACCACGCCGACGGCCGCGAGATCAGAGCCCGAGAGAGCAGCCCGCGCCAGGGCCTCGGCCATGACCTCCTGGCTTCGCGTCCACCACTCCTCCGGGTTCTGCTCGAAGGTTCCGGGGGCTGGAACGTGCGCGGAGACGGGGCGCCAGGCGCGTCCCCGTACCTGTCCGTCGGCGCCGACGATCAGCGCACGCACGCCCGTCGTCCCCAGGTCGAGCGCCAGCACGTTGTTGTGAGTCACCAACGAGTCACCAACAAGACCTAGCGAGGGGGCAGCAGGACGCCGGGGTTCAGCAGGCCGGCCGGGTCGAGGGTGTCCTTGAGCGCGAGCAGCAGACCGGCGCCGGTCGTCCCCAGCTCCTGGGCGAGCCAGCCACGCCGCACGCGGCCGACCCCGTGGTGATGGGCGATTCCGCCCCCGGCTGCCAGCGTCGCCTCCATCGTGCGCCGCCAGCATTCCGCGTAGACAGCGGGAATCTGCTGCGGCTCCGAGGGCTTTGCGGCAAAGCTGAAATAGAGGTTGGCGCCGGAGCGGTAGGCGTGACTGGCGTGTGCGGTCGCGGCCAGGATTCCCGGCACCTCGCCGAGCGAGGCGACCACGCTCGCGTAGACGGACGGCAGGCGACTCCATGTGGCGGCGACCTCGATCGTGTCCACCACCACGCCCTCCTCGAGGAAGCTGCGGAAGCTCGGGACCTGGTTGCGATGCGCGAGCCACTGGGACACCGCTGCCGGATCGGTCACGACCCCCCCGCCTTCGCGACAGAGGGCCTCGACGGCCGGCGCCTCGCTGGCGACCGCCGGGGCCGGTCCTTCGTGGAGCAACAACAGCAGCGCGCGGTCGCGCGGGACGAAGTCGCGGAAGCTGCGGCGCGCTTCGCGCGCGTCGTAGAGGCGGACCACGGGCGGTCGCCAACCGGCGCGCAGCACGCGCCGCAGCGCTGCGAGGCCCGTCTCGAAGTCGGCGAAGTGCAGGGCCTGCCCGGACGAGGTCTCGGGCAGCGGGCGCAGCGAGAACGTCACCTCGGTGATGACGCCGAGCGTGCCCTCGCTGCCGAGAAAGAGTTGCCGGAGATCGGGGCCCGCCGACGCACGCGGCGTCTCTCGCGTGCGCAGCACCGAGCCATCGGGCAGCACCGCCTCGAGCGCCAGGACCACGTCTTCGATGTTGCCGTACGCCGTCGAGAACTGGCCGGCGGCGCGCGTCGCGACCCAGCCGCCGACCGTCGAGAGCGCGATCGATTGCGGCCAGTGGCCGATCGTCAGACCCTCCTGCTGGACGCATTGCTCGGCGTCGCTTCCCATCGTTCCGGCCCCGAAGCGGGCCAGCAGATCGTCGGATTCGAGTCCCACCAGGCCGTCGAGACGCCGTGTCGAAAGCACGACGTGATCCGTCCCGGGCTGGACGCCGCCGCACACTCCGGAGCCGCCGCCGCGCGTCACCAGGGGGACGGCGAGCGCACGGCAGACTCGCACGGCACGGGCGACGTCCTCGGTGCTCGTCGGCTCGAGGACGGCCAGCGGCAACGCGCCGCCGCGTCCCTGCAGGGCGGCCCACTCGGCCATGACCCAGGCGTCGGCTCGCTGCGCGGCGCGCGTCGCTTCGTCCTCGCGCAACATGTCCCCGAGATCCTCGCGCAGGACCGAGAGTAGCTGGCTCACGTCGTCTCCTCGTGCCGGAAGGCGAGATCGGCCGCGAGCTGGGCCCGGACCCCGGCGACCTCACGCGCGGTCCGGTCGGCGGACCAGCCGAGGCGCACGGCCATCCGCTCGGCGGTCGGTGTCAGCATCGCGTCGCGCGCGGCGGGATCATAGAGGCCGGCGCGTGTGCGCCGGTAGACCACGTCCTCGAGCGTGACGGCCGCTTCGACGTCGATGGCGTGGTCGATCTCGCCGCAAAGGACGGCGGTCCCGGGTGCGATCGGCTCGGCTCCCCGTTGCGCAATGGCATCGGCCTCGGTGCCGTAGAGGCGGGCGAGACGCTCGGCCACCCGCCCAGCGAACGGGTGCGCGGACGCGAGCCCGGACGCCAGGGCACCGACGTCGCCAGCGAAGTCCCCGCCCGGGAGCGGCGCCTCATCGTCCGGCGACAGCCCGCGCAGGGAGCGGCCGAGCGCGTTCGCGATCTGCACGACGACCTGTTCGCCCATCTTGCGGTAGCCGGTCAGTTTGCCGCCCGCGATCGTGATGACGCCGGCCGGACCGATCCGGATCTCGTCCTTGCGCGACAGCTCCGCCGGCGCCTTGCCGGGTTCGGCGATCAGCGGACGAAGACCTGCCCACGCCGTCACGCAGTCTTCCGGACGCGGCGGCGAGATGTCGAAGTAGCGCGGGATCGGAGCCAGCAGGTACTCGACGTCGGCGCGCTCGATCGACGGTTCGCGATCCGGGCCGCCGTGATGGCTGGTGTCGGTCGTGCCGAGCACGACGATGTCAGCGCGCGGGATCGCGAAGATCGAGCGCTTGTCCTCGGTGCCGAGAATCACGATCTGCTGGATCGGCAGCTGGGCTCGCGGAAGCGCGACGTGGACACCCTTGGAGAGGTGGAGCAGGGCCGGCGCAGCGGGGGACTCGAGACGCTGCACCGCCTCGGCCCACGGGCCGGCCGCATTCACGACGACGTCGGCGCGCACGCGGATGCGGCGGCCACTTACGTCACAACGTGCCTCGACCCCGATGGCTCGACCCGCTTCGACGAGGACGGCCACGACCGGTGCGTAGTTGAGCGCCACCGCGCCGTGGCGGACGGCGTCCCGCAGGTTCGCGAGCACCAGCCGGGCGTCATCGGTCACGTACTCGCGATAGACGCAGGCGTAGGGGTAGCGATCGCGGCGCAGGTGCGGTTCCGAGCGGGCCAGCTCATCCGCGTCCCAGTTGCGATGGCGGTCGGCCTCTGCGACGGCACCGAGCGTTTCGTAAGTGCTGAGGCCCGCGCGGAACTTCAGCAGCGCCGCCCACGAGCGGGCCGGCACCAGCATCCAATGGGGCTCGGCGAGGTGAGGCGCCAGCCGGTGCACGTGCTTGCGTTCGAGGGCCGTCTCGCGCACCAGCGCCACGTCCCCCATCGCGAGATAGCGGAGTCCGCCGTGGATCAACTTCGACGAGCGGCTGGAGGTGCCGGCGGCGAAATCGTGGGCTTCCAGCAACGCCACCTGCAGGCCGCGCCGTGCGGCCTCGCGCGCGATCCCCGCGCCGGTGATGCCGCCGCCGATCACGACGCAGTCGAAGCGCCCCGTGTCGAGCGCAGCGAGCCTTTGCGGCCGTTCGAGCGTTTCCAGAGCGCCGGATTCCTTCACGAGCGCGGAGCCTAGCCACGTTCTTGGCACGTTGCTTGCGAGGCAGACGGACACGACTACCGACACCCCTCGGCGACGAGGAAGACGAAGGAGACTCCATGCCCGTTAGAAAGAAGGCAGCCCGGCGCAAGTCCAACGCGGCCCGCAAGTCGGCCTCGGCTCGTTCGAAGGTGGGACGATCCACGAAGAGAACGGTCGAGCGCATCGAGAAAGAGCTGCCGGCGACGCTGGCCGACTTCTCGAAGCACGTGCGCAAGGAACTCACGGGGCTCGAGAAACGCATCGAGAAGGCCGCGACCCCGGCGCGCCGCAAGATCGCCAAGGCGTTGCGCGAAGTCAGCCACGCCCTCGGCCGCTACGAAGCCGAGGGCGAGCGGCGTTGGAAGAAGCTGACGGGCAGTGCGCGACGCGAGGCACTGTCGGTCCTGCAGAAGCTCGAGAAAACACTCGAGTCCCCGACCCGCAAGAAGGCGCCACGCCGGAAGAAGGCGAGCCGCCGCAAAGCGGCATGACCCGAGCCGTCGAGCGTTTCGGCGCCGGACGCCCGGCGCGTGCCGGACGCGGGCCGGAGGCTCATCGCGTTGGCGCTGGCGTCCCGGGGCGCTGCTGCGTTTCGAGATATTCGAGGATCAGCAGGATCGTCCCGCTGCGCGCCGCGTCTCGCGCCGGGGTGTCGGGTCGGTCGCCCGCATAGAGCTGCTGGCCCCACACTGGCATCTCCCGGCTGCCATGCGCCGGGATCTCCGCGCGGCCATCGATGACAGCGGCCAGCCGCTCCTTCGGGAGCGGCTGGCCGTAGCGTCGGAAAAGCTGCGTGAGGTCGGACGGCGCTTTGCGCAGGCTTTCGGCAGCCGGCCCATTTCCCTGCGCCGTCGGGCCGTGGCAACTGGCGCAGTAGTGCATGTAGAGATTCGCACCGCTTTCGAGCCAGGTGCTGCCGCCGATCGCGGAGGACCCGGCGGGCGGAAGTCCGCTCGCACCGTCGGAGCCTCCGGACGGGCCGCGGCAGGCAACCAGCACCAGAACGATGAGACCGACGAGCGTCGGCGCGGCGATTCGCATCGGATTCCTCCTGCGGCGGAACGCGTAGCAGGTCCCACGCAGGTTGGGCAGACGCGTTCGTACGACGGCCCGACGGCGGGAACTCATTCCGACTCGGGAGGCCCTCGCTGTGGCCGGCTGTCTCGCCCGGCGGGGCAGTTGGTCGCACCGGATCGCCGAGTCCGCTGCGGACGCTAGCTTTGGCGCGTGAAAGATCTCTCGAGATTCGCCTTCAGTGAACAGGGGCCGTGGTCGGTCGATCCCGCGCAGATGCCGTGGCGGCGCGAGATCGGGCGGCTGCGTGCGGCGAGTCAGGCGCACGTGCCGGACTGGACGCGGCGGCGGGCCGTGCCGCCGCTGCGGCGTTTCCTTGCGGCGGGGGCTCGCGTCGGCGGCGCGTTGTTGACCTGGCAGGTTCGCGAACGCCGACGCGCCGGCGAGACCTCGCGCGCGGCGCTGTCGCTGCGGCTGCGGCGCGCCTTCGAGCGCCTCGGGCCGTCCTACATCAAGCTCGGACAGATCGTGTCGTCCGGGCAGGGGCTCTTCCCGAGCGAACTCGTGCAGGAGTTCCAGCAGCTGCGCGACCGGGTGCCGCCGGAGCCCTTCGACGTCGTGCGCCGGGTCGTCGAAGAGGATCTGGGGCGGCCGCTCGACGACGTGTTCGCACACTTCGACCGCTCGCCGCTCGCGTCGGCGTCGATCGCGCAGGTCCACGCCGCTCGCCTCGTGACCGGCGAGGACATCGTCGTGAAGGTGCAGCGGCCGCGCGTCGCGAACCGGGTGCGTCAGGATCTGGCGTCGATGGCGTGGATCGCGCCGTGGCTCGTCGGCCGGATCCCGGTGGCGGCGTTGGCGAATCCGCCGGCGCTCGTGAGCCTGTTCGCCGAGACGATCGCCGAGGAGCTGGACTTCCGTCTCGAGGCCGAGAACATGCTCGACATCGCGCGGGTCCTGCGCGACGCCGGCCAGACCATCGTCGTCGTGCCGCGGCCCCACCCGGAGCTGGTGACACGCCGCGTGCTGGTCATGCAGCGTCTCGACGGCTTCCACTACGACGATCTCGAGGGCATGAAGGCCGCCGGGATCGACACCGCGCAGATGATCCATTCGCTCATGATCTCGTTCCTCGAGGGCGCGATGATCTACGGCGTCTTCCACGGCGACCTGCACGGCGGGAATCTCGCCGTGATGCCCGACGGGCGCGTCGCGCTGTACGACTACGGCATGACCGGCCGCATGGAGGAGCCGCAACGCCTCGCATTCCTGCGCTTGATGATGACCGGCGCCGTCAACGACGTCCGCGGGCAGCTCGCCGCCTTCCGCGATCTCGGGGCGCTCCCGCCCGATGCGGATCTGGAGGCGCTCATCCGTGTGCTCAAGATCGACCAGCCGGTGCGAGATCCCACCCGGATGTCGAGCGAGGAGTTGGTGCGCGAGATCCAGGAGGTCCTGAAAGGCCTGCTGCGGCAAGGGGCTCGCCTTCCGAAGCACCTGATGTTGTACGTGAAGGACATGCTGTTCTTCGATGGCGCGATCGCGCGGTTCGCTCCGGACGTGAACCTGTTCGCCGAGATCACGAAGATCTACGCCTACTTCGCCCAGAAGCACGGCATGCGGATCGCGCGCGACATCGGCTTCGATCCGGGCGGTGCGAGCCTCGATCTCGAGGGCGTGAAGAAGTCGATGGGGCTCGAGAACGAGGTCGAGGAGCTGACGCACCGGGAGCTGCAGGAACGCCGTCGGGCGATCCGCGAGCGACTCGAAGCGGCGAGACCGCCGCTGCGCGCTGCGGACTAGCGTCCCGGCTCGGGAATCCGCGGTCCCGACGGATGCGCGAGCGCAACCCGGCGAACGGGCCGTGGGCGCGAGCGGAGGCAGACGGAGGTCCGGGCCCGAACGCTAGAGGCGAGCGAGCTGCTCGGACGGGGTCGGGCGAAGCGGATCGAAGCGGGTGAGGGCGCGTTCGAGGCGGCGCGCGGCGTGCGGCCCCAACGGGAGCCCGAGTTCGGCGAGGAAGTCGCGGGCATGGCGGCGGCAGAAGCTCAGCGCCTGTTCTCGATCGAGGGCCTCGGGATCGAGGCCGAGGTCGCGCAGATGCAGCCACAGGGCGTAGCGCGGCACCAGACAGCCGACACCGACCGAGAGTTCGGCATGCAGATGGTCGAACGCGCGTCGCACCGTGCCTCCGTTCTTCATCAGGAAGTGGCCGCTCACGCCTGCGCGTGGCAGGTCCGAGGCGCGAACCGGCGAGCCGATCTTGGTCAGACTTCGGTCAGACTTCGAGCCCGACCGCTCGCATCAGCTCGATCGCGTTGCTGCGCGTCACGACGCCCGGGCGCATCTTGTAGTCGAAGTGCATGTGGCCGTCGATCAATGCGTCCTCGAAGTGCACATTGGCTGCGTGCAGCTCGGGAGACTCGGCGAGCTTGGCCAGCGCGAGGTCGTGCGTCGTCACCAGCCCGATCGCTCCGCGCTCGACGAGCGAGCGGACCACCGCTTCGGCTCCGATCCGCCGGTCGTGCGAGTTGGTGCCGTGCAGGACCTCGTCGAGCAGGAACAACACCGGAGAGGGGCCGGCCGTCAGATCGACGATCTGTCGCAGGCGCCGGATCTCCGAGTAGAACCGGGAATGGCCTTCCTGGAGCGAGTCTCCGACGCGGATCGAGGCGCCGAGCGCGAGCGGGGAGAGCCGCAGCGCCTGCGCCCGGACGGGCGCCCCGGCCAGCGCCAGGACCACATTGCTGCCGAGCGTGCGCAGCAATGTGCTCTTGCCGGACATGTTCGAGCCCGAGACGACGAGGACGCGCTGGGCTTCGTCGAGCCGCACGTCGTTGCGCACGCAGCGGGACTCCGGCAGCAGTGGATGACCGGCCGCTCGCGTCTCGAGTCGCGGGGGACCCGGGACGAGCACCGGCCACGCGTCGTCGGGATGCTCATAGGCATGACAGGCGAGCGAAGCCAGCGCCTCGAACTCGGCGACCGCGTCGATCCAGAGCCGGAGCGCCCGGCCGTGCCGTGCCCGCCATGTGTCGATCGCGAAGGCGACCTGCGTCGTGAACAGCAGCGCAGCGCCGATCGGAGCGAAGATCTGATTGCGGCGGGCGTCGAGGAGCTGCGCAAGACGTTCGAGTCGTGCGATGGCGTGGGAGGCGGTTTCTCCCTCGGCGCGGAGCAGCCCACGCAGCTCGACGAGTCGCGGTGCCTGCAGCTCGGCGCGTTCGAGGATTGCGACCAGTTCGCCGAGCAGCTCGAGGTCGCGTGCGGGCGCGTCGGTTTCGCGCAGCACACGCCGGACGCGCGATCGGTTCGCAGCGGCAAGGACGGCCGAGAGCGCCAGCACGAAGAGCCACGGAATCAGCGTCGGGACCCCCGCGAACAGAGCGCCGAACGAGATGCCGGACGCGAGCGCCAGCCCGAACGCGGCCGTGCGGAGCAGGCGGGAGGGCGCCGGCGGTGCGCCGTGGCCCCAGGCGGTCAGCGCGTCGGCGTGGAGCCCCGCAGCGACCCGCTCTCCCGCCAGCGCCAGTTCCTCCCGGAGATCGATCGCGTCGCGGAGCTCCGCGACGGCTTGTTGACGCGCGCGCAACGCCTCCGGGGCGGCCGGCGTCCGGAGCCAGTTCGCGAGGACCGCCTCGCCCGCCTTGGTCCGAGCCCGACACAGCAACTCGAAGAGGGATCCGACGCCGAAGAGGTCGAGGTCGTCCGCGTACGGGTGCTCGGGATCCCGGAAGCGCTCGCCGCTGGTCCCGCGCCCGGCGAAGCGGGCATCCACGCGAGCCAGTCCGTCGTCGTACCAGGCGGCCGCGCGATCGGCGTCGTCGTGGCGGCGCAGCAATCGATCGTGCCAGATCACCAACGCCACGAAGCCGAGTGCGGGCGGCCACAACGCGCTCCCCGGCAAGCGCTGCGTGCCGAAGACGATCCCGGCGACGACCATGCCCAGCAGGAAGACGAGGAGGCGTGCGTGGGAGATCCGTCGCGCCAGGCTCCCGTCGTGCGCGGCGCGCGCACGACGGTCGTCCCGCCGTCGTTCGTACTCGCGATGGACGGGTGCGGACGGGGCGGCGGCATCGAGGGTGGACGAGGGGGGCATGGGCGCGACAGTCTGAAGCAGTCGCGTCGGCCGCGCATCCTCCGCAGCGAGCCGGGGGACGAGTCGCTACGGTGGAGCGCCGTCTCGCCGAGAGGGAAGGGGATGGTTCGGAGCGCTCGAAACCTCACCGCGGTGCTGCTCGCGACGGTCCGGTCCCTCGGCGGACGGGCCGGCTCCCTGGCGCTGCTCGCCGTCCTCGTGGCGGCGGGAAACGCCGCCGCACAGGACGGCGACCTCCTTCCGCTCACAGCCGGTGCGCCACTGGAGCTCGGAACCGCCTGGGATCACGAGGACCAGCGCGCACGTGGCGAACGCGGGGCGTGCCTGGTGGCGCGCGACACGGAGACCCGAGAAGGAGGCCCCACGACCTATTCGCTCGTGGTGCTCTCCCGAGCCGGCGGGCGGCTGCTGCTCGGAATCCACGTCGCACGGACACTCGCGAGCGAGGGGCTGGTCGGCGCGCGGATCACGGACGCGGCCCGGCGGCTCGCCGCGCAGGACCGCGAGGGTTTCGACGTGCTGTGCGGCAGTGGGTTTCTCGCCGCTCGCGCGGTCGGGGGCCAGTACGTCGGCGAACTCGTGTTCGAGCCCGGCGACGCGCAGCGCGCTTCCGCGAAACTCGAGACCGGCGTGTGGACTGATTCGACTCGCTTCTCGACCGCACTCGGGGCGCTGATGGCTGCGGCGCCGGCTCGAGCACGCGAACTCCCGGATGGAAGCCGCTCCGACGCCCGCGAGATCGAACCGTCCGTCTTGTTGCAGCGTGCGCTCGCATTCCCGGAGACCGTGACCGAAGCGACGGCGAAGCCGTTTCTCGGCGCCATTCGTCGCTACCCGGACGCTGCCTTCGCGGGCACCGAGATCGCGATCGATCCGACGCTCGGTTGGGGCGATGCGGCTCGCCAGGTCTTCTTGCACGATCGGACGGCCCTGTCCGGTTCATCGGCCGCCGTGCGCGCCGCCGAGATGCGCAAAGCCGTGGTGCGGCGCCGGGAGCCGTCGCGCGAACCGGGGCAACTCCCGCCGGCGCCTCGCAAGCCCGCGCCGGCGGACGGCCCGGCCGCTCCGGTCGCGGCGGCCGATGGCGCCGCCTCGCTGCCGGCTGCACCCGCTCGGGCATCGTCCCCGGCGGCGCCGGCGCCGGTGCAGAAAAGTCGGATGGCGGCGTTGGTCTACGCCTTGCCCGGCGGCTCGAGGGTGTACGCAACGACGCAGGCGCCGCCGGGCGTTTACGCGGAGAAGGTCAAGCAACGCGAATACTGGATCCCCGGCGTCGCCGTGCCGGACGCCGCGATGCGGGCGGCGCTGGCGCGAGCCGCGCACGAGGCGCCGGCTCGCGGCACGACGATCGTCGTCGCCGAGGTGGGTGCGACCCGCGTCGTGATGACCGACGACGCGCCGGCGGCCGGAATCCACGCAGTACCGGCGGGATCGTTGCAAGCCTGGATCGCCGGCGTGAAGACGCCGACCGCACGGCAGCAAGACGCCTTGCGCGCCGCCGCGCAGGCCACCGACTGACCTGCTCCCCTCGCGCGGCTAGGCGTTTCCGGCCACCCGTTGCGGAGCGCGCTCCCGTGTCGATTCCGCAGACTCGTGCCGTTCAGCCCCGGACCACGGCGCCGGGCACGCGTGCGCGCGAAGGTGCTGCATGACGCCGGGCGACGAGAGCTTGCGTGCCGATGCCATCGTCGTCGGAACCGGTGCGGGCGGCGGGCCGGCGGCTACCGCGCTCGCGGAGGCCGGGCTCGACGTGCTGGTGCTCGAGTCCGGCGCCCGGCACGAGACGCGCGACTTCGACGGCGAGCCGGCGACGATGCTCCCGCGGCTGATGAAGGCGACGACGGTGCCGGACAGCGGCATGGAGTTGTATGCCGGCGCCTGTGTCGGTGGTTCGACCGTCGTGAACGATGCCCTGTGTTGGCGGCCGCCGCCCGAGGTGCTCGCGCGCTGGCGCGACGAATACGGCCTGCGCGGACTCGAGGACAGCGACTTCTCCCGCTACGCCGATGCCGTCTGGCAGCAGGTGCACGCGACCCCCACCGGCCCGGGTGACCTCTCGCGCAACGCACGCCTCCTCGAGCGCGGCGCGCAGCGTCTCGGCTGGGTCGGCGAGGCGATGGCGCGCAACGTGCGCGGCTGCGCGCATCTCGGCCTCTGCAATCTCGGGTGCCCCACGGGCGCCAAACAGTCGGCGCTGCTCACGTGGGTCCCCCGTGCGGAACGCGCCGGCGCCCGGGTGCAGCCGCGGACCCGTGTGGAGCGCGTACTCGTCGAAGCCGGCCGTGTCCGCGGCGTCGAGGCACGGCGGCTCGATGCGGCGACGGGCCAGGCCGGGGACCTCCTGCGCTGGGAGTCTCCGCTCGTCGTGTTGGCCGCTGGCGTGCTCGAGACGCCGGCCCTGCTGCTGCGCAGCGGGATCCCTGCCGGAGCCGGCCTGCAGTTTCATTCGAGCGTGTCCGTGACCGCGCGCTTTCCAGAACGCGTCTACGGTTTCTACGGCCCGACGATGTCGTATGCCGTAACCGAGTTCAGTGACGTCCATGGAAGGCAGGGGCCCGGTTTCATGCTGGAGAACGTGACGGTCGCGCCGATGACCACGGCGGCGTCGCTTCCGGGCTTCGGCCCGGCGCTCGAGCACGCGATGGCGGCGCTGCCGCATCTCGCGCGTACGGTCGTGGTGCTGCGCGACGAGACCCGCGGACGCCTCACGATCGACCGGCAGGGGACCGCCGTCGTCTCCTACGCGCCGGTGCCCCATGATCTCGAGCGCCTGCGTCTCGCCATCCGGCAGCTCGCGCGGCTCTATCTCGCGGCCGGCGCCGAGGAGGTCTGGCTGCCGATCGAGGGCCTCGCGCCGATCCGGCGCGAGGCGGAGCTCGGCGGACTCGACCGGGTCGCGCTCACGCCACGTGATTTCACGCTGCTCTACGCCGTCCACCTGTTCGGCGGCGCCAACATGAGCGCGACGCCGCAGACGGGCGCCTGTGACGAGTTCGGACGGGTCTGGGGCGTTCGCGGTCTCTACGTCAGCGATGCCTCTTGCCTGCCGAGCAACACCGGCGCCAATCCGCAGATTACGATCATGGCCAACGCGCTGCGCATCGCTGACGGCAGCGCGCTCGCATCCGGACCGCGCCGGGCGTCGAGGCGGCGGCACAGCTCGGTGTCTTCATGAACGCCGGACCCCTGTCGCAGGAAGCGGTCGAGAAGGCGCTGACCGCGCTCCACCGACGCGGCTTTCTCCAACTGGCCGGCGCCGTGGCCGCTACGACCCTGTTCCCGAGTGGCTGCGGAGCCGTCCCGAGTGAACTCGTGCCGCCGTCGGAGCGTGTGCCGTTCGTGCTCTCCGAACGGGGCTACGCGACCTTCCAGGCTTTCTCGATGAGCCTCGTCGGTCCGGCGCTCGCGCGGGAGATCCGCACGCGCGCGCTCGATCCGGCGAGTGCGGCCGACGCCTGGGTGGCGCGGCAGCCGGCGCTCGCGCGGACGCTCGGGCAGGGGCTCGTCGTGCTCGAGTGGGGCGTCTGGCCGCTGCTCGCCAAGTGGCGACCCTTTACGGCGCTGGGCGACGCCGAACGAGAGCGCGTGCTCGCACGGCTCGCCGTCTCCCGGATCGAACTGCTGCGCGATCTCTACCGAGGTCTCAAGTCGCTGGCGACCCTGGCGGTGTACACGGATCCGGCGGCCCGTCGGGTGCTCGGTCATCCCGGCCCGTTCGTTGCGGAAGGCATCGCGCTGGCGATGCAGCCATTGCCCGTGAGGAGTCGCGTGGGCGGCGGCGACGCATCCGGAAGTCACGAGTAGTCTCGGACCCGGTTCGGGATCCGAACGAGTAACCGCGAAAGAGAGGCCCCCGGGCAGCGCTGGATGCCGCCCGGAGGCCTCTCGCGGAAGTGCGGCGCGCGCACGCGCCGCGCCGTCTCTCGTGTGGCGCGTTACGCGTGTCGCCTGCGGCCGGCGCCCGCCAGGCCCACGAGGCCTCCGAGCAGCAACAGCGCGGTCGCCGGCTCCGGAACCAGCGCGAACGCGACGATCGCGCCGGTGGCGCTCGCGTTCAGGTTCGTTCCTTCGAGGGTCAACGTGAGCGGGACGTTCACCGGAATCTCCAGCCGCCGCAGCAGCGGATTGTTGATCGGATCGGGGGAAGTGACCGATCCTCCTGCGGCGCTGTTGGCGCCGAAGATGTTCGCGAAGGGTGTTCCGTCGCTGTCCGGGATCACCTGGCCGACGAGCGTGCTGAGCCCATCGAGTGCGACGATGGACTGCTCGACTCCCACCGAGATGCCGCTGCTGTTGAAGCTGGTGCCGGCGATCGGCACGGCCCCGCTTCCGATGTCGTAGGCCACATCGAGGAAGCTGATGTAGGCGACGTCCAGCGTAACGAAGCTCACGCTGGCGCGAACCTTCGCCGCGAACACCGCAGCGGCCGTGCTGGTGCCGATGAACTGCCCGTTCGGGTTTTCCGCGTTCGTCGCATTCGGATCGAAATCGGCCGGATTCGGCCGGAAGCTTCCGGACGTGAGGCCGAAGGCGTTGTGCTGGCCGGTGAGGAACTCGATCGAGACGCCATCGACGAAATCCGTCGTGAGCGTACCGGCGACGGCCGCCGTCCGGCCCTGTGACCACGTGCTGTTGTTGGCATTGCGGAGCCGGATCGTGGCATTGGTGCCATCCAGGCTGACGGCCTGGTCCGGAACGTTCAGGGTCAGCGCGCTCTGCGCGTCGTCGATCGCCCACACGATGGTGGCTGCCTGGCCGACCGCCGGAAGCGCCATGGCCGCCGCCGCCAGCACCGCCAGCGCGCCGCAACCGGCCGTAGAAAACCATCGATCGAGCAACCCGACGCCCACCTTCGGGCGCCGTGTCGAGCGCCGAGTCGAGCTCGGTGCTCTACGCACACGAATCCGCATGAAAAATCCCCTTTCCCAAAAGGATAGGTGGAGGTCAAGCAAGACCGGTGCCACTGGTAAGTAGTGCATTATGGTAATGAAAACAAACACTTAGAGACTCATTGCCAGTCGTTCGAAGCTGGCAAGAGAACTGATTCTCTCGGAATGGGCAATCTGTTATCCTCGTCCCGGAGCGGGCCGCAGAATCCGCCCGGGCCCGCTGTGTCCGTCGCTTCGTGGCCGGCCGCCCCACGCCGATTGCAGGGCGGGCCTCGCGCAACCGCGCCGGTTCGCCTACAAGAATGTGCAGCGGCGGTGCTCCGTGTCCCGAGATCGCCGGGGACCCCGCGAGGAGAGGCTTCCCTCTCGGTCGGGCCTGCGCCCCGCCTGGGGATGCCGCTCATCGGCGACCGGGCGCTCGGGGCGCCCGGGATTTGCGGCACGGCGCCTACGAAGGGCCCGACACGCCAGAACGGGCAGGGCAGGGCGTTCCGCGCTCCCTGCGGGTGCCCTCGGCCGAAGCCCGCGGCAGGGGGCGGCGCGAAAATCCCCGGCACCGGGGAGCGGCGACGAGAAGTTCCCGGCCGCTCGCGGAGGTCCGCGGCGGATTCCAGAGGGGGACCTCGCGGACTTCTCCGGTCCGATCCTTCGATCGGATGCGGGGCGCGGATCGGTACGGTCAGCACGCGATCCGCGTATGACCGATGACCGCAACCAGAGACGAGGGCGATGTTCGATGGCGGAAGAGACCGAAAAGCCGAAGGCCCGCCGCTCGAAGCCGGCGGCTGATCGCACGACGGCGGCGCGATCTGCGGGTCCGCGGCCGCGGCGCACACCCAAGGTGACGGCGGACGGTGACACCGAGCCCGTTCCGAAAGCGTCGAAGGCGACCGCGAGCAGGCCGCGCTGGACGCGCGAGACCGATGCCGCGCGCGAGGACGCGGCGCACGTCGAAGAGCTGGTGGCCGCGCTCGCGGCCAGCGAAGGGGAGGAAGCATTCGAGGACCTCGAGCTCGAGCCGCAGGAGTCCGAGTCCCCGCCGCCCGAGGTCCCTCCGGTGGTGCTGCCGCCATCCCCACGAAAACGCCCAGGGAGCCGCACCGCGGTGACTCCCCTCGAACCGATTCCGGCGCCGCTGACCGTCGACGAGGCGGCTCGTCGCATCGGGATCGAACGGCTCTATCCGGAGCAGGCCCAGGTCGTCGAAGCCGTGACGGCGGGTCGCGACGTCCTGATGGTGTTGCCGACCGGGTTCGGCAAGTCCGCCTGCTACCAGGTCCCGGCGATGATGTTGCCGCAGCCGGTGGTCCTGATCTCACCGCTGCTCGCGTTGCTCGAGGACCAGCACACGAAGCTGCTCGCACGGGGGATCCGGGTCGCGCGGCTCGACGGAACCGTGCGCGGCAATGCCCGCAAACGCGCGCTCGCCGATGTGGCGCGCGGCGGTTCGATCCTGGTGATGACGACGCCCGAGACCCTGGCGAATCTGGAGCTGCGCACGGCGCTCGCGAGTTCCGGCGTCGGTCTCGTCGCGGTCGACGAAGCGCACTGCATCTCGGAGTGGGGCTTCGACTTCCGCCCCGCGTATCGGCGACTCGGCGCGCGGGTGCGGGAACTCGGCGCCCCGCCGGTGCTGGCGCTCACGGCGACCGCGACCGAGCAGGTACGCGAAGCGATCGTCGGGACGCTCGGCATGCGCGAGCCCGAGATCGTCGCGTCGTCTCCGCATCGTTCGAACCTCGCTTTCGAGGTGCTGCCGTGCGAGGGCGACGTGCGGCTGCGCGCGCTGCTGCGGCTGACGCGCCGCCTGCACCGGCCCGGCATCATCTACTGCTCGACGCGTCGGGAAGTCGAGCTGGTGTACATGCTGATCCGTCGCTTCGGAATCCCGGCGCACCGCTATCACGGAGGCATGACGGGCAAGGAGCGCGAAACCGAACAGGAACGCTTCATGGACTCGGGCCGGCGCGTCGTGATGGTGGCGACCAGCGCATTCGGCCTCGGCATCGACAAGCCCGATATCCGCTTCGTCCTGCACTTCCAGGCTCCCGCATCCCTCGAACAATACGTGCAGGAAGCCGGCCGCGGTGGACGCGATGGCAAGAAGGCCAACTGTATCCTGCTCTACGACGGCAGCGACCGCGGGATCCACGAGGCGCTGCTCGCGCGCAGTCGCGTCCGTCCGGATCAGCTTTATCGACTGGCTGCGGCGCTCGCCGCCTGGGCGGATGAGGCGCGCGAGCCGTCACTCGAGGCGTTGGCGCTGTCAGCGGAGATGGGGCCGCGCGTCGCGGCCGCCCTGCTCACCAAACTCGAAGAGGCCGGTCTGACCCGCTGGGACGAGAAGAACATCCAGATCTCCGGCAGCAAGGAGACGCTGGTGCAGGATGCGCGCGCGCTGGCCGGCCAGTTCGAGACCCTGCGCACGGAAGACAGCCATCGTCTCGATGCGCTCGCGGACTATGCGCGTGACGAGGGGTGTCGGGCAGTCTTCCTGCGCGCCTACTTCGGCGAGTCCGAGGGCGAGCCGTGCGGACTCTGTGACGTGTGTCGCGGCCGGCCCGAGCGTTCCGAGGCGTTCTTCGCGCCGATCGCGAAGCCGGTGGCCGCAGGGCGCGGGCGCGGTGGTCGCCGCGGGGCCGCGCGCGGACGCGAGCAGCCGGCGGCGCGCGAGGCCCGCAGTCCGCAGGGACGACGCAGCCGACGGGGCCGCGATCGGAGTCCCGCGCGGGGCGGGAGCGACACTGCGCGCACGCCGCGCGCCGACGGGTCTTCCCGTCCGGAGGACGCGCGCCGCCGCCGTGGCCGGCGCGGCGGGCGCCGCACGCGAGATCAGGCCCATCCGGGCGCACGGCCGCTGATCGATCCGGAGATCCTCGCGCAACCGTTCGTCCTCGACGAGGCACCGCCGTCGAGACTCGCCGATCCGCGGCCGCGGCCCGCCCGGCCGTCTCGCGAGACCCGCAATGAGGTCGCGGGGCTGCCGGGTCGGGATGGGGACGGAGCCCGCCGTCGCCGTCGCGGCCGGCGGGGGGGACGCCGGCGCCGCGAACGCGAAACCGGGGCGTCACCCGGTCCGGGGTCGGAGGATCTCGCGCGTCCTCCGCCGCACGACCCCGAGATCTGAGCTGCGGCCCGCGTCGCCGCGGCGGCCGGCTAGGGAGCCGGTGCGTCCGGGGGCGCGCTGCCGACCGTCGTCGCTTGCAGACCTTCGCGTCCGGCCTCGAGGTCGAGGCCGACTCGCTGGCCTTCCGTCAGCTGCTCGAAGACCAATCCGTCGTGCACGGCGTTGCGGTGGAAGTACACCTGCTCGCCGCTGTCGGTCAGGATGAAGCCATAGCCTTCGTCGCGAAAGATCCGGTCGACGATGCCGAGTAGCGGCGGCGTGCTGGCCAGTTCGCTGCGCCGGTCGTCGCGGCGATCGCGAAAGCGGCGCAGCTCCCGGATGAACGCCTCCACTGCCTCGTGAAGCGCCAGCGAGAGATCCGGTCTCGTCCGCGCGGCGGCGAGCTCCTTGCCGCGGAGCAGGCCCGCGATGCGGACTTCCTGTCCGCCATGGCGGTGGTGGTTACTCTGCTTCGCGACGATGCGCACGTCGATCAGATCCGTGTGGCCGTTGCCGAGCGCGCGAAGGCGATCTTCGACGGCATCGCGCTCTTCGCTGCGGATCTTCTGCATATCGACCCATTGAATCTGCAAGGTGGTCTTCCTCCCTGTTTTCGCTGTCGGTTTCGTCGTGCTGATGAGACTGCCGCGGCTCGTGGCCGTCGCGGCGTGGTGCCGCTAGTCGGCGCGCGCGCAAGCCACGCAGGCGGTGGCACCCGGCAGGGCTCGCAAGCGCGCGACCGGAATCGGGCCGCCGCAGCGCTCGCAGATGCCGAGCACTCCCTGGGCCGCACGGTCGAGCGCGTGATCCAGCGCGGCGAGGCGCCGGATCGCGAGCTCATCCAGCGTGCGTGAGCTGCGGATCTCGGTCAGGTTGGTGCCGTGTTCGGCCTCGTCGAGCGGCAGCTCACGGTCGCTCTGTTCGAGCGTGCGTTCGGCTTCCTGCCGGCCGGCGAGCCGCGCGCGAATGCGCTCGCGCTCTCGCTCCAGCTCGGAGACCAGCGCGGCCAGATCCCCGGCTCGCCCTCGGCGCTCCTCGCCTTTGCGCAGCCCGAGCGAAGTGGCGAGCGCCCACAGGACGTCCGTCTCGGAGAGCAGTCCGGCAAGGCAGCCTTGCTCGTCGACGATCGGCAGGCAGCCGATGCGATGTTCGGCCATGCGTTCGGCCGCTTCGGCCAGGGAGTTCTCCGGACCGAGTGTCTCGGGCGCGTGGCTCATGATCTCTCCGACCCGCCATTCCCGCGCCGCCTGCCGCTCGCCTGGTTCGAGGGGACGGCGCAAGCTGATCGGAAACGGCAGCGATGCCCGCATGTCCTCGAGTGCGAGGACGCCGACGACCCGTCGTGCCAAATCACACACGGGAAGGTGTCGGATGCCACGCTCCCACATCCGTTCGAACGCCTCGAGCACGGAAGCGTCCGGGTCGATACAGACCGGGTCCCCGCTCATGAAGGCTTTCACGTGGGCTTCCATGCTGTCCTCCGGACCGTCCCGGTCGTTGCTGGCTCGTTGCGGTCGTTGCGAAGGCTTCCGAGCGCAGCACCGCGTCACGGTCGACCGATTTCGCGTTGGCTCTAGCGTAGCTCGGCGGCAACTCCTGTCGGTGACGGAAGCCGTTCGGCTTCGATCGATTGCACGTCTCCACCGTGACGCAGCACGACCTCGGTGAGCACATCGAGAAGATCGTCCGAACCGTCGGCCTGCACCCGCCCGGTCGCTGCGGCGTGCCGACCTCGACCTCGCCAGACTTCTCCCCGGCACCGCAGCGACCGGGCGAGGATCGCGGCCCGATCGGCCGGTGTCCCGATCTTGCAGAGCAGTGGCTCGGCTTCGCGTGCTGCGCGTTCGAGCAGCAGCGCGTTCTGACGGACTTCGGGAACGGTGCGCTGGAGCGGCAGGTAGACGGTGATCCGCGGAGTCGCCGGCGTCGTGGGCTCGATCCGGCTCCGCAGCGCCTCGAGACTCGCGAGCGGTCCGGCGAGCACGAGCTTCGTTTCGGGCATACGGGGGGGATCCCTCCGGTCTGTCCCGATGGATGTTGCAACGCGCGTACCGCAGCGCGCGGCACGCTCCGAGCGCCTCATCGCGGCTTCAACCCCGAGACTGTGGCGTCTCTGCACGCCTGAGACCAGTCGCCCCGCCCGGCTCAGCGGGTTTCGCCTCGCGGGCCGCTGGAGCGCCGCTCGCAGCCGGCGCCAGTTGGCCCCGGACTTGCTTTCCAATCGAGGACCTTGACGAGTGCCTTCCGCGCTCTCGCGCTCGATTACGACGGCACGCTGACGACGGGGGGGCCGCCCTCGCCGGCGCTTCTCGATGCGCTGCGCGCCATTCGGGAGGAGGGCTTTGCCGTCATCCTGGTGACCGGCCGCATTCTCGAGGAGCTGCGTGCCGTCTTCCCCGAGGTCGACGCCCACTTCGATCTGCTCGTGGGAGAGAACGGAGCGGTGCTCGAGGGGGACCGCCGCGTTCACGAGTTGGTGGCCCCGGTGGCCCCCGAACTCGATTCGGTGCTGCGCGAACGGGCCGTCCCCTTCCGGCGCGGTCGCATCCTGCTCGCAACCCGAGGAAAATACGATCAGATCTTGCTCGAGGAGCTGCGTCGTGGCGGTCTCGATTGCCAGCTCGTCCGCAACCGCGGCGAACTGATGGTCCTGCCGGCCGGCGTATCCAAAGGCTCGGGGTTGCGCCACGGGTTGGCGTATCTCGGCATCTCACCGCACAGCGCTCTCGCCGTCGGCGATGCGGAGAACGACATCACATTGCTCGAAGCGTGTGAACTCGGTGTCGCCGTCGGAGACGCCGTCGCGTCGCTGAAAGCCCGCGCGGACGTCGTCTTGTCGAGGCCGAACGGCGCGGGGGTTCTCGGGCTCCTGCAGGGGCCTCTGCTGCGCGGGCACGTCCGCGTCGAACCGAGTCGCTGGCAGGTGTCGCTCGGCCGGACAGCCGACGGGAAGTCGGTCGATCTGCCTGCGTCCCAGATCGACCTGCTGATCGCCGGTGGCAGCCGCAGCGGCAAGTCCTTCGCGGCCGGTCTGATCGCCGAGCAGCTCGTCGGGCTGGGCTATGCCGTCTGCATGTTCGATCCCGAAGGCGATCATGCCCCGCTGGGCCGGCTGCCGCAGGTGGTGACGCTGGGCAGCCGCGGAGTTCTTCCGGATCCCGAGGATCTCCTGCGTGTGGTTTCCCAGGGGATCAACAGTGCGGTCGTCGATCTGTCACTCGTCGGCGCTGCAGAGCGAAACGCCTACATCCGGCACGTCCTCCCGATGCTCGAACAGCTTCGGATCGAGCGCGGAGTTCCGCACTGGATCGTCATCGACGAGGCGCACTCGTCGCTGGGCGCCGATTTTCCGGTTCCGTCGGTCTCCCACAAAGGGCACTGTCTCGTGACGTATCGGCCAGCCGACCTCGCACCCGCCGTGCGGGCGGAGATCGACTTCGTGCTGTTGCTGGCCGGAGAGTCCGGGATCGATCCCGACGTCGCAGCCGCGATGGATCTCGGCACGAAGCTGGACGCCGCGCCGTTCGGGGCCTCCCCCGGCGCGTGGCCAGCGTCCGGGAACGGGTTGGATCGGTTGGGTCTCGGAGATGCCGTGCTGTTTCGCACCGGGGCCGACGCGGATCCGCAGCTCTTCACGCTGGGCGCTCGCTGGGTCGAGCACGTACGGCACTGGCACAAGTACCTGCGCGCAGAGCTTCCCCGCGAGCGTTGGTTCTACTTTCGCAACGAGAGCCACGACGCAGGCGTGAGCGCCGCGAATCTGGGCGAATTCCATCGTGCGCTGCGCCGCGTGAGTCACGCGGTCTTGAGACATCACGCCCGCGCGGGCGATTTCTCGCGTTGGCTCGACGAGGTGATCCAGGACGATGCGCTCAGCACCGCCTTCCACCGGATCGAAGTACGGGTGGACGACGGCGCGAGCGAGCACGAACTCGCGCGGACCCGCAGGGAACTGCTGGCGGCATTGGAACAGCGCTACGGCATGTAGCTTCGTCTAGTCGGGATCCGCGAACCGCGCGGGCCGCCGGGCGAGGTTCGCCTGGACGGCCTCGATCTGGTTGGCGCGGCCGAGCAGCGAGCGCTGGAGCGACTCCTCGAGCTGCAGGCCTTCTTCGATCGACACGAGTCCCGAGGCGTCGAGCAGGCGCTTGCCGGCCCGGATCGCCTCGGGCGACTTGGCGGCAATCTCGGCCGCCAGCGCCAGCGCCGCAGCATGCGGGTCGTGCTCCACGCGCGTGGCGAGACCGAGAGCGACGGCCTCGGCGCCTTCGACCGCGCGACCGGTGAAGGTGAGTTCCTTGGCCACATCGAGTCGTACCAGCCGGCGCAGCGTCTGGGTTCCGCTCATGTCCGGCACCAGCCCCCATTTGATCTCCATCACGGACATCCGGGCATCCGGCGCAACGAGCCGGAGGTCCGCACCGAGCGCGATCTGGAGGCCCCCGCCATACGCCACGCCGTGTACTGCTGCGATCACCGGAACCGGCAGCTCCGTCCAGACCCACGCCGCAAGCTGCGCGAGATTGGCGGGACTCTCGGAGCCCTCGCGGGAGAGCAGCCCGGGGCCACTGCCCTTCGGCGCGCTCGCCATCGCCTGGAAGGACCCGAAGTCGAGTCCGGCGCAGAATGCGCGCCCCTCGCCGGACAGGACGGCCGCCCGCACGCTGCGATCGCGAGCCAGGCCCCGTCCCGCTTCGACGAGCGCCTGGAACATCGGAAGGTCCAGCGCGTTGAGCTTCTCGGGACGATTCAGCCGGACGTCGGCGACCCCCTCTCGTACCGACACGATCACGCGATCCGACATCGTCGCTCCTCCTGTTCGGGCGGGATCTTCGAGGACTCAGCGCAGGCTGGCCGCGCGCAGATGGTCCACCTCGTTGAAGTTCTGGAGGCACCACACGAACCCGGTCATGCCGACCGGGCGCGACTGGACGACCGCATAGGCCGTGAGTTCCAGTTCGAAACGATTCCATTCCCACGGCACGCCCGGCACGTCGAGCAGGTGTGTGAGCGCGACCGCGTTGGTTCCGCCGTGCGCAACCAACACGATACGATGTCTCCTCGGGGGTAGCGTCCAGACAGTGAACTCGTCTTCGCTCTCGCGGCGGACCTTGTGCCTCGCGAGCAGTTCGGCGAGCGTTCGCGTCACGCGTGCGTGGAACTCGCGGAACGTCTCACCGCCTGGCCAGCCTTCCCAATGCTCGCCGAGCCGCCGTCGCGCAGCCTGGTGGAAGTACGTATCGACCTCGACCTGGGACAGGCCGCGCAGCGCGAGGCCGATCTCGGCGAGGCCATCGATCGTCACCGGCGTCAATCCGGCAATCTTGGCCAGCGGCTCGGCCGTCTCCTGGGCGCGGCGCAGGGGGCTCACGTAGATCGCATCGATCGCAGACCCGGCGAGACGTTGTGCCGCGGCCTCCGCCTGACGGCGGCCTCGCTCCGTCAGGCGAGCATTCTCGACGGAGAGGCCGCCTCCGGGAGTCCAGTCCGGCTCGCCGTGGCGCAGCAGCACGATCTCCACCTGAGCATCGAGGCGCAGGCGCTCCTCGCGGCGCGAGATCGCGCCGGGCTCGGGGTGTCTCGGCGTCGGTGTTTCCGGATCAGACATGGCTCCCGGTTCCGATTCTCGGGGTCGGAGGGCGTATCATAGCCGCGTCCGCGATGGCGAAACCACCTGTGCGAGGAGATCCGATGAGCCCGTTGCCGGCCGCTGATTCCGTGTTGCAGACCGAGCTCGACGACGGGGTCGTGGTCGTCACGCTCGATCGACCCGATGCGATGAATGCGCTCTCGCTCGCGCTGCGCCGCGAGTTGAGACGGGTTTTCCGCCAGATCGCGAACGAAGAAGAGATCCGTGTCGTGATCTTGACCGGACGAGGCCGGGCCTTCTGTGCTGGACTCGACCTCGAGGAAATGGCCGGAGCGGACGCCGGCGCCGAGACTGCTCCGGCAGCCACTCTCGACGCGGCGGACATGATCTCCGCGCTGCGCGCGTGCCCGGTTCCGATCATCGGGGCGATCAACGGCTTTGCGATCACCGGTGGCTTCGAGCTCGCGTTGGCCTGTGATTTCCTGATTGCCTCGCGCGACGCACGCTTCGCCGATACCCACGCCCGGGTCGGGATCGTGCCGGGTTGGGGTCTGTCGCAGCTGCTGCCGCGCTGGGTCGGCCCCGGGCGCGCCCGCGAGCTGTCGTTCACCGGGAACTTCCTCTCGGCAACCCAGGCGTGTGAATGGGGGCTCGTGAACCGGGTCGTCGCACCCGAGGATCTGCTGCCCACCTGTCACCAGCTGGCCCGCGACATCGTCTCGTGCGACAGCCGCACGATCCGCGAGATCAAGCGGATCTACGGGGCGGGGGCCGCCGTCTCGCTCGGCGAGGGGCTACGGCTCGAGGCGGCCGCGGCGCGGGAGTTCGCCCGTTCGGTCTCGGCCGCGGACCTCGCGGCGCGCCGCCCGGGAATCCAGGCACGCGGGCGCAGTCAGTCGCGTTGATCACGACGGCGTAGCCGCGCGGCGGCGGGCGGCGCGAACGACGTGCGGCCGCGGCGGCGGAGCGACCTCTCGGGACCACTTGTCATACGAGATATGACAACGTATGTTCCGGCGGTCAGGCCAGAAGCGAGAAGAGGGGGAGGCGAGATGGGCAACGACCCGCCGCGGAGCGCCGCCGAGTCCCGTCCGAAGGACCGCCTCGTGCAGACCCGCGTGCCGCGCGATCTCGAATCGACTCTCAAGCGCGAAGCGCGACGGCGTCGGCTCACCGTGTCGCACCTGATCCGCAACGTGCTCGAGGATGCGTTCGATCTGGTCGATGGCGTCGTCGCCAACGTCGACGAGCTGGTCAGTGACTCGGTGGAGCTGGTGCGCAGGGTCGGCAGCGATGCGCGTCGCGTCGCGGACAGCGTGCGTGATGTCGGACGCCCGCTGGATCACGAGCCGGACGGGGACGCGGCTGCTGCGGCGCGTGTCTGGGCCTGGAATCGGGTCGTGCTGAACGGCGGAGCGGAATGTTCGCAGTGCCAGCGCGTCATGAGGCGCGGGACAGAGGCCTACGCCGGACTGTGCGACGACGCGACACGGCCGCGGGAGTGGCTCTGTGCGGGCTGCGTCGCCCAGCTCGGCAAGCCGGACGTCGCAGGAGGCGAGGGACGATGAGCGAGCGAACGAGCAGAGCGCCGACATGGTTGACGGCGATCGACGACGCCCTCGGCTGGGTCGAGGAGACGGCCTGGGACCTTCGAGAGATTGCCGATCGGGCTGCTACGGGTTGGCGCAAGGTCGCAGCGGATTGGCACACCCTGGCAGAAGACGTGCAGATGCTCGCGCAAGAGGCGGCACGGTTGCCCGATCGCTCGGTCCGGCTGGCGACGACGAGTTGGCTCGTCGGGCAGGTGGTCTTGAGCTATCGGCTGCACGCGCTGCGCACGCCGTTCCTCTCGGAAGAGACCGCTCGTACGCAGCTCGAGGCTTTGCACGCACACAACGCGCGTCGCTTCCAGGAGGGCAGCGCACGGCACGGCGCCGGTTTTCTGAAGATCGGGCAGATGCTCTCGACGCGTCCGGACCTGTTGCCCGAGGCGTGGATCGCCGAACTTGCGAAGCTCCAGGATGCGGCGCCCGCGCTTCCCTTCGCGGTGATTCGAACCGTGGTCGAAGACGACCTTGGAGCCCCGTTGGAGGATCTCTTCGCGGCCTTCGATCCCGAGCCGATCGGGGCCGCCAGCATCGCGCAAGTACACCGCGCGCAGATGCCGGACGGCGAGCCGGTCGCCGTGAAGGTGCGGCGGCCCGGCGTCGAGTCTCTGCTGGATCTCGATCTCGACGTCCTCGAGGGTTTCATCGCCAGCACGCGTTCGATGCTGCCCGACGCGGACTGGCTGGCGATCACGCGCGAGGTCCGAACAGCGGTGTCGGCGGAACTCGACTTCGCCCGGGAAGCCGTCGTGATGGATCGCGTCGCGGAATTCTTCCGCGCACACCCGAAGATCCGCGTGCCGCGCAGTCGCCCCGAGCGTTGTGGCGAACGGGTGCTGACGGCCACTTTCTGCGAAGGACGCCGGATCGCCGACGCGCTCGACGAGTGGACGGCCGCCCGCGCAAGCGGCGATGCGGCGGCCGGAGCACGCCTCGACGAGACGCTGGGGCTGCTGCTCGAGGCGTATCTGCGCATGGTGCTCGAGGCAGGCGTCTTCCAGGCGGATCCTCATCCGGGCAACCTGCTCGTAGCGTCCGACGGCACGTTGGTGGTGCTCGACTTCGGCTGCTCGCGTGAACTCGTGCCGTCACGGCGCCGCCTGTACCTGGGACTGGCGGCGGCCATCCTCGCCGGGGACCGGGAGAACACGGCGGCACGCCTCCGGGAGCTCGGCTTCACGACGCGTAGCGGACAGCCGGACTCTCTCCTCACGTTTGCGGAGGCCATGCTCGGAGCGTTTCGCCGCATGGCAGAAGGCGGCGAGGCTTGGCTCGCGCCGGCCGCCGTCGAGGCCGAGCTCCGCGGTCTGCTGCACGCCGTCGAAAGGGACCCGGTGACGAAGTTGCCGGACGATTTCGTGATGCTCGGGCGCGTTTTCGGAACGCTCGGAGGATTGTTCCAGCATCACCGGCCGCGCATCGACTGGGGGCGACATGTCGCGCCCGTGCTCGGGGCCGCCTGGCTGCGCTGAACGGATTCTGCGCAACACGGGGAATCGGCGGAGAAGCCGAATGCGATCCGCTCCGGCAGCGCTCGATTACTCCGTTCGCATTCCGCCTGCCGGTGCGGTCACCACCACGCGTTCGACGACATCGGGGACTCGATCCGCGGGACCGAGGGCGGCGCGGAAGTACTCGAAGCGCGACCAGGGGACGGACAGGTTGGCGTGCCAGGCCGAACCGGGGTCTCCACTCGGTCCCGAGGAGTGCGCGAACCAGGCCTCGTCGGGGCGAGCGAGATCGCAGACGAAGCGACTGCTGGCAGCGACGAAGGCACGGAGCCGTCCGTCGGCTTCGAGCGACCGGGACGGATTCACCGTGTAGTCGTCGCCCGGAAACGCGGCCTCGAGCGCCCGCAGGCGCCGACCGATTCCCGGGAGTTCCGCGAGCAACGTTCCGAGGCGCACGCGTTGGATGTCGCCCCAGTGCCAGGCGGACGGGTCTTCGCCGCAGCGCGCTTGCAGACGGTCCAGCGCAGCGCGCAAGGCCTCGCCGGCGAGAGACGCCAAGGACTGACCGGCGGCCGACTCGATATCGCCCCGCAGCGGATCGGCCGGATCGAGGAGCAGTCGTTCGAGGCGGGGAAGGGCGCGACGTCCGTTCGCGAAACGCTTGCCGACCCGAGGACCGAGCACCGCGAGGAAGCAGCGATCCGCGAGCGCCCGGCGGGTGAAGTAGAACACCGAGGCGGCACTCGACTCGGCGCCGAAGGAGCCATCCCAACCCTTCAACAGCGTGAGCGCGCGATCCTCGCGCGAGCCGTCACCACGCAGCGGCAGGAGCAGTGCGAGCAGCGCGTCGCGCAGGGCCGGCGCATACTTTGCTCGTACGTCCGATTGCAGATCCGTCGAGTCTTCGGGGCGATGGATCGGATTGGCGGCAAGCTGCGCCTCGATCTGATCCTGACGATGGCGCGGCTCGAAGTGGACGCGCGTCGCGACCGGATCACTCTGCGAAGGATCCGTGTAGGAGTTGGCCGTCGCGACGTAACCGATGGCGGGATTCTCGAGCCGTGGCATCGCATCGAACGGGACGAAGCCCCGCCACTGCGCATCGGGATCATGTGCGTCGCGCACGAACAAGCCGTCATGCTGGCGCTGCGGCAGCTTGCCGAACAGTTGCCACCCGAAGGCGCCGTCGCGATGTGCCCAGACGTGATTGAAGTCGAACGGCCCTTCGTGCATGTCACGCAATGCCGAACGCTGCTGCTCGAGGCTGCGGGCTGCAGCCAGGGCCAGATAGCCGGTGATGTAGCGTCCGGCATCACTCGGCACGTAGCGAACCGCGAGATCCACACCCTCGCCGTGCGTCCAGCCCGGATAGAGGATGCCGTGCTCACAGGAGTCCCAACGCAGCTCGAGGCGGCGTCCCAGGCGTACCCTCCGCGGGTCCCGGTGCGATTCGATTTCCTGGCTGCCGGTCGGCGTTCGGTAGCGGGCCGCATCTTCGGCAAGTCGATGGACGCGGAAGAGATCCCAGCTATCGCGGAAGCCGGTCGTGCAGCCCCAGGCGAAGTGGCCGTTGTGACCGAAGCCGAAGGCCGGGTAGCCCGGAAAACAGCCACCCTGCACGCGGTACTCGGGACATTCGAGGTGCACGGGGTACCAGTAGGTAGGCAGTGGGAGCAGAGGCACGTGCGGGTCATTGGCGAGGATCGGTGCGCCGGACAGGCTCCTTTCGCCCGACACGGCCCAGTTGTTGCTGCCCACCGACGGCAGGTGCACGGGGGGTTCCGGCAGGGATCCCACGGCGTGTCGCGTGAGCTGCGGTGCGTTCTGCCAGGGCGCTTCCGGGTACAGACGCCGTGCGAGCGGATCGCCGGCATGGCTGCGCACGGCATCGAACGTGAGTTCGTTCTCGAGATTGATCAGGGTCACGGCGAGACCACTGGCACGCGCTGTGAGCAGGCAGTCGGCCGGATGCCAGGGCCGAACCCGACCGACGACGAGATACTCGGTCGGGTAGACACCATCCATCGCCCGCAGGGCGGCGTTGACTCCCTCGGCGAACGCTTCGACGCAGGCGCGGGCGGGACCCGGCATGGCGGCCAGATCGCGATGGCTCGCGGCTTCGAAGTCGAACGGACGCAGGAACGCATCGAGGTCCGAGACACGCCGGCCTGCGAACAACTCGTCGCCCTGTTTCGGCGCGCGCGGATTGCCGATCCATTCGCTCAGGCGGGCAGCTCCGATGTGGCGCAGCAGGTCGATCTGGAAGAAGCGGTCGGCCGCTTGCAGGAAGCCGAGCGCTGCGTAGAGATCGCGCTCTCCTTCTGCATAGACGTGAGCAAGTCCCCGTGCATCCCGCAGGATCTCGACCCGCGCCTCGAAGTGCGGGAGATGGCCTGCCACGAGAGCCGGGCGCGTGCGCGCTTCGCGATGGCCCCAGAGGGCCGCCGCGAGGCGCAGGCCCATCCGGAGCCGCCGCTTGCGCGGCAACGTCGGTCCCGGGTTCCACGACTCCGACCGCAGCGAGACGGACCCCGCGCGCGGCATCGACCCGGAAGCCTCCGTCAAGGAAGGGAGATCATAGGAAGCCCAGCTGGCGGTCGGCGGCTTCGGTGTCGAAGTCCTCGAACTGGAGGATGTCGAGCCGGTCGAAGGCTTCGCGGACCTTCGGCGTCAGGAGACCGAGTTTCTTGAGATTCGGGACGATCCGCATGAACAGCATCTTCCGGAACATCTGAGCGGGTGCGGACTGCAGGACGACGGCCCTGACTTCTTTCCGGTTCCAACCCATCGCATCGGCGAGCTGATCGCCGACCAGGCGATCACGCATGAGTTCGCATGCGTAGATGATGAAGTCCTCGCGGTCACTGAGCTCGTTTGCCGGCATGTCCTGATAGTGGCCGCGCAGTGAGAGGACGCCAAAGGCGACGTGGCGGGATTCATCCTTCATCACGTACTTGAGCAGATCCTTCAGCAGTGGCTCCTGCGTCAACTGATGAAGATTTCCGAAGGCCGCCATCGCCAGACCCTCGATGATGATCTGCATACCGAGATACTTGAAATCCCAACGTGAGTCCTGGATCGTCGCATCCAGAAGTTCTTTCAAGCTCTCGTTGATCGGCCACTCCCACTCGAGTTTCTCGCGCAGGTAGCGGCTGAACACTTCGACGTGACGTGCCTCGTCCATCGTCTGGGTGCCGGCGTAGTACTTGGCATCCATCCACGGGACGCCGCCAACGAGCTGCGAAGCCACGATCAGCGCGCCTTGTTCGCCATGCAGGAACTGCGAGAGCTGCAGGGCGATCTGGGCATGGCGCAGTCGCGCACGTTCCCTCTGGTCGAGCTTCTGGAACGGTCCATAGCCGCTGATCGGATTGATGTTCTGCGGAATGATCTCGCTCTCGGGATCGACTTGGGTGTCCCAGGCGAGCTGCGTGGTGCCGTTCCACTGGTCGCGTTTGGCCTTCTCATAGAGATCCCGGAGGCCCTCCTTGATGCTGCCGTAGTTCCAGACGTAGTTGGTGTCGAAGGACACGAGGATCGTCTCGAGTTCGCGGTCGCGCTGCTCGAGCTGGTTGATCGTCTGGATCTCGGGCATGACAAACTCCTATCGAGGCACGCTTGGCCAGCCTATCGGCTCGTCGTTCGGGCTGCCATTTGCGCGGAAGAGCCGCTCCGAGAGCGGAGGCGCTCGCGCCGATCGCAACGCGCCGCCTTGCGCGGGATCGTGCGAATCGGGCTTCCCGAGCTGCCCGCGCAAACGCGGCCACCGGAAACTCGCCGACGCGCCCGGCATCCGAAGATCAGAAGATCGCCGAGATCACTGGCGAATCGGGGAGAGAAGAGCTGAATCGTGACCGGGCACTCGATGCGATCGAGATGTCCGGAAGCGGAGAGAAGATTCTACATTTGGACAAAGATGTAACAAGAGTTGGACATTGTAGAATGAGCCAGCTTTTTTCTTGACAATCATTGGGACATGACTGATAATCCCGCCATGATTTCGAAGCGCTTCGTCCGACCGGCCCTCGTGCTCTCGCCGGTTGCCTGCTCGCTGCTCGTGGCTCCGATCTCCGGAGCCACGAGCAGCGAGCAGGCAACCGGCGAGAGCCTTGCGAGGCTGCGGTCGCGACTCGACGAGCTGCATGCGGCCGACGGACCGGTCGGGAGCGGTAACCACTACGCCTTGGCCGATCGGCCCGACATCGGCACGGAGCTGTCGAAGAACGGCCGGCCGCTCGCCGTCATACCGGGAGTCGATTTCGCGGCTGCGTACTTCTCGATGTGGCTCGGCGAGAGGCCCATCGACCTGTCGCTGCGCGAGAGCCTTCTTGGATCGGATCCGACGCGCGCCCAACAGTGAGACCCGAATGAACCAGATGGAGTTCGACGCCATGGATCGCGATGACCGAGACCTTCGAGGCTGGGAGTTCGAGCGGGAGATCGGATCGTCTCCGTTCGACACGCTCGAGGCAGAAGCGCCCGCCCTGCGCGATGAAGAGACTCTGCCGACGGCACGGGAGACGAAGGGCGGTGGTCCCGCCGATGCCCTGGTGTCGTACCTGCGCTCGATCTCGAAAACGCCGATCCTTTCGCGCGAGGAGCAGTTTGATCTGGCCGCTTCGCTCGAGTTGCACCGTGACCGATTCCTGGCGGCCGCTCTCCGCCTGCCGGTGACGGCGGCGGTCCTGGTGAAGCGATGGAGAGAGCGCAAGGACGGCGGCTACGTGACGGCCACGTTCTCGATGCACCACCTCGACGGTTCGAAGCGCGATCTGTCCGCCGAGATCGACCGCTCACTCGGCAGCGTCGAGAAGCTGCTGCAAAGACGAGCGAAGCTCGGCCGGACGCGCGCCGAGCGGCCCGCGGCGGAACGCCTCGAGCGTCAGATCGGCAATGCGGCTCGGGCCGCCGAACTGGCCTTCGAGGTCATCGTCGATGCATGGCGCGAGGCGCGCCGTTCGCTTCCGCCCCTGGGGAGCAGGACACGCATGCGGGTCACCGAGCGAACGCTCGCGGACGAGGCGGACGCCGAACTCCGGGCGTACGAGGTCACGAAGCAGGAGTTCGTGCGCCACAACCTGAAACTCGTGATCAAGTTCGCAAAGCAGTACCGCGGGATGGGCGTCCCCTTCCTCGATCTGATCCAGGAAGGGAATCTCGGCCTGATCCGTGCGGTCGAGAAGTTCGACCACCATCGCGGACACCGATTCTCGACCTACGCCGCCTGGTGGATCCATCAGGCGATGATCCGTGCGGTCCAGAAGCACTCTCGGACCGTTCGGGCACCGTCCCACGTCTATGATCTGCAGCTCAAGTACAAGCGTGCGGAGGCGAAGCTCCGGACACGACTCGATCGCGAGCCGGGGCGCTCGGAGCTGGCTGAGGAACTCGGGATCACGCCCGAGGAGATGGATCGGCTGATCTCGACGATGATGCCGATCGTCTCGACCCAGGCTCCGCTGGCAGGGACGGAGTCGCTGACGGTGGACGATGCGCTGGCAGATGAGGAGCTGTCCGACCCCGGCGACGATCTCGATCGGATCGCGGTCGAGCGCAGCATGCACGAAGTCCTGGACGAGCTTGAACCCCGCGAGCGGATCGTCATCGAGAGCCGCTTCGGGCTCGGCGGCGAGCCGGTACAGACGCTTCAGGTGATCGGGAAGCGACTCGGTCTCTCGCGGGAACGCGTGCGGCAGATCGAGGCAAGGGCCCTCGAGCGGCTGCGGGACGGGGGCAAGGTCGATCATCTGGCCAGCGCCCTCGACTCCTACGCGGACGTCGCCTGAGACGGCTCGTCCGCCGCATTCGTCCGAGAGCCCGTTCCACACCCACCGGATGCATTCGCGCCGGACCGCGGTAGCTTTGCGTGGCGCAGGAGGGGCGCGGTGCAGCGAATCGTGCCATCGGACCTTGCAGAGACGGGCGTCACCGGTCGATCTTGGGCCTCCACGTGACCGGTCCGCATCGGATCGGTCTCGTCCTTTCTGGAGGTGGCGCCCGCGGCGCGTACGAAGCCGGCGTCCTGTCCTATCTGTTCGAAAAGGTGCTGCCGACGCTTCCGCCCGGGACGGAGTTCGACGTCATCAGCGGAACTTCGGTCGGTGCGATCCACGCCGCCTACACCGCAGCCAGCGCGCATCTTCCGGCCGAGACCCGCGCGACGCGTCTCGCCGATACCTGGAGCGAGATGCGCCTGGCCGACGTCGTGCGTCTTTCCGTGACGGACCTGCTGGGTGTTCCGGCGCGCGCACTCGGTCTCTCGAGGCGGATTCGCCGCGCGCGTTCGGGCGAAGGGACCGAGGTGATCGGTGGCCTCGTCGACGTCGCACCGCTCGAGCGCATCGTGGCCGAGCGGATTCCATGGACGGGCCTGTCTGCGAATCTTCATGCCGGTCAGGGCCGTGCGCTTTGTGTGTCGTGCACCGAAGTCCGATCCGGGCGTTGCACGGTCTTTCTCGATGGTCCACTGGCGAACGTGAGCCCTTGGGAGTTCGATCCGAATGCGCAGGCAGTGAAGGCCGCGATCGGTCCTGCCCATGTTCGAGCGTCGGCCGCGATCCCGTTTCTTTTCCCTGCGGTACGAGTGGGCGGGCGATTCTATGTCGACGGCGGGCTACGAATGAACACGCCGCTCTCACCGGCACTGCGCCTCGCTTGTGACCGGATCCTCGTGATCCCACTCAAGCATCTCCGTCCGAATGAGGCGCCGGAACGAGTCTATCCCGAGCAAGCCATCACGCAGCCGGCGTTCCTGTTGGGCAAGGTGCTCGATGCAGTCATGTTGGATCAGCTCGAAGTGGAACTGCAACGTCTCGGACTCGTGAATGCGATCCTCGAGCACGGAAGAAGTGCATTCGGAACGGAGTTTCTGCCGCGGATCAATGAGGCGGTGCGTGAGCAACGCGGGCTGGGCTTTCGTCACGTAGAGGCGACCGTCGTACGACCAAGCCAGGATGTCGGCCGACTGGCGGGTGACTGCTACCGGGGGAATGTGAAGACGCGAGGACTCGGCGCGATTCCGGCTCTGCTCAGCCGTGCAGCGCTTCGCGGTGTTCCGCACGAGGAGGCCGATCTCCTGTCGTACCTTCTCTTCGATCGCTGCTTTACGGCCGAGCTGGTCGCGCTGGGTCGAGCGGATGCCGATCGGCAAAGCGAGGCCCTGCACGCGCTGTTCACCGACTGAAAGCCGGCGGGCTTTCGTACGCCCGTCCGAGCACCCTGCTCGTGTGTGACCGTCCCTGTCACGGATAGGCTGCAGACTCCCGTTTGCGTCACGGTCGGCATGGCGGAGGAACCCGGATCGGGGATGGCCCGACTGTCCGGGTGACCTCGGCACCCCCCATCTGACCGTGGCGCACCCCTCATCGCGGCTCCCTGCGAGACGTGGCAAGCGCGCGCGCAGCGCGACCGTGGCGGCATCCCAGCAGTGGTCAACGACGCCCGTCGCGCAGAAGCGTCAGCCGAGGGCGGCGTAACGTACTCCCGTGAGCTCCTCCGAGATCCTCCAGAGACGCGCTGCGACCTGTTCGTCGCGAGCGGCCGCCGCCGTGCCTACGGGTCGGGGATGGCCGCGCATCTCGAACCAACGATCCGGACCGAAATAGTCCCCGCCCCGCACGGTCGGGGCCGTTGCCGCGAAGAGCGTGGGCAATGCGCCCATGGCAGCACTCTGGGCAAGGAAGCGGTTCCCGATCGCAACCAGTCGGGTCATCACGGCGGCGTTGCGGTCGCTGGGGCCTCGCGCCTGGAGCTGGGTTGCCGAATAGCCGGGATGCGCAGCGACCGCGATCATGTCCGCACCATATCGATCCAGACGACGTTGTAGCTCGAACGTGTAGAGGAGGTTGGCGAGCTTGCTTTGACCATAGGCTTGCCACGGCCGATAACGTCTCTCGCTCTGCAGGTTATCGAAGTCGATCCGGCCGATTCTGTGAGCAGCGCTGCTCACCGTGACCACCCGCGAGCCCGGGGTCGCGAGTAGGACGTCCAGGAGTAGACCCGCAAGGGCAAAGTGGCCGAGGTGGTTGGTGCCGAGCTGCAGTTCGAAGCCTTCTGCCGTGTGTCGTTCGGGAGTGGCCATGACGCCGGCATTGTGAATCAGAACATCGAGTCTGGAGGATCGAGCACGGAAGGCATCGGCGAAGGCGCGCACGGAAGCCAGGCTCGCGAGGTCGAGTGGGAGTGAGGAGACGGCATCCTTTTGGGGCGCCTCGAGCCCGACTTGCCGCACGGCGACGAGCGCTTTCTCGGTGTCGCGACAGGCCAGGACGACCCGTGCTCCGCGACGCGCCAGGGCGCGGGCCGTTTCGAAGCCGATGCCGCTGTTGGCTCCGGTGATGACTGCCACGCGGCCATCGAGCGCCGGAAGCGCCTCCATGGTCCATCGTTGCGTCATCGAGAGGCCGGCTTCCAGCCGTGATAGGGATGTCTGGCCATCAGGGCAGGCTTGCGAAACAGCAGAACCAGGAGTCCTCCCGCGACGAAGCCGCCGACATGCGCCCAGAATGCGACGCCTCCTCCGTCATCCTGACCAAGGCTAGAGGCGCCCCCGATCAGCTGGATCAGGAACCAGTAGCCCAGCATGAAGATGGCCGGTACGGAGACGGTGGTGACATAGAATCCGAGAATCATGAGCATGTCGACGCGGACACGCGGATAGAGCATCACATAGGCACCCATGACGCCACCGATTGCTCCCGACGCACCGACCATCGGGACGATCGAGTTCGGCTGTGTCGCCATCTGCAGCGCTGCCGCCGAAAGGCCGCACAGGATGTAGAACACGGCAAAGCGGACATGGCCCATCGAGTCCTCGACGTTGTCGCCGAAGATCCACAGGAACCACATGTTTCCGAGGAGATGGAACCAGCCCCCGTGCAGGAACATGTGCGAGAGCGTGGTGCCCCAGGATGGCTCCGCATCCACGACACAGGAGTAGGATCCCATCGGGAATGCGCTCCCCGGAGCTGCCCTACCGAGCAGCTCACCGGGTATGAGGCCCAGGTCGCAGACGGACCGGATCAGCGCCTCCTCGCTGCCAAGGCCCTGAATCGTGATCCAGGTGATCACATTCGTTGCGATCAGCACATAGGTGACGAGCGGGGTCAGAACCTGGGGATTCTCGTCACGGATCGGGAACACGTCGGAACTCCCGGAGCTAGACGAGCCGGCCGGTTCGGCCCTGCCAGTAGCGATCGCGGAGCTTTCGCTTCTGCATCTTGCCCGTTTCCGTGCGTGGCAACTCGCTCACGAAGTCGACGCTACGCGGACACTTGTAGTGCGCAAGATGCGCTCGGCAGTACTCGATCAACTCGGTCTCGAGTGCTGGGTCCGGCTCAGTTCCAGGTGTCGGGACGACCACGGCCTTTACTTCTTCGCCCAGATCCTCGTTGGGAACACCGACTACCGCGACGTCGTAGACTTTCGGATGAGTCACGAGATGACTCTCCGTCTCTTGAGGATAGATGTTGACGCCACCCGAGATGATCATGTTCGACTGCCGGTCGGTCAGGTAGAGATACCCTTCCGCATCGAGCATGCCGATATCCCCGATCGTGAACAGCGCACCGCGATAGGTGCCCGCAGTCTTGGTATCGTCCTTGTAGTAGCGAAACCGTGCAGCCGGGTCCGGCGGAGCTTCGAAGAAGATCGCACCTTCCCGCCCAGGCTCGGTGATTTCGTCGCCCTCCTCGTCGAGAATGTGGATGGTTCCTCCGGACCAGTGTCGACCGACGGAGCCCTTGTGGGCCAACCACTCCTTGGCGCGAATCAGCGTGCCGCCCCCTTCGGTCCCGGCGTAGTACTCCATGATCGCATCGCCCCACCATTCGATCATCGCTTCCTTGACGGGGATGGGGCACGGGGCGGCGGCATGTACGGCAACCCGAAGTGTCGAGAGGTCGTATCGCGTCCTGACAGATTCCGGCAGCGCCAGCAGCCGTTTGAAGTGGGTCGGTACCCACTGTGAGGTCGTCACCTTCCATTCCTCGATAGTACGAAGAGCCAGTTCCGGATCGAAACGGCGCATGACGACCGCCGTCGCACCGATTCGATGCTGGGTACTCGCGAAGATCAGTGGTGCCGCATGGTAGAGCGGTGCCGGGGACAGATAGACGTCCTTCTCCGCCATTCCGAACAGACCCGTGAGTCCTACCGATGCGATCGCGGTTGCGGGATCACCTGCAGGCACGCGGTGCAAAGGCCGGCGTACGCCTTTGGGCCGCCCCGTCGTCCCTGAGGAATAGAGCATGATGGAACCCTCGAGTTCCTCCTCCAACTGCACGTCGGCGGAGATGGCCGACAACGCATCTTCGAGAGAACGGAATCCGGGGATCTCTCCGCCGACGCTGGCGGATACCGAGAGACCAGGGCTCCGACTGGCTACAGCCTCCGCCGATTCGGCGAATCGGGAATGAGCAAGCAGTACCTTGGCATCGCAGTTCTCGACGATGTATTGCAGTTCATCCCGCTGCAGATGCCAGTTCACTGGCGTGAAGTACAAACCCGCACGATGGCAGGCCCAGAAGACATCGAAGAACGAGTCGTCGTTACCCAGTAGCGCCGCCAGGCAGTCCCCAGGCTCGAGACCCCATGTTTGGAAAAGCCGGGCCATCTGACGCGACCGCCGTTCCAACTCTCCATAGCTCTCACGCGTTTCGCCGGCCCCGTAGATGACTGCCGCACGGTCGGGATCCACATCGGCATGAGTCTTCACAGTGAACACGAGTCATCTCCTCTCACACGGGCGCGTCGAGTTCCGCCCGCCAATCCTCGAGGGCACGATCGCAAACCGATCAGGCTCGCGAGTCGTTCTTCCTGTCGTCGCGAGAACCCTGCAGGAAGGCCTCGGAACGCCCCCGCAGATCCGTCATCCCGAGCCCTGTCGCCGCCTCGTATGCCTCGGACGCGAGGCGCATCCAGTAATCCCGGCGCGACACCTCACCCGACTGGGCAAGGAATCGCGCAAAATCAAACTTCGTATGAGCCGTCCACGCATGCGCCCCCGCCGACGCATTCCTCTCGAGCGCCACCCGAAAGTGCGCCTCTGCCTGCTCCCCAAGCCCCATCGTCTCCGACAGCCGCGCAAGAAGCCGATCCGCTGACCCGAAGCTGAGGACGCCGAGGCCTAGTA
>CAADGG010000091.1 GCA_900696485.1 uncultured Pseudomonadota bacterium
CAGGGCGATCTGGACTTCGGGCGAGCCGGTGTCGCCCTCCCGGCGGGCGAAGTCCGTCACGATCTGTCTGCGGGTCTCGGCGGCGGTCGCCATGGCGCGTTGGTTCCTGGCCTGAAGGGTGGCACGGTCGCCCGGCGCAGTCCCACCGCGCCGAGCCATCCCGTCGAGGGCCGATCCTAGGCCGAGGCTGCCCGGCCATCAACCGATCGGGCCTGCCGCGCTCCTCCCACCCCCCGCGCTTCACCCACGGGCCGTATCCTCCCTCCGTCCGGCGTCGGACCGCCGGCCGGGAGGACACCCATGCGGCTTTCCAGCCGGGTCGAGGGCCTGAAGCCCTCCGTCACCGTCGCCTTCGGCAACAAGGCCAAGGCCCTCAAGCGTTCCGGCGTGGATGTCCTCGACTTCACGCTCGGCGAGCCGGACTTCGACACCCCGCAGCCCATCAAGCAGGCGGCGATCGACGCCCTGCTCGCGGGCCAGACCAAGTACATGCCCACGCTCGGCGACCCGGCCACGCGCCAGGCCATCGCGGACAAGTTCACGCGCGACAACGGCATCCCCGGCCTGACCGGCGACCACGTCGCGATCTCCTCCGGCGGCAAGCACTCGCTCTACGTCGCCATGCAGTGCCTGCTGGACCCGCCGCCGCCGGGGCAGGCGCCGCTCGAGGTCATCATCCCCGTCCCCGGCTGGGTGAGTTACGCGCCGATCGCGGAACTCGCGGGGGCGCGCGTCGTCGAGTTGCCCACGCTCCCGGCCAACGACTTCAAGATCACGCCGGCGCAGCTGCGCGACGCCATCACGCCTCGCTCGCGGCTCCTCATCCTCAACAGCCCGAGCAACCCCTGCGGCACGATGTACACCGAGTCGGAGCTGCGCGCGCTCGCCGCCGTCATCGCCGACGCCGCGCGCTCGACCGCGCCCGACCTCGTCGTCATCTCCGACGAGATCTACGAGAAGATCGTCTACGGCGGCATCGCGCACTTCTCGATCGGCTCGGTCCCCGAGGTCGCCGACCGCGTTCTCACGGTCAACGGCATGAGCAAGGCCTTCGCGATGACGGGCTGGCGCGTCGGCTACGCCGCGATGCCCGGCGAGTTCGGCAAGCGCCTCATCGGCGCGATGGCGACGCTCCAGGGCCAGATGACGACCAACATCACCTCCTTCGTCTACCCCGCGATCCGGGCCGCGCTGGCCGAGTGCGCCGCCGACGCCGGGCGCATGCGCGACGCCTTCGCGCGCCGGGCCGATCTCATCACGCGGCTGCTGGCGGGCGTGCCCGGCGTGCGGACCGTGCGCCCCACCGGCGCGTTCTATGTTTTCCCCGACGTTTCATCGCACTTCGGCCGCACGTCGCCGGGTGGCCGGCGCATCGACTCGTCGCTCGCGCTGTGCGAGGCGCTGCTGGACGAGGCCCGCGTCGCCATCGTCCCCGGCGAAGACTTCGGCGGCTGCGCGAAGAACCACGTCCGCATCACCTTCGCCTGCTCAGAGAGCCAGGTCGAGCGCGGCGTGGCGGCGCTGGGTGGGTTCCTCTCGCGCCTGGCGTGAGGCCCCCGGCCCCGCGGCGGTGCGGCCCTGCGCCGATGTGTCCCCGCGCACCATCCGCGATACCCGTCCGCTGCCGGGTCCACGCCCGTCGCCGGCCCATGAACGCCGACCGTCGATGGCCCGACGGCGAGCGTGGATGCAGCAACAACGGCTGTTGATGGATCAACAGCGACCGTTTGCGGGCTTCCGCGAAGGTCCGCACGCGGTTCCCGCACGCGCCGGGGCGTTTCGCGCAGCATCCGCGCCCCCTCCCCCGCCCCCGGCACGCCCTACCAGCCCCGCGTCTCGCTGATGCAGAGCGGCGAACTGGCCCTGCGCTGGAAGTGCGACAACCCCGCAGGCTCCGCGGGAACCATGTACGAGGTGCAGCGCCGCGTCGGCGACGGGGCGTACGTCTTCGTCGGCTCCGTCGGCGAACGCACCTTCGCCGATGAGTCGCTCCCCGCCGGGGCCGCCACCGTCCTCTACAGGGTCACCGCCGTCCGCTCGACCAGGCGCGGCGAGCCGGCGCTCTTCGTCGTCAACTTCGGCGTCGGCGGCGTCTCCGTCTTCACCGCCTCCGCGGGCGAGCAGGACGAGAACGCCGAGCAGGGCGAGCGCGTCCGCCTGGCTGCCTAGCAAGCCGACACGATCAGAAGCACGCGGGGCGTCGGGCGAAGGCCCGGCGCCCTGTTTCACTTGAGAAAATCGCCAAATGGCCAAAGCGCCAAAGGGCCAAATGAACAACTAAGAATCTTCGCCGGGCGCGGGCGAGGGCAGCGCGTCATCCTCCCCGCGCAGCCGCAGCACGAACCGGCCGCTCTCGGCCTCGTGCATCACCGAGATCGCACGCCGCCTGACCAGTTCCAGCACAGCCAGGAACAGCCCGATCGCCTCCGGGCGCGTGCGCCCCGCGAACAGGGCGCGCAGCTCGATCCCGTCCGGCTCGCGGCGCAGGCGGTCCAGCACGTCCTCGGCGTGCAGCTCGATCGGCGTGTCGTCCGCGACGACCTCGTGCTCGCCCAGCCGATCGAAGGCCACCGTCTCGCTGATGCGCCGGAACGCCTCGACGAGATCGATCAGCGACACGTCCTCCAGGTCGATCTGCTCATCGCCCTGCGGGTCGGCCGCCGCCGCCCGGTCGAAGCCCGCCCGCCCGCCGG
>CAADGG010000092.1 GCA_900696485.1 uncultured Pseudomonadota bacterium
CCGAGCTGCCCGAGAACGACGCTACGGAACCCAGGCTCCGAGAGAGGAGCCGACCCCAGCGTGATCAGCGGCTCGGTGCGCGCCTTGCGGAAGGCGTCCTGAGCCGCGATCGAGATCCATTGCGCCAACATCGCGAGGGTGCCGCGCGTCTGCTGATACTGGGGAAGGGCCTGCCACTTGCGCTGGAAGACCGAGAGCGTCGCCGGGTGGAACGGGTAGCAGGCTTCGAACCGTCGCTGCAGGAACTCTCGCGCCTTCGTCTCGGTGGCCGCCGAGTCGACGGCGGTCCACTCGGGTGGTAGCTGCGCCCGGCGCTCGAAGCACCAATCGCCGAAAGCCTTCGCAACTGCGCGCCGGACCTTCTCCGGTCCGAGGTCCTGAAACAGCCGGCGCCGCACGACCTCGCTGATCTCGGTTTCGTCGTTGGCGATCAGGTCCTTGGCGACTCGCCGCACGACCTTGGCGATTCGGTCCTGCCACTCCTGGTCCCACTCGGTCATCTCGACCTGGCTGCGAGGCAGCGAGATCACGCAGGCGCCGTGGGTCGTCCCTGTCGTCGCCACCGTCAAGTTCTGGATGAAGGCGTGAAATGCCTCGGCGCTCCCGCGGTGTCGATTGAGGAAGTTGAGAACCTCATCGAACAGCAGAAGGACCGGTGCGCCGGCCGCCTGAAAGACTCTGGCGATCGCCTCGGTCCCGGGCGGCGTCGTGCGTGCCGCATCTCCGAGCGCCGCCACGCCGGCATCCCCTGCCAGTTGGCGCGCAATGTCGATCCAGGGGGTCTCGCGGCCAGGCTGAGGATCCCAAGCGTTGCCGACGAAGACCGCGACTCTCGCCTTGGGTATGCCCGGCACGTCGGCCGCGCGCGCGAGGTCGGTCACGCCGCTCCACTCGCCGGCCGCGCTTCCGTGGCTCGCGAGGTGGTACAGGGTCGTCAGAGTGTGGGTCTTGCCGCCGCCGAACTGGGTGATCAGCGTCAGGACGGGGGCCGTGTTGTCGGTCCTCCCCGAGAGTCGCCGAAGCACCATCCCTGCGTGCTCGCGCAAGGCGCGCGTGAAGCAGGTTCGAGCGAAGAACTGGTCCGGCTTCCGGTAGTCCTCGGGGGCCGTCCCCGCGACCACTTGCTCGAGCGCGATCGCGAACTCGTCGGGGTTGAAGGAGCGCCCCTCGCAGACCTCCTTGCGCGGCGTTGCGACCTTGTACCAGGGCTCCATTCGCCTACTCCTCGCTCAGCTCTTCCCAGTCAGCGTACTGCGGCGGGCTCTCTCCGACGCGCTCGGTCACTCGCGGGAACCGCCCCGAAGGTGGGTTTTCGGCGATGGCTTTCACCGAGACCTGGTGCCACCAGTCGTCGCCGAAGTCGAACCAGTACCCGAAGCGGCCGCCGACCGCGAGATCGAGCGAGTCGATCTTGGTCCGCGCCGCGTTCCGCATCGGCTCGCGCCGATCGTAATCACCGAACGGGCTGGGTGGCTCCGGCAGCCCGTAGCGCCTCGCCTTCGGGTCCATCGGCCTCTTGCCGCCGATCTGGAATTCGTACAGGTGCTCGTCGAACCGGTCGAAGGCGTCGAAGATCGCCGCGTGCAGTCGCGCCAGCGTCTGGTCCCCCCGGATCTCGATCGTCCGCGCCACGATCGGGTTCTCCTTCGCGAACCGCTCCGTGATCGGCCCGCTCATGATGGCGACTTCGAGGGTGTAGAGGCGTACAGGTGCCTTCGCCCGGACTCCTGGCTTCACACGAGATTCCGTCCGCCGGGCGGCCGCCGCACGAGTCACGCTGCCCCTCCCGGCAGCAGGGCTGCCGCAAGGCGATCGAGCTTGTCGATGACTTCGGGGTGAATCTCTGCCGGCTCCATTCGTGCCGCCAGTAGATAGAGGTCTCTCTTCGGCGTGGGCCGGCCCACCCGCTCGAGGAGAGGCACGAGGAACTCGTCACTCGCCTTCAGGCGAACGAGCGAGACATGGTCTCCAGAAAGGTCGGTCCCGGTAGGCACCTGGCGCCAGAACTCGGCGTCCACCTCCGGTTCGTGGAGCGGAAACTCGAGGTAGCGCTTGATTGCCTCGGGTCGCAGCAGGTAGTTCTCGATCTCGTACCTTCGCCAGCGCAGTACGACCAGTCCCGACCGAGTCGTCTCGGCGTCGGGCTCGTCGCGATTGTCGCCGTCGAGCAGGCAGAGGCCGCGAACCGCGGGGAACGCCGCTCGCATGGCGAAGAAGTGCGCCTTGGCCTCTCGGAGGCTCCGCCCGCCCAGCCAATGGACGAACGGGCGATCGAGGAATCGACGGGCGGGGTGGTCGAGTGTTCTCGCCCACTCGCCGAGAATCCGCTCGTCGGACTCCCCCTCGACGTAGAGCACCGCGCCGACGTCCTCGCCGAGGAGGAGATCGGTCGTCGTGATCCGCTTGAGGGCCTCTCGCATGGCGTCGCGTTCGGTTTCGGTCGCGAGCGGACGCGGCCTGCCTCCGAAGAAGCCGAGAACGCGCGTGGGCTCGGTGGCGTCGAGCACGACTTCGGAGTGCGTCGCGATGATTACCTGCCCGCCTCGTTCGCGAGCGACCTTGCGAACGAGCTCGTAGACCTGCTTCTGGAGAATGACGTGCTGATGGGCATCGGGCTCGTCGAGGAGGATGACGGTCGCGGGTCTCGCGTACAGGAAGGCGAGGAGCAACAGCACCTGGAGGGTTCCGCTCCCGACGTTCGCGAGATCGAGCGGCCGCTCGTGGTGCGGCTCACGGTACTCGCAAACGATGAACGGCTGGGCGGGTGTGTAGGACGGCTCGAGCAGCTCGATTCGGAAGAGGTCTCGAATGTGCGCCGCGAGGCTCGCCCAGTCGCCCGGCCGGTTACGAGCGATCTCCCACAGGAGATTGCGCAGGATCTCTCCCGGACGACCCTGACCGACCAGGAGGTCCTGCATTCCGCGGTCTCGCCGCGGCTCGTCGCGCTCGATTCCGGAGAGCGGCGGCACGTGGACGACTTCGAGGCCCGCGGCCTCGGGGGGCGGGAACGCCTGGATCACATCCTGGGGCAGGTTCTTGGCGTCGCGAGGTCGGACGTAGACGAGCTCCGGATTGGCGTACTGGAGCTCGAGCCCGCAGGACCATGTTGACCCGCCGCTTCTCCCCTCCAGGCTGATCTCGATCAGCCGTGGCGTTCCGGGCTTCGCGCCGTTCCCCGAGACGCGCCGGTCCTCCCAGAGCAGGTTGAGCTCGCGCAGAGGCACGGCGGTGAAGTCGGCTCGCGTGATCGCCACTCCGGACCGTTTGGCGGCCTTGCCCCCTTTGCGCTGGGCGATCCAGCGATCGAGTCCGAGCTTCCAGGTGGCGATCGCCTGCAGGAGAGTGGACTTGCCGGCGTTGTTCGGCCCGGCCAAGATGATCGAATCCGCGAGCTCGAACGACTGGTCGGCAAACCGCTTGAAGTTCTTGATGGTCACACGACTCAGCATGGTCACCTCGGCACCGCCAAGAGCATGGCATCGAGTAGGCGCTTCTCCTCGCTGCCGGTCGGGTAGAGCGCCGACAGGGCGTTGGCGAGGCGCAGAAAGTCCGGTCCACGCTCCTGTTCGGTTTTGAGCAGGGCGCGTAGCGCGTTTGTTCGTCCGCCCGACTGGAGAAGCATGGCGGCGTGCACGCGGTCGAGGGTTGTCGCCTCGCGGGCGGCGCCGAGCTTGTCGTCGGAGACGTCGATCACGCTCCTTCGGCCGCGGGCCGCGCGGCCACGTGCCTTCGGTGCCGCATCCATCTCAGGAAAAAGCATCCCCTGAAGTGCGTTCGCGCCGAGCGCTGCCCCCTGCTCGAGCTGGTTCGCGACCGCTTGGGCCCCGTCCTCGCCGAAGAGCTGCCGCGCCCGCTCGGCGACCGGGAGGAGCCGGACGATGCCTTTCTTCGTCTCGATCACGCGCCCATCCCATTTCGGCAGATCGATTCCGAGAGGCTGCGCGAATCGCCGGACGACGTCGAACACGAGCGTGAACCCCTTCGCCTTGCGGCGATCGCTCTCCTCTTCCTCCTCGTCGGCGTCCTTTGTCTCCTCGCCATCCTCCGAGGAGGTTGCCTCCGTGTCGCCTTCGCCGTCTGTCGCCTGGAGCGTCCAGAGGAAGAGAGCCGTCAGCCGCGCATCCTCTTCGACCGCTCCGGCGACACCGTTGCGCGCCCTGGCTTCCGCCGTCCCCAGCACCTGGGCAAGCGCGCTCCGCCCGACGACCTCCCAGACCTTTTCCAGGTACTCCCCGAGCCCTACTTCCCGCCCGTCGGCGGTCTCGACCCGCGAGTATCGACTGAAGATCTCGAGCGCTGGCCCGATGCAGGCGAACACCAAATCAGCGCCACGCACGCCCTCAGCCTGCAAGCGCTCCATCCAGTCGCCGACCCGGCCCGGCAACTCCCGCAACACATCGGCCCAGTCCCCGGCCTTGGCATCCTCCGGCCGCGGCCGAGAGATCAAGTGGACGCTGGTGGCGAGAGCTGCCGAGTCCTGAGAACGAAGCCGACCGGGCCGTTCCGTGGCGAGCGGCCAAGAGCCGGTGATTGTCCAGCCGCCACGGATCATGCCGGAAAGCAGCGCCTCCCAGCCTTCGGTTGTCTTGTGCGCGAAGACCACGGACCCGATCCCGTCTTCGTGAAGCACGCGTCGCCCCTCGGCGAAGGCCTTCGCCATCGTCTCCTCGAACCACGCGCGATCCTTCGGCGTCCTATCGTCCTGCTTGGTCTCGTCTTGCACCGCCTCGCGCCGCTTCGGCGTGAGCGGGTTCGCGGCATCGAAGGGATCACGCAGCAGTCCGTGCTCGGGCAGGCAACGCTTCAGCCAGACGAAGAAGAAGTCGGAAAGGTCCGCATAGGGCACGGCGTCGTAGTACGGCGGGTCGGTGAACAACACCTGTGCAGCGTCGTCAGGGAGTGGGTGAGCGGTCGCGTCTGCGGTCTGGACTTGCCCCCGCGCCGAGCCCGGCCAGCTCTCGATGACGCGCGCTACCCACTCCACCGCACCTTCGAAGTTACCGGACGAATCGGACCACGGCACCGCTTCGGCGAAGTCCCAGACGATGGGAAGCGCCTGGCGGCCGAAGGTGCTGCGAACGAATTCACCGGACTGAGCCCAGCTCACGATGGAGCTGCTGTAGTCCGCTGCTCGCCCGAGCACCAGCGCAAGCACTTCGCGAAGCTTTTCCCCCTTAGCTGCCGTCTTGCCTGCCAGCGCCACCAACGCCACCTTCTGCCGCGCGGTGAAGAGGTCGCCCCACTGGAGCATGCCGTAGCGCTGGACGCGAAAGCCGAGGGTGCCGATGGGCGGGAGGGGCTCGTCGGGGATCGGGGAGAGTCCTGGCTTGCCGGCGCGCTCCCAGTCGGCGAGGAGCTTCGCGACGCGCTGCTGGGCGGCGTGGACGGCCGCGTAGTCGCGGGCGGTCGGGAGACGGTACTGACGGCCGGTCACGCCGGGCTCGAGAGTGACGACGGCGAGGAGGCGGGCTCCGCCGGTGCGGCGGCCCTTCTCGTCGAAGATCGTGTCCGCGCCGCCGCGTTGGGCGGCGAGCTGGGCGCGGACGCGCTCGGGAGGGAGCACGATGTTGCAGCACGGGCAGGCCGCCTTGGCCCGCGAGACCGTGCCGGGCGAGACCTCCTTCTCGGAGTTCGGCCCGAAGATCTCGAAGTCCACCCTCGGGGGCTCCGTCGAACCCTTTGGCGGCCGGACGACAACCGGCCGCAGCGCCTTCCGGCGATTCGCCTTCTTACAGAGCCAGAAGGAGCGCGTAAGCGGAATCTCGGCGCCGCAGTTCGGAGACTCGCAGCGGACCGTGCGGGCCCAGAGGTACGCGATCGGCGTCGCGCCGTCGGGATCCTTCGGATAGAGCTCGGCGAGCTCCTTCTCGGCCGCCTTCTTGATCTCCGCGCCGACGCGCCGCAGCTCCTCGGCGAGCTTCGGGCCGTGGCGCGGGATGTCCTCCAACATGACTTTCAGGATCAGGCAGGCGACCGGGTTCAGGTCGCTCGCGAACGTCTCGCAGCCGACGCGAAGCGCTTCGAGCGGAATCGAACCGCCGCCGGCGAAGGGATCGACCACCAGCGGCGGCTCGTCGCCGTGCGCCGCCTTCACGAGCGCGCGACTGACCTCGAGATAGAGCGGCTTCGCGGCGTTGTCCCAATTCGAGAAGTCGGCGATGAACCGCAGGAGCGCCGCGCGCAGATCCTCATCGGTCTTCCCCGGGTTGCAGCCGCCCACCGCACCCAGCCGCTTGCGAGCCTCGGCCTTGAACTCATCCGGGCAGAGCGGGTCGCACGGGTCCGGCCAGAGAAGCGCCAGAAGGACCGCCCGGCTCGAGGCCAGCGGCCGCCGCGCCCACCAGAGGTGGAGCGTCGACGGGTGCCCGTGCCGAATCGACTTCTCGCGCGCCGCGTGCTTCGATACCTCCGCGATGGGGAAGTCGACTTCCGCGAGCCGCTTGCAGGCCTTGGGGATCACGTCGCAGCACCCTCACGTTTCACGACGATCGCTTCGACAATCGCTCTCAGCGTTGCCGACTCGCTACCTTGAGCGCTGCACTCCATCAAGAGCGCACGAACGACACCTGGCTTTTTCCGCCCTTCCTTCACGGTGAGGCCCTGAAGTGCGCACGCCGCCTCCAAACGCGTCGAGTACCCGGCAAGCTCTGCTTCCAGCAGTTGCTCGAGATTGCCCTGGATGCAGGCGCCAGAAGCTTCGACGAACGCGGGATAGTCCTCTTCGGCTCTTCCCAGAATCCTGCAGAGAAGTTTGTTCACATCGGGCTTGGCGTCCTGCCCGTTCAGATCGCTGTCCCAGACAACGTAGGTCGGAATGCCGAGCTGCCGAAAGACAAGTGCGGGCCGATCCATGCTCGCCTTCCCGTCGCATGGGATGACGGAGACACCCAGGGCCTCGAGATCGTGTCCCTTCGCGGCCGCCTGTGCCAGGAGCGCGGCTCGATCCGACTCGCCCTCCACGAGTACGACCAGCTCACTGAAGAAGCCCTCGTTCATCCACGGATTGAGAATGACCTCCAGTCGCGGGCGGAGCGAAGCCGCATCCCACTTGGCTCCAGGACTTCCTGAGAGCTTCCAGAGCTCTTCGGCCACAGAGTCCAGGGAGGCAGCCCGGACTACGGTCTGCTTCACTCCGCTATCGCTCGCGGCTCTGCTCGCTCGCCGCACTTGGTCCATTCGATCGAGGCTGACCAGCAGCGGCGAGTGAGTCGAGTAGACGATCTGCGTTCGGCCCGCCACACCTGGAATCTCGCCCTTCGCCAGCCGCAGCAGAACCGAGGAGATCTGTCGCTGGCGGTTCGGATGCTGGTAGAGCTCCGGCTCTTCGATCGCAATGAGAAGGCCTGGAAGGGGCATATCGGCGGTTGGCGTGGCGGTGCCTTCAGTCGAGCCGTTGCCGGCACCTGAATCGACGGTCTTGACCTGGCCTTTGTGACGCTCGGCTTCGAGGTGCTGGAGAAGGGTAACGATGAGGGCTCGTTGGAGGCCGTGGCCAGCCCGGTCGACAGTGCACTCGAAGCCGTGCTCTCTCAGCTTCACGAGTGCTCGAGGTTGAGGGAATGCCAGGTCCGCCAACTCCTGCCATTGAAGGCGTACGCCCGTGTCCGTCGCATACTGCTGAAGAGTCTGCGACAGGGCTCCGCCCAGATTGTCCAGGTCTGGCGACTCGACGGGGCTCACGAGCTCCTTGAGTTTCCCCTGTGTCTCCTGTCGCAGCGCCTCGAGCTCAGCGTGAACTGCCATGCGGCTTCGCACAACCAGATCGAGAAGCTCCGAGATCGGCGAGGCCTTTCCCTCCTCCGCTTCCTTCGCAGCCTCGCGCACGGCGGGGACCAGCACGAAACGGATGTGACGCCGAAGCGAACCCTGGCCCACGCCCGTGTATCCGAGAAACTGACCGGAGTCTCGGCGCCTCGTGCACTTCGCGGGGTGGGCTTCCTCCCAAGCAGCCAGCGCTGGCTCGACTTGATCCTGCCTCGACACGTCGGGCAGTTCGGAGTAGTCGGCCTGATCTCGAAGCGCCTTGTAGGCATTCGTCTTCTCTCTTCCCGAAGCACCTCGGATCGCTTCAAATGCCGCGTGTTGGAGAGTCGACCCGAAGTACTTGCCCGAGATGGCGGGGTTTCCGAGCGAGAGCACGCGTGTCACCGAGAACCGCCCGTTGTCGACGTACTTCTGGAAGTCGCCTTTTGCCTCGTCGGACAGCCCCGTGAAGGTCAGTGTGATCTCGATGTCCTTTTTCGTATCGCGCGCGTGGAAGTCTTCGTCGGAGATCCTGGGGCTCCCCGTGAAGAAGTAGTCGAGGGCCTTGAGGAATGCCGACTTGCCCGACCCGTTTGAGCCAACGAGCACGGTCAACTCTTCGAGGCGGAGCGTCTCGTCGACGATCGACAGGAAGTTCGTGATCTGAACGCGTTCGAGGATCACAGGCTCAGACCCCGATTCGCGAGAAGAGGGCGGCGTCGATCGCCAGGAACTTCGAGCTCTCCTGGAAGAGGTGCCACGACTTCCTGCCCTGCGGCATGGCGTTCTCGACCACTCGGCCGAGGAAGCGCACCTCGCGCACGGCCGGTACCAGGTCGCTGTCGCCCGAGACGAGGATCGCGACGTCGTAGGTCTGGGAGTAGGCCATCGAAACGAGATCGGTCGCGATCTTCACGTCCACGCCCTTCTCGTACCACTGCTGACCGGTGCGCGCCATCCGACCGGTCCAGACGTCGAGCTCGGGGACCTGCTTGAGCTGGGCGAGAAACCGCTGCTGGTGAGCGTAGAGGTCGGTTCCCATCTGCTGCGTCACGGCGCCGATGTAGAAGCCGATTCGGACGATGGGGCGCGGGCCAGCCAGCTCACGCGCCAGCTTGAGAGGTGAGTACTTGCCCGAGCCGAAGGTCGACTTGAACGCGTGATAGGCGTTCGACCCGTCGATGAGGACAGCGACCCGGTCGGGCATCTGGGCTCTCCTCAGGCACAAAAAAGGAAAACCCGACATCCGTTGCCAGATGCCGGGGGGGTAATTACCCGCCGTCCGAGTTGCCCCGGACGAGCGGGGGGGTCATTCCTAGGTGACGTAGCCATGGTAGTCGCTGGTCGGGTCGGGGTCAAGGCACCCCCGGCGCCAGTTCGCTCTGAGGGAGAGTGCGCCCGGTTTCTGCGCTCGAAGTGCCGTTGAATCATAGAGTTATCTACCTGTTACTACCTTTACTACCACATTCAGTTCCTACTACCTGATTCGACCGATCGTCAGCGCGTATCGAAGGACCTCGGCCCCAGATCGACGGGACCTCACGCCCCACCCCCGTACGGCGGCGGATCCGGATCGCGCACCTCGGTAGGATTGACGAGGGCGTTGACCGACAGGTAGTAATGGCTGATCTTCGACACCTCGTGCCACGGCCGGCTCGCCGGGTCGAAGATCTGCTCGAGCCGCGGCTCGGTCTTGCAGTGCGTCACCACGTAGAGCCAGAAGCAGTCCCGGCGATCCTGGGCCACGCGGCGTTCGTTGGGAGTGAGGAGAACGGCCCCGGTGGCGCCGCCGATGCCCTTCACCTCGATGAGCCGCAGCTCGCCCGACGCGAGGTCGAGGCTGGTGACGTCGTAGCCGAGGTTCTTCTCGGAGACGTCGTACACCTGTCGCCCGAGCGCGCGCTCGTGCTCCATGACGACGCGCATCGCGATCGCTTCGGTCTCGAAGTCCGGTTTGAGGTGTCGGACTTCAGGCGATTCGCTCTCCGGATGCGGGAGAACGAGCACACTCGCGAGGCGTTCCACCGCCTGAAGCGAGAGAGCCCGCTCTCGCTGTAGATCGACACGCCGCCGGTCGCGTCGGGCAAGCAGCTCGGCATGCCGAGCCTCTGCCATCGCAAGGCGCCCTTCCGCGCCCGCCAGCTTCATGTCGACGTCGGCCGCGGCGCGTCCGATCTCCTCGTCCGCTCGTTGCAGGAGCTCGGTCAGTGAGAGCTCGACGTGGTTCGCCACGCGTTCGATCTCGCCCAGCCGATCTTTCGCGACTTCCTCGAGGAACGGTTGAAGGGCCTGGTCATGGAGCCAGCCGGATGGTTCCGGCAGATAGGCAGCGGTCGGCAGTTCGCTCGGTCGTTCGGCAGGGATGAAGTTGCCAAGCAGCCCGGGCTCCTGGATCCGCGGCTCTCCGGTCTCGGGGACCTCGACAGCAAAGAGGCGCTCGTGCACCACGGTGCCGAGGCCGTCCACGACACGAGCCCGGAAGAAGTCAACGCGGGCCGGCTGATCGTGCTGGAGCGAATAGTAGGTGGCGCCCTTGGCGAGAGCGTCCAGAGCCCGAGTATTCGTGTGGCGCCGGATGGCCTCGAACAGGGGGTGCCCTGGTGTCACCCACTCCAGCTTCTCGGTCTCCGCCGGGTCGCGGTCGGTGGAGCACCGGGGATAGCGGTCCGCCAGAGTCGGAAGACGCCAATCCGGCTCTCGCTCGTACTGACGCAGTGTCGAGGGGGTGCGCGCGGGCTCGAAGGCGTGCAGGAGCTGCGGCACGGGCTTCAGCGCGAGCGGGACGAACTCTGCGGCTTCGGTCAGGAAGCGCGCGATCGTCTCGGGGACGACCCGCTGCTCCTGGGCCCGAGCTCTCCGCTCGATCAGCATCTCGAGATTCAGCTTCTTGCTGGCGA
>CAADGG010000093.1 GCA_900696485.1 uncultured Pseudomonadota bacterium
AAACGCGGCTCGGCGGCCGCGTGCCGCGGCTGCAGATGACCGATCCGCTCGGCTATCTGGACTTCCTCGGCCTGATGGCCGACGCGCGCCTGGTGCTCACGGACTCCGGCGGCATCCAGGAGGAGACGACTGCGCTCGGCGTTCGCTGTCTCACCATGCGCGACAACACCGAGCGCCCGGTGACGGTCGAGCACGGGACCAATCGTCTCGTCGGCAGCGATCCGGCGGTCATCCGGGCCGAGGCGCACAAGATCCTCGATGGCGAAACGCGGGCCGCCCGGATTCCCGACAAATGGGATGGCCGGGCCGCCGAGCGGATCGTCGAGATCCTGTTGCGTGACCTCGCGAGCTGAAGCCTTGCGCATCCTGCTCCTGAGCCACTATTTCCCGCCGGAGGTCAACGCCCCGGCCAATCGTACCCACGAACACGCGCGCTGCTGGGTGGCCGATGGCCACGACGTCACGGTGATCACGGGCGTCCCGAACCATCCGCGCGGGAAGATCTTTCCCGGCTATCGGAACCGTGTTCTCCAACAGGAGACGATCGACGGAATCCGGGTGATCCGCACGTGGACCTACGTGACCCCGAACGAGGGCTTCCTCAAGCGGACGCTCAACTATGTGCTCTTCGCCATCGCGGCCGTCCTGGCGTCCCTGCGCACCGATCGCCCCGACGTCGTCATCGCGACGAGCCCGCAGTTCTTCGTCGGCCTCGCCGGAGCCGTTGTGGCACGCCTGAAGCGCCGGCCCTTCGTGTTGGAGGTGCGCGATCTCTGGCCGGATTCGATCGTCCAGCTCGGCCAGCTTCGCCAGCGCTGGATCATCCGCTCGCTCGAGGCGATCGAGAGCGCGTTGTATCGCAGCGCGGCCGGCATCGTCGTGGTGACGAGGGCGTTCGCAGACCACATCGCGGCACGCGGCATTCCGCGCGAGCGCATCGCCTTCGTTCCGAACGGTATCGATCCGGAGCTCTTCCATCCGCGCGCGCCGGGGAATGCCGAGCACGAACTGCTGCGCCAGCACGGCCTCGAAGGAAAGTTCCTGGTCGCCTACATCGGGACGCTCGGGCTCGCGCATGGCCTCGTGACCCTCGTCGACGCAGCCGAACGCCTGCGTCACGAGAAGGAGATCGTCTTCCTCCTGATCGGGGACGGCGCCGACCGCGGCCGGATCGAAGCCGAGATCGCGCGACGCGGGCTCGACAATATCCGCCTGCTCGGGCTCCGGCCGCGCGCCGAGATCCCTCACTGGCTCGCGATCACCCACCTGACCCTGGTGATGCTGCGAAACCTGCCGGTGTTCGCGACGGTCATTCCATCCAAGGTCTTCGAGTTCCTCGCGCAAGAACGGCCGATGCTGCTTGCCGCACCCGACGGCGAGATCCGCGGGCTCGTCGAGGAGACCAAGGCCGGGATCACGATCGAGCCGGAGGACCCCGACGCGCTCGCACGTGCCGTGCTCTTCGTGCGCGATCATCCGAGCGAGGCGGCGGCTCGCGCGCGCGCCGGCCGGGAATGGGTGGAGCGCGAGTACCTGCGCGACAAGCTCGCCCGCAGGATGGCGGACTTCCTCGAACAGACCGTACGGGCCGCACGATGAACCCGATCTACCGGATGCTCCCGATTCTGGGGCAGAACCTCGCCTGTACCGGGGCCGGGTGGTATCGCCATCGCACGCGCTTCACGCGGTTCTTCTTCGAGACGCTCGACGCCTGGGAGCGATCTGTCAACGGTCCCCTCGAATCCCTGCATGACCTGCAACGCGGACGCCTGCGCGCACTCGTCGCGCGCGCCCGCGAGCAGGTCCCGTTCTATCGCGACATGCCGGCCTTCTCGGAGGCAGACGACGCGCACGAAGCGATCCGGGAGACGCTCGCCGGAATCTCTTCCGTCGACAAGGCCACCTATCGCGACCACCATCGCGACTTCCTGGCCCGTGACACGTCGACGGCCCGGCTGGTCCGCGCCAACACCAGCGGCACCACCGGCACGGCGCTTCCCGTCTGGCTGACACCCGAACGCATCGCGGAGGGATACGCCGCGGTGTGGCGCCAGCGGCGCGCGTTCGGCGCGCAGATCGACGACCCGCTGCTGACGTGCGCCGGGCAGATGATCGTCCCGCTCGGCCAGCGGCGTCCGCCCTTCTGGCGCAAGAACTGGTACGGCCGGCAGACTCTCTTCTCGGTCTATCACATGTCCTCGGCCCACCTGGCGGCCTACGTCGACGAGATCCACCGCACGCCCGCCCGTTACGTGCAGGGCTACCCGTCGGCGCTCCATCTCGTCGCCCGGGCGCTGCTCGATGCCGGGCGCCCGCTGCCGGCGGGCCAACTGTGCGGCGTGTTCACGTCCTCGGAGTCGCTGCTCGCCTACCAGCGGGAAGCGATCGAGGCCGGCTTCGGCGCCCCGGTGCACGACCACTACGCTGCCACCGAGCTGGTCGTCTCGATGACGGCGTGCTCCCAGAACCGGCTCCACGTGGACATGGAGTTCTGCATCGTCGAGGTGGAGACCGAAGAGGAAACAGAAGACTGGGTTCGCGGACCGCTGATCGTCACCGGCCTCGGCAACGACGCAGCCCCGCTCTTCCGGTACCGGATCGGTGACGTCGGAACGCGTGCGAAACAACCCTGCCCGTGCGGCCGGCCCGGCGACAGCTTCCTCGAGATCGACGGGCGCATCGAGGACTACGTGGTGACACCGGATGGCCGCATGGTCGGCCGGCTCGATCACGTCTTCAAGTCCCAGCACGACATCGCCGAGGCGCAGATCCTGCAGGAGACCAAGGACGCCATCCAGGTGTGCGTGGCGCCGCTCGCGAGCTACAGCGCGGCCAGCCAGAAGAGGCTGCTTGCGGCGCTCCGAGAGCGCCTCGGCGACGACATCCGCATCGAAGTCCGCCTGTGCGATGCCATCCCGCGCGAGCAGAACGGCAAGTTCCGTGCGGTGAAGTCCCGGATCGGAAAGGTCAGCGCATGATCGCCGCGGCGCTTGCGCACACGAGACCGAGTTACGACGGCCTGACGCCGCCGTATGGACCGGGGGCGGCATACCCTGAACTCGGGAGCCTGCTCGGCGACGCAACGGACGGCGAGCCGGTGAGCGGCGTCTACCGTGCCGTCCGCTGCGCGCTGCATGGCCTCGGTCTCGACGCGGACCGGTTCGGCAGTGCGGAGTGGAATCCGCTCGGGAGCCTGGTCCGGCCGGGCGCGCGGATCGTGCTCAAACCGAACTTCATCCGGCACTGGAACCCGGGTGCCGGCACAGTCGAAAGCGTCATCACGCATGGCTCGATCCTGCGCGCAATCGCGGACTATGCGTGGCTCGCCGCGGGGCCGGACGGCAGCGTCGCGATCGCAGAGGCCCCGCAGCAGGACTGCGATTTCTCCCGCATCCGCGAACTCGCCGGACTCGACGTGCTCGTCGACTTCTATCGGCAGCGCACCGGCCGACGGCTCGAGGTGATCGACCTGCGCCGGGAGGCGGTCGAGTTCCGCGATGGCATCATCGTGAAGCGCCACACGCTCCCTGGCGATCCACTCGGCTACCGCGCCGTCGACCTCGGCACGCACAGCTTCCTGGAAGGATCGGGCCTGGATCCGCAGCGCCTGTGCGGCGCGGACTACGATCCGGAACCCACCGGCGCCCACCACCGCGGCGGACATCACGCCTATCTGCTGTCGGAGACCGTGCTGCGGGCGGATCTCGTCGTGAACCTGCCCAAGGTGAAGACCCACAAGAAGACAGGGGTCACGCTGGCGCTCAAGAACCTCGTCGGTATCAATGGGGACAAGAACTGGCTGCCGCATCACTGCGTGGGAGCGCCGGCCGACGGCGGGGATGAGTTCCCGGATGGCGGCGTCGTCGATCGCGTGCGCAGCCGCGCCATCGAGTGGGCACGGCCGCATCTCGCCCGGGCCCGGTTCCTGCCGGCGTTCCGGGCCGCACGCCGGCTCGAGGACACGTTGCGCGGCAGCGAGTTCATCCGCAGCGGCAACTGGTACGGCAACCGCACGACCTGGCGCATGTGCGTCGATCTGAACCGCTGTCTCTACTACAGCGACGCCGAGCGACTCCACCCGGAGGCCGACGCACCGGTACGCCGCGTGCTCACCGTGCTGGACGGCGTCGTCGCCGGCGAAGGAGAAGGCCCTCTCGCCCCGAGCGACGTGCCGCTCGGCGCCGTCATCGCGTCCTGTGATCCCGTCGCTGCGGATCTCGTGGCGATCCGACTGATGGGCTTCGACGAGAAGAAGATCCCGAAGGTCCGCGAGGCCATGGAAGACCAGGACCTGCGCGTCACGGCCGTGCGCAGCCCCGACGACGTGCTCGTCTTCCAGATCCCGCACGACGATGACGAGATCCACTCGGGGACGCTCGACTCGATTCGAACGACGCGGGCCTTTCTCCCGCATCTCGGCTGGCGCGGCCATGTCGAACAGGAGGCGACATGAAGCAGGTACTCCAGAGCGCACGAACGGGAGACCTCGAGTTGGTGGAGGTGCCGGCCCCCACGCCGGCCCGCGGGCAGGTGCTGGTGCGGAACGCCTTCTCGCTCGTCTCTCCGGGTACGGAGAAGCTCGCGATGACCTTTGCCCGCAAGTCCCTGCTGGCGAAGGCCCGCAGCCGCCCGGACCTGACGCGACAGGTGATCCACAAGCTCCGACAGGAAGGCCCCCTATCGACGTACCGGACCGTCATGACGCGACTCGAAAGCCCGCAGCCGCTCGGGTACTCGAGCGCCGGCGTGGTGCTCGAAACGGGTGAGGAGGTGCACGGCTTCCGACCCGGCGATCGCGTCGCCTGTGCGGGCGCCGGCTATGCGAATCACGCGGAGTTCGTCGTCGTGCCGGAGAACCTCGTCGCCCACGTCCCCGATGGTGTCTCGCTGGAAGACGCCTGCTTCGCCACGCTCGGCGCGATCGCCATGCAGGGCGTACGCGTCGCCGAGCCGACGCTCGGAGAGATCTGCGCCGTGATCGGCCTCGGTCTCATCGGCCAGCTCACCGTGCAGCTCGCTCGCGCGAACGGCTGCCGCGTGCTCGCGATCGACATCGATCCCGCTCGCGTCGAGCTGGCGCGCGCGAGCGGTGCGGAGTGGGCGCTGACCGTCGGGGACATCACCCCCGCCTGGAGTCAGGCCCACACGGGGGGCTACGGCGTCGACTTCGTCCTAGTCACCGCCGCCGCCGACACCTCTGCACCGTTGCAGCTCGCGGCCGAACTTTCGCGCCTGCAAGGACGCGTGGTCATGGTGGGCGCCATGCCGATCGAGCTCGATCGGCGGATCTTCTACGAGAAGGTGCTCTCTCTGCGCATGAGCACGTCCTATGGCCCTGGCCGCTACGACAGGAGCTATGAGGAGTCCGGCCTCGATTACCCGCTCCCGTACGTGCGCTGGACGGAGAATCGCAATCTCCAGTCCTTCCTCGCCCTCGTCGCCAGTGGGGCCCTCAAACCCGGAGCGCTGCCGACGCCGGTGGTTCCGTTCGCCGAGGCCGCCGGCACCTACCACGACCTCGCCAGCGGCTCGTCGCGGTCGCTGGCGGTCGTGTTCCGCTACGACGAGAAACACGACGCTCCGTCGCGAACCCTCGAACTCGGGCCTCGGCCCCCCCGCGCTGAGCGCACCACGCTCGGTGTCGGTTTCCTCGGTGCCGGCAACTACGCCAAGGGGATCCTGCTGCCCGCGCTCGAAAGTGCGAAACACATCGAACGCCTGGCGCTCGTCACCGCCACCGGGGCCTCCGCCCGGCGCACTGCCGAGAAGTTCCATTTCACCCGCTGCGGCACCGATGCCACGACGATGCTCGGCGATCCCGACGTGGATCTCGTCTTCATCACGACCCGGCACGACACCCACGCGCGACTCGCGAGCGACACGCTCCGCGCCGGGAAGGCCGTGTGGCTCGAGAAGCCCGTCGGGCTTCACTCCGACGAGGTGGCGGACGTCGCGCGGGCCGTCGAGGAGACCAATGGATTCCTCGCCGTCGGCTACAACCGCCGGTTCTCCGCCCACGCGCGCGCGATCAAGCAGACCTTGACCCGGCGTCAGGGCCCCGTCGCCATCCACTACGTCGTCGCGGCCGGCACGACACCACGCGGAACCTGGATCCTCGATCCGCGGGAAGGCGGCGGCCGGATCATCGGCGAGGCCTGCCACTTCGTCGACCTGTGCACGTACTTCGTCGGCTCTCCGCCGGTCAGCGTCTACGCCCGGACCCTCGGGCACGACCCCGAGAGCGACGACTCGTTGGTGGCCATGCTCGGCTTCGCGGATGGATCGAATGCCACCATCGAATACCTGGCGAACACCGGTCCGAACCTGCCGAAGGAGCGCATCGAACTCTCCTGCGATGGTCGCACCAGCCGCTGCGACAACTTCCGCGTCACCACCTTCAGTGATGCCAAGGATCTGCGCACGTTCAACCAAGACAAGGGCCAGGCGACCGCCATCGAGGAAGTCATCGACGCGCTCCGGAACGGCCGATCCTCGCCATTCACGCTCTTCGAGATCGTCGGCGTCTCGGAGGCGACGTTCGCGATGCTCGAGTCTGCGAGAACGGGACGGGAGATCCGTCTGGACGCGTAGGGAACACGACGGGAACTCACGAAATCTCGGCATCATCTCGGAATCTGTTGCGAGCGGACTGTGTGAGCCTGTGGCTGGTCGCCGCTAGCGTCCGGGCGCTGGCAGGAGTCCGGCCGCATTCAATCGCTCGTGGAGGAGTGTCGCGATCGCGTTGCATCCCTTCGGATTACAGTGATTGTCCGTCCTCGAGTTTCGCAGATCGTCGGGAGCAAGCATCATCCATCGTGGATCTCTGCGAATCGCGACCTCCAGCAATGGGATTCCTTCCCGATCCGCCAGCACGCCGAGAAGCCGGCCGTGCGGACTGTCCAGCGGCCACGTGCTCACGATCGCGAGTGGAATCTCGGATGCTCGCAAGCTCTCGCGAATGGACACCAGAGATCGATCGACTGCCTGCCAGCTCGGATTGTCCATCCGGTAGGGTCCTGAAGCCACGACGGCATCGACCGTATCGCGAGAGCGAAACATCGCCCCCATCTGCCGAGAGACGACGAATGCAAGCGATGCCGCGTAGCTCCGCTGTGCCAGGTTTGCAGCCAGGTTGCTGCGTTTCTCGAAGACCCACATCTTGGGTTCGATATCGTTGGGGATGAAGAACAAGAGTACCAGATCAGGCTCGAGCGAAAGGCCGACATCCCGGAGTTGAATCAGTTCTTGCTCGGTATTGTAAGAGGGAACGCCCATGTTGATGGTCCGGTAGCGACGGTCCTTCGCTGCCTCTTGATTCAAGAGGTTTTCCAACTGAAACGAGATCGAATCCTCGGCCTCGACGCCAACGCCGAATACGACGGAGTCTCCCATCATTAGGACTCGGTACTCGTCACGTCGCTTGATCGTAGGGATCTCACGGTCGCGCAGACCGAGTGAGTTCGTCTGGACGTGGACCCCGTGAAACCTACCCGACATCTTCGGTGGAAGGCGATATCCGATCGGCTCTTCGATGATCATTTGATCGAGAAGGCTCGCCGTCTCCGGGTAGTACGAAATCCCGGCAGGGTCGAGAATCCGCGCGAAGACCTCGGTCAGAACGAAGACCAGAACGACCTGTATCACCAGGAAGATCAGGACGCGCTTCACGAGAGAATACTCCAGATGAGATTGCTGCTGCGATGCAGACTCTCCCTCGATCGATGACTCATGAACTTTTCTGATCTGCCCCGCCGAGTCGAGGTGCCAACTCTTCTCCCTCGCTGGAAACCTCTGCGACGAGCCCGAGCAGTGTGAAATGCAGAACCCCGACCAGCCTGCTCGTCGCAAGCGCTTCATCGACCACGATTCGCGCTGAGGAGGTCTCCCGCACCATCTCCCGCAACTGGTCCGGCGTGTAGTACGAGACGATCGGCTGACCGATGTTGGCCCACTTTCGGAAGATCTCGATCCGTCCGTCAGAGACCGCAGCGAGGGCCTTCTTGATCCAGAAGACACCGGTCATGAGGGCTCTCGGCGTGTACGATGGCTCGAACACGATGAGCGCCCCGCCGGGCCGAAGCAGGCGGAATGCATTCCGCACCGCCTTCTGCGCGAGCGCGGCCGAGGCCGCCCGGTTGGGTCCGATCAAGTGGTGGAGAATCTGCGAAAGAACCGCAAAATCGAAAGCGCCTTCGTGACGCTCGACGATCGCGGGATCGAGGAGCGAACCATGGAGGGTCTCGCACCCGGTTCGCTCACGGGCCAGTCCGAGGTACCGCTCGCTGACATCGAGTCCAGCCAGATGCGTGAGGCGTGTCGATCGTTGGAAGACCTCCAGCGTAGATCCGTCGCCGCAGCCAAGGTCGATCAGGCTGCCGGTCGGCGACGATGACGCATTGATGAAGTCGACCCCGAAACGCAGATGTCCGGCATTCGAGAAATGCGGGACATGCCGGTCGAAGTAGTCCTGCGTCTTGCGGTCTTCCTCGGCCAGATCCACCGCCATTCCCGTATCCTCCAGAATGGACCGCGCAACGACAAGCTCGTGAGCGGCGGTCACCCGGGACCCGACGATCCGCAAGGCTCGATCCCTCAGCCATTCGATGGAGTAGCTGAAAGTCCCGTCGGAGTCGGACTATACTACGGGGCCGCCCAAGTGCTCGAAAGCGGCTCCCCGGTATGGGAAGGGCGCGGATCCGTGGTGGAGTGCAGAAGAAGGACGTTCTGAGGACCCCACGAGGCCCCTGCAGGATGATGCGAAGCGGTGAGGGACGACGCATGACGCAATCTCGGACTCGGCATGTCTGCGCGGAGGGATCCCTCCGAAGCGCGGGATTTCTCGCCCGGCTTCCCACGAAAGGCGTCAGGTTCTCTCTGAGCGACCCGGAACATGGGTCTCGCACGCTGGATCGTGAGCAGCGGCTGCTGCCCGGCCTGTGCGCCTCTGCCAGCGCTGCGCCCCGATCGTCGAAAGTCTTCCGCGGCTACGAGCCGGCCCGACCGGCGGTATAGCCGCGTGCTCTCCCGGTTGTTCGAAGGAATCCGATCAGATCCTCGCCTCTACCAGGCGTATCGGGACGTCCGCATGGCTTTGGTTCGGCGCCGCCTCGGACTCCGGAACGTCCACCGGACCTTCTACCTGGGCCGCCACTGTCAAGTCCCTAGGGATCTCGTGGCGGGCGCCTACAGTTTCGTGAACTCCAGGTGTGTGCTCTACCCCGGCACGGAACTCGGAAACTACGTGCTGCTCGGCCCCGAGGTGTCGGTCATCGGGCAAGACCACAACTTCGACCGAGCGGGAACGCCGATGTGTTTCTCCGGTCGGCCCGTTTTGCACCGCACACGCATCGACGACGACGTGTGGATTGGTCATCGCGCCATCATCTCCACTGGCATCCATGTCGGTCGTGGTGCGATCATCGCAGCTGGGAGCGTCGTGACCCGCGACGTCGAAGCCTATGCGATCGTTGGAGGCGTTCCTGCCCGGAAGATACGCGAACGGTTTCCCGATCCGAGCGAGCGCCGAATCCACGACGCCATGCTGGATCAGCCTCCCCGACCCGGCGCGTATGCCACTCCCCGCGCCCTGCGTGAGGTAGGAGGTTCGTGAGGACCCGGCGACGCATCCATTCGCCACGAACCTCCAATCGAGAGCGCTAGATCCCGATGTCGCAGGATTCCCGATCACAGAGTCCGGTGTCAAACCCCAGACGTCCGCTGCGGGTCGTTCTGGTCTACCGTGTTCTCTTCCACTGGAGGACTCCCGTATTCCGGCGACTTGCCTCACAGCCCGGGATCGACTTCGTCGCGCTCTATGGCGCTGACTTTCCCGGGACGAAGGTCGTCAGTGGCTCTGACCTATCGGGCTTCCGCAGCCATCGCCTTGCGACGCTGCGGCTCCCGGTACCAGAGCCAACTGCGCCCGTGCAGATGCCACTCTCCCCGAACTTGCCGCTTCGGTTGGCCCGGCTGAGGCCCGACGTAATCCTCACCGAGGGCGGCAGCAACCTGGCGAACGACATTCTCGTTTTCCTCTACGCGTGGATCAGTCGAACACCCGTCGTCTGGTGGACGCTCGGAGAGCTCCCGGCGACCGGTCCGCCCTCCCGAAGCCAGCGGATCTTCCGCTGGATCGTGCGGTCGATGGAGCGGCGCTCTGCGGCCCTGCTCGGATACAGCTCGCTGGCGACCCGCTACTTCGACCGCCAGGGCTATCCGAAGGAGAAGCAGTTCAAAGCGGTGAACTGCGTCGACACGGATCGTGTCTTCGAAGAGATCCGGCGGCTCCGGGACGACGCGGATTCGCTGCGGACAGAACTCGATCTCGATGGCAAGTTCGTGCTTCTCTACGTCGGCGCAATGGCGGCCAGCAAGCGGCTCGAAGATCTCATCGACGTCTACGCTCGGCTGAGGCCGCGATATGAATCATTGCGCCTCGTGATGGTCGGAGAGGGCGTGCACCGGGCATCCCTCCAGGAGCATGCGCAGCGCGTCGGGGCCGGCGACGTCCTGTTCACCGGGCAGATCATCGACAAGGTATCCGCCTATTTCCTGCTGGGGAACGTATTCGTGTTGCCCGGACTGGGCGGCCTCGCGATCTCCCAGGCCATGGCGCACGGCCTGCCGGTAGTTGCAACGCAGGCGGACGGCTGCGAACTGGATCTCGTGCGAGACGGCGAGAATGGCTTCCTCGTGCCGGTGGGCGAAGTGGCCGAGCTGGAAGCGCGGATCGAGTCCCTGATCCGCGATCCGGAGCGGACGGCTGCGATGGGTGAACGGTCGCGGACGATCATCGAAAACGAGCTGAACATCCATACGTACATGGAGAACGTCGTCCGCGCGATTCGCTACGCGGCCGGAACCCGGCCGTAATCATCGCGCCTGGGGCCCGCGTTTCCACAGACAGCCGTAGGACGCTGAGGAAAGAGGTTCCGGGAGAGGGGGCACATGGGGGGCGCTCGCACAACTCGATTCCGTGGCCTGCCGGGCGTGGCCGCCGGCACGATCCTTGCGGCACTCCTCTGGCTGATCCTCTACGACATCAGCGGCACCACGATGGCAGTGGTGCTCGGCGGTCACCTCGCCGCCGGCCTCATCCTGGGCGTCATCTGGTGGCTCCTCAGTTCCGGCTCTTCCGTCGGGGGCGTACTCCTCTGCCTGGCTCTCCTGCTGGCATTGCCCGCCGCTGGCACGGCCGCCGTTTCTGGCCTCGCAGGACTTCCACGCCTGATCCAGATGGCCGCGCTGACAGGCGCGGCAGCCTTGGCAACCGGTCTCGCCCTGGCTCTGCTTCGCTGGCGCATCGGGATGCTCGTCATCGGGCTCGCGACGGCCGCCGCGCTGGCGTGGCCAGTCCTGTCCTCCGACACTGTCGGCAACCCCCTGCACCTCGATCTCAGCGCAGCGGAGACCCGGGATCGCAGCTTCGGCCGCGTCGCAGTGCTCGGGATCGACGGCGCGGACTGGCAGGTGCTGGATCCCATGCTGGAAGCCGGCGAACTCCCGGCACTCGCCGGACTGATGCGCCGCGGCACGCACGCGGTTTTGCGGTCGATCGAGCCGAGCTACTCGCCGGTCGTCTGGAACTCGATCTTCACCGGCATGACTCCGGAGCAGCACGGGATTCGCGGCTGGTACAGCGCACTGGCGCAGAACCGCCGGGTCCCGGCACTCTGGGAGCTGGCCGGTGCCGCGGGCCTCCGCACCACCGTGCTGAACGTCCCGGGCACATGGCCGCCCCGGGACTTCGCCGGCACGCTGGTCAGCGGCTTTCCGATGCCACAACTCACCGTGTCCGAGGCAGACGGTGCCGCGAGCGGACAGTTCCTCGGGCGGATCCTGGCCCCGACCGCGCGCGACGGTCTGGTCCCCACCACCGTGACCGACCGCACGCAGATCCAGCTTCCGCTGGGACGGAAGCAGATCCTGGCCCGGACTCCCGTCCGCCATGTTTTGCTGGAGGCTGCGATCCGGAATCGCTGGCTGCGCGGCGCGGAGGGCCGGCTCCCGATCGTTCTCCATGATCCGCTCAACACCGCCGGCGCCGTGGAAATCGAGGCCGCCGGCCGTAGTCTGCGCCTCACGCGTGGAGAATGGTCCGAATGGCTCTATCTCGAGCTCTTCGGCCGCCCGGCCGTAGTGCGCCTGCGCCGCCTCGAGTCGGGGGCCCTTTACGCAACGCCGCCGTTCCAGACCGGCCGGACACCCCGGTACCCGTTCACGACGCGTGGGTTCTCCGCTCCGACTCTCACAGACGGTACGCCCTACGTTGTCGAAGGGGTCGGATGGAAGGCCGCCTCCGATCCGGACATGCGAACCGCGATCTACGAGCACCTCCAGCACGTCGAGCGGATCCACTCCGACGCGGCGCGACGCCTCGCGGAGGCGCAACCCGATGTATTCCTCTACGTCCACACCCTGACGGACCGCATCCAGCACGGCTTCTGGCCTTACCACGAACCGCAGGCCTTCGAGGACATCCCAGAAGCCCAGGTGTTGCTGCACGGCGAGCGCGTCCGAAACGCGTACCGGTTCGTCGATCGCGAACTCGCGAAGATCCTGACGGCACTGGGCGACGACGTGACAGTCTTCCTCGTCAGCGACCACGGCGCAGCGCCCGATCTCGAGTCGGGTTTCGGCGGGCACCGCCTCGACGGCGTCCTGGTCGCAGCGGGACCCGGGGTGAGGCAACAGTCCGAGCGTCTCGACCTCTCGATCTACGATGTCGCACCCACGCTCCTGGCGGGACTCGGTCTGCCGGTGGCCCGCGACATGGCGAGCCGCCCGCGCTCCGAACTCTTCACATCGCGCGTGGCCGTCCGGTGGGTGGACTCGTTTGGACACGAGGCCAAGGCAACGGCCCGGTACATCGACCGGTCGACGGAAGAACAGCTTCGCGCTCTCGGCTACGTCGAGTGAAGTCGTGCAGCGATTGACTGGCTCCGCACTGTGCAGCCGGGCCGTCTTCTACTGACGGGCGCCAATCCGCCGCGCCGGAATCCCGGCGACGATCATGTACGGATCGATGTCCTTCGTCACGACCGCCCCGCTGCCAACCACTGCGCCACGCCCGATGCGCACGCCTGGTGTCACGACGGCACCGGTGCCGATCCAGACATCGTCCTCGATCACCACGCCGCGTCTGGGTGCGACCCCTTGCTCGACGATTAGTAGGTCTCGGCGGCGATACTCGTGGCCCGATGCGATCAGCGATACGAACTGTGAGATGAGGCAGTCATCGCCGATCCGGATTTCCGCACCTTCGGCCCGAAGATTGTTGTACTCGTTCACCGCCGTTCGTCGGCCGATTCGGATGGTGCCACACTGAGAGCCCTCCGGCTTTGCCGCCAGGATCGTGCCGTAGCCAACGCGTGAGCCCACACCGATCTCCAGCACACATCCAGTACCGATACGGACGATCGCCGACCAGTCGATTCGACCCTCGATCTGCCGTACAGCACGGAACCAGGCTTGGCGCCGGCGAAACATCTGCAGGATCTCACCTGCAACCGGCCGCAGCCCAGCACGCATCTCTATCGTCGCTCCTGAGCCGTGCTCGCTGCTGAGTAGATCGCCTCCAGCGATTGCTGCTGCACACTGACATCATGATATCGACGGATGAATTCGCTAGCCCTCCGCCCGATCCGCTCGCGCAACTCCAAATCCCGCAATAGCCGCAACATCGCGTCTGCGAGCCCCGCCGGATCACCGGGACGGATCAGCAGTCCGTTCTCTCCATCCTCGATCACTTCGGGAATCGCGTTGATCGCCGAGCAGATGACTGGCCGCCCGCATGCCATCGCCTCGAGCATGACCATCGGCATCCCCTCTCGGTAGGCCGGGAGAACGAGCATCGTAGCCCCGTGGTAGGCGCGAATAATCTCCTGCCGTTCAAGGTTCCCCCGGAACTCGAGCACCCGGCGAACTCTCGGAGCCACGTCGAGTGAAGCCTCGACGCCCTCGTCATCGTCGCCGACCAGGAGGAATCGCGTGTCCGGGAACTCATCCAGGACGCGCGGAGCCGCCGCGATGAGGTCATGCACGCCCTTTCGCCGTGCAAACTGCATTCCGATGAAGAGGATCCGCGGGCCCTCCACCCGTTGCGGTGTTTCGGTGCACTGGAAAGCGTTCCAATCGATGCAGTTGGGAACCACGTGTAGGCGCTCTGCATCGACGAATGGCCGGTACCACCGTTGCCAGCTTTGCGACAAAGCGATCCAGTGATCAGGCAACCGGATTGCTCGTTCGAACTCGCGGCGTCCGAATCCACCCATCGCTTCGTAGAACTCGTCCATGCTCGATGCGTGGAAGTGCAGGACACTCGCGATGCCGCGCGTCTTGGCAAGACGGATCAACGCACTCGACGCCCAGAATCCATAGCCGTGTGACGTATGGACGTGAATCACATCCGGTTGCTCACGATCGAGTGCCTTCCGGAAGTCGTGTGCCAGAAGGTGAGCAGCCAAAGCCCAACGACCGGCGGGCGGGATTCGGGCCGTTACCGCATTGACCGCCCGCATGACCGTACCAGTCGGGTGTGTCGCACGGCGCACGTCGAAGAGCCGAAGGTCGAACCGTTCGTCGAATCCGAGCTGGAGCAGGTTTCGGACGACGGTAGCGATCCCCCCGTTCGGAGGCGGGTGTGGACCGACGACCAGCACACGGAGCGGCCGCTGCACCGTGCCTTCCGTCATGACTTCCACTGGCCCAACCTGGTGACCCGATGCTTCCTCCGTCTTTTTTTCCTCAGGCTCCGCCATGATCACCACCGGATGGGACGTGATCGTCCGTGCCGGGCATGGACGACGGGTTCGATCAGCGTCTTGGCGAGTCTCCGGTAGGGCCGTGCGAGCAATGCCGCGATCGAGAGATCACGCCCGACCAGATTCCGAAGCTGAAAGGTTTCGAGGTCTCGCGCCAGGTCGCCGTGGTAGGCCTGCTGCTGTCGCGGATAGATGGTCTTGCAGGCGTAGTCGTAGAGCGCGAGATCCAGATCGTTCGCCTCCTGGACGCGATCCTTGAGCGCTGTCGGTAGTGCGTCGAACTCGACGCTATCGGGCCCGGCCAGCGAGTTGCGACGCTGATAGTAGAACGGTCGCGCATGCTCACCGATGGCTTGGCGAAGCAACAAAAGCGACTCGTCGAAACGCTCCACGATGCCGACGAGATCGATCTTCTGCTCGAGCACATCTTTTGCTGCATCGAGATGGAAGCGGCCTGCTAGCCGTTTCGTCTGGTAATTGCTGAACCGGCCCTCGTCCAGGAACTCTTCGAGCGTCCATGGCACGCCGGCCCGCACCCGTTGGTAATTGAAGTGAGATAGATAGCGATCCACCGGGTTGCGGAGAAACGTGAAGACGCAGACATCCCGCCCGAGAACTCCGGCGTAGTCGAGCCATGCACGAGTGGTATGTCCTCCCACGCCGCGCAGGAACGGCAGGTAGCGGACCAGCGCGCGCAACTCCGCGGGCTGAAACACATTCTCCGGCTCGTTCGCCCAGCAGTACCACGGCCGGAGCGACAGGTAACCGGGATACTCTCTGGCGAGCAGGTTGCCCAGAGTCGTGCCGCCGGCACGCTCGATGTGGATGAAACACAGGAACTTCTTGCGCGTCATACCCCGTCTCTCTCCCGATGCCGCGTAGATGACACCGGACCGGCTCCCTTGAATCCTGCATCGAGGGGGGTGACTATCTGGCATCCGTCGGTGACCTGATGGAGAGGAGAGATGCCGTCCTCGGATGTCCGGAGGTGTCCATGGCTCCATGTTCTCGAGGGACCTGATGGTGCCATAGGGCCATCAGTGCCAGCAACCCACGTCATCGGATCCTTCCGCCGAGATGACGACGACTAGAACCCGAGACCTCTCGAACGACACTCCACACAGCCGCAACCGGACCGAGAAGAGCCTTTGGATGGAATGAAAGTTCAGCTAGCCATGCCGCCGGCGGCACGCAGGACGCGGCGGCCGACTGCGGCAGGGCATCTGGACCCGCGGCCGCCACGGATGTCGCTTCGTTCTTATGAGAGGAAGGTGGAAACATCCGGTTCGTCTCGAAGCGGTCGCCTTCTCCTTCCCGTATTTGAGGGCAGATGACGGCGCACGACCCCCAATCAGGGAACCTTGCAACACGTGCCCTCCGACGGGGCCGCTTCTTCCTCGGTCGGGCGCAGAGTACCCGCACGACGGATCTCGCCTTCTCGATGGGCCTCGTCATGGGGCTCGGATTTGTCCAGAATCTCGTTCTCGCCCGACTCCTCGGACCCGAAGGACTCGGCCAGGTTTCGGTGGTGAACTCCACGCTCGGCTTCGGCGCTCTCATCGCGGCCGCGGGCATGTCGACTGCCATCCTCCGCCACAGTGCCGCGCGCAAGGATGAAGGTGAGGCATGGGGCATCTATCGCCGCGGTGCGCGCTACGCCGCGGTCGGCTCGCTGCTGATCGGTCTGCTGCTCACGGCGCTCGCATGGAGCCCCCTATGGGTCTTCGATCCGGTAGCAGGGCAGTGGATGCCTGTTCTGGCGATCGCGCTGCTCCCCCTCACCGCATCGACTTGCGCCATCAAATACCTCCATTCGCGCTACCGGATCCGTGACCGCGCCGTCCTCGAGTTCGCGACGAGACTGATGCAGGTGGTCGCAATCATCCTCGGTGTCGTCGTCGATGGGTTCCGCGGTTTCGTGTTCGGATACATCATCGGAGCGGCGCTGGGAGCACTGCTTACCTTCGTGCGGACATGGCACGTCCGCCCCCGAAATCCAAAGCGCTCGCCGGTATCGGCGCGAGAGTTTCTGAGTTTCGGCTCGTGGAGTCTTCTTGCACAGATCCTCTGGTATGCCCTGCACAGCATCGATCTGCTCTTCATCTCGGCGCTGCTCGAGGATCCTGCCGCCACCGGCTTCTACGGCCTCGCCGTGCTGCTGCAACGGACGGTTCGGCTTCCGCTGATGGCCTATCTCGAAGCGACGTTCCCTCGGCTCGCACGGCAATCGGACGACGTCGCCGCCACCGAGCGCTCACGCCTTCTGATCCGCCGCCGGCTCGTCTCCGTATCGCTGGTCACGATCGCAGCGGCAAGCGGCCTGGCGCCGTTTGCAGTTCCTCTCGTCTTCGGTGCTGCATATCGCGCGAGCATTCCTTCCCTACTCATCTTGCTGGCGGGTCAGTTCGCCTGGTCGCTGGGCGCATCGGCAGGACGGACGATGGTGGCCACGGGCCACGTCAAGTCAAACTTCGTGGCAGGCCTGCTGGCGCTGGTCGTCAACATCGTCGGCAACCCCATCCTGATAACACGGTTCGGCATCGAAGGCGCCGCAGTCGCGACGGTGGTGAGTCAGCTCGTCTGGTCGCTTGCCGTCACGATGATCTGCAGGTGGACGGAGAGGAAGCGGCGGGCGGAGTGAAATCGAACGCAGGCCCGACCGTTGGATTCGCTGGATCCTGACGGCAGGTCGTAGCGTGCACAGGTGTCGCGTGACATCCAGATTCACGAGCTTGGGAGACATCTACCATTACGACCCGCTTGGTTGGTGTCCTCCGGTCTTCTCTCTTCCCTGCTGGTCGGAAGGGGCGAATCCCCCCGACGCCCTGCGCCCCTCGCGCCTCCTTGAGGATCTTCTCGAGGTCCCGAAGCCGATAGCTCCGCTCGATCTTCCAGGCGGAATCCGGAAACGTCGCCGCCGAGCGGCTCGAGGCGTTCGCGTCAGCTTGCCGGCAAGATGTGCCCAGCGATCGCACAGAGCTGGCAACGGAACTGGGACCAGGTGATCCCGTTCTTGGCGTTCGCCCCGAAGGTCCGCGAGATCTTCTACACGACGAACGTGATCGCGAGGCTGAATGGGACCATCCCCGCGGCGGTTCGTGTCCGCGGCCACTTCCCGCGCGACGAGGCGGCGATGAAACTAATCTGGCTCGTGCTCCGCAACATCGAGAAGCGTTGGAAGAATCCACCTATTGCCTGGCAGGCGGCTAAAGCACAGTTAGCACTCCAATTCGAGGAGCGTTTCCTACTCACGGACTGATTCGAGAAAGGGCTCACACAGAGACTTCCCGCCGCGTCGCCCTCCTAACCTAATCCGTGAGCGCGCGCTGAACAACCCACACCTGATCTTCCCATGCCATCGATCCAATGGTGGCGCGCGCAGCCGCTTTCGTCTCCTCCAGCCTGGCGAGCACCTGCCGGAGGGCCATTTCGATCGCATGACTGTCGCTGCCATCCCCCGGCACTGCCACACCACAGCCACGCGCATCCACCACTCGCCGCATGGGGGGATTGCTCCCAACGACGACCGCGGTTCCACGCGCGAGCGCCTGGAACATCCGGTTTGGTGCGCATAGCCACTCATTCGCTCGTGTCCCTGCGTAGAACACGCAGCTCGCCAGCGCCTCGTCGATGAAGTCCACGAGCTGCATCTGAGGAATCATGCCGGTGAAGTACACTTTGTCTTCGAAGGCGGAGCCGAGCTCCGCAGAGAGCCGCTCGCGTTCCTGGAAGTCGAACGAACCGACCACGAGGAGCCTCGGCCCATCGAGCGCAAGAACCGCTCTCACCAACGGACCGAGGTTGCGGCCCGGTGCGCCGCCGCCCTGGGCCAGGAAATAGGTACTGCCGCTCAGCCACTTCCTGACCTCGGCGGGTGGTCGGCCTCGCGGCAGCGTCGCGAACTCCGAGTCACAAAGATTCTCGAGCACATGCAGCCTCACGCGCTCCGATGGTTCAATTGCATCACCCAGCATGAGCTCGCACCGCTCTTGGTTCGCGACGATCACAGCGTCACAGGCCCGCATAAGGCGAGCCCACAGCCGATGCAAAGCACCTGGCCTGAGTGCCTGCTCCGGAGGAAGTTCGTGCTGGTCCCAGACGATCCTACCCACGAATCGAGCCCGCCGCAGAAGAGCGAGGATCGGGAGGACACCGGCCATTTCCTGATTGTGCATCCAGACGACATCCGGTCGTACTCGCAACACGTGCGCCAGGAACCGCACGTACATCTCGATCGTCTTGACCACCAGACCGCGCGCTTGCGGCAGTATCCTCCGCGAGAGTAGAGAGATCGCTCGTATGCTCACTCCGTCCGCAGAACGCTTCGCATAGCGGCGATTCGCCGTCTCGAGGACGGAGACTTGGACATCCCACCCGAGTTTGAGGATCGTTCCGCATTCCTTCCTGACACGGTCATCGTACTGGACCCCCGTCGTCTTGAGCAGCATCACAACCTTCACCACACAACCTCGATCCGTGTTTGCCAGCTTCGGAACGCATGGGTTCTGGACTGGGCGAAGATACACCTACTCACGAGTGCTGCCCCGGGCCTCTGTGCTCGTGCGTTCGATCGATTCGATCCCTGGACTGTCTATGCGGTTGCCACCAGTGCGTTGTGCTCTCGCCATCAAATGAGACCCCGGACGATTCAGGAGTCGATGAACTCCTGAAACCACAGCTCGGTGGTGAGCCAACGAAAGAGATAGTGCGAGAGATCGACACGGCCGAGTCGATGATTCTCGATAATCCTCGTGAGACGCGGAATCGAGAAGATGCCGCGCTGTCGCGACTCTTTCGAGAGAAGTACGGGGAGAAGGGTCTCCTCTGGGGTCTCACGGAACCAACGGTCGATTGGCGTACGGAAACCGAGTTTCCGCCTGTTGTCGAGTATGTCGTCCGGGACGATACCTCGGACAGCGTCGCGGAGTACCATCTTTCCAGTCCCCTCAGAAAGCTTGAGATGCCCCGGGAGGCGAAAGGCGAACTCTACCAGTCGGTAGTCGAGGAACGGAAGCCTAGATTCGATCGAATGGGCCATCGAAATCGCATCCCCGTAGTGGAGAAGCCGTCCTAGCTCAACCTCGTGCTGCCGCCGAAGCAGACGGTTGAGGTGGCTTTCGTGAGGCCTGAAGGCGTTTTGTCGAAAGGTTGAAGTCCGGCGTGCAGCGGCCAGCGGGCCGGCGTGGACTCCAGCCTCACCGCGTACCAACCCCAGCATCGCCTGCGACCAGGGAGCAACGGCACGCAGGCCCCAGAGCCCGGTGGACACCCAGCCATGCGCCCCAACCTGTCGGCGAAGGCCGGTGACCGCCGACCGAAGCCGGGCAGCAGCGAGGTCGTCGACGAACGCGGCGGGAAAACAAACCTGGTCGTAGCCAGCGAGGAGCTCATCAGCTCCTTGCCCTTCGAGAAGGACGACGACTTTCTTTTTTGCGGCCTCCATGATGTTCCAAAGAGGGACGACGGTGGGATTCTGGACCGGACTCTCGAGGTGATGGAGGCACTGGCGTAGGGTCTCCAGGAAGTTGGAGGGAAGCGCGGGAACTGGATTCGGGTTCATGCCGAGGGACAGGGCGAGCTGTTCGGCGCGCGTCGCCTCGTTCCATTTTTCTTCCTGGTATGAGGCGCTGAACGTCTCATGCGAACCGGAAGAGAAGGTTCGCAGGAGACAAGCAATCGCTGATGAGTCGATCCCTGACGAGAGCGTGCTCCCGACGGGGACGTCACTTCGGGTTCGAAGGCGAATCGCATCGGTGAGAAGCTCGCGAAACCGGTTCGCCGCCTCGGACGCTCCGATCGAATCATCGGTTTCCGTCGGATAGTCCCAATACCGATACAGGGAGATACCGGAGGAACTCACGATCGCGTTATGAGCTGGCGCGAGACGATGGATTCCAGAGAAACACGTGGCCGTCGGCCGATTCCCGATCGCCGAGCGCAGGATCGTGTCAAGGGTCGTGTAGTCGGGCGTGGCGAGGGCTGGATCGAACGCGAGGATGGACTTGATCTCGGACCCGAAGACGAAACGGCCGTTCGTGTGGGTCCAGACAAAGGGCTTGATCCCGAAGCGGTCCCGAGAGCAGAAGAGGATGCTCTGCCGGCGGTCGAGTATGGCGAAGGCCCACATCCCATTGAGCCGAGGGACGGCATTCTCCCCCCATTCCTCGTACGCCTGAAGAAGCACTTCGGTATCGGAGTTCGTTCGGAAGCGGCGACCCTTCGCCTCGAGTTCGCTGCGCAGCTCGAGGTAATTGAAGATCTCCCCGTTGAATGTAATTGCGAGGGTTCGATCCGCGTTCTCGAAAGGTTGATTCGCCTCAGTGCTGAGATCGAGGATGGATAGACGTCGATGGCCGAGGGCCGTAGCACCATCATAGAGACGTGCGCCCTCGGCGTCCGGCCCCCTATGTGCGATTGGTCCGAGCATACGCTCGAGACACGCGGGATCGATCGCGTTCCTGCTTTCGAGGTTGAAGATGCCCGCGATTCCGCACATAGGTAGCTTCTCCTGGGGAGCGTCAGGAATCGGGGATCATAGCCGAGGGGATGGGGTGATCTGGCGGCGGCAGGTGGGGCGAGACGTTGGCCGGATCATGTGCGGTCTCGGTCGATTCACTCAGGTGTCCGCGAGGAAGCGGCGAGTCGAGCGCGAGCAGACTGACTGCCACGGACTCGCGGGCGGCCCCGCCACGATACGCGGCGCCCGCACGGCCGGTCGGATCGCTGAAATGAGTTGGGGTCCCGAGGTTCGATGGCCGCGGTAACCGCAACTCCCTGGGGGACGGCGGTTTGATACGACATCAGCCGGTCCGGTGGCGGCGAGGTCGAGCGCTTCGCGACCGGGAGCCCCGCTGGGAGTGGATCCAAGAGAGATCGCGTACTCCCTCCCTATCGCCGGTGAACTCGAGCCGCGTATCGCCGAGTGCAGTCGGCTGGTTCAGAACGCGTGCTCGTGCGCCAGCTCCCAAAGGTACACGCTGCTCTGCATGGCGGCGGCGAGAGCGGCCTGCCCGCTTTGCTCACCTCGAGTCGGATGTACGTGATCGGCGAACAGATCAGGGCTCCCGTCGAGAACGGCGTATCCATCCACGATCGGCACGTCGTAGTAATCCGCCACGAGCTCGAGGATTTCATTCACGTTGCGGATGACGAGGTTTCGCTGCCGATCGGGCTCTTCGGGCTCCCCCCCGATCGGCAACCAGCGAGGAGTCACTTTCCACAGAACCGGGACCTTGCCGGCATCCTGGACCGCCCGGATTCCGGCCAGAATGTGCGGGAGGACGTTCTGGGCCTCGTCATTCCGGACGTCGTTGGCGCCCCAAGCCAACACCACGTAGTGAGATCCGACGAGATCTGCATCGAGATCTTCGATCAATCTTTCCACACCCGCTACGGCACGCTCACCACCGATCCCGTGGGTCTCACACGTCCAAGTCGTTCTGGCGGAAGGGGCGTCGATCAGACCGCACCAGTCCGTCGCCTGGGTCGTGATGGAATCCCCATAGCCGGCGATCGACCAGACATGGCCCTCGAGCGGACACCCGGATCCAAAAACCAGGAACGCGGACCAGAGTATGGCGCGTGCACGCATGGCGATGCCCTCCAGAACGGCTCTCACTTGCCCGTGCTTTGTGCCTCTTTTCTCTCACATCCTCGGTACGGTTGCAATCTCTATCTCTCATCGGTGTAGCAATTGCCGCTGACGGACTGTGGCGCCGCATCCGACACGAACAAATCGCGATAGAGTGTCAGCAACGCATCCTTGGCCCGACCCCAATGATGCTGCTTCCGGATCTCGAGTGTGGCCTGGCGGGCGTTCTCAAGACGTTCGGGGTCACCCAGCAGGCGGTCCACGGCACTCGCGATCGATTCCGGGGACTCCGGCTCGAACAGTTCCCCGGCGGCCGATGTCTCGAGCGGCCGTCTCACCTCCGGATAGTCACAGCCGACGACCGGAACGCCGGCCATGCAGTATTCGAAGAGCTTGTTCGGCGCGCAGAGGTAGTTGTTGAGGGGTGTCCGTGCGTAGATCACCAGTCCAGCATCTGCTCCCACGGTCCATGCCTTGAGTTCGTCGGAATCGATCGAACCGAAGTACAGGACGCGATCCCCGACGCCAAGAGATGCAGCCCTTGCGAGCAGACCGTCGACATACACATTGTGATGACCAAGCAGCACCAGCACGACGTCAGTCTTCACCTGCGCGAGGGCCTCCACCACCTGATCGAGGCAACGGCTGGGTCCGAGGAGTCCCTGGTAGAGCAGGATGGCGGGGACACGGCCTAGATGCTCGCGCACTTGCTGCCGCACTGGCGACGCCTCGCGGTCCGGCAGCTCGGACGCCGGTACCCACATCGGCAGGTTCGGAATGATGGCGGGTTCCGGCGCGGAGTAGTCCGCCACCATGATGTCGGCCCGCGAGCGGTTCACCGCAATGATGGCCGCCACGCGCTGCACGGCCCAACGGTCTACGGCCCTCCAGGCGGGTCGCATCAGGCGATGAGGATGACTCATCTCTGGATAGAGTTCGTGCGCATCGTAGACGATCGGGGCGCGATGCAGGAGGGATGCCAGCCATGCTGGTACGACCATCGGCAGATCATGGGCGTGGTAGACGTCCGGGCGGAGGCGGGCGGCTCGCCATGCCGCGCGGACCACGAACTCCAGATACTTCACGAGCCAGAAGAACGGCGTCCGCGGGAGACCGCGTGTCCGGACCCGGAGCGTCTCCACGCGCGTCGCGCCGTCTCTCCGGATCCTCGGGGCGTCATCCGCGCCGCAGAGCGTGATCAAGTGGATGCGGTACTGCTCTTCCTCGAGCGTCCTCGCCTCTCGCTTCACCCGCGCGTCACTGCCGTAGTGATCCTGGAGCAGCATGCAGATCAGCCGCCGCTCGCCTTCACCGGCGGGCGACGTGATCGCGCCGCTCTCGAGCGGGCGGTCCATCCTGCACGTCCTCCCTTCCCTCGATCCGCCGGGCCTCGACACACGGGCGACAGGCTGTTCCCGCACGCGACCGCGGAGGGCACTCTGAATCCGGACGCTACCACGCCTTTCCGCGCTCGAAGCCACAGCGGGAATCGACGCGGACTACCTTCGCACCCTTGGCGCCGACCAGCGCCTTCCACTCGTCGGGGGATCGGCCGTAGGTGGTTGCGACGTCGAGGATCACAGTCGACGCCGACTGAACCGCTTGCAGGATGAGCGCGCGCTCATCCTGACTGCTTGCCCGATCATCCGCCTCGCTGAGCCACGGGTGCGGCGTCAACGCTACGGCAAACGGGACACCGGCCCGACGCAGATCCGCCGCCAGGGCGTGCCAGCCGGCGACATATTCCGCGTACCCGTAGTCCTGCGGCGCGGCACTCCAGACGGAATCCTTGGATTCGACATAGGCCGTCGCCGTCGGATAGCGATCGCTTTCCAGCCAGAAACCGGGAAGGAAGTAGTGATCGAACTTGTGGTTGAGTATGACGGCGTCGTACTCCCCCAGCTCGATGGCGCGCTTCGCGAGATCCACACGCCATGCTCGATAGGCCCGGTCGCGAAGATCCGCAAGGGCGGCAAACGGTCCGAAGATCCGGTCGTCACTGCCAGCACGTGGAAGGTAGTAGACGGCATTCCGAGAGTTTCCTGCGTCGCGACGATCGATGAGATCCTTCAGAGAGATCTCGCTGCTCCTCGTCTCCCAGCGTCCGAAATCCCAACCGCAGCGTTTCCCCTGACACTGCGGCGAGCGATCTGCAGCGAAGAACTGAGCAGGGTCTCGAGTACCGACGGCCCTCTGGACCAGGAACTGCGGATCGAAACCCGGCAATGCGGCCTGTCTCGCCGTGACGAGCTCGAAACGCGACATATGAAAGAAACGAATCGGCTGCGCCGAGCGGCGGAGATCGCGAACCTCCGTGATGAAGGCGCGATTGTTCTCGTGACTGAAGGGTCCGCCGCAGCTATTGCGTTTGGGATTCTCCTCGGCTCCGACGTCGAGGGAAGAGCCCAGCAGGACGAGATCCGCCTCGGCGGCGACATCCCGCGGCGCCATGTACGGCTTGCATCCCTTTCCGGGCTGCATCCGCCGCATCGGCCGCACGGCCACGCGCGCACACCAGTCGAGACGCCCAGGTTCGGCCTCCCTGTTCGCCGGCGAACCGGCAGCGGCGTCAGTCGCCGGATCGCTGTCCATCTGCGTGCCCGCCATCGCCGGGAAGCCGTTCCGCTCGTCAGGAGGGCCCGAGGAAGGGGCGTCGTTCGTCGCAATGCTGTCCTCACTCGAGGCCGGTCCGTCGGTGGCCTCGGCGATGTCGCCCTGCGGCGACGCATCGGTTGGCTGCGCCTGATCGCTCTGCGCGCGGACACCTGAGGCCGAGGATCCCGCTGGGTTCGTCCGGGTTCCCGTCGCATCCGTCGATGCGGAGCCGCCGGCTGCGCTGCCAGACCCGCGTCCCCCGGAGCCCCCCGTTTCTCTGCCGGTCGCGCCGGCTTGTTCGGAGCTCGCGTCGCTCGATGCCGGGGACTGGACTGCCGGCTCGGTCCCGCCCTGTGTGGCGGCAACGGTCGTTCCTCCGGCGACCCGTCGTTGCGGGGCGGCGCGCGTTCCTCCGGTATGCGGACGCCTTGCCGTTGCATCCGTCTGCTCGATCGTTCGCCGCGCGGCGTTGCCCTGTGGCTCGGGCATTAGGCGGGGAGCGAATGTGCCGGCTTCATCGTCCGGAAGCGGTGCGACGGACGCGAGCGTCCCTTCTGTCACAATCTCTCGAGCCAGCTCGTCGCTCCCCGACCCGCAAGCCGCCAACGCCAGAGCGAGAGCGCCGGCCATGCATGCGGTACGGTGATTTGAAGAAATTCGAGTCATCGCCACCCCCCCTCGAAGAAGGCCGTCCTGCCCGTAGAACGCCTCGGCGCAATTCGTCAAGCCCGTCAAGCCCGGTTTGGTAGTAGTAGACCGCTCTTCGACCGGTCGCCGTCATGGCTCAACGGAAGGCGATGCGAAATCCCCGCGAGTGCTCGCGAGGCGGGTGTGCGGTGATGGGGATCACAGGCCAAGGCGCAGTGTGCGCGAAGCTCAGGGCCGGAGATCCTACCTCGAGCTACTCGGTACCGCCGAGCCAGGCCCCCGCAGCAGGGCGCGAATCTCATCGATTCGCTCCGCCGCATCCAATCCTGCCGTCACGGGCGCCCGAACATCGCCGCACCCCCGGACTGCATCTAGGAAATTGGCGAGGTGGTCGTGCACGCCCTTGTCCTGCGTTCGCAGCGAGCGGCTCCCTCCGATTCCATAGGTGTCCATCCGCCGGAAGTCATCGATCACCACGCTGCAGCCGTCCCAGGCCACCTCGATCCGTTCCTTGGGCAGGCCGGAGTGGCCGCGCGAGCCATACTGAACCGTCGCCAGGGATCCGTCTGCGAAGCGCATGACGATCGTAAGGTTGCCCTCCTGATCGGCGACATCGCGTCCCGGCAACGCCGCAGCCGCGATTACGCGGGCTCCCGAGCCGCCGAGCCATGCGGCGAGATCGAGGAAGTGGCAGCCCTCGCCAACCAATCGGCCGCCCCCCTGAACGGGATCGAGGGTCCAGTGATCGGCCGGCACCGCGCTTGCGTTGATGCGGATCAGGATCTGGGCCGGCCCGGCCCGGCGCGAGAGCCAGCCGTGCAGATCGACGATGAACGGGGCACTCCGGCGGTTGAAGCCGACGACCGCCGGGATACCCGCCTTCTGCACCGCCGCCACGATCTCCGCGGCGTCGGCCGTGCTGAGCGCGAGGGGTTTCTCGACGTGGAACGGCTTGCCGGCCTTTGCGGCCGCGACGGCCACGGGATGGTGCAGGTCGTGGCGTGTGGCGATCACGACGGCGTCTATGTGTTCGTCCGACAGGAGGTCCATGTAGTCGGTCGTGCAGGTCTCGGCCTCGACGAGCCGGGCCACGTTGGCCGCGGATGCACCGCTCGACGCGCATACGGCGGTGATCCGCACGCCCTTCGCGCGTCTCAACACAGGGATGATCTGGCCGCGTGCGAACGATCCGCAGCCGACGAGCCCCACGCGAAGCTCATGCTCGCGGCGCACCGGCGAGCGCAACTGGATCTGCCGCGACGGGGCGGCATCGAGCGGCGCCCCCTGTGGCGCGAGCGGATAGTCGAGAACCGCCGTGAGCGGAGCGTCGGGTCCTCGCTTGAGGGCGGCGTACGCAGCGGGCGCGTCGGCGATGGTAAAACGCGTGGTCAGCAGCGGAGCCAGATCGATCGCACCGCGCTCGAGCAGCGAGAGGAAGGCCGAAAAATTTCGATTCTCGGTCCAGCGAACGTATCCGACCGGGTAGTCCTGGCCGTGTTCCTCGTAGTGCGGGTCGTAGCGCCCGGGTCCGTAGGACCGGGAAACGCGCAGAGACAGCTCCTTGCGATAGAAGATGCTGCGGTCGAGTTCGAGACCGGCGGCGCCGACCACGACCACACGACCGCGGTCGCGGCACAGCTCGGCCGCCAACGCCGTCGGCTGGCTGGAGCCCCCGCCGGCACACACCAGCACCGCGTCGGCGCCGATCCCTCCGGTGAACTGCTGGATCGCCGACCGGGCGCCGGCCACGTCGGTGACGTCGATGGCAGCGTCCAGACCAGCGCGGCGGGCCAGCTCGACGCGACTGGCCACCGGATCTCCGCCCGCGACGTGCAGCCCCATCGCCCGCGCGATCGCCACCGCGAGCTGGCCGACGAGCCCCAGGCCGAGCACGACGACGGTCTCTCCGAGACCGGTGTTCGCCAGCCGCAGGCCGTGTAGCGCGATGCTGCCGATCGTCGTGACGGCCGCCTGCTCCATCGCGACGCCAGCCGGGACGCGCGCGATCAGTTGGAGTCGGGCCGCCACGTATTCCGCATGTGGCTCGCCGCCGTAGGCCACGCACGTCCCGGGCGTCAGATGCTCCATCCCGGGGCCGGCGGCCACGATGACACCGCTGCCGGAATAGCCGCGCGGACGGCGCTCGTTCAGCCGGTCGCGGACCTGATCGGCGGCACCTCGCAAGCCGGTGCTGCGCACCTGATCGACGACGCGAGAGACCAGCTTCGGATTGCTTGCGACTTCACTCGCCAGGCCGCCACTGGCATACCCTGCCGTCTCGGTCCCGGTGCTGATCACGGAATGCGCAACGCGCACCAGCACCTGGCCCGGGCCCACCGCCGGCGCCGGAACGTCGTCGACGTGAACGACGCCGGCGCGATCGAAGAGGATCTGCTTCACGATTCGGCAGGGCTCCAGCGAGAGGGCGGAACGACCGGTACGGACGACCGAGCCGCTTCACGGCTCGGCAGCCAGTGCGGCAGGAAGGATCCGACGCCGGCCAGGAAGAAGAATAGGTGCTGGAGCTTGTAGCCGTTCGTGAAGATCGGCTCGGTGATCCCGCCGACCAGGAAGCCCAGCATCATCGCGGTGATCGCAGCCGCCGCGGTACGCAGCTCCGGTGATCCATGCCGGCGAGCCCGTCCCAGGCGACGGAAGAGACCCACGCAGAAAGCCAGGAAGGCCAGCAGACCAGGAACTCCCACCTTCGCGGCGAGATCCAGATAGATGCTGTGCGGGTTCGACATTGCATGGCCATAGGGCCGGATTGCCGCACTGAAGTTGAACGGATGGAGTCCGATCCCGAGCGGGTTCTTCATCAGCAGATCCAGCGTGTCGCCCCAGAGCCTGTAACGGTTCCCCTGCAGCCCCTCCTCCTGGAACCGCGTCAACGCTCGTTCCCAGTATTCCGGGAACAACACAATGATGCCCACGGCCGTCATACCGCCGATCAGGATTCCGGCCCCGAAGTAGGAAACGATGATCCGAAGTCCTACGGGAAGCAAAAGGGCGGTGACGCCGAGTACGAACACGGCCGCCGCCAAACCACCGCGGCTGGCGGTCAGCGGCAGCGAGATGCTCATGAGACCGGCCGCCGCGATCGCAGAGATCCGCGTGCGTCCCGAGAGCTTCTTCCAGCCCAGCAGAAGGACGACAGCCGCGGGGATCGTCATGGCGTAGAAGTCCGCCAGCGTGTTGGGATTCACAAAGACGGAGCCGTAGCGGAACCCGAGCCCCTCCTGCGCCGAGACCTCGACGACCTTGCCGGACGTATAGAACGTAAAGCCGGTCGCCAACGAGAACATGTGCGTCAGCGCGATGATCCCGCCGAACCACACGACCCACAGCAGAAGGCGATGTGCCTGCTCCGCATCGCGCAGGCACGCCCGTCCGAGCCAGAAGTAGAGCAGCGCTTCGGCGAAGAAGAACTGGAACTCCGGAATCTGGAAGGTCATCCCCAGCCGGGGATCCGCGGCGCCGATCACGACCCCGAAGAGCGCAAAGGTCAGCAGCGCCGCCCACGCTGCACTCATCGCCGGCATTCTCACGCGAGCTGATGGGTCGAGCAGCAGCGCGCCGAAGAGGGTGTAGGCGAACGCACTCGAGATGCTGAAGTTGACGAAGTAGAAGTGGCGCCAGGTCATGAACACCTGATCCAGGAAGATCAGGACGAAGAGCAGGATCAGTACCCGCAGGTAGTTCGAGCGGAGCAGGAAGTACGTGGCCATCGCCGCAGGGCCGACGGTCAGGTAGATGCTCCAGCGGAAGGGATCGAACTCACCCACCTGACGTCAGTCCTCTCGAATCGTCTCGGACCCCGGTGGTTGCTTACGCGCGGTCCGGCGCATGCCCCGAGGGGAGACTCACGAAACCTGCCGTGTTCCGGTCGTTCGCGGGCGGCCCGGCAGCATACCACGCGATCCGTCGTCGGATTATCGAGCCGCCCGGAGCCACGCTTGAGCGGACCGCCGTCAAGAAAGGGGTCGGGTTCGTTTCGTCAACTTTCCCTTCGGGAAAGTTG
>CAADGG010000094.1 GCA_900696485.1 uncultured Pseudomonadota bacterium
GGGCCGTCTTCACGGGCCGCTGGTACTGCTGGAGCAGCGCCACGCTGCGGATCAGCGTCAGGTACTTCATGTGGTCGCGGCGCGTCCGCGTCTGGTGGTCGAGGAAGGTGAGGGAGCGGGCGAAGGGGTTGGCGACGAGCAGCGGTCGCAGGAGCCGCTGCGCATCGCGGTGGACCTTCAGCACGTGCTCGCGGTCCTGGCGCTCGAGCAGGCCTTCGAGGGTCTGGCGCTCGCGCTGGAGGCGATGGATCGCCCGCGTCTGCTCGCGGTCCTCGTTCACGGTGAGCACCAGGCAGCGGTTCAAGAGCTCCTCGTCGATCTCGATGGCCGTCGTCGTGAGGAAGATCATCACCGGCCCTTCGACCCGGTACTCGTGGGTGATGAGCCGGCCCGTGGACGGGTCCTTCCCCGTGCTCGCGATCGTGAGCTGCCCCTCGCTCTGCAGGAGCTTGAGCGCGTAGCTCGCCCGCTCGGCGCCTTCCTCTTCCACGATGGCGAGGATCTTGTGCCGCAGGTCGGTCTCGCCCATGTAGAAGAGCGACTGGCCCGTCATCGCCGAGTACTGGACGCGTTCCTCCTCCGGCATGAAGGCCAGCACGGCTTCCATCAGCGAGCTCTTCCCGGCGGCGGAGCTCGACTGGATCACCACCGCGAGCGGCTCTTCGAGCTTGCGGGATACGGCCGCCAGGTAGCCCACGAGCTTGTTCGTCTCTTCGCCCACGACGCCGCAGCGCTCGAAGTCGGCGAGGATGCGGTCGAGTAAACCGGGATCGCGCAGCAGCGCGAGCGCGGCCTCGCGCTCGTCGTCGTCGAGCTCGACGGTCTTCTCCCTCGGCTCCGTCGCCTTCTGGATCTGCTCCTCTTGCAGGGCTTCCAAGCGGAGCAGCGCCTGGCCGAGGTCCTTCTTCAGCACGCGCTCCTCGAGGCCGAGCTCGCTGGCGGCCTCGGCGAGGTAGGCCTTGCGGTGCCGTGCCGAGTAGAGGTCGAGCGTGTCCACGTGGAAGCCCTGGCCCTCGCGCGCCACGAGCACGTTCACCCGCAGCGCGTCGTAGCTCGTGTTCTTCGCCAGCCCGCGGATGCGCCAGCGGCGATCGCCGAGCGTCATCACCAGCTCTTCGCCGCGCTCTTCCGCGGGAGGCACCTCGGGCGGCGGGGCGGGCTCCGGAGTGGCAGCTAAAGGAAGAGAGGGCTCTTCGTCGGGCGCAGGAGGCGGCTGCTCGGCCGGTGCGTCGGCGACGATCTCGGGAGGCGCTTCGTGCTTCTCTTCTCTCGGAGCTTCCTCTTTAGCAGCCGGCATCACGGCCACGGTCGTGCTCGGCGCCGAGGCCTTCCCCTTGCCCAGCCAGGTCGCCTTGCGGATCAGCAGCTCGAGGCTCTTCGACGCCGGCGTGAGCTTCAGCGCCGTCTCGTTCGCGTCCATGCCTTTCGGGAAGTGGATGCGGTAGGCGCCGATGCCGCGCCCGGCGAGCTGGCTCGCGAGCTTCTCAGCCGCCTTCTCGCCGGCCTCGTCGCGGTCGTGGGCGAGGAGCACGCGCTCGGTCCCGTACTGCTCGAAGGCCTTCCAGTGGTCGGACGTCATGCCCTCCGTCCCGTAGGCCGCCGTCACGTTGCGGAAGCCGGCGCACCAGAAGGTGAGCGCGTCGAGCAGCGACTCGCAGAGGATGATCTCGCGCGAGGCTTGGAGCGCCTCGATGTTCCAGACGCCGCGGTGCGGGCCGGGGAGGTAGAGGTGGAGCGGCGTTCCCGGTCGAAGCCTCGGTGTGATCTTCCGTCCGTAGAGCTCAGCGACGCGACCTTCCTCGTCGAAGACGGGCACGACGAGCGAGCCATTGAGGTGCTCGTGGCCGCTCGACCGGATCACGCCGAGCGCCTGGAGGCGCTCGCGGATCGCGGCGCCTTCCTTCCGGTTCTTCGCCGGCAGCCGGTAACCGAGGGTCCGGTTCGCGAAGCCCAGCTTGAAGCGCTCTACGGCCTCGGCGTGCTGGAGGCCCCGGGTCGCGAGATAGGCCAGGGCCTCGGGGCTCTCCTTCAAGGCCGCGTGGTAGTAGTCGACCACGCGGCGCAGGAGCACCTGGTCGTCCTCGCTCGCGTCGAGCAGTCCCGGGAGCTTCGGCACCGTCGAGCGCTCCGGCGGCGGGCCCTTCGTGAGTCCCTCCGGCGGGAGGTCGGCGCGGAGCAGCTCGGCGGCGTGGCGGAAGCTGACACCCTCGGCCCGCATCACCCAGTCGATCACCGAGCCACCGGCCTGGCAGGCGCCGAGGCAGTGCCAGAGGTTCTTGCTCGGCGTGATCACGAGGCTCGGCTCGTGGTCGTCGTGGAAGGGGCACAGGCCCAGGAGGTCCGCGCCGTGGCGCTCGAGCCGAACGCCCCGGGCCTCGGCCAAGCGCTCCAGCGAGACCTCGCGCTTCAGCCGCTCCAGTTCGCCGTTCGGGATGCGTGCCATCGAAACGCCCTCCTCGCGAAAACCTGTCAAGACCCCTTCGCAGAAATCTTGCGATTTGTGGTCGTTCGGGGAATAGAGTATTTTGATATACCACGCAATGCAAGACGCTCTCTCCACGAAATCCGCTCGTACCCTTCGGCCGATGGCACGCCGACCGCGGTCGAAGGCCGAGAAGGACAAGGACCTGGCCCTGGGCCGGCGGATCGCCGCCCTGCGCCGGGAGCGCGGCTACACCCAGACCGAGCTCGCCGACCAGATCGGGGCGATCCAGGTGATCGTCTCAAACTACGAGCGGGGGAAGCTCCGACCCCACCCGGACATGATCGTGCGCCTGGCCAAGGCCCTGCGGGTCTCCACCGACGAGATGCTCGGCGTGAAGCCGGCGGCGAGCAACGGAGCCGCCGTCAGCCGCCGCGTGCTCCGACGCCTCCAGGCCATCGACGGGCTCCCCAAGCGCGACCAGGACGCGCTCTTCCGCACCATCGACGCCTTCCTCCAGGCGAGGAGGGCCAGCTGATCGAGAGCCGGTAGTTGGCAGGGCTACTCGCTGTGAAGCCACTCGTCGGGCGAGAGGTCTGACTCGCCCGCCGCCCACTCCAGGGCGACGCGGATGGCTTCGATGGCGCTGCCCCGGTCCGTGGGGCCGCCTGCAGCCGCACCTTCGAGCCGTCGGAAAAGATGCGCCTGTGCGCGGAGCTCCTCGCGCTTGCGTCCACCTTCAGCCGCCGGGCTGTAGCCTGCCGCTTCGAGCATCCAGTCGGCTACGAGCGGGACCTGCTCGCGCGCCAGCACCACGCCGTATTCCTGGGAGTCCTCGTCGTGGAACTGGTGCACGCGGACGCTGCCGGTCTCGGTCCGCGAGACCTCGACCTCGTTCATCGACTTGCTGGTCATGAGCTCACCCCCTCGGTGCAGGCGTCTATTCTATCAAGGTTGTGCGGTCGCGCCGCCGCGAAGCTCTGAGCCCCGAAAACACCGCAGGGCACCCTATCGGCTGTGCTTCTCAGCGTATGCGAGTCGCTTCTTCTCGACGGTGGAGAGATCCTGCCGGATCGACTCGTAGAGTTCACGGACCTTCTCGTAATCGCCCCTCGCCCATGCTTCGCTTGCCGCCTCACGAATCGGCTGCTGGACGACCTCTCTGGTGTAGGCGGTGTTGCGCTCCTCTGCGACCGCCGCAATCCGTTCCCATGTCTCTCGGTCGCCAGCCAAAACGGGCCCGTAGTACTCGTCAATCAGAGCAGCGATCTCAGCAGCACACTTCTGCATGACCTCTGCGTTGCTGGCTTGGAAGTACGTGCGGCAACAGTGGCTTGAGCCGACCACGGCAGCAAGGACGTCGGAGAGTCCGAACTTGTAGCCAGAACCATCGGCGAGCAGCCCTACCTCGACGCCGATCTCGTAGGACTGGCGCCCATGATAGACGTTCAAGAAGACGCGATCGGATTCGTACCGCACCCTGGTCGGACCTGATTCGACCAAGCGCAAACCGTGAGCCAGAGCCACTACGTCAAGAGCAGCTTGAACGGCTTCCGCGAAACCGAGAGAGGCTCTGTCTACCGTCGCTGCTTGCTTCATCGGATCACGGCCCTGGTGACCAGAGCTGGGTCGCGGGGTTGTAGGTCCATCCCTGATTCCTCAAGAGCTGGCGCTCGGCTCTCAGGAATCCTGTGTCGTTCAATAGAGCACCTGTCTTCGGGTCAATCGACGCATCTCTGATCGGATTGCCCTTCCTGATTTCTCTTCGCAGGACGCTCGAGTTCTGCGCCCAGTTCGCCCGTGGACTACCTCGATCCGGGAGGTGTTTGAGCAGCGTGTGCTCACCTGGGAGGAGCTTTGCAAGGTCGTCGAGCTTGCCGATGACGGCGCGGCCTACCTTGAAACCCTTCGCAACCTTCCCGATCGGGATCAGTGTCGCCGCTTCCAGCCAATATGAACCGCCGAGTGGTTCCTCATAGTCAAAGACAAACCAGCGGAAGGCAGTGTCTGCTGCAGAGGCGACCTGCTCGCCACCACTTTGGGACAACAGCACATCCCGACGCCTCCACGCCGTACACCTGGGACTTTCCCAGGCGCATTCGAGAGCTTACCACCCGAGCTTCCGGTCGCCTTCCCCGATCCACTCGTTCGAAGCCCAGA
>CAADGG010000095.1 GCA_900696485.1 uncultured Pseudomonadota bacterium
CGCTCGAAATGCGCCGCGGCCTCGGCCCGATTGCCGCGTTCGGCTTCGAGGATGCCGAGGTTCAGGCGCGCAGGCCAGTAGTCTTCCTTGTAGTCGAGCGCGAGCTGCAGATGCGCGGCCGCCTCGCCGAGGCGGCTCAGCTTGTACTCGGCCCAGCCGGCATTCGTCAGCGCGCGCCACGGCCGCGGGAAGGTCGGATCGGCGAGCAGGCGCTGGGTTTCGACGAGGGCTTCCTGGTAGCGCTCCTGCTCGATGTAGAGCGCCGCCAGGTTGAACCGCGCGGCATGGAAGTTCGGGTCGATCTGGAGCGCAGCCAGCAGGTGCGTTTCGGTGTCCGCGATGCGACCCGAGCGCCGGAACGCCTCGGCCAGCGCGAGCCGGAGATTCTCCTCGTTCGGGTCGAGACGCACCGCCATCAGCAGCTCGCCGATCGCCTCGGGGTTGCGGCCGGTCTTCATCCGGTCGAGCGCAACCTCGTAGTGCATGCGGGCCCGCCGCTGCGCATCCGTCCGCTCGCTGAGTTCCGCGTGCGCCCCGGGCGCAGACGCGTGCGGCTCGCCCGAGGCGCCCGATCCGCGCGCCGTGGCGCAGCCGATCTGGGTCAGCCCGAGGGCCGCCGCGAGCGCCAGTGCGGGGAGAAGCATGTCGGACCGGCGCGTGCCGGAGCGAGACAGAGCCTGGGACATCATGGTCGGTCTCCTGGAGCGAACCGCGTCAGAACGCGGCGAGAAGGCGGAGGAGCAGCGGAACCGGCGGCACGGCGCCGGGAGCCCGCACGCGCAGCGGCTGGACACGGCCCAACCGCGCGCCGCCCCCGGCCGTTGCGGTCGGGTCGGAACGAGGCGAAGAGCCGGTGCGCCCGCTCGCGACGGGCCACGCGGCGGGCGCCGGTGCGGACAGGCCCGCGCGCGATCCGCCGTCACGGAACTTCGTCAGGGTCGGCGCCGCCCCCGGTGCCGCCGCTGCGGCGGCAGACCCGGGCGACGGCTCCGCCACGACGTGCTCCAGCGCTTCTTCCAGCAGGATCTCGCGGTCGTCCTCGACCCCGGCGAGTTCGGAAGCCGGCGGATCGCCGACGTCCAGGCGCGGAAACGACACGATTTCACGTAGCCTGGCGACGGCTCGGCGCAGCGTGGTGGGTTCACGATCGGTGATGATCTCGTCATCGAACAGGAAGCCCATGCTTTCGCCGAAGGACAGCGAGGCATCGAGCGCGACGGCGAATCCGTCCGGCTGCGAGACGTCCTCCCCCTCGAGTTCGTAGAGGACCGAAACGCCCTTGGGGAGCGAGCGGACCGCCACCGTGAAGCGCGTCCGACCCGCCTCGGAATGGATCGCGAGCGCCGCGCGGGCAGGTCCCGCCGGCAACTCGTCCGTCGCGACGACCGGCGTATTGAGCGACAGCCGCAGCGAGAACAGCCGCTCGGCGACCAGCAACAGCGGGCGTTCACGCGGACTGAACATGCTGTGCGTATCGGTCCGAAGGCTCTGCCGCTTGAGGCTCTCCGGCACGCAGACGGCGCGCGAAGCTCCCGGTTGACGGTGCATTTCCGATCCGGCCCGAATCGGCAGCAGTTCCGCCGGGGCCTTTCGCCCCCTCGGACCGACCGATATACTAGGCCTACCCCGGAGGTCGACATCTGTGAACAAAGCCCAGGCCTCGGCCGATCGGGCCTCGAAGACGCAGCATCCACAGAACCCGAACGAACGGAAGCCGCACGAACGACTCGAGCGCGTCGCCATCCGGTTTGCCGGGGATTCCGGGGATGGCATGCAGCTCACCGGCACCAAGTTCACCGAATCGACGGCCCTCGCCGGCAATGATTTGTCGACGCTGCCGGATTTCCCCGCCGAGATCCGCGCTCCGGCCGGCACCCTGGCGGGAGTCTCCGGCTTCCAGATCCATTTCTCGTCGACGGACGTCCGCACGCCAGCCGATCAACCCGACGTGCTCGTCGCGATGAACCCGGCCGCGTTGCGCGCCAACCTCGCCGATGTGCGGCTGGGCGGCATGCTGGTCCTCAACGCCGACGCGTTCACCGAGAAGAACCTCGAGCGGGCCGGTTATCGCGAGGATCCCCTGCCGGATGTCCGCGAGCGCTATCGCGTGGTGGAGATCCCGCTGACGAAGCTCACGATCGCCGCCGTCGCGGATCTCGGCCTCTCGCAGCGCGAGGCCACGCGGTCGAAGAATTTCTTCGCGCTCGGCCTCATGTACTGGCTCTACGGCCGGCCCGTCGAATCCACGCTGCGCTGGATCGCGAGTCGCTTCCCCGACGACGTCGGGGAGGCGAACCGCCGCGTGCTGATGGCCGGCTATCACTTCGGCGAGACCAGCGAGCTGTTTCCGGTCTCCTTCGAGGTGCCGCCGGCCAAGATCGAGCCGGGCGTGTATCGCAACATCACCGGCAACACGGCGCTCGCCTGGGGGGCCGTGGCCGCCAGCACCCAGATGGGACGCCCGCTGTTCGTCGGGGCCTATCCGATCACCCCGGCTTCGGAAATCCTGCACGAGCTGGCCAAGCACCGGAACTTCGGGATCAAGACCTTCCAGGCCGAGGACGAGATCGCCGCCGCGGCGGCCGCGATCGGCGCCGCCTTTGCCGGGCACCTCGCGCTCACCGTCACCAGCGGACCGGGCTTCCTGCTCAAGCAGGAGGCGTTGAACCTGGCCGTCGTCGCCGAGCTGCCGCTGGTGCTCGTGGACGTGCAGCGCGCAGGCCCCTCGACGGGGTTGCCGACGAAGACCGAGCAGGCCGATCTGCTGATGGCGCTCTACGGCCGCAGCTCGGATAGCCCCATGCCGGTGCTCGCACCGGCCACGCCGGGGGAGTGCTTCTCGATCATGCTGGAGGCGTTCCGGCTGGCGGTGAAGTACATGACCCCCGTCGTCGTCCTGTCGGACGGCTATCTCGCGAACAGCGCCGAACCGTGGCGGATTCCGGACACCGCGGCACTGCCGCGCTCGGTCGTCTCGTATCACACGGAGCCGGCCGGGTTCGCGCCCTATCACCGCGCCGCCGAGACGCTGGCGCGGCCGTGGGCGATCCCCGGCACTCCCGGCCTCGAGCACCGGATCGGCGGCCTCGAAAAGCAGGACGGCAGCGGCAACGTCTCGTACCTGCCCGACAACCACCAGCGGATGACCGATCTCCGCCATCAGAAGGTGGCCGGCATGGCCCGCGACATTCCGCCGCTCGAGCTGCGCGGAGCCGCCTCGGGGCGCCTGCTGGTCGTCGGCTGGGGAGGCACGCACGGCGCCATCGCGACGGCCGTCGACGAGACGCGCGCGGACGGCGGCGAAGTGGCCCACCTGCACCTGCGACACCTGAACCCGCTGCCGTCGGATCTCGGCGACGTGCTCGGGCGCTTCGAGCGCGTGCTGGTGCCGGAGTTGAACACCGGCCAGCTCGTCCGCGTGTTGCGCGATCGCTATCTCGTCGATGCGCAGAGTCTCACGAAGGTGCAAGGCCAGCCGTTCCGCATCGCCGAGCTGCGCAGCGCGATCGCTCGGCTGCTGGAGGATTGAGATGAGCGAGCCGGCCGTCGGCACTGTCGAAACCAAGCTCACGAAGAAGGACTTCGAGACGGACCAGGAGGTCCGCTGGTGCCCGGGCTGCGGGGACTACTCGGTGCTCGCGAACGTGCAGCGAGTGCTTCCGGAGTTCGGGATTCCGCGCGAGCGGTTCGTCTTCGTATCGGGGATCGGCTGTTCGAGCCGCTTCCCGTACTACATGAACACCTACGGCTTCCACACCATCCACGGCCGCGCCCCGGCCTTCGCCACCGGCATCAAGTTGGCGCGCCCGGAGCTGTCGGTCTGGATCGTCACCGGTGACGGCGACGGGTTGTCGATCGGCGGCAACCACCTGTTGCATGTGATCCGGCGCAACGTCGACGTGCAGATCCTGTTGTTCAACAACCGGATCTACGGACTCACGAAGGGGCAGTACTCCCCGACCTCCCAGCTCGGGATGAAGAACAAGTCGATGCCGATGGGCGTCATCGACTACCCGCTCGACCCGGTGGCGTTCGCGCTCGGCGCCGGCGCCACCTTCGTCGCGCGGACCGTGGACGTGGATTCCGCCGGGCTCCAGGACGTCCTGCGGCGAGCCCACGCGCATCCCGGCGCGGCCTTCGTCGAGATCCTGCAGAACTGCCCGGTGTACAACGACGGCGTGTGGGAGGCGATCGAGGACCGGCGCACTCGCGTCGAGGCCGGTCTGCCGCTGATCCACGGCGAACCCCTGGTGTTCGGCGCGAAGGGCCGGCGCCGCGGGATCCGCATCGAGCACGGCACCCCTCGCCTGATCGCGCTGGCCGACGAGGACGATCCGGTCGCCGCCGGCGTCACGGTGCACGACGAGAGACACGAGAGCCCGGCCTACGCGATGGCGCTCGCGACGCTGGCGCCGCCGGACTTCCCGATCCCGACCGGCGTGTTCCGCGCCGCCGAGCGGCCGAGCTACGAGCGACTGCTCGACGAGCAGGTCACGACGGCCGTGCGCGAGCGCGGCCCCGGAACGCTCGAGGGCCTGCTGCACAGCGGCGACACCTGGAGCGTCGAGTAGCGCTCAGCTCCGCAGGCCCGGGCAGTGATCGGCGAGCGTGACGGCGATCTCGGCGGGGGACGGGGCCACGGCCACGCCGGCCTTCTCGAGCGCCGCGATCTTGTCGGAGGCGCGGCCCTTGCCGCCGGCGATGATCGCCCCGGCATGGCCCATGCGCTTGCCGGGCGGAGCATTCTGGCCGGCGATGAAGGCGGCGACGGGCTTCGTCATATGGGACTGGATGAACTCCGCCGCGGTCTCCTCGGCCGAGCCACCGATCTCGCCGATCAGGATCACGGCCCTGGTCTCCGGATCCGCCTCGAAGAGCGCGAGCGCATCGACGAAGTTGGTCCCGATGATCGCGTCGCCCCCGATGCCGACGCAGCTCGACTGGCCGATGCCGAGGCGTGAGAGCTGGTCGACGGCTTCGTAGGTGAGCGTCCCGGAACGCGAGACGACGCCGACCGGCCCGGGCCGCGTGATCTGCGCCGGCATGATGCCGATCCGGCACTGTCCCGGCGTGACGACGCCCGGGCAGTTGGGGCCGAGCAGACGCGTCTTCGCCCCGAGCAGCGAGCGCTTGGCGCGCAGCATGTCGAGCGCCGGAATCCCCTCGGTGATGCAGACCACGAGATCGAGCCCCGCGTCGGCGGCTTCGAGGATCGCGTCCGCCGCGCCCGGCGGCGGCACGAACACCACGGAGGCGTCGGCGCCGGTGGCTGCGACGGCTTCACGGACGGTGTCGAAGACCGGCATGTCGTCGATCTCGGTGCCTCCCTTGCCCGGCGCCACACCACCGACCACCTGGGTGTGGTAGGCGCGCGAGAGGCCGGCGTGGAAGCGTCCCATCTTGCCGAGGCCTTGCACGATCAGTCGGGTCTTCGCGTCGCACAAGATCGCCATCGTCGTCAGCCCCGCCCGTTCGACTTCGGGTTCATCGCGGAGGTCGTCTTCGCTTGCGTCTTCGCTTGCGTCTTCGGGTTCGGCCCCGCGGCGGCGACGGCCTTCTCGGCGGCCTCGCGGAAGGTGTCGGCCGGAATCAGGCGGAGCCCCGAGCTCTCGAGCAGCGCGCGGCCTTCGGCGGCGTTGGTGCCCTGCAGCCGCACGACGATCGGGATCTGCACGCCGATCTCACGTGCGGCGGCGATCACGCCTTCGGCGACCAGATCGCAGCGCACGATCCCGCCGAAGATGTTGACGAGGATCGCCCGGACCTGTGGATCGGCGAGGATCAGCTTGAACGCGGCGGCGACGCGGTCCTGGTCGGTTCCGCCCCCGACGTCCAGGAAGTTGGCCGGTGCGCCGCCCGCGACCTGCAGCATGTCGAGCGTCGCCATCGCGAGACCGGCGCCGTTCACCAGGCAACCGATGTTGCCGTCGAGCCCGACGTACGCGAGGTCGAGTTCGTTGGCCTCCCGTTCGCGGGGATCCTCCTCGTCGGCATCGCGCAGATCCCGGATGTCGGGGTGCCGGAACAACGCGTTGTCGTCGAAGTTGAGCTTGCAATCGAGCGCGAGCAGGTCGCCGGCCTTCGTGACGACCAGCGGGTTGATCTCCGCGAGCGCGCCGTCCTTCTCGACGAAGAGCCGATAGAGACCGCCGAGGAAGACGTCGAGCTTCGCCACGGCGTCGGCCCCGAGGCCCAACGCGAAGGCCACCCGGCGCACGTGGTACGGCATCAGGCCGACGGCCGGATCGATGCGCACCGTGACGATCTTCTCCGGGGTCCGGGCCGCGACCTCCTCGATCTCCATGCCGCCCTCGGTCGACGCGATGATCGCCAGCGACTCGGAGGCGCGATCGAGCACCAGGCCGAGATACAGCTCGCGTTCGATCTCGCAACCCGCTTCCACCCAGACCTTGCGCACGAGCTTGCCGTCGGCGCCGGTCTGGTGCGTATGCAGCGTCATGCCGAGGATCTCGGAGGCGAGCCGCTTCGCCTCGCCGGCGGATTTGGCGACCTTGATGCCACCCGCCTTGCCGCGACCCCCGGCGTGCACCTGCGCCTTCACGACGACGACCTTCGCATCGAGACCGCGCGCCGCGGTCTCGGCCTCCGCCGGCGTCGTCGCCAGGCGCCCCGGCGGCACCGGGACGCCGTACGCGCGCAGGAGTTCCTTTGCCTGATACTCGTGGACATTCATCGGGTGAGATCTCGATCTCGCTGGAGGGAGGGAGCCTCGCGCCGGAGGAGCCTAGAGCTGGATCTCGGCCACGAGTTTGCGCACGTGCTCGACGGAGGCGTCGAACAGCTTGCGCTCGTCGCCATCGAGCTCGACTTCGACGATGCGCTCGACGCCGCCGGCCCCCAGCACGCACGGAACCCCGACGTACAGACCCTTGACGCCGTACTCGCCGTCGCACAGACAAGCGCACGCGAGCACGCGCTTCTTGTCCTTCAGGATCGACTCGGCCATCTCGATCGCGCTGGCCGCCGGCGACACGAAGGCCGATCCGGTCTTCAGCAGGCCGACGACCTCGCCGCCGGCGTTCTTCGTCCGCTCGACGATGGCGTCGATCTTCGCCTGCGGCAGCAGCTTCGTGATCGGGATGCCGGCGACGGTGCAGTAGCGGACCAGCGGCACCATCGTGTCGCCGTGGCCGCCGAGCACCAGCGCCGTCACGTCCTGCACCGAGACGCCGAGCTCCCACGCCACGAAAGCCCGGAAGCGCGTCGAGTCGAGCACCCCGGCCATCCCGACGACCCGCTCCTTCGGGAAGCCCGAGACCTGTTTGAAGGTGTAGACCATCGCGTCGAGCGGGTTGCTGATCACGATCACCGTGGCCTTGGGCGCGTTCGTCGCAACGCCGACCGCCACCTGCTTCATGATGCCGAGATTCGTCTTCAGCAGGTCGTCGCGGGACATGCCCGGCTTGCGCGCGAGGCCGGCGGTGATGATCACCAGGTCCGCCCCGGCAATCCCGTCGTAGCCGTTGACGCCGGTCACCTTCACGTCGGTGCCCCACAACGGAGCGCCCTCGGCGATATCGAGCGCCTTGCCCTGCGGCATGCCTTCGACGACGTCGAAGAGCACCACGTCACCGAGCTCGCGGTACGCGATCTGCTCGGCCAGTACGCCGCCGATGTTACCAGCGCCGATCAGAGCAATCTTCGGTCGGGCCATGGGGGGCCTCCTGTGCGGTGGGGGTCTCCGAACGAACGACAGCGATCAGTCCATGTTCGCGATGATCGCATCGCCGAATTCGCTACACGCGAGCAGCTTGGCGCCGTCCATCAGGCGATGGAAATCGTAGGTCACGGTCTTCGCCGAGATCGCCTTCGAGATCCCCTGCTCGATCCGGTCCGCCGCCTCCTGCCAGCCCATGTGGGCCAGCATCATGACGCCGGACAGGATCACCGAGCTGGGGTTGACCTTGTCCTGGCCGGCGTACTTCGGCGCCGTGCCGTGGGTGGCCTCGAAGATTCCGTGGCCGGTCTGGTAGTTGATGTTCGCGCCCGGCGCGATGCCGATCCCGCCGACCTGCGCGGCCAGTGCGTCGGACAGGTAGTCGCCGTTCAGGTTGAGCGTCGCGACCACGTCGAACTCCGCCGGACGCGTCAGCACCTGCTGCAACGTGATGTCGGCGATCGCGTCCTTGACGAGGATCTGGCCGGCCGGCGGCTTGCCGCCGCAGTCGTCCCACCCGACGGCCCGGCCCGCATACTCGCGCTTCACCAGTTGGTAGCCCCAGTCCCGGAAGGCCCCCTCGGTGAACTTCATGATGTTGCCCTTGTGGACCAACGTCACGGACTTCCGGTCGTGGGCGATCGCGTAGTCGAGTGCCGCGCGCACGAGCCGCTCGGTCCCTTCGCGAGAGACGGGCTTGATGCCGATCCCGGACGTGTCCGGGAAGCGGATCTTCTGGACGCCCATCTCCTTCTGCAGGAACTCGATCACGCGCTTGGCTTCCGGGGACTCCGCCGCCCACTCGATGCCGGCGTAGATGTCCTCGGTGTTCTCGCGGAAGATCACGATGTCGACGTCCTGCGGGTTCTTCACCGGGCTCGGTACGCCGGGATACCAGCGCACCGGCCGCAGGCACACGTAGAGGTCGAGCACCTGGCGCAGCGCGACGTTGAGGCTGCGGATCCCGCCGCCGACCGGCGTCGTCAGCGGCCCCTTGATGCCGACCAGGTACTGCCGGAACGCGTCGAGCGTCGCCTCGGGCAACCACTCGCCAGTCGCATCGAAGGCTTTCTGGCCGGCCAGCACCTCCATCCACGCGATCTGGCGCCGGCCGCCGTAGGCCTTCGCGACGGCCGCGTCGAAGACGCGCACCGACGCCGCCCAGATGTCGGGACCCGTGCCGTCCCCTTCGATGAACGGCACGATCGGGCGGTCCGGGACGACCAGCCCGCGCGGCGCGCCGGGCGCACCGGCGGCAGCGAGGGCGATGGGAGCACCCTCAGCGGGCACGGTCGGCTTCCAGTGGCTCGGCATGGTGGCGGCGGTCTAGCGAATCCGCGTCCGCGTCGCGACCGGCCGCGGCGGGCGACGGCGAGCGGCCCGGCGCCACGAGCAGGTCCTGGATGCCCGCGATCGGGATGGCGACCGGACAGACCCGCTCGCAAGCGCGGCAGCCGCCACAGGTCGCGGCGGCCGGCGTGCGTCCGGCTGCAGCGGGTGCGGACGCCGACGGCCCGCGGTCCGCGCCGACCGGCACGATGCCGAGCCGGATCCAATCAATCTCGAGCCGCGCCGCCGACAGCACGGCATCACGCGGCTCGATCGCCGGCGTGCCGTCGATGCGGGCGCACTCGATCGTGCACAGCCCGCACGCCAGGCAGGCCTCGGCGGCGAGCTGGAGACGCGAGCGCTCCGGATCGGGCAGGCGGAATCCGTCGGCGCCGTAGTTGTCGTAGAAGCGCGCGATCGGATCGTGCTCGCCGAGCCGCAGGACGCGGCGCGCCACGTGGCCGGCGCCGGTGCGCACCTGGAAGGCGAACGCCCGCCAACTGCCGGTGCGCGCGAGCTCGCGGAGGAAGCCGCGATAGCCGCTCAGCATCGCGCCGCTTCCGCGCCGGCGCGGCGTCCGGTCAACAACGCGACGCCGAGGCCGGTGCGCTCGCGCGCCGGATCGAAGCCGCCGAGCAGTTCCCCGGCGGCGAACAGATTCTCGAGGCGGGGCGCGCCGTCGGCCCCGAGCGGCCGCAGCCGTTCGTCCCCATGCACGCCGACGGCGAACAACGGCTGCTCGCCTTCGTAGTCGTGCCGGACCGAGCGGCGCGGAGTCCGGCCATCGAGCCGGCGCCCGCCGAGATCGTAGAGCGGCAGCCCGAGCAACGGCTCGCGCAGCACGCCGTCGCGCTCGACGACCCCGCCGCCGACGTAGCGGCCGGTGGCGAGCACCAGCGCGTCGAGCGACAGCGTCTGCACGGCGCCATCCGACGCGACGCGGACCGCGTGCGCGCGCCCGTCCGCGGCCTCGACCGCCTGCGCGGTGCCGGTCCGCAGCACCACGCCGGCCCGCACCAGCGCCTCGCACAGCGCGCGGTCGACGCGGAAGCCGGCGAGCGCCAGCTCCGGCGAACCGACCAGCTCCGCGACACGACAGCCGATCGTCTCGCGCAGCCAGCCGCGCACGCGCGCGGCCGCATCGAGCCCGAGGATCGGCGGGAACAGTACCAGGCGCCCGTCGGCCGCGAAGCCGGCGAGTTGCGGTTGCAACGCCTCGCGCGCCGCCGGCCCTTCGAGCGCGCGCGCCAGCCGGGCCGGCGTGCCGGCGAGCGCCTGCAGCGCCGGCGGCAGCTCGAGACGCAGCATCTGCAGCGAGCGGCCGGCGCCGGTCACAGCCGCCAGCTCCGCCGCCAGCGTGCGCAGCGCCGCGCGCGCGTCGTATCCGGCGAGTCCCGGCACGTCGACGAGCGCGAGTTCGCCGGCGCCGGCCAGATCGCCGTCGCCGGCGCCGGAGAAGGCCAGATCCGCGCCGCGCAGCGCGCCGTGCACATCGACGAGCCAGCGTGTCTGCTCGAGGTTGCCGGTAACGCGCAGCCCCGACGGTGCGAGCCAGCCGTCGAGGGCTGCGCGCGCCGCCTCGATCTCGCCGTCGAACGCGCCGGCCGACCACAGCTTCGCGTACGGGTGCGCCGCGTTGCCGAGCGCGGCCCGCTCGACCCGCCGCCGAGGCGCCAGCACGGGACCACCGGGGGCGTCGTGAAGCGGCAGGCCGCCGCGGCGCAGCGGCGTCGCACCGGCCACGTCGAGCGTCCCCCAGCCGAGCGCCGTCGCGCCCGGCGCCGCCCGGATCAGTTCGACGCGAGCGCCGCGGGCGGCCAGCTCGAGCGCCGCGGCGCAGCCCGCGAGCCCCCCGCCGACGACGACGGCTCGCACGATGCGTCCACGGCCGGCCGGCCCGGACGCGGCGGGCGGACGGACGGCCGGGGCGCTCCCCGGCTCGTGTCGCCCGGCGCCAGACCCGTCGGCCTCGGGTGCGCTCCGCGCGCCCGCCGCCGCGCGCGGCTGCCCGGCGTCCGGCTCGCGGTGCCAGCGCGCCAGCGTCTGCAGCGCCCCGCGCCTCGAAGCCTCATCCCCCGCCCGGAAGCCGCTCGCGCGAACGCCGCGGGCAAGACTCGGGGGCTCGGCGTTCTCCGCTCCGTCGTCCTCGCGCGTCGTGGCGTCGACCCGCAGCCGGCCGAGGAAGCCGCGCGCACCCAGGTGCACGTAGCGGTGGATCTCGATCGCCGCGAGGTGACGCCCGCCGAGTGTCGGCGCCGTCGCGCGCCAGCGCTCGGCCGCGAACCGCTCGACTTCGCGGGCACTGCGTTCGGCCGGCCAATCGAGCGCCTCGCCGAGCAGGCCGGCCGCCCCGCGCGCGCAACCGGCCCCCTGACACGCGCCGATGCCAAGCCGAACGCGCAGCGCGCAATCCTCGAGCGTGCGGACCCGCTCGCGGTGGGCGACGTGCAGCAGCTCGGCGTCGAGCACCGGCTCGCACGCGCACACGATGCGCGGCGGCGGCGGCGCGCTGTCGGCGGGCTCCGGGGTCCACGGCGCCAGCAGATCGGGGGTGCGCGTGCCGTGCCGGAAGCCGAGCCGCAGCACGGCGGCCACCGGCGTCCGGAAGCGCTGCGCCACGGCGAGCACATCGAGCGTGCCGTCGCCGCCCGGCAGCGGCGTCGTCGCGGTCCGGCATGCCTCCCGGACCGCGAGGGCCGCGCACAGCCGATCGCTCGCATCCTGCGCCATCAGCCGGTACGAGGCGAGCTTGCCGCCGGCGATCGTCCAGAAGCCCGGCGCCCCGTCGCCGGCGTGATCGATCACGGCATAGTCGCGCGTCAGCTCATCCTCGAGCTGTCCGAAACCGTAGAGCGTGGGCCGGACGCCCTGGATGGTGTGGGTGACGCGGTGCGCGCGGATCGCCGGGATCGAGCGCTCCATCGCCTGCAGCACGTATTCGATCTCATCCTCGGTGACATCGATGCGGTCGAGGTCGCCGTAGAAGTCGTCGTCCGTGGTGCCCGCCATGCTGTTCTGCTCGTGCGGGAACGTGAACATGTCGCGCCCGTCGATCCCGCGCGCGTAGATCGCGAGCTGCGAGACCCGGCGTTCGAAGACCAGATGGATGCCCTTGGCCGGTCGCAACCGGAACTCGACGCCGGCCAGCGCGGCCAGCTGCGGCGCCCACGGCCCGGTGGCGTTCATCACCAGATCCGCCTCGATCCGCCACTCGTCGCCGCACAGCCGATCCCGCACGCGCGCCCCCGCGACGCGGCCACCGGCCTCGCGCAGCAGCTCGACGACCTCCACGTGCGTCCACAGGAGCGCGCCGCGCTCGGCGGCATCGAGCGCGTTTGCCGCAGTGAGGCGCGCGGCATCGACGCCCCACTCATCGAGCGTGAAGGCGCACTCGAGGCGCGGCGACAGCGACGGTTCGAGCCGCAGCGCCTGCGCGCGCGTGAGCCGCGTGTGCGGCCGGCCGTTCTTGTACGGCTGGTAGCGGTCGTACATCTCGAGCCCGATCTCGACCAGCTCGGGCCCGATCGGATCCTCGGCGAACACCGGCATCACGAACGGAATCCGGAACACCAGATGCGGGGCGATGCGCTGGATCGCACCCGAGTCCACGCACGAGTGCCGGGTGACGTCGGGATCCTTCTGCAGGTAGCGCAGGCCCCCGTGGATCATGCCGGACGACGCCCACGAGGTTCCGGAGCCGAGCTCACGGCGCTCGACCAGCGCACAGGAGACGCCGCGCAGCGCCAGATCCCGCGCGATCCCGGCGCCGTTGATCCCGCCGCCGATCACCAGCACCTGGACGCGATGGCTCGACACCGAGCGGCTCAGCGCGGCTTCGGCGACGGCGCGACGCGCAGCTGCAACTCCTCGAGCTGACCCGGTTCGACGGCGGACGGCGCGTCCATCAGCAGATCCTGACCGCGCTGGGTCTTCGGGAAGGCGATCACGTCGCGCAGGCTCTCGGCGCCGGACAGCAGCATCGCGATGCGATCGAGACCGAACGCAAAGCCGCCGTGGGGCGGCGCCCCGGCGTCGAGCGCGTTGAGCAGGAAGCCGAAGCGCGTCTCCATCTCCTGCTTCGAGTAGCCGAGCAGCTCGAAGATGCGCCGCTGCACGTCGCTGCGGTGGTTGCGCAGACTTCCGGACCCGAGTTCCAGACCGTTCATCACGACGTCGTAGTGGGTGCCGCGCGCGCGCTCCGGTTGCGCCTCGAGCAGCGGCAGGTCCTCGTCGACCGGCGCGACGAACGGCATGTGCATGAACGCCACACGGCCTTGTTCGTCGCGCTCGAAGAGCGGGAACTCGAGCACCAGCAGCGGCGCCCACGCGCGGCCGTCGACGCGGCCGAGCTGGCGGCCGAGGTCCGTCCGCAGGCGGCCGAGAATCGCGTTGGCCTTGGCGAACTCGTCGGCGGCGAAGAACAGCAATGTCCCCGGGCGCGCGCCGGTGCGCTCCGTGATCCCGGCGCGCTCGGCGTCCGACAGGAACTTCGCGATCGGCGACTGCCACGAGCCGTCGGCCGTGACGCGCACCCAGGCGAGTCCCTTGCCGCCGAGCTCCTTCTTGACGAACGCCTCGAGCCGATCGATCTCGCCGCGCGTCAGCGCGTCCGCATCGTGGATCGGCAGGCACTTCACGATCCCGCCCTTGTCGACCGCACCGCGGAACGCGCGGAACTCCGAGGCGCGGAACAGATCCGTCAGTTCCACCAGCTCCAACAGCACGCGCACGTCCGGCTTGTCCGAGCCGTAGCGGGCCATCGCCTCGGCGTAGCGCAGGCGCGGGAACGGCCGCGGCAGCTCGACGCCGCCGGCCTCGCGCCAGGCGCGGACCGTCACCTCCTCGAGCACCGCCAGCACGTCCTCGACGTCGGCGAACGACAGCTCGAGATCGATCTGGGTGAACTCGAGCTGCCGATCCGCGCGCAGATCCTCGTCCCGGAAGCAGCGGGCGATCTGGAAGTAGCGCTCGACACCGCCGATCATCAGCAACTGCTTCATGATCTGCGGGGACTGCGGCAGCGCGTAGAAGTCGCCCGGCTGCAGCCGGCTCGGCACCAGGAAGTCCCGCGCGCCCTCCGGCGTCGCCTTGGCCAGGATCGGCGTCTCGACCTCGAGGAAACCGAGTTCGGAGAGCGTGGTCCGTGCCGACTGGTACAGCGCGTGCCGGACGCGCAACGCGCGCTGCAGCGGCGCACGGCGCAGATCGTGGAGCCGGTGGCGCAGCCGCACCAGCTCGTCGACGCCGGGATCGTCGTCGATCGGGAACGGCGGCGGCGTCGCGGTGTTGAGGATGCGCAGCTCGCGGGCGACGACTTCGAGCTCGCCGGTCGGCAGCTTCGGGTTCACCGTCTCGGGCGAGCGGCGCTCGACGGTCCCGCGCACCGCGACGACGAACTCCGAGCGCAGGTCGCCGCCGCGCGCGTGGGCCGCCGCGTCGACCTCGGGCCGGAACACGGCCTGCACGAGCCCCTCGCGATCGCGCAGATCGATGAAGATCACGCCGCCGTGGTCCCGGCGACCGTGGACCCAGCCGGCCACGACGACCTCCTGGCCGATCAGCGACGCTGCGATGGCGCCGCACGCATGGCTGCGCCGGAGGCCCTGCAGCGAGTCGATCGATACGTCGGCCCGGCCCGGGGCGTGGGAGTCGCCGGGGTTCATCGGGTGGACTCGGGTCGGAGGCAGGCGGGCGGATGCATCGGGGGCCTCGGAGACGCGCGAAGGCGACGCTGGCGAGCGGGATTAGCAGCCGTCCCGACGAGGGTCAAACCGCGCCTCCCCGCGCGCGGGACCGAGGAGTTCAGAGGTCGGAGGCGGAGCAGACGCGATCGCGACCGAGGGACTTGGCGCGGTACATGGCCTTGTCGGCCATGTCGATCAGCGTCTCGGCGGTGTCGCCGTGCGCGGGATACGCGGCGACGCCGATGCTCAGCGAGATCCGCAGACCCTCGTGGCCACGCGCCTCGAAGCGGCTGCCGGCCACGGCTTCGCGGATCCGCTCGGCGATCGTCAGGCCGGTTTCGAGACTGGTGTCGACGAGCAGGATCGTGAACTCGTCCCCCCCGTAGCGGGCCAGCGTATCCACCTGGCGGATGCAGCGGCCGAGCACGTCGGCCAGTCCGCGCAGCGTGCGCGAGCCCACGAGATGGCCGTGGTGGTCGTTCACCAGCTTGAAGCGATCGACGTCGAGGAACAGCAGCGTGAGCTCCGAGCCGTACCGTTCGGCGCGGCGGACCTCGTGATCGAGCGCGGTGAACAGGTAGCGGGCGTTGTACACGCCGGTGACGTCATCGACGAAGGCCCGCTCCTTGGCCTGGTGATAGCGCTCGGCATTCTGCAGCGAGGTCTGGGCCTGGGTCGCCAGCAGCCGCGCCACTTCCAGATCGCGCGGACCGAATCTCGCGCCGTCTTCCGGCACGATCAGCACGCCCCCTTCGGCGGCACGACCGCACACCGGCGCGACCAACAGTTTCGTCGCCGGGGAGCCGGCCGCGGCGAAGGCCTCGTGCAGCGGTCCCGAAGACAGCAGCGTCGTCTCCTCGATCGCGGCAAGGTCCGGCGCCTTCTCGCCGACCAGTTGCGCGCGCAGCGCACGGGTTTCGGGTTCGCTGTAGCCCCGGAAGGCCACATCGTCGCCGCCGAGGTCCGCGACGCGGTGGAAAACGGTGATCCCGCGGGCGCGGCCGAGCTGGGCCAGCAGGATATCCAGCGCCACCAGGTGGATTTCGGACGGATCGAGCGAGACGGACAGACTCCGGCACTGTTCGACCGTCGCGAGCAGACGGCGCAGGTGCAGGTTCTGCTGTTGGAGCCAGCGGCGTTCGAGGCTGCGGCGCAGGACGTGGGCGAGTTCGGCGACCTGGATCGGCTTGCTCAGGTAATCGACCGCGCCGAGGCGCAGCGCTTCGACGGCACTGTCGAGCGATGCATGGGCGGTGATCAGGATGCCGTCGGTGTTCGGGTAGTCGTCGCGGAGCCGAGCCAGCAGGTCGGCGCCGGACAGGCCGGGCAGCACGAGATCGGTCAGGACCAGGTCGTAGGGTTCGCGGGCGAGGGCTTCGAGCGCCTCCTCGACGCTGCCGCAGCACCGCACATCCGCCGTATCGGCGATCGCCGCGAGCGCGAGTTCGCGATCGAAACGCGAGTCGTCGACGATCAACACGCGAGCCCGGGGCGGGCCCGCCTCGCGCGGGGTATCCGTCGATCTCGACCTGTGGCGTCTCGGCACCGATCCCTCCCGATCCGCACGGGCCGGCCGCACGGCGATCCTGGAGGCGACCCTCGCACGAACCGATCCGAAACGGAACGGGATTCGTGCTTCCTATTGTTCCGACTGAGGTTCCGAACGAGCGAACCGGCCCCTCGGCCAACGGACGAGCAGCAGGCCGTGCGCCGAGACGCCGGCCTCGGAACTGCCATCGGCGCCCCCGCGGGCCCGCTTGAGGCCCCGGAGACCCGCTGCCCTCCTGTGGGACTTGGATCCCTGGCCTTTTCGAACGGCCACGACGCGCCTCCGACCACTCGCGGCTCCGGGGCGATCAGCCCCCGGCGGCCACCTCATGCCCCGGCGGCGGCAACACGGCCGTCCAGGTCTGCCCGCCATCGGTCGTCCGGAGCACCTTGCCACGCTCGCCGACGATGTACCCGCTCTCGCCGCCGGGCGCGAACCAGATGTCGCGCATGAACGTGAAGACGTTCGGGAAACCCGCTCCGGGTTTCTCCCACGTCGCACCGCCGTCGGTCGACACCCGCACGTAGCCCTTCTCGCCGACGGCGATGACGCGGTCGCGCGACGGGAAGACCGAGAAGATCGCCTGCTTGAGCCCCGTTTCCTGGTAGGTCCAGTTCCGCCCGCCGTCCTTCGAGACCAGCACCACGCCGCCGAGACCGGCGATGTAGCCCTCGTCCTCGTTGGCGAAGCGCACGCTGAACAAATACGGATTCTGCGAGATCGTGACGTTGATGCCGGGATGCTCCTGCGTCCGGCCCTCGAGGTAGCGCTGCAGGAACTCCGGATCGTCTTTCAGGAAGTCCTCGAAGTCCCACGGCGGCGAGCCGCGCTTGCGGATGCGGTCGGACAGCATGCCGGCTTCTTCGAGGACGGCCGAGACGGACTGGGTTCGCGCTTCGAGGATGTCGAAGAGCGGAAACGGATCGCTCTCCTTTCCGAACGCCGCGACCTCCTCCGGACTCGCCATCGGATCGATGGCGACGTTCAGATGCGAGAGTCCGAGGATGTCCTTCGCGAACTGCGTGAGCTGCGCCTGGCTTTCCTCCGTGATCTCGATCTCGTTGAACGGCAGCACGATCGGTGGAACCGAGATGTCCTGCTGGATCGACGCGCGCTCCCAGCCGGTGCCGCCGGTCTCGGACCGGAAGATGTAGCCGAACTCGCCGATGATCCAGCACGACTGGCTGGGCTGCGGGAGACAGAAGACGTCCGTGAGGCCGACGTCCTCGAACACCTTCTGGCCGGTGCGCACGCGCTCCTGCTCGGGCGGTGACAGCCAGACGAACTGCGGATGCTCCTCGGTGATCACCAGGGAGAAGTCCTGCCAGGACTTGCCGCCGTTGTCGGTGAAGATCCGCGTGCCCCAGTCTCCGACGGCCCACGCCGTATTGGCATCGATGGCGTGGACGGCGAACAGGTGGGTGCCCTCGGCCTGCTTCGGGTTCTCCTGCTGCACCCACGTAAGGCCACCATCCTCCGTCCGCAGGATGATCCCGGCCTGCCCTACGGCCCAGCCCCTCCGGTCGTCGGCCATCGAGACCCCGTAGAGGAGACTGCGCGTGCCGGTCTCGCCCGAACGCCACGTCTCGCCGCCATCCTGGCTGACGTACACGGCGCCCCAGTAGCCGGCCGCCACGACATGATCCGGCGTCGGGACGGAGACGGAGAACAGGTCGTCGTAGATCTGGATCTCACCCGCCTTCAGATTCGGGTCGAAGTGGACGTCGTGGCAGCCGAGGAAGACGGTCCCCAGCAACGAGAGCAGGATCCCCGCCTGCACGACGCGACGGGACGAGGGGGACACGAGCATCATGCAGCGAAACCTCCGGCGGCGCGGCGCGAGGAAGACGCCGACCTGATGACCAACCGAACCTGATGACCAACGCGGGACCCGATGACCCGAGTGCGGACGAGGATGCCGCAGATGTGCCCTCCGAGGCGACGCGGGCACCCGATGCGCCGTCTCTCTGGACACGATCTCGACCGGGATCTCGGCCCGGAACTCGATTCAGTAGACTAGGCACAGCAACATTGTCAACGATGGATGTAGCTCCGCCGCCCGATCGCAGCCTCCGCTCCGGCCTCGCCGTTCGACGCCCCAGGCGCGCGGCTCGATTCGCGCTGCGCGCCTGGGGCGTAACCCAGGGCCTGCGCTTGGCGGCGACCGGAGGCGCCTGGGCCTGGACGAGCCTGGCCGGTGCGGCCGGCGATCTCGTCGCCGGCGCCCGCGCCCGAGGCCGGCGTCGCGACGCCCGGCGCCTGGCCGCGGCCCGGCGGATCGCCGGGCTGCTCGGGGAGCTCAAGGGCCCGTTCGCGAAGGCCGGCCAGTTCGCTTCGCTGCGGGTGGACGTCCTCGAGCCGGAGATCCGGGAGGCATTCGCCACGCTCCAGGATCGCGTGCCGCCGCTCTCGGTCGACGAGATCGCCGCGGTGGTCGAGGAGGATCTCGGGGCGCCGCTGAGTCACCTGTTCGCCGAATTCGAAGCGCTCCCGCTCGGCGCGGCGTCCGTCGCACAGGTGCATCGCGCGCGGTTGCCGACCGGCGAGCGGGTGGCGGTGAAGGTCCAGTATCCGTGGCTGGTCCACTCGCTGCGTGCAGACCTCGCCTGGACCCGGCGCCTGTTCGGCTGGCTGCTCGGCGGCGCCGCTGCACCCGATCGCGCGCGGCTGTTCGACGAGTTTGCCGCCGGCCTCGCCGAGGAACTCGACTTCGCGCACGAAGCCGCCGCGGCCGGCGAGATCGCCGGCAACCTGTCGGGAGATCCGCAGGTCGTCGTGCCGCGCGTGCATCCGGCGCTGTCGTCGCGGCGCGTGCTCACCGTGGACTGGATGCCGGTGCTCTCCCTCCAGGATCGCGCCGCCCTCGAACGCCGCGGCGTTCCGCTGCGCGACGTCGTGGCGGTGCTCGGTCGCGCCTATGCCAAGCAGGTCTTCGTCGATGGGCTGTTCCACGCGGATCCCCACCCGGGCAACCTGTTCGTCCTCGACGAGCCGGACGCCAGCGTCCGGCCCCGCGTGCTGTTCGTCGATTTCGGACTGTCGAAACGGCTCGATCCGGTGCTGCGCCGCGAGATGCGACTCGGCGTGCACGCCCTGCTGCGGCAGGATGCGCCGGCGTTCCTCGACGGGATGGAGCGCGTCGGGATGATCGCACCGGGCGCCCGCGCTGACGTGCAGGCGGCCGTCGAACAGATGTTCGGCCGGATCCGCGCCGAGGGCGCGCCGCTCGGACTCGGCGGCGGCCAGGTCCTCGCGCTGAAGGACGAGGCGAAGCGTTGGCTCGAGCAGACCCCCGGCCTCCAGCTCCCGGCGGAACTGCTGCTGTGGGCGAAGACGCTCTCCTACCTGTTCGCGCTCGGCGAACGGCTCGACCCGGATGCCGATCTGACGCGCATCACCCTGCCCTATCTGCTGCGTTGGCTCGCCGCGCGGGATTGACGCTTCGCGGTCTGCCTCGTGAGCCGTCGTCGCCGCGCGCTACGCTGCGCCCCGCCTGCCACGTCACCGGGACGCGGCATCACGGGGTGGTTGCCGCACGCGGACGCTTCATGACTCGCTTCATGTCTCGCTTCATGACTCGCTTCACGACTCGCTTCACGACTCGAAACGGAAGCACTGTGCTGGGAATCGATGCGCACCCGCGCGCCGGCGTCGCGATCTGCGCCGCCCTCGGCCTCGCCCTCGTCCTCGCGGCTCCACTCGCGACGCGCGCCGCCGAGGCCGCGGCGACGCCGCTGGTCGCGACGCGCCTCGATGCCGCCAACTTCGCCGCCCTCTCGCCAGGCGGCGCCGACGCGACCGGCGGGATCGGCGACTGGGCGCTCTCGAACGGCGTGCTGTGCGCGGTGTTCGCCGATGCCGCTCACGAGAGCGACGTGGCCCCGTTCGGCGGCGGCCTCATCGATCTCGGCCACTGCGGGCGCGCGGACGACCAGCTCGTGCTGCTGCAGCCGCTCGCCAACCTCACGCGGTCCGGCGCGATCCCGGTCGACACGGCGCAGGCGCAGGTTCGCGGCGACGCCGCCCTGCTCACGACGCGCGGCCGCTGGCGCGGCGTCGAGATCGAGACGGTCTGGCGCCTCGACCGCGCCCGGCCAGAGCGCCTCGGCATCGTGACGCGTGCGCAGCGCCGGGAAGTCGGCGAACGCCTGTTCGCGATCGGCGACGTCGCGCTGCACACGCAGCACGCGCTGCGCCCGTTCGCGCTGGACCTCGACGGCGGCGGCCTGTCGGATGGCTTCGAGCACCCCGACGTCGACCTCGCGAGCCAGCTCTCGATCGCGCGCGCCACGCGCGCCGCCGACGTCCGGCTGCTCCTCGGCGCCCGCGGTCTCGAGCCCGGCATCGGCTACGCACTCCGCGCCACCGGCCACGTCCGCGAGCGCGGGGACGGATCCCGCGACGACCTCACCGCGCTCTCGCTGTCGTCGGAACCGTTCACGAGCTTTGCCGTTTTCGCGGCTCCGTTCTGGCCCGTGCCGTGGCGCGACCGAGTGCGGGGACTCGGCCCGCTCGAGATGTTGCAGACGCTGTGGATGGATCTCGCCGTCGGCGAGACGCTCGTCTTCGAACGCGAGATCCTGGTCTCGAAGCGCTCGGACGCCGCGTCGCTGACGGATCCGCTCTTCTCCGACACCCATCGCGTATCCGGCTGCGGCGAGGATCCGGGAGCCCGCCTGCACATCCATGACGCCGACGGACGGATCCGCACCGAAGCCGCCGCCGACGAGGACGGCTGCTTCGCGCTGCGCCTCCCGGCCGGCGACTACCGCCTCGACCTGCTCGGTGTCGCCGGCGGCGAGACGCAGCGATCCTTCTCGGTGTCGCGGAGCCACGTGGCGCTCGGACGCATCGCCGCGCCGCCCCGCGCCCGCGTGCGGCTGCCGCGCGGCGAGCCGATGCGGCTCGTGTTCCTCGGCGAAGACGGCGCCCCGGATCCGCGCTTCGGGGACGAGCGCCCGCCGATCCGGTTCGGCGACGATCCGAAGCCCGCCAGCACGCTGACGCGCGACGTCCATCTTGCCGGCGCCCGCACGGATCCCGATGCCATCGTGCTCGCGCCGGGCCGCTACCGGGTGCTGGCCGGGCGCGGACTCGAATACGGGCTGCGCGAGGCGCACCTCGAACTCGAGGCCGGCGACGACACGATGCTCGCGATCGCCGCACCGGCCCGCGTGCTCGAGACCCCCGGCTGGATCTCCGCAGATCTGCACGTCCACGCGGCGCCGAGCGACGACTCCGCGCTGCCGCTCTGGCTGCGGCTCAGCTCGTTCGTCGCGGAGGGCTGCGAGATCCTGGTCGCGACCGACCACGATCACCTCACGGACTACGCACCGCTGATCCGGGATCTCCAGCTCGGCGGCGCCGTGGCGAGCGTGACGGGACAGGAAGTGACGAGCAACGTCCGGACCCCGGAAGCGCCCGACACCTTCGGCCACGCCAACGTGTTCCCGCTGCCGTTCGAGCCGCTCGCCTACCGCAAGGGCGCGCTCGCCAACGAGGGGCGCCGGCTGCGGAGCGTAATCGCGGCCGTGCGGGCGCTCGGAGGGGAACGCCTCGTCCAACTCAATCACCCGCGTGGGGGCGACGATCGCTCCGGGGCCCAGGCCTTCTTCTCGCACCTCTCGGTGGCGGGACGCCCCTTCGACCCGGCACTCCCCCTCTCGGCCACCCCGAACGACGTGCTGCTCGAACGCGACCCGAGCACGGCCTCGCCGGAGCAGCCGGACGGCTACGCCGATCTCGACTTCGACGCGATCGAGCTGCTGAACGGGTCGTCCCTCACGCGCTATCGGCAAGTGCGCGAGGACTGGTTCGCATTGCTCCGGCACGGCCTCGTGCGGACCGCGACGGCCAACAGCGACTCGCACATCCTCCGGGAGATCGTCGGGGTGCCCCGCACGATGGTGGCGCTCGCCGGCGAGGCCGCTGCGGATCCGGACGCAACGCGCGCGGTCGACAGCCCGGCCGGGTTCGACGAAGCGGCGTTCGTCCGCGCGCTCCGGCGCGGCCGCGCCTACGGCACCACCGGCCCGTTGCTCGAGTTCAGCGTCGGCGGCGCCGGCCTCGGCGAGACCGTCAGCGCCGAGGAGGCCGAGATCCGGCTCGCCATCCAGGCCGCGCCGTGGGTCGACGTGGCGCACGCCCGCTTCTACATCGACGGGGAGCTGGCGTACGAGACCGAAGCCGCCGCGGGCGACGTCGTCTCGCTGCGCCATCGCTTCGTGCGCGACGCTTTCGTCACCGCCGAGGTCGAGGGCACGCCGGGCCGCGACTACGCCGCGCGCCTGCCCGGCTTCACGCCGTTCGCCTTCACGAACCCGGTGTTCGTCGATGCCGACGGCGACGGCCGCTGGAGCCCGCCGGCTCCGCTCGCGGCGGCCTCGGCGCCGGCGCCGGGAACCGGGAGCCGGGCCGGACGCTAGTCCTTGACCTGGATCTCGTAGAGGTCGTTCTCGTCGATGATGCGCTGGATCTCGTCGTCCGAGAGCGTGCCGGTGGCGTTCACGGTGATCGATTGCTCGCGGCCGGTCGAGAGATCCCGGGCCGACACCGAGACGATGCCGTTCGTGTCGATGTCGAAGGAGACCTCGACCTCCGGCTCGCCCTTGCGCGCCTCGCGGATCCCGGAGAGGATGAACTCGCCGAGCAGGTCGTTCTCCTCGGCGATGTCGCTCTCGCCTTGCAGCACGCGGATCTTCACGGCCGTCTGGTTGTCCCGCGTGGTCGTGAAGACGTGGGCGCGCCGCACCGGCAGCGTCGTGTTGCGCTCGATCAGCTTGGCCGAATGGCCGCCGTAGGTGCCGATCCCGAGCGACAGCGGCGTCACGTCGAGCAACAGCATGTTCTGGTCTTCGTCGAGCAGCGCCTCGGCCTGGATCGCCGCGCCGATCGCCACGACCTCGTCCGGATTCACGCCCTTGTGCGGGCGTTTGCCGAAGAACTCCGCGACGCGTTCCTGGACCAGCGGCATCCGCGATTGTCCGCCGACCAGGATCACCTGATCGATCTGGTCCGGCGAGAGGCCGGCATCGGAGAGACACAGCCCCACCGTCGTCATCGTACGATCGACGATGTCCGCGGCCAGACGCTCGAGGATTTCCCGCGTGACGATCACCGAGAGGTGACGCGGCCCGTCGCCTCCCGTGGCGATGAACGGCAGATTCACCTCGGTCTGGGTGGCGCCCGACAGGTCGCACTTGGCCTTCTCGGCCGCGTCCTTGAGCCGCTGCAACGCCATCGGTTCGGCGCGCAGATCGATGCCCTCGCTGGCCTCGAACTGCTCGATCAGGTGGTTCACCAGCAGGCGGTCGAAGTCCTCGCCGCCGAGGAAGGTATCGCCGGCGGTCGCCAGGACCTCGAGAACGCCCTCGCCCATCTCGAGGATCGAGACGTCGAAGGTGCCGCCGCCGAGGTCGTAGACCAGCACCGTCTCCTCGGCGTTCTTGCGGCCGAAGCCATAGGCGAGCGCCGCCGCAGTGGGCTCGTTGATGATGCGCAGGACCTCGAGCCCGGCGATCTTGCCGGCGTCCTTCGTGGACTGGCGCTGCGCGTCGTTGAAGTGCGCCGGCACGGTGATCACCGCTTCGCGGATGGCCTCGCCGAGATACTCCTGGGCCACCCGTTTCATCTCGCGCAGGATGATCGCGGCGATCTCCGCGCACGTGAAGGTCTTCTCGCCGAGCAGCATGCGGGGGTCGCCGTTCGGGCCCTCGGTGATCGCGTAGGGGCACAGCTCGCTGGCGCGCCGGACCTCGGCCGACTCGAAGCGGCGCCCGATCAGACGCTTCGACGCGTAGACGGTATTGCTCGCGTTGGTGATGGCCTGGCGCTTGGCGAGGTGTCCGACCAGCCGCTTGCCGTCGTCCGCCAGCGCGAACATCGACGGCGTCGTCTTGTACCCGCCGGTATTGGGGATCACGACCGGCTGGCCGTTGTCCACCACCGCCACGCACGAGTTGGTGGTGCCCAGGTCGATCCCGATCACGCGACTCATCGCTTCCCTCCGAGCCAGCGAAGCGGCGACGATCCGCCGGACAATTCGCGTAGCTCTGCGCGGACTTCGACATTTCCGGGATCGAGCTGTAGCGCCAACTCGAGTTCACGCCGGGCGTTGGCCGTGAGACCGGCCGCCTGGTAGACCTGACCGAGCAGTCGATGTCCCTCGGCGTCGTTCGGTTCGAGCTCGACGGCCTCGAGCGCCCACTCCTTGGCCTGGTGCAGGTCGCCGCCGGTCTGGACGGCCAGTTGCGCCGCCCGACGCAGCAACGCGACGTCGCCGGGCCGGTATGGCAGGGCTTCCTCGAAGGCCCGCAGCGCGGCCGGGTAATCGCGCAGATCGAGGGCGTTCTCAGCCTCCCGCATCAGCTTGCGTGCGCTCTCTTCGTGGGCTTTTCGCTGCACGTCGGCAAACTGTTCCTTGTAGACGGCGTTCCACGGATCGAACGCGATCGCGAGCCGCACCCCGCCGGCCGCCTCGAGCCAGCGCTCGGCGGCGAAGGCGGCCATGCCGGCTTCGAACAGGCGCTTGGCCCGCTGTTTGCGCTCCTTGCGCATGCGCTCGGCGAGGGTGAAGACGTGCGGGCGACGAGGCGCCCGCGGGCGCGCCGGAGCGGCCTCCGGGCCCGCGGCAGCCGAATCCGGGACGGCGGCCACCGGCTCCCCTTGCGGGCTGGCAGCGGCGAGCGAGCGTTCGATCTCCGCGCGCGCCGTCGGATCGGAGAGCAGTTCGTAGGCCTCGACGATCTTCCGGAACACGCGCTCGAGGGGCGTCTGGAAGGGGCCGAGCTGCTTGCGGAAGTAGCGATCTGGATGGAACTCCCGCGAGAGCCCGAAGTAGGCGCGCTTGAGCGCCTTGCGATCGGCGTCGGCCGGCACCCCGAGGATCTCGTGGTACGGCGCCTCGAGCCGTGCCGACAGGTCGATCAGCTTCTCCTGCAGCGGGAGCGGGAGGTCGAGACCCGGATCGAGCGCCGGCGACGCGGGCTGGGCGGCGGCCGGCGCGGGGGCGAGAGGGGCGGTCGGCGGCGCGGCCGGCGGCCGGTTCTCGATCCGCTCGCTCTCGGCCCGCTCGGTCCCGGCGGCCGGCGAACGCGGCGGCTCCGCGCCCGCTGTCGGTCGTGGCGCGGCCTGCCCCGAGTCGGTGCCAGCGGCGAGTTCGACGACGCCTTCGGCGAGCCAGCGCTCGAGACAGCGATCGACGTCTTCCGGACGGACGCCGCCGATCTGACGCAGATCGCGCCACGACGTCCGGCCGTCGATCCGCGAGAGCAGATAGCCCTCGGCCGGCGTCAACGACAACGTCGTCGGATCGGCCCCTTCCGGGATTCGCGGAACCCGTGCGGCCGCTGCATCGCGCTGTCGTGCGAGAACCATCGCCTCCGTCCTGCGTGCCGCACCCCGGGATGGCATCGGGAGACAGCTCGCGTCGTTGCTCATCGGCCCGCGAGCGGGAGAAGCTGAGCGGACGGCCTGCGACGGCTGGACGGTGGAAACCGCCCCGCGAGCCGCCGGCGCCCCGCAGGGGGAAGACGCAGCGGCGCCACCGCCTTCAGCGCGTGGCGGCGAGCAGACGCTCGAGGATCGCCTTCTGGGCGTGCAGGCGGTTCTCGGCCTGGTCCAGGACGATGCTGCGCGGGCCGTCGAGGACGTCGTCGCTGATCTCTTCGCCGCGATGGGCCGGCAGGCAGTGCATCACGAGCGCTTCCGGAGCATGGCGCAGCAGCCGGGTGTTCAGCTGGAACGGCTCGAACAGCGCGCGACGCCGTTCGGCCTCTTCCTCCTGGCCCATGCTGGTCCACACGTCGGTGTAGACGAAGTCCGCACCGCGCACGGCCTCGACCGGATCCGGGCTCCAGGAGATGCGGGCGCCGCTGTGGCGGGCCAGCTCCTCGGCTCGCCGGCGCACCGCGAGCAGCGGCTGATGCGTCGCCGGCGTCGCGAGGCGCAGCGTGCCGCCGAGCACCGCGATCGCATTCAGCAGCGAGTTGGCGACGTTGTTGCCATCGCCGACGTAGGCGATCACTGCCTTCTCGAGATCGGCGCGCTCCGTCACCGTCTGCATGTCCGCCATCGCCTGGCACGGGTGCAACAGGTCCGTGAGCCCGTTGATCACCGGGATCTCCGCGGCGGCGGCCAGCGTCTCCACCAGCGCGTGATCGAAGGTCCGGGCCAGGATCCCGTGCACCCAACGCGAGAGGTTCCGCGCGACGTCTTGCGGGGACTCACGGGTGCCGATCCCCACCTGCTCGGGTAGCAACACGATCGCGTGGCCGCCGAGCTGCGTCATACCGGCTTCGAAGGTCACGTGCGTGCGCAGGGAGGGTTTCTCGAAATACATCGCCAGCGTGCGGCCGCACAGCGTCTGCACCGGCTCGCCGCGACGGTGCAGGCGCTTGAGCTCGTGCGCGCGGGCGAGGATCGTACGCAGTTCCTCGGCCGGCCAATCGGCGAGGGAAAGGAAATCCTTCGGCCCCCTCATCGGGTCAGCAGCGTCCCGACGCCGCGGTCCGTGAAGATCTCCAGCAACACCGCGTGCTGCACGCGCCCGTCGACGACGTGCGCACGCCCCACTCCGCCCTGGATCGCGGCCAGGCAGCACTCCACCTTCGGGATCATGCCGCCGCGGATCACGCCGCTCGCGATCTGCTCGTGCGCCTGCTCGCGGCTCAACGAACCGATCAGTTGGCCGTCGGCATCGAGGACGCCGGTCACGTCCGTCAACAGGATCAGCTTCTCGGCCCGCAGGGCCTGGGCGATGGCGCCCGCTGCCTCATCGGCGTTCACGTTGAAGGTCAAGCCCTCCTCGCCGACGCCGATCGGCGCGACCACCGGCACGAAGCCCTTCTCCGTCACCGCCTCGAGCACGCCCGGATCGACTCCGACCACCTCGCCGACGCGTCCGATGTCCTGTCCGTCCTGGAGGCGGCGCTTCACGCGCAGCAGCCCCCCGTCGCTGCCGGTCAGGCCGACGGCTTGTCCGCCGCCGCGCTGCACGAGATCGACGATCTCGCGATTCACCGTGCCGCCGAGCACCATCTCGACGACTTCCATGGTCTCGTCGTCGGTGACCCGAAGGCCGTCGACGAAGGTCGAGCGGCGTCCGAGACGCTCGAGCAGCGCGCCGATCTGCGGCCCGCCGCCGTGCACGATCACCGGACGGACCCCGATCTGCTTGAGCAGGACCACGTCCACCGCGAACGACGCACGCAGCGCGGCGTCCTTCATCGCGGCGCCACCGTACTTGATGACGATGGTCTTGCCGACGAAACGGCGCATGTACGGCAGCGCTTCGATCAGCACGCGCGCCTTGTCGATCGCTGCCTGCATCGCGCTCATCCGTTCCGCTGTAGGGTCTCGCGGCGCACTTGCGCCACTTCCTCGATCGACTCGACGAGCGAACGGTAGAGGAGCACGTTGCGCAGCGCCGCCGACAGCGCCGCCGCCAGCAGCTCCGCGCTGTCCTCGTCGAGAGCGCCGGTGCCGGCGCGCGGGAAGATCCGACAGATGCCGAGCGTGCGCCCGCGGAAGCGCAGCGGCAGCACCCAGTGCGGACGCGACACGCCGTCGGCCGCCGCATCGAGCACCGGATCACAGCGCGGGTCGAGGGCCGGCCCGGCGGTTTCGATCACGGCGCCGTCGGCGAATGCCAGCGCGGCCAGACCCTGCTCGTGCGGCAGCCGCTCGCGGTCGCCGTCGCCCTCGCTGCACGCCTGCGCCTCCCGGCGCAACGCGCCGCTGGCCGCATCGAGCAGATAGACGGACACCGGAGAGGCGTCGAGCTGCTGGGCCACGGCGGCGAGCGCGGCGCGCAGCATCCGCTCGGGCTCGATCTCGGCCGTCATCGCGTCGCAGACGGCGCGCGCCAGCTCTGCATCGACCGGCGCCCGCACCGGGAGTGCGGGAGCTCCGCCGCTGAGCTCGGCGAGGGCCTCCGGCACGGCGTCGTGCTCGAGCAGCGGCTCGGTCGGATCGAGCGCCGGCGCCAGCGCCAACGCGAGCAGCCGCAGCAGCGCCACGTCCTCCTCGCCGAAGCCGGCGCCGTCGCGGCGATCCGTCGCACACAGCGCGCCGAACGCGCCGGCGCCGCGGCCGAGCGGCATCACGACGAAGGCGCCGGAGTCGTAGCGCGCCGGGTCCGACGGCGAGAAGCGGGGATCCTGCACGACGTCGTCGACGACGATCTCCGTGCCCTGCGCCACGGCGCGGCCGGCGATGCCGCTGCCGATCGACACGGCGTCGAACGTGTCCGCGGCCTTGCGGCCCACCGCCGCGGCAACGCGCAGCCGGTCGCCGGACGACTCGCGCAGCAGCACGCTGGTCTTGCCGGCATCGAGCAGCCGGGACGCCGCTTCCGCGAGCTGCGCGGCGAGCACCCCGCGGTCCTCCGCCGGCGCGCTCATCAGCCGCTCCACCTCCCCGGCCAGCGCGCCGAAGCGCCCGCGCAGCGCGCCGAAGCGCTGCGTGAGATCGTAGGCCTCGAGGGCGCGCCGGACCGAGAGGCGCAGTTCCTCCTCGTGCAACGGCTTGGCGAGGTAGTCGCAGGCGCCGAGGCGCAACGCCTCGAGCACGTACTCCTGATCCGTGTGCGCCGAGAGCATCACCATGCGCAGCTCGGGGCGCCGCTCGCGCAGCGTGCGCAGCACGTCGAGACCGCTCTGGTCGGGAAGCTGGATGTCCAGCACGACGACGCCCAGATCCGGATCGGTCGCCGCCTCGAGCGCCTCGGCCGCATTCGCCGCCGCCACGACGGTGAGGCCGTCCGCTTCGAGCAGCTCGCGGATCGCTTCGCGGAAGAAGCGCTCGTCGTCCACCACCAGCACACAGGCCCCGGTCGTCATCGTCGGATCTCCGTTGTCACGCGAGTTTGGCAGGCATCGGCTCTCGGGGACGTGGGCTGGAGGCCGCCGGACGTCGCTCACAGGATGTAGCGCGACAGATCCTCGTCGCCGGCCAGCGTCCCGAGGCGTTCGCGGACGAAGTGTTCATCGATGACGATCCGTTTGCCACCCAGGTCCGGCGCGTCGAAGGAGACCTCGTCGAGCAGTCGCTCGAGCACGGTGTGGAGCCGGCGAGCGCCGATGTCCTCGGTGCGGGCGTTCACCGTCGCGGCGATCTCGGCGATCGCGCGCACCCCCTCGTCCCGGAACTCGAGCACCACCGCTTCGGTGGCGAGCAGGGCGACGTACTGCCGGACCAGCGCGTTGTCCGGTTCGGTGAGAATCCGGACGAAGTCCGCCTCGGACAGGCTCGCCAGCTCCACGCGGATCGGGAAGCGCCCCTGCAGCTCCGGGATCAGGTCCGACGGCTTGGCGACATGGAACGCGCCGGCCGCGACGAACAGGATGTGATCCGTCCGCACTGCCCCGTGCTTGGTCTGCACCGTCGAGCCTTCGACGATCGGCAACAGGTCCCGCTGCACGCCCTCGCGCGACACGTCGGGACCCTGCTTGCCGCCGCCGGAGACGGCGATCTTGTCGATCTCGTCGAGGAACACGATGCCGTTCTGCTCGACGCGCTCGATCGCGCTCTCGCGCACCTTGTCCATGTCGACGAGCCGGGCCGCCTCTTCCGCGATGAACGCCTCGCGGGCCGCGGGGATCTTCATGCGGCGACGCCGCGTGCGATTCGGGAACAGGTTGCCGAGCAGGTCCTTGAACTGCACGCCCATCTCTTCGACGCCCTGCGGCGTGAAGATCGACATCGACGGCGCGGCGCCGGAGTCCGCGACCTCGATCTCGATCTCGCGCTCGTCGAGCAGCCCGTCGCGCAGCATGCGCCGCAGCTTCTCGCGCGTCTCGGCGCCCGAGGGCGGCGGGAGCTCGACGAGGCCCGCCGATCCCCCGAAACCCGCACCGGCCGGCGGCGCCGCGGCCGGCGGCGGCAGCAGCGCGTCGAGCACGCGCTCCTCGGCGCGGGTTTCGGCCTTGGCCTGCACGCCGCGCTTCTCCTCCTCGGTCACCATCTTGATCGCGAGCTCGGTGAGATCGCGCACGATCGACTCGACGTCGCGCCCCACGTAGCCGACTTCGGTGAACTTCGACGCCTCGATCTTGAGGAACGGCGCCTGCGCGAGCCGGGCCAGACGCCGGGCGATCTCCGTCTTGCCGACCCCCGTCGGACCGATCATGATGATGTTCTTCGGCGCGATCTCGTCGCGCAGCTCGGGATCCACCTGCTGGCGGCGCCAGCGATTGCGCAGCGCGATCGCCACGGCCCGCTTCGCCTCGCGCTGGCCGACCACGTAGCGGTCCAGCTCGGAAACGATCTCGCGGGGCGTGAAGGATTGCGAATTCGTCACGTCCGGGCCCCCGGTCCGAGGGGAACGGCGAGCGGGGACGTCCTGCCGCACGCTTCTCGATCGACGCTCATCGCATGACCTCCGCCGGATCGGGCAGTGTCATCACCTCGATGCGGTCGTTCGTGTAGATACAGATCTCCGACGCGATGTGCAGCGCCTCGCGCGCCAGATCCGGGGCCGGCAGCGGCGTGTGGCGCAGCAGCGCGCGGGCCGCCGCCAGCGCGAAGGAGCCGCCCGAGCCGATCGCCAGCAAGCCGTCGTCGGACTCGAGCACGTCGCCGTTGCCGGAGAGGACCAGCAGCGCTTCGGGATCCCCGATCAGCAGCATCGCCTCGAGCCGGCGCAGCACGCGGTCGGACCGCCACTCGCGCGCCAGCTCGACGGCGGCGCGCCGGACGTTGCCCGGATGCGCCTCGAGCTTGGCCTCGAGCCGCTCGAGCAGCGCCAGCGCGTCGGCGGCGCCGCCGGCGAAGCCGACCAGCGCGCGCCCCTTGGCGACGCTGCGGACCTTCAGCGCCCCGTGCTTGACGGCGGCCTGGCCGATCGTCACCTGACCGTCGGCCGCGAGCGACAGCCTGCCGTCGCGCAGCACGCCGAGCACGGTGGTGGAACGCACTCTCTCAGCCACTGTCGATGTCTCCTCGACCCGGACCGCGGCGGGTCCGGGCGCCGGCTCGCGGCCCGGGAGCGCGCCGCGCCCGGGGATGGGCCTGGTCGTAGACCTCGAAGAGCCGCGCGGCCGACACCGCAAGGTAGCGCTGCGTCGTCGCGAGGCTCGCGTGGCCGAGCAGCTCCTGGATCGAGCGCAGATCCGCTCCCATGTCGAGCAGATGCGTCGCATAGCTGTGTCGAAGCCGATGCGGGTGGACGTGGTCGACGACGCCGGCGCCGCGTGCGCGCCGGGCGAGCAGCCGGCGCACCGAGCGGCCGCCGAGGCGTCGCCCTCGCGTCCGCCGTCCGAACGACACGAACAGCGGTTCCGCCTGATAGCCCGGGGCGCGCCGCGCGGTGAGCCAGGCGCCGAGCGCCTGTCGCGCCGCCTCCGGCAGCGGGACGCAGCGCTCCTTGTTGCCCTTGCCGAGCACACGGACTTCGCGCGCCAGCAGATCGACGTCGCGTACGTCGAGCTGCACGGCCTCGCCAACGCGCAGGCCCGCGCCGTAGAGCAACTCGACGAGCGCGCGATCCCGCAACTGTTCGAGCTCGTTCGCGGCCGGATCCGCCACGGCCTCGGAGGTCGGACCCGACGCGGCCTCGGCGAGCGCCTCGCAATCGTCCACCGACAGCGGACGCGGCAGCCGCAGCGGCAATTTCGGGGCCGACAGCCCCGCGCTCGGATCCCGCCCGACGCGCTGCTCGCGGGCGAGCCAGCGGTAGAAGGCACGGATCGCCGCGAGCCGGCGCGCCGTCGAAGCCGGCCGCAACCGGAGGTACCCGGCGGCCAGGAACGCCCGCAGATCCTCGCGTTGCACGGATTCCGGCCGCGCCTCGGGTCCGAGGTGCTGCGCGAGCTGCGACAAGTCCGACGCATACGCGCGGCGCGTGTGCGGGGAGCAGTTGCGCTCGCTCGCCAGATGCCGATCGAAGGCCGCGAGGGCTTCCGCGAAGCTCATGCCGGCCGCGCCCGCGCCGCCGCGAGCCACGGCTCCAGATCCGCGAGCGCCCGGGCCGCCAGCCGCGCGTTGCGCTCGGGCCGCTTCTCGCGGCGCGGCCGCGCGTCCGGCTCGGGGGCCACGCGCACCGGCTCGAGCGCCGGGAACAGACCCCAGTTGACGTTCATCGGCTGGAAGCGCCGCGGATCCGCATCGCGCAGATGCCGCAGCAGCGCCGCGTGCGCCGACGTCTCCGGCGGGAGCGGCGGCGCCTCGCCGCGCGCGTCCGCCACCGCGAACAGTCCGGCCAGTCCACCGAGCGCCGCGGACTCGACGTAGCCCTCGACCCCGGCCATCTGCCCGGCGATCCGCACGGCCGGACGCGCGCGCAGCTCGAGCGTCGGACCGAGCTGGCGGGGCGCGTTCAGGTACGTATTGCGGTGCACCGAGCCGTAGCGCGCGAAGACGGCCGCGCCGAGTCCCGGCAGCATCCGGAACACCCGCTGCTGCTCGCGCACGCGCATCTTCGTCTGCAAGCCCACCAGGTTGTACAGCGCGCCCGCAGCGTCCTCGTGGCGAAGCTGCACGACGGCCCACGGGCGCCGGCCGGTGTGCGGATCGGTCAGCCCCACCGGCTTCATCGGTCCGTGCGCCAGCGTCTCGCGTCCACGCCGCGCCATCTCCTCGATCGGCAGGCAGCCCTCGAAGTACAGCGCCTGCTCGAAGTCGTGGAGCGGCACGGTGTCGGCGCTGCACAGCGCGTCGACGAAGGCCTCGTAGCCGGCGCGGTCGAGCGGCAGGTTCAGGTAGTCCCCCTCGTCGTCCTGCCAACGCGAAGCCCGGAACGTCGGCGCCAGATCGATCGAATCCGCGTAGACGATCGGCGCGACGGCGTCGTAGAAATACAGCGACTGCTCGCCGCACAGGGCCTGCAGATCGGCCGCCAGCTCGGGGTCCGTGAGCGGCCCGGTCGCGAGGATCACCCGCTCGTCATCGGGCAGCTTCGCAACGCGCTCGCGGCGCACCTCGATCCGCGGGTGCGACTCGATCGCGTCGCTCACGTGCCGTGCGAATCGCGCGCGATCGACGGCCAGCGCGCTGCCGGCCGGCACCGCCGCCGCATCGGCCGCGCGCAGGATCAGCGAGCCGAGCCGGCGCATCTCCTCCTTCAGCAACCCGACCGCGTTGCCGAGCTGCGCCGAGCGCAGCGAGTTGCTGCACACCAGCTCGGCGAGGTCCGCCGTCGTGTGCGCCGGCGAGGCGTGCGCCGGGCGCATCTCGTACAGGCGCACGGACAAGCCGCGCTGCGCGGCGTGCCAGGCGGCCTCGCAGCCGGCGAGGCCCGCGCCGACGATCACGAGCCGCGCGGCCTGCTCTCGAGAGGAAATGGCCATGAGGCGCGCAGAATAGCGCTCGAGGGTCGAGAAGGAATCGACGGCCCGGGAGGATCCCCCGTGTCCGCACGCGCAGCGCGGCCGGCCACCGGCTCAGCGCGCGACGATCCGCAGCCGCCCCGCGCGATCCTCCGCGATCAGACCCTCGAGTTCGAGCGCCAACAGCGGCGCCGTCAACTGCGACGCCGTGAGGCCGAGCTGCGCGGCCAGCTCGTCACGCGTCACCGGAGCGCGACGCAACGCCGTCACGACGGCTCGCGCATCGGGCGGCAACGCGACGAGGGTCTCAGCTCCGCGGCTTCGGCGCCGCAGCCAGGCTTCCGCCTCGTCGGTCCGGCCGAGCGCGCGCAGCACGTCGCTGGCATCGAGGACCGGCGTGGCGCCGTGGCGCAACAACAGATTCGGCCCCTCGCTGGTGGACGCATCGATCGGCCCCGGAACCGCCAACACCTCGCGGCCCTGCTCGGCGGCGTGCTCCGCGGTGATCAGCGAACCGCTGCGCGCCTTGGCCTCGACGACGAGGACGGCCTGCGAGAGCCCGCTGATCAAGCGGTTGCGCAGCGGGAAGTGGTACTTGAGCGGGGCGGCGCCGGGCGGCAACTCGCTCAGGACCACGCCGGACGCCGCGATCTCCGCCGCGAGCGCCTGATGCTCGCGCGGGTAGACGAGATCCGGACCGCAGCCGAGGACGCCGATCGTGACCCCGCCGGCCTCGAGCGCGCCATGGTGCGCGGCCGCATCGATCCCGAGCGCCAGACCGGACACGATGCCGAAGCCGAGGCCCGCGAGCTCGCGCGCGAGCCGGCGCGCAACGCTCACACCGTAAGGCGTCGGACGCCGTGACCCGACGATCGCGACGTGGGCGCCGGCGAGCCGCGCCGGCTCGCCGCGCACCGCAAGCAGCAGCGGCGCATCCGCGAGCGTCGCGACCGACGCCGGATAGGCGCGAGCCCCGAACGGCACCAGCCGCGCCCCGATCGCGACGAGCCGCCGGAGCGAAACCGCGAAACGCGCGGCATCGAGCTGCGCCTCCGGCGCTTTCCGAGCAAGCTCGCGCAGGGCGGCGACGGGATCTCCCCCCCGCGTCGCCGCGAGCGCGGCACGTGCCGTGACCGGGCGCAGCGCGCCCCAGGCTTGCAGCGCCAGCCACGCGTGCACGAGCGCCCGGCGCTCGGCGCCCGCCGAGCCCTCGGCACGGAGCTCGGCACGCAGCTCGGCGCCCGGCTCGGCACGCAGCAAGTCCGGCGCCGCGAGCTCCCGCGGATCGAGAACGCCGTCGCACGCCTCCGCCTCCGGCACGCGGCTCTCCCGGGACCGGGAGTGCGGTCAGGATGCCAGAGGCCGAGAGCGCGGCAACGGTGGCCGCCGGTTGGCGATCAGCGCCGCGCGGCGGCCCGGAACGGTTGTCCGCGCGAGATCTCTTCGCTCGCGTGCATCACCACCGCGACGGCGGTGTCGGGCTCCGCCGAGACCACGACCAGCTCCGCCAGCACCTCGTCCGGCAGCAGGCGCCGCAGGCCGGTCTCGACATCCCGGGCTTCACCGCCGGGACGGAACACCTCGAGCGGACTGCCGATCGAGAGCCCGTCCTCGCTGCCCCGGTTCAGGAACACCAGATCCTGTCCGGCGTTGATGGTCCGGGAGTTGCCGAGGAACGCGACCTGCCCCTCGACCGGGACGGAGGTCGGCTGCACGGCCACTTCCTGGGCCGGCTCCGTCCGCGGCAGGATGCGATCCCCCTCGCGCATCTCCCGGACGGACGAGCGGATCACGGCCTCGGCGCTCTCGGAGTGGACCTTCGTCACCTCCACCCAGCCGAGCCGCTCGACGTGCATGCCGAGCATGCGCCGCGTGGTCGGATCGCGGACCGGTTCCGAGGTCCGCACGACGGTGAAGCGATCGCCCTTCTCCACCTGGCCCTCGCCGAGGCTCAGATACACCGGCATTTCGGCGCCATACCAGGTCTCGGCGCGCGGGCTGCCGAGGATCGAGCCGGACGCGGCAAGCTGATGGGAGCTGATGAAGCCGACCGCGTCGATCGTCGGGACGACGAAAGTTTCGAGCGGCGTCATGCCGGCATCTTCGACCGATGCCGGCATCTCACCCTGGCCCGCGAGTAGCTGCGCGGCCTCCGCGTCGGTCACGCGGCGCATCGACGTCGCGCTGATCCAGATCTTGTTGCCCGGAAAGATCTGGTGCGGGTTCGGCACGTCGGGATTGTCCTGCCAGAGCGACGGCCAGACCCACGGCGTGCCGAGATAGGCGTCCGAGAGATCCCACAGCGTGTCGCCGGGGACCACGGTGTGAACGCGGCCGCGCTCGCCAGCCGCGTCGTAGCCCACCGGCCCGAGCGACGGCGCTTCGGCCGCGCGCGGGTTCGCGCCGGCCGAGGCCATCTCCTCAGCCGCAACGGTTCCCGCCATCGCCAGCGAGACGGCGCCCCAAACGAGCAGACTCACGATCCGCATCGACATCCCTCCCGAGGCTCGCCGGAGATCGGCAAGCCGGGGCCCACCGATGAGAAGGTCGGCCCACAAGGCGTATCGGCGGCAGAACCGGGCGGCTGAAGCCCCGGATCGCTCGCCGGCCCGGCGGCTCCGCGGCCAGCCGCGGAGCCGCCGGACCTGCGGGTCAGGCCGGAGGGGGTGCCGCCCCCGCAGGAAGTCGATCGAGCAGCACGCGCGCGTCCTTCACCCAGCTCGGATCCGGGATCTCGCCCTCGAAGCCGCGCGCCCGCGCCGTCGCCTTCTGCTCCTCGAACCCGGCGAACGCCTTCTCCAGCACCGCGCGGGCCTGCTCCGGCTGCCCGCTCGCCTCGTAGGCCATCGCCAGGTGGTAGCGGATCCAGCCGAGGTCTCCGTGATCGGGGGGGAAGCTTCCTTCGGCTTCCTTCAGGTACCCGATCGCCGCTTCCGGGATGCCCTTCTTCAGCAGCACCCAGCCGAGCGTGTCGGCGGCGTTCGGGCTGTCCGGCATCTCCGCCTTCGCCTGCTGCGCCAGCTCGAGCGCCCGGTCGAGTTGGTCGCCCTGTTCCGCGAGCAGGTAGGCGAGATTGTTCTTCGCGACGGCGAGCGTCGAGTCGATCCGGATCGCCTCTTCGTACTGCGTGATCGCGTCCTCCCGCCGGTTCTCCGCTTCGTAGAGCGTGCCGAGCGTGAAGTGCAGCGGCGCCGAGTCCGGTCGCGAGGCGACCGCCTGCTCGTAGGTCGTGACGCTCTCGGCGCGGCGACCGGAGCCGAGCAGATAGCGCGCCAGCGCCTGGTAGGCGGCCAGGTCGTTCGGGTTCATCTCGATCGCGTGCCGCAGCCGGGTCTCGGCCTGCGACCCCTCGCCGGCCACCACCAGCGCGATGCCTTCGAGCCGCACCAACGCACTGTCGTCCGGCTCGGCCTGTTGCGCCTTGCGCAATCGCTCGAGCGACTCGCCGATGCGACCCGTGGCGGCATCGAGCCGCAGCATCGACTCGAGGATCTCGGCATGGTTCGGCCGCTCGTCGAGGGCCGCGAGCAGCTTCTCGCGCGCGATGTCCGCCTTGCCCTGCAGCATCGCGATCCGCCCGAGGGCGAAGTGCACCTCCGCGCTCCGCTCGCTCAGCGGAATCGCCTCGAGCTCTACGCGCGCCTCCTCAGCCTTGCCCTGGTTCACGAGGTTCTGCGCGAGCAGCACGCGGATGTCCCGATCGCCCGGCCGCTGGCGCAGGATCCGGCGCGCCTCCTCGATCGCCAGATCATTCTCGCCGAGCGCCGCGTGGATGCGCGCGAGCAGCCGCCGCGCTTCGAGGAATTCCGCATCGATCTGGATCGCCCGCAACGCCTCCGCCCGCGCCTGTTGGCGCTCGCCTTGCACCAGCAACGCCGTCGCCAGCAGGAAGTGCGCCTGCGCCCAGTCGCCGCGGGTATCGAGCGCGCGGCGCAGCGCCACGACGGCCTCGGCCGGCTTGCCTTCGGCCAGATCCAGCTTGGCGGCGACGAAGTTCCCTTCTGCGGAACCGGCGTCCTCGGCCAGCACCTCCGCCACGATCGCGCGGCCCTGCACGAGCAGCTCGCGCTCGCCCTGCTTGACGCCTCGATCGATCAACAGCTCCGCCTTGCGCAGCCGCGCCGGCACGTGCGCCGGATCGAGCGCGAGGGCTCGCTCGGCGGCCTCCAGCGCGCCGTCGATGTCGCCGTTGCGGCCGCGATACGCCGAGAGGATCAGCAGCGGCGCGACCTCGTCCGGCCGCGCCTCGGTCGCCTCCTCGATCATCTGGTCGGCGCGCTGCGGATCGCCCCGCGAGTGGTAGAAGCGGGCCAGCGCGTAGATCATCTCGATGTTGCGGTCGCTTGCGTCGATGCCCTCTTGCAACGTCTTCTCGGATTCGTCGTAGCGCTCGCGCTGGTAGTAGAAGCTCGCGAGGCGCTGGTAGGCGTCGACGAGCGCGTCGCCTTCCGCGAGCTCGAGACCGGTGCGGAACGCGGCCAGCGCGGCTGCGTCGCGATCGCGATCGAGGCTGAGGAAGCCGGCGAGCTGGAACCAGGACTGCGCGCTCGGATCCATCTCGACGAGCTTCCGGAACAACGACTCGGCGGCGGCATGATCGCCCTTGCGCGCGAGGAACGCCGCCAGCGTGCGCAACACGTCGGCATTGTCCGGCACCAGTTCGACGGCCTTCTCGTAGTCGGCCTGGGCTTCGTCGATCCGCTTCAGGTTCTCGAGCGCACGGGCCCGAAGCAGGTAGGCCTCCCACTTGTCCGGTTCGCGCTCGAGGATCGCAGCGGTCTGCTCGAGCGCCTGCGTGAACTCGTCCTCGGAGCCGAGCAGCAGGAACTGCGCGAACGCGAGCCGCGCGTCGAGGTTCTCCGGATCGATCCGGACGGTCTCCTGCAGCTCCCAGTACGCCTTTCCGACGTCGCGCGTCGCCAGGTACGCCTTGGCCAGGCCGAAGTGGGCCTCGGCGTCGTTCGGCGCGATCTGCAGCGCGTTCTTGTACTCGATGATGGCCTCGTTCGGCTGGCCGCCCTCGAGCTGCTTCTCGGCCCGGGCCAGGTGCTCGGCGAGCCGGGTGGCGTCGTCCTGGCACGCCGTGAGAGCGCCGGCGCACGACAGCAGCGCGAGACAGAGAAGGCCGCGCGTCAGCGGACGCAGGCGGACGAATCGGCGATCGGCACAGATCATGGCGCCCCCGTGAGTGCCGCGAGAGAGCCTCGGGCAGCCTGCCTACTTATCCGATGGGGGCGTCCTCTTCAACGTCCTGGGCCTCGTCGTCCTCGAAGCTTCCCGACTCGGCGCCCCAGAGCCCCCCTCCGAGTCCGGCGTCCGGCTCGGCCCGGTTGCGGCGCCAGGACGGGTGCGTGATGCCCATGCGCTGGATCATGTAGTTGAGCTTGCGGCGGCTCACCCCGAGCAGCGCCGCCGCGTCCTTCTGGACGAAGCCGGATTTGCGCAGCGCCGCCAGCACCAGGTCGCGTTCCACCGCGCGCAGCGAAAGCCCCTCGGCCGGCAGGTCGAAGTGCAGCGCGGCGCCGGCCGCCACCGGCGGCTCCGGCAGGTCGATGTCGTCGGCCTCGATGCACTCGCCGTCGGCCAGCAGCAGTGCGCGCTCGAGCACGTTGCGCAGCTCGCGGACGTTGCCGGGCCAGCGGTGCGCGCGCAGCCGCGCGAGGGCGCCCTCGGACAGCGCACGGGTCGGGCGCCCGAGCTCGTCGGCGAACTCGACGGCGAAGTGCCGCGCCAGCAGCTCGGTGTCCTCCGGCCGCTCGCGCAGCGGCGGCATCTGGATCCGGATCACGTTCAGCCGGAAGAACAGATCCTCCCGAAAGCGCCCGGCCTGGATCTCCTGCTCGAGATCCTGATTGGTGGCGGCGACGATGCGGACGTCGGCGCGAATCGCCTTGTTGCCACCGAGCCGGAAGAACTCGCGGTCCTGCAGCACGCGCAGCAGCTTGGACTGCGTGGCAGCCGCCATGTCGCCGACCTCGTCGAGGAACAGCGTGCCGCCGTGCGCCTGCTCGAAGCGGCCGATGCGGGTGCGGTCGGCGCCGGTGAAGGCGCCGCGCTCGTGCCCGAACAGCTCGGACTCGAGCAGCGTCTCCGGCAACGCCGCGCAGTTCACCTTGATGAACGGCCCGTCGGCGCGCGGCGAGAGCCCGTGGATCCGGCCCGCCACGAGTTCCTTGCCGGTGCCGGTCTCGCCGGTCACCAGCACCGTCGAACGCGACGGCGCGACCTTCCTCGCCATCGTCAGCGCCGCCTCGAGCGCCGCGCTGGAGCCGATGATCTGCTCGGCGCCGAAGCGGGCGGCGCGCTCTTCGCGCAGCCGGCGCACCTCGCGGATCAGGCTGCCGTGCTCGAGCGCTTTCGCCACCCGCACCTCGAGCTGCTCGAGCTCGAACGGCTTTTGCACGAAGTCGAAGGCGCCGCGCTTCATCGCCTCGACGGCGGTGTCGATGGTGCCGTACGCCGTCATCAGGATCACCGCGGTGCGCTCCTCGCGCTGGCGCGCCGCCGACAACACGTCGAGGCCGGTGGCGCCGGGCAGGCGCAGATCGGTGACGATGACGTCGTAGGCCGGCTGCGTCGGATCGCCGAAGCGCGCCAGCGCGCCGGATCCGGTGGCCTCCTCGTCGACACTGCCGAAGTCGTCGGCCAGCGCGCGCGCGATGCCGCGGCGCAACGTGTCGTTGTCCTCGACGACCAGCAGGCGGGCGGATCGGACGATGTCGAGCTCCGGACTGGCTTCCGTCATGCCGCTCCCCTCTGGTTCGCTTGCAGATCGTGCGCGGCGCTCTCGCCGGCGGACAGCGGCAGGCGCACCCGGAACAGGGCGCCGCCGCCGGCGTCGGCGGTGAGCTCGAGGCGGCCGCCGTGTCCGGCGATGATCTTCTGCGCTTGCGCGAGACCGACGCCGGTCCCCGCCTCCTTGGTCGTGAAGAACGGGTAGAACACGCGCTCGCGCAGATCGTCGGAGATGCCGGGCCCCGCATCGGCCACGCTGAACACCAGCTCCGGATCGCGCTCGGCGCCGGCATCGAGGTCCTCGCCGCGCTCGACGCCGACGCCGAGCCGCAGCCAGCGCCGCGTCGATCCGGCCTCCTCCATCGCCTCCATCGCGTTCACGATCAGGTTCGTCAGCACGCATTCGAGGCGCTCGCCGTCGGCGTACAGCGCCGGCAGGGACTCCGCGTAGTCGCGCTCCACGTCGCCGGAAAACGGCACCCGCGCGCGCGCCTTGGCGAACGACTCCTCGAGCAGTTCGATCGGATCGACGAGATCGCAGCGCAGCGCCACCGGCCGCACGAACTCGAGGCTCTCGGTCACGGTCTGCGCCGCCCGCCGGATCTCGGCGCTGAGCTCGTTCACCAGCGCCAGCTCTTCGGGGCGTTCGCCGAGGCGCCGGCGCAACAGCCCGGTCAGGATCTCCATGCCGGCCAGCGGGTTGCGGATCTCGTGCGCGAGGCCGGCCGCCATCTCGCCGAGCGCAGCCAGCCGGTCGCGCAGCCGGTCCTGCTCGGCCGTGCGCTCGTACGGCGTGAGGTCGCGGAATTGCAACACGGCGCCGCGCACGACGCCCTCGTCATCGCGGACCGCGGCCGCCGTGTAGCCGATCGTCGGGCCGGGACGGTCGCCGCGCCCGACCAGCGAGAGTTCGGCGCGCCCGGGCGCCTCGTGGCCATCGAGCGTCTGCAGCAGCCGCTCGAGCAGCGCCGGCTGGCTCGCCAGCGCCGCCCGGCAATCCTGCCCGATCACCGCGTCGGCTCCGCTTCCGGCGCAGCCGAGCAGTCGATGGGCCGCGTCGTTCAGCGCGGCGAGCGCCCCCGTCTCGTCGATCGCGACGAGCCCGGAGCGAATCGACCCCACCAACCAGCCGGCATAGAGCGAATCCCGCACAGGCACGCTGGCCTCATCGGACCCCCCTCCCGCCACCCTGAGCCGTCAAGAAAGGGGTCGGGTTGGATTCGTCAACTTTTCCCCTCCGGGGAAAAGTTGACGAATCCAACCCGACCCCTTTCTTGACGTCAGAGCAGGTCGGTGCGGCGGGCTTCGCGGAGGCGGGCGACGAGGCGGCGGACTTCCTCGCTGCGGTCGAGGCGGGTGACCAGCAGCGCGTCGCCGGTATCGATGACGGCGAGACCCTCGACGCCGACCAGCGCGATCGGCCGCTTCGCGCCCCACACGAGGTTGCCGGGGGCGGCTTCGAGCCACGCATCGCCGGCCACGACGCGTGAGGTGTTCGCGCGGACGCCGAGTTCCTGGGCCAGCGACGCCCAGCTCCCGAGATCGTTCCAGTGGAAGTAGATCGGCAGCGTCCACACGCGATCGCTGCGCTCGAGCACCGCGACATCGATCGGCAGCGACGGCGCACGCCGGTACGCGCGTTCGACCCGCGCGCGGGCCGCGGCGCCAGAGCCGCCGGAGGCCGCGGCGCCAGAACCGCCCGTCCGGTGCCGGCGCGGATGTCGCAGCGGCGCCAGGGCCCGGCCGAGCGCCGGCTCGTAGCGCTCGATCTCGTCGAGGATCGTCGCGGCGCGCCACGCGAAGATGCCGGCGTTCCACAGCCAGCCGCCGTCGGCGACGTAGCGGCGCGCACGCGCCGCGCTCGGCTTCTCGGCGAAGCCGCGCAGCCGATGCAGACCCGCCGCGTGCCGGCCGGTCACCGGCTCCCCGACGTGGAGGTAGCCGTAGCCGGTCTCCGCGCGCGTCGGCGCCACGCCGAGCGTCACCAACACATCGGCGTGTTCGGCCGCACGGGCCGCCCGGCGCATCGCCTTCGCGAACGCGCGGCCATCCGGGATCATGTGGTCGGCCGGCAGCATCGCCAGCACGGCGTCCGGGAAGCGCCGGGCAATGTGAGCCGCCGCGTAGCCGACCGCCATGGCCGTGTTGCGCGCGCGCGGCTCCACCAGCACGCGCCCGTGCGGCAGCCCGGACGCTGCGCGTATCGCCGCGGCATGGTCCGCCGTACACACGATCCAGATCCGATCCGGCGCCGTCATCTGCGCGGCGCGCGCCAGCGTCGCCGCGAGCAGCGTCGCGCCGCCGGCCACCGGCAGCAGCGGCTTCGGCCGGCGCCGGCGGGACTGCGGCCACAGCCGCTCGCCCGAGCCTCCGGCCATCACCACCGCGTGCAGGTCCAACGAATCCTCCGGCGCTCAGCTCCGTCCGACGCTCTCGTAGCGGAACCCCGCGCGGCGCATCTGTTCCGGCTCGTAGACGTTGCGCAGATCCACCAGCACCGGCTCGCGCAGCAGCGAGCGGATGCGCGCCAGATCGAGCATCCGGAACTGGTTCCACTCGGTCAGCAGCACCAGCGCATCGGCATTCTCGCAGGTCTCGTACTCGTTCTTGCACAGCTCGAGGCCCGGGATCACGCGCTCGGCGTTGGCCATCGCGGCCGGATCGAACGCGCGCACGCGCGCGCCCCGCTGCTGCAACGCGCCCAGGATCTCGATCGACGGCGCATCGCGCATGTCGTCGGTCTCCGGCTTGAAGGAGAGCCCGAGCACGGCGAGCGTGCGACCCGTGACGTCACCGCCGAGCGCACGCTCGATCTTCTCCACCATGCGCAGACGCTGGCGCTCGTTCACGCGGATCGCCGCCTCGATGATCTCGAAGCCCTCGCCGGCCTGGCGGGCGAAGTGCGCGGCCGAGCGCGTGTCCTTGGGAAAGCACGAGCCGCCGTAGCCGGGGCCGGGATGCAGGAACTTCGAGCCGATGCGCTTGTCGAGACCGATTCCGCGCGCGATCGCGTGGACGTCGCCGCCCACCTTCTCGCAGTAGTTCGCCATCTCGTTGATGAACGAGATCTTGGTGGCGAGGAACGCGTTGGCCGCGTACTTGGTCAGCTCCGACGTCGGGATGTTGGTGATGACGAACGGCGTCTCGATCAGGTACAGCGGCCGATACAGATCGCGCAGGATCGCGATCGCCTCGTCGTCGTCCGCGCCGATCACCACGCGGTCCGGACGCATGAAGTCCGCGATCGCGGCGCCCTCGCGCAGGAACTCCGGATTCGACGCCACGCTGAAGCGGTGGCTGGCCCCGCGCGACGCCAGCTCTTCCTCGATCCACGCCCGCACCCGGTACGACGTCCCGACCGGCACGGTGCTCTTGGTCACCACCACCTTGTAGCCGTCCATCGTGCGGCCGATCTCGCGCGCCACCGCCTCGACGGCGCCGAGATCCGTGCTGCCGTCGTGGCCGTTCGGGGTCTGCACCGCGATGAACACCACCAACGCCTGGCCGACGGCGCTCGCGGTATCGCTGGTGAACGACAGCCGCCCCTCCCGCAGGTTGCGCTGTACGATCGCGGCGAGACCCGGCTCGTAGATCGGGATCTCCCCGCGCTCGAGCATGGCGATCCTGCTCTCGTCCTTGTCCGCGCACACCACCCGCACGCCGAACTCGGCGAAGCACGCGCCGGAGACGAGCCCGACATAGCCGGCGCCGATCATGCAAACGTTCATCGCGGTTTCTCCGTCAGGACGTCACAGCAGGGCAATCAGGAACGCGCGGCGGCTCACGCTCGCAGGCTCTCGACGGTCCGCCGCAGTCCGTCCTCGAGCGACACCACCGGCTGCCAACCGAGCAGCTCGCGCGCGCGCCCGAGGTCCGCCAGGCTGTGGCGGACGTCGCCCGCGCGCGGCGGCCCGTGGATCGGCGCCACCTGGCTTCCGACGATGCGCTGCAGCGCCGCGAGCAGCTCGTTCAGCGTGATGCGGCGCCCGCCGGCCACGTTCATCACGTGTCCCGATGCCTTCGGCGCGTCGGCTGCCGCGAGGTTCGCCGCCACGGCATCGGCCACGAACGTGAAGTCCCGCGACTGTTCGCCGTCGCCGTGGATCGTCGCCGGCTCGCCGCGCAAGCACGCCGTCGCAAAGCGCGGCACCACCGCCGCATACTCGCTCTTCGGATCCTGGCGCGGCCCGAAGATGTTGAAGTAGCGCAGCGCCACCGTCTCGAGCCCGTAGAGCTCGTCGTAGAGCTTGCAGTACACCTCGCCGGCGTACTTCTGCAGCGCGTACGGAGAGCGGGGCGTCGCCGGCATCGACTCGACCTTCGGCAACACCTCCGTATCGCCGTACGCGGACGACGACGCCGCGTACACCAGCCGGCGCACACCGGCCTGCCGCGCGGCTTCCAGCATCGTCAGCGTGCCGGTCACGTTGGCGCGATTGGTCTCGACCGGCTGTTCCACGCTGCGCGGCACCGACGGGATCGCGCCCTGGTGGAACACCACGTCCACGCCGACCACGGCGCGCGCGGCGGTCTCGGGATCCGCCAGATCCCCACGCCGCAACTCGATCCGCTCTCGCGACGCCGCGAGATTCTGCTCCCGTCCGCTCGAGAAATCGTCCAGCACCCGGACCTGCCAGCCCGCGGCGAGCAGTCCATCGACCAGGTGGCTGCCGATGAAGCCGGCTCCCCCCGTCACCAGCGCGCGTCGTGCATTCATGCTCAATCTCGTCTCCCCGCGAGCCACGCACAGAAGCGCGACACCCCTTCCTCCAGCGCCACCTTCGGCACCCAACCGAGCGCCTCGGCCGACGCCGACGTGTCCGCCCAGGTCCGGGACACGTCGCCCATCTGACGCGGCAGCCACTCGATCCGGGCCGGCACGCCGAGCGCGCGCTCGAGCTCGGCGATCACGTCCAGCAGCTTGACGGTCCGGCCGGCGCCGAAGTTCAGGATCGCAAAGCCGAGACCCGCATCGAGCGCCCGCACCAGCCCGTCCACCAGATCCTCGACGTACGTGAAGTCTCGCGTCGCCGTCCCGTCGCCGTAGACCGGGATCGTCTGTCCGGCCCGCATCCGCTCGGCGAACTTGCGGATCGCCAGATCCGGACGCTGGCGCGGACCGTAGGCGGTGAAGATGCGCGCGCACGTAACGGCCAGCCCTTCGGCGTGGTGGAAGCTGTGCAGCAGCAGCTCGCCGGCGCGCTTGGTCGCGGCGTACGGCGAGACCGGGCGCTCCACCGGATCCCGCTCCCGAAACGGGCCGCTCGCCTGTTCGCGCTCGCCGTAGACCGACGACGACGACGCAAAGACCAGCCGCCCGATCCGGGCCCGCACCATCGCCTCGGCCACCACCGCGGTGCCACGCACGTTCACGTCCGCGTACTCGGCCGGTCGCTCGAGGCTCGGCCGGACGCCGGCGAGCGCCGCCAGGTGCACGACGGCATCGACCCCGTCGAGCGCGCGCGCCACTGCCGCGGAATCGCGGATGTCGCCGGTCTCCAGCCGGAAGCGAGACGAACCCGACGCCGCCACGAGGTTCTCGCGCTTCAGCGCCTCCGGGTAGAACGGGTCGAAGTTGTCGAGGCCCACCACCGTACGCCCGTCGGCGAGCAGCCGTTCCACCAGCGTCGAGCCGACGAAGCCGGCCGCCCCGGTGACGAGGATCCGCTCCGGGCGGCTCATCGCGGCGGGTCGTCCGCCGGCGGAGAAGCGACCGGCGTCGGACCGACCTCGAAGAACCCGAGGTTGCGCAGCAGCCGCATCGTCAGCACCACCACCAACGCCAGGAACACCAGCGCCGCCCAGCCCTCGAGGTTGGTGAACGAGACGGCGATCACGCAGAAGCAGGCCGTCAGGAACCAGATCGACAGCACGGCCGAGCGGTGCGAGCCCTCGGACTCGAGCAGCCGATGGTGCATGTGCTGGCGGTCGGGCGAGAGGATCGACGCGCGCCGGCGGATCCGGCGATAGATCGACAGCGCCGTATCGAGCAGCGGCACGGCCAGCGCCAGCAGCGGCACGACGAACGTCAGCAGCGACACCTTGCGGTAGCCCTCGAGCGCCAGCAACGCGAGATTGAAGCCGATGAACAGCGCGCCGGTATCGCCGAGGAAGATCCGCGCCGGCGGGAAGTTGTACGGCAGGAATCCGAGCAGCGCGCCGACGAAGGCGAGCCCGGTGAAGACGCCGACCAGCTCGTTCGCCTGCCAGCCGATGTACGTCAGCGTGACCCCGATGATGACGCCGAGCCCCGTCGCGAGGCCGTCGAGGCCATCCATCAGGTTCAGCGAGTTCGTGATCCCGACGATCCACAGCAGCGAGACGACCCACATGACCGGCAGCGGCAGCGTCCACATGGACATCGTCACCGGATCGGTGAAGTGCTCGATGCGGAAGCCGTAGCTGATCGCCACCGCGGCGGCGGCGAGCTGCACCACCAGCTTCGAGCGCGCCGTCAGCACCCAGCGGTCGTCCACCACGCCGAGCGTCAGCAGGATCAGGCTGCCGAGGATCTGGCCCTCGATGTGATTGCGGAACGGCAGCTCCTGCCCGGCCAGCAGCAATGCCACCGCCAGCCCCACGAAGAACCCGAGCGCCACGGCGATCCCGCCGAGTAGCGGGATGTTGTGGCGGCGGTTCACCCTGCGCGGATCCGGCTTGTCGACGATGTCGAACGCCTGCGCCACGCGCGAGACGATCGGCGTCGCCGCGGCGCTCACGACGAGCGCCACCAGAAGCGGGATCCCGAGACTCGCCAACGTCAACCCGTCCCCCGTTCCCGCGCTCCGCTCCCGTCCGCTTCGACTTCGCCCGCTTCGATCTGGCCCGGCGCGGTCCGACGCGACCCGATCAGTAGCCGTAGCGCTGCGTATCGGTCTCGGCGCCGTTCAGCACCACGCCGAGCAGCCGGCGCCGGTCGAGCACGTCGAGCGTCGCCTGCACGTCGTCTTCCGGGGTCTGGTCCGCGCGGACCACCAGGACCACGCCGTCCACCAGCTCGCTCACCACCTTCGCGTCCGGCAACGACAGCGTCGGCGGCGTATCGAAGATCACCTGGTCGTAGCCGCGCGCAAGCTCCTCCACCAGCGACCGCATGCGGGGGGACGCCAGCAGCTCGGCCGGATTGGACGGCGTCCCGCGCACCGGCAGCACCTCGAGCGCGGATCCCTCCACCTTGCAGATCGCCCGCTCCGCCGTCGCCTGATCCATCAGCACCTCCGCGAGCCCCAGCTCGGGCCGCAGACCCAGGGCGCTATGGACCTTCGGCCGGCGCAGATCACAATCCACCAGTAGCACGCGACGGCCCACCGCCATCGCGCTCACCAGCGCGAGGTTGATCGACGCCGTCGTCTTCCCTTCTCCCGGCAGCGCACTGGTGATCGCGATCGTCCGGATCGGCCGCTCGGCCGCCAGCGAGTCGAGCCGCGCGCGCAGCGTGCGGAACTGCTCGGCCACGAAGGAATCCGGCTGCAGCAGCGCGATCCGGCGCTTGTTGATGGCGCCGGCATCGTCCCGTGTCGTCTCCGCGGGATCCCGGCGCAGCGTGCGCAGCAGCCGCGCGAAGCGGCCGCGCTGCTCACGGGCCGGCTGGCCGGCGCGATGATCGTCCGCGGCCGGACCGGGCGGCGCAGCCAGCGGCTCCATCGGCGTCGGAAATCCCGCCGGCGGCGCCCGGCGCTCACTGCGTTGCGACTCGGCTCGCCGGAGTGCGTCGTAGACCTTCCCCATGGACCTTGTTCTCCTGCCGCCTTCTCAGCGGAAGATGTTGCGCAGTCGTCCGCGCCAGCCAGCCCGCCGGACCGGCGGCGAGCCGGACGACGGGACGGCCGCTGCCGTCTCTTCGATCAAACCGAGATCCCGCGCCACCTCGTCGATGATGCCGCCGTCGAGCGCGTCGAGATCCCGCGAGAATCCGGCCAGCAGCGCGCCGTCACAGACGATGTTGATGAGCCGCGGGATCCCCCCGCTGACGTCCTGGAGACGGTAGATCGCCGAGCGCCGAAACAGCCCCTTCCCGGTGTATCCGGCCAATCGCAGCCGCTCCTCGATGTAACCGGCCGTCTCCCGCAGCGCGAACGGCCGCAACCGGAAGCGCAGCACGATCCGCTGCCGGAGCTGGCGCAGCTCCGGCCGCTTCAGCATCTCCTCGAGTTCCGGCTGCCCCACCAGCATGATCTGCAACAGCTTCGACGTCGGCGTTTCGAGGTTCGACAGCAACCGGATCTCTTCCAGCATCTCCGCGGACAGGTTCTGCGCCTCGTCGACGATCAGCAGCGTCGAGAGGCCCTGGCGCAGCCGCTCGATCAGATACTGGTTCAGCGCGATCAGATAGTCGCCCTTGCTGTGGCACACCGTCTCGATCCCGAGCTCATCGAACAGCACGCGAAAGAAATCCAGCGGCTCGAGCCGCGGATTGAACAGGAACGCCGACGCCGTGCTCGGATCGAGCTGCGCCAGCAACGCATGCAGCAGCGTCGTCTTGCCGGTGCCGACCTCCCCCGTCAGCATCACGAAGCCCTTGCGCGCGCGGACCCCGTACACGAGCGTCGCCAGCCCTTCCTGATGGGCCTCCCCGAGATACAGGAAAGCCGGATCGGGCGTCATCTCGAACGGTTGACGGATCAGGCCGTAGTGCTCGGCGTACATGGGTCGAACGCTCCGCTGGGGCTCAGCCGCCGGCCGGTGCGGCCGGCCCGTCGCCGCCCACCGCCTCGGCAGGCGGCAGGCTGGTCGGCTCGGCCGGCGCCGCCGGTTGCTCGATCGGGGCCTCCGCGTCTCCAGCGAAGAGCCCCGGACGATTCACGTACACATAACTTCCGAGCGACACGATCAGCACGACCCCCGTCACGGCGGCGGCCGCAAAAACCTCCCGGAGTAGACGCCGCCGGTGCGCGCGCCGGTCGGCTTCCAGCAGGATCCCGGGGATCGCCGCCAGCACCGGAATCCGCAGCCCTTCCTGCAGCGTCCGGGCATTGTGGAACGACGAGTCGGACGCCTCGAACAGCAGCCCCAGGCCGCCGCCGATCGCGATGCCGAGGAACACGCCGAGGATCGCGATCAACGGGCGATTCGGCGAGTAAGGGTCCGGCGCCGGGAAGGCCGGCTCGAGAACGCGGAACTGCTCGCCCTTCTGCCGCCGCTCCATGTTCGCGGCGACGCTCGCCTCCACCCGCTTGTTGCTGTAGTCCTGGAAGCTCTGGGAGAGCGCCTGGTATTCCCGGTTCAGCACGTCGAGCTGTTCGGCCACGCCCGCCGAGGCCGCCAGCCGCGCTTCGATCTCGACCCGCTGCGCCTCGAGGCGTTCGACTTCAGAACGCTCTGCTTCAGCGCGCAGCGCCGCCCGCTGCGACAGCGAGACCGCTTCCTGTTCGGCCGTCGAAGCGGACATGCCGCCTTCCTCCGGATTCGCGATCCGCGCTTGCAGGTCTTCGATCTCTGCCAGCGTCATCACGACATCCGGGTGCCGGTCCGTGAGACCCCGCGCCCGCAGCTCGCCGAGCCGGATCTCGAGCTCCTGGACCCGCACGGCGGGACTGATCGCACGCCCGATCACATCGCCGCGCCGTCCCTCGGATGAGCGCACCACGACGGCCTGCTGGCGGTAGAAGTCCTCGTCGCCTTTCGCCTCGGAATAGCGGCGCTGGGCATCCCGCAGCGCGTCCACCGTGCGCTGCAACTGATTCTCGTTCGCCATCCGGTTCTCCGGGAGGCTTCCGGAGTTCTCCGCCTTGATCCTGGCAATCTGCGCGTCGACCTCACGCAGCCGCACGGCCATCCTCGCCTGCTCGGCTTCGATGAACTCGGCGGTGTCGCTCGAGGCCTTCACCCGGTCCCGGATGTGTTCGTCGATGAAATCATTCGCCAGGCGGTTGGCGACGTTCGAGGCGGTGCTCGCACGCTCGTGCCGGAAGAAGAGCCGGAAGGTGTTCACCGGCTGCTCGTCACGGCGCCGGGCGTCCGTTTCCAGTTCGGACAGCACCGGCTCCACTCGAATCTGACTTCGCATGTGCGCAATGACTTCCTCCCGCGTCATCTCCTCCGAGAGCTCCGGATACAAGCCGAGCTCATCGATGATACGGGAGAGCCGTGCACGGCTCAGGATCTGCATCGTCATCAAGTGGAGCCGGTTCATCAGCGCCTCTTCCTCGACGCCCCCATCCACCAGTCGCTTCGAGATGCTCTGCGGCTCGACGAGCAGCGTCGCAAAGGACTGGTACTTATTCGGCAGCACCGACGCGATGAAGATCCCGAGGAGCCCACACGCCAGCGTCACGACTGCGATCAGACGCCCACGGCGCAGCAACGCGGCCTTGAGATCGTCGAGCCGAATGCCTTGCTCTTCCATGTTGCCTCCTCGCAACCGTTCTCTCGTCGCTCGATCCGATCGGCTCCGGACGCCTCCAGCCTCGCGTCGTCGCGCGCGCAACGGCGCAGCCCCCGCGCATTCCTAGAACCGGATCGGGTCGAACTCCCATCTTATGCCGATGTCCAGCCGGTAGATGTCCCGGGTCGTGTCGACCTGTAGATCGCCGCTCTGTTCCAACCGAAGCCAACTGGTCCGGGCGTTGGCCACCAATCTCCGCGAGATCCGCCGGGTGGCCCGGAACTGAAGCTGATAGGTGGTCCGCTCGAACGCGCTGTCACTCGAACCGGCGGTGCGGACGCCCGACGCGATCGCCGCGCCATCGGCGCGGAAGGCCGCCTGCGACGCATCCTCGACGACGCGGCCGTTGCTATCGACGAACACCGTTCCCGGCGTGACCACGAGTTCTGTGATCGGGAACTCCGAAGCCGATGTCTGGAGTGTCCATGCGGCGATGGCGGTCAGCGACCACCGGCGTGCCGGTTGCCAGTTGAAAACAACGTTCGCCAGCGTCAGGTCCTGACTGGTGCCATCCCCCGAGGCACTGCTCGTACGGCGCTGGAGTCGGAGCTGCGCACTGGATCGCTCCCATCGCTTCACCAGGGAGAAGGCGCCAAACAGGGTCAGCGCATCGTCTGCCTCCGGGGCCCCGTCCAGGAAGGCGGCTTCGACGATCGGCACGCTTCCGGTCGCGATCGCGAGATTGGTCAACGCGCCGGTCGCGAGGTTCTGTGCGACCGCCAGCGAACAACCGCTCCCGAAGACGGAGTTCGGACAACTGGCGGCATCGACCAGGAACGAACCCAGCGTCGGAACCTCGGGGACCCGTCGAATCGCATCGATGTCATCGGGCTGGTTCAGCGCCGGACCGAGACTCAGGCTCATGCGCAGCGTCGGAGTGATCTGGTAGTTGAAGATCCCGAACACCTCGGCAATCGACGCGCCGGATCCCTCCTGGAAGATCGTGTCGTCGAAGTCCTGACGCGTGAAGGCGGTGCCGATGCCGGCGACCATCCGCTCGTTCAATGCACGTGTGATCTGCAGCAAGCCCCGGGTCGAGAGGGAGTCCGAGTCCTCCTCGTCCTCGAACTGGACCAGCGCGTTGGCGACTGACGCCTCGAGTGTCATCAGCGGTGAGAGCCGGCGCGAGAACGTACCCCGGACGTTGTTCTGCAAGATGAAGTCGGTCCCGGCTTCGAGCGACCGGCCGGCTCCAGTGAGGTTCCCATCCGCGGTGTCGAGCAGCGAGGTCACGGAATCAGTCCTCGAGAACTGGTTGTCGATCTCGAAGAGGTTGCGGGCATCGGCCTGCCAGCGCCCGGCGAGATCTCCGGAGTGCTCGAAACCGTTGGCGTCGGACGTCTTCAGGAAACCTCTCCAGAGACTTTCCCAACGAAGCTGACCGGTCACGTCGCCTTGCGGCTTGCGGAGCTCCAAGGTCGGGCCCGTCAGGATCGAGAAATCGGCCTCCTCGTTCTCCGATGTCCGCAGTACGTTCGAATCCCAGCGCGTCGCTCCCCGCCAGCCGAGCACCAGCTCCATGCCGCGCGCAGACGCGGGCAGTGCGGTGACGAACAGCGCCAGGGCCATGACGAGCCTCGCGGTGACCATCACCTAGTCCGGCACCACGATCGTGTCACCCGGCTGCAGCCGGATGTTCGACCCGGGCTCGTTGCCGCGCAGGAAAGCGTTGTAGTTGAATCGGTACTCGATGACGGATCCGTCGTCTTGATTGCGCAGGATCCGGATGCTGCGCTTGTTCGCAAACGGCGTGAACCCGCCGACCGCGGAGATCGCGTCGAGCACGCGCATGTCGACCGTGAGCGGGAGCGCGGTGGGACGCACGAGCTCACCGACCAGATGGACCCGCTTGCTGTTGATCGCGACGACGATCACCGTCACGTCCGGCGCGGTGATGTATTCAGCGAGCTGCTCGGCGATGACGTCGCGCAGCTCGGCCGTCGTCGTGCCGGCGGCCTCCACGTCCCCGAGCAGCGGCACGGAGATCCTGCCGTCCGGCCGAACCGGGACGTCGATCGAGAGCTCCGGGTTCCGCCAGACGCGGATTCCCAGCACATCGGCCGGACCGATCCGGTAGTCCTCCCGCGCCGCGGACGTCTGGTCCTCGACCGGCGGCGTCGGCAGCGGCTCCCGCGCACACCCGGCGAGCCCCATCAGCAGGCCCAGCGCAAGCGACGCGGCGCCCCACGACGAGCCGCGCATCCGGCGGAGCCTCCCCCCTTCGTCTCCCCTCAGTGTCATGCGTCCCTTCCCACCGCCGACCGCTCAGCGCGTCTGGCTGAGGCCGTTGTCCTTCATTTTGTAAAGCAGGGCTTTGTAGCTGATCTGGAGCCGCTCAGCGGCCTCCTTCCGGTTCCAGCGCGTCTGGTCCAGTACCTTCTCGATCACCCGCTTTTCCGCTATCTGGGCGGCACGTTTGGCAATTGCCTTGAGATCGACGCCCCTGGCATCGCTCAGGTCGACGCCGAGCGCCTCGAGATCGAGGGCGGAATGCCCCTCGTCCGCCGCCTCCGCAGCCGCCATCCTGTGGGCAATCTCCTCCAGCACAGCCGCTTCGTTGCCGAGCACGACCATCCTTTTGACCATGTTCTCGAGCTCCCGGACGTTGCCGGGCCACTGGTGGGAGCGAAACGCCTCGATCGTCTCCGGCGACAGCCGTTCGAGATCCTTGCCGTACTGGCGGTTGTACATGTCGAGGAAATGCTCGACGAGCAGCGGGATCGCGTCCTTCCGGTCGCGCAGCGGGGGGAGCAGGACCGTCACCACGTTGAGCCGGTAGAACAAGTCCTCGCGGAAGCTGCCGTCCGTCACGGCCGTCTCGAGATTGCGATTGGTCGCGGCGATGACCCTCGTGTCCACCCGGACGTCGTTCTCTCCACCGAGCCGGGAGAACTCCCCGTCCTGCAGTACCTGTAACAGCTTCGCCTGGAGCGACGGGTGCATCTCGCTGATCTCGTCCAAGAAGATCGTCCCGTGGTTGGCGTACTCGAACTTGCCGAGCTTGCGGCGCTGGGCGCCAGTGAAGGCGCCCTTCTCGAACCCGAACAGCTCGCTCTCGAGCAGTTCGGACGGCAGCGCTGCGCAGTTCACCTTGACGAAGGGCCGATCCGCCCGGGCGGAGAGCCGGTGCAGCGCGCGCGCCACCAGCTCCTTGCCGGTGCCGCTCTCGCCGCGCACCAGCACGGTGATGTCGGTGTCCGCCACCTGCTCGATGATGTCCCGGCACTCCCGCATCTTGGGATCGTCACCGCACAGCATCAGCAGCTCGCTCTCCGAGCGGATGCGGCCGCGCAGATCCTCCACTTCCCTGCGTAAGGCGCGCTTCTCGAGCGCCTTCTGGAACGCGACGTCCAGCTCCTCCACCTCGAACGGCTTGCGCAGGAAGTCCGACGCCCCCAGCTTCATGGCCTCGACGATGTTGCGCGCCTGTCCGTGCCCGGACAGCATCACCACCGGGACGTCGGGCAGGCGATCCTGGAGCTGCCGCAGGGTTTCGAGCCCGTCCATGCCGGGCAGCACCAGGTCCAGCGTCACGAGATCCGGTCGCGTCTGCTCGAGCGATGCGAGCGCATCCTCCCCATTCGCTGCGGTGAACACGCGATAGCCGCGGCTCGCCGCCAGTGCCTCCAGGTAGTCCCGCAAGCCGGGGTCGTCATCGATCACGAGCATTCGATAGGACTGCGCCATGCGTCGCCTTCTTTCTCGCCAGGGAGGGGACATCGAAGGGGTGCCGACGGGATCTCGCCCGGCGCACGGCGCGAGGTCCTCGGTCGTGCTTGCACGGAAGAGCAGCAGCAGGAGAGCGTTCGCGCGGCGTAGGGAGCAGCACCCAGGGAAAGGGGAGTGTCCAAGAAGATCCTTCGTTTGGGAAGTCCCGTTCCATTTGGGAACGTCACTACCCTTCCCGAGCTAAGGTAGGTGGGAGTCGCGCCCGAGAAGTGGCGCAGTTCGGGAGACCCGGCGCCCTGCCTATGATCAGAATCTCCGGGTTATGGAGTTCGCCGGAGATCGCGCGCGAGACTACTCCCCCAGGGGCGGTCATTCATCGATCGCCTCGGCCGAGTGGTCGGCGGCCGATCGACCGGTATTCTTTCGCGTTCTCCGGCCCCTTTCGGCCACGGCTCGACGGGCACGCGGCGCGCAGTCGTCACTTGCGGGCAGGCTCTGCCCACTGTCCTCACGAGGCTGCAAATGGGTTGGGCGCAAGGGTGAGAGATCGCGGACCGACGGCGTCCACCGAAGAGAGGAACCGATGACCGAGCCCCCCGGCCTCGCACGCCGCCTGCTCGACGGCTGGCTCGAAGTCGTCGCCCGCTTCGGGGAGGTCCAGACCCTCGTCCTGCTCGGCCTGATCTACGGCCTCGTGTTCGGGCCGGCCTCCCTCGTCGCCCGCAGCCTCGGCAACGACTTCCTCTCGAAGCGCCGGCTGCGAGAAGCCGGGACCGCCTGGCAGATTGCTGACTCCCGGCCGCACGATCTCGAGAACGTGAAGCAACCGTTCTGAGCCTTCCGTCTGCCCCGCCGTGAGGGAAACGCGCGCAGTGAACATCCTCGGCCTCTCCTGCTTCTATCACGATTCCGCGGCAGCCCTGCTGCGCGACGGAAACCTCGTCGCGGCGGCCCACGAGGAGCGCTTCACGCGCAAACGCCACGATCCGGGCCTGCCGAAGTGCGCCGTCGCGTACTGTCTGCAGGAAGCCGGCATCGGCATCGAGGATGTCGACTACGTCGCGTTCTACGACAAACCGTTCGTCAAGTTCGAACGGATCCTGCTGACCTACCTGGCGACGTTCCCGAAGTCCCTGCCGTCGTTCTCGAAGGCGATGCCGATCTGGCTGAAAGAGAAGCTCTGGGTCCCGCGCATCATCGGGAAGGAGCTGGGCTTCCAAGGCGAGGTGCTGTTCGCGGAGCACCACCAGTCCCACGCGGCGGCCGCCTTCCTGCCCTCGCCGTACGAGGAGGCGGCCATCCTGACTGTGGACGGCGTCGGCGAATGGGCGACGGCGACGCAGGCGA
>CAADGG010000096.1 GCA_900696485.1 uncultured Pseudomonadota bacterium
CGGCCATCCTGACTGTGGACGGCGTCGGCGAATGGGCGACGGCGACGCAGGCGATCGGCCGAGGCGGCAACATCGAGATGCTGCGCGAGATCCGCTTCCCGCACTCGCTGGGCCTGCTCTACAGCGCGTTCACGTACTATCTCGGCTTCAAGGTCAACAGCGCCGAGTACAAGGTGATGGGCGCTGCGCCCTACGGTGAGCCGAAGTACTACGACCTGATCCTCGACGAGCTGCTCGATCTCCGGGAAGACGGCTCGTTCAAGCTCGACATGAAGTACTTCGCCTACGATTACGGCCTCACGATGACCAACGATCGCTTCGCGGCGCTGTTCGGGCGGCCGCGCCGGGATCCCGAGTCCGAGATGGAGCCGTTCCACTGGGACTGCGCCGCCAGCATCCAGAAGGTGACCGAGGAGGTCATGCTGCGGATGGTCCGGGACCTGCACGCGCGGACCGGCCTCTCGAACCTGGTGATGGCCGGCGGCGTGGCGCTCAACTGCGTCGCCAACGGCAGGATCATCCGCGAGGGTCCGTTCGAGAATCTGTGGGTCCAGCCGGCGGCCGGCGACGCCGGCAGCGCTCTCGGGGCGGCCCTGTTCGTCGAGAACACCGTGCTCGGCCGCCCGCGCAAGTTCCGGATGGATCACGCGTACTGGGGACCGTCGTGGTCCGACGACGAGATCCGCCGCTGGCTCGACGAACGCGGCTACCCGTATCGAGCGCTCTCGCGGGACGAGATGCTCCGGGAGACTGGCCGCCAGCTCGCCGAGGAGCAGGCCGTCGTCGGCTGGATGCAGGGGCGCCTCGAATGGGGTCCCCGCTCGCTCGGAATGCGCAGTATCCTCGCGGATCCGCGCAACCAGGACAACTGGAAACGCGTCAACCTGAAGATCAAGTTCCGCGAGAGCTTCCGGCCCTTTGCGCCGGCCGTCCTCGCGGACCGCGCGGCGGAGTGGTTCGACATCGATCGCGAGAGCCCGTACATGCTGCTGGTCTGCCAGGTGAAGCCCGGCCGTGAGATCCCGGCCGTCACCCATGTCGACGGCTCGGCACGCTTGCAGACGGTGACGCGCGAGACGGCACCGGAATTCTACGACCTGATCGCGGAGTTCGATCGGCAGACCGGCTGCCCGATCGTCATCAACACGTCCTTCAACGTCCGCGGCGAGCCGATCGTCTGTACGCCGGAGGACGCCTATCTCTGTTTCATGCGCACGGACATGGACGTCCTCGTGCTCGGCAACCAGCTCCTGTTGAAGGGCGAGCAGCCGAAGCTCGAAGAAGACGTCGACTGGCGCGAGCTGTACGCACTCGATTAGGAGAGCTTCCCATGGCCAGGAGCAGCGGCGGACGATTCGAGAGTCTCGGGATCTTCAGGGATCTCTGGGCCTTCATGCGCGTGCGCAAGAAGTGGTGGCTCGGCCCGATCCTGATGACGATGCTGCTGCTGTCGCTGCTGATGGTGCTGACGCAGGGCTCCGCCGTCGCACCCTTCATCTACGCGCTGTTCTAGGCGCAGCCACCGGGATCGACGTGACGACGCAAGCAACCACTGCCGCTCCGCGCTCTGCCTCCGTGGCAAGCGTGGAGCGACATCATCATCTCGTCGGCCTCGTCGCCATCGCGCTGACCTTCGTCGTCTACGGCCCGATCCTGTACTACATGGTGCTGCACTGGGAGCATGTCGCGGACTACTCGCACGGCTTCCTGATCGCGCCTCTCGCGCTGTACTTCGCATGGGAGCGGATCCCGCAACTGAAGCGCGCCCGGATCGAGCCGAGCTGGTGGGGGCTGCTGCCGCTCGCGCTCTCGACGACGACGCTGGTGATCGGACGGCTCGGGACCGAGCTGATGAACATGCGCGTGTCCTTCGTGCTCGCGCTGATCGGCCTGGTGCTGCTGCTCTGGGGCCGCCAGGTCTTCAAGATCCTCGCATTCCCGCTGTTCTTCCTGTTCCTGATGGTGCCGCTCCCGCAGTCGCTGGTGAACGTCGTCGCCTTCCCGCTCCAGCTCATCGCCGCGGACTGGGCCGTCGACCTGCTGTACTACCTGCACATTCCCGCGCTGCGCGAAGGCAACATCATCCACCTGCCCGAGACGACGTTGTTCGTCGCCGAGGCGTGCAGCGGCCTGCGCTCGTTGATGGCGCTGGTGACGCTCGGCGTCGTCTTCGCGTACTTCTTCCGCCAGAGCTGGGGGGAGAGGATCCTCATCGTCGCCTCGACGATTCCGATCGCCATCATCGTCAACTCCGGACGCGTCGCTCTCACCGGGATCCTGACCTACCGCTTCGGCGAAAAGGCCGCGGAGGGTGCGATCCACGAGTTCCAGGGCCTCATCACGTTCGGCGCGGCGTTCGTATTGCTGCTGGCGCTGGCGGCGCTGCTCGGGATGGTCTGGCCGAACCGCTGGCGTGGCCGCAAGCCCCGCCGGCCGCGGCCGGCGTGAGGAGCAGAGCATGCTGAAGCTGCTGGTGGCGCTCGCCTTCCTCGGACTCAACGCCTACGTGTACTACGCGTTCGCATCCGAGCAGGTCTTCCCGGCGCGAGAGAGCTTCGCCGCCTTTCCGCTGGAACTCGGGGATTGGCGCTGCAAGGAACGCGACGAGATGGAGCCTGAGATTCTCAGCGTGCTCGGCGCGACGGATTACCTGAGCTGTACGTACCAGGCCGCCGACCCGATGAGCTGGGTGAACGTCTACGTCGGCTACCACGAGACCCAGGTGCGCCAGGAGGGCGGTGGCGGCGGCGAAACCTCGATCCACCCGCCGGCGCACTGCCTGCCCGGTTCGGGCTGGGACATCATCGCGCAAGAGAAGGTGGTCCTCGACCTGCCCGGGATGCCCCAGCGGCCGGCGGAAGTGAACCGGCTCGTAATCGCGCGCGGAGAAGTACGCCAATTGGTGTACTACTGGTATCAGGAGCGAGGCCGTGTCACGGCGGACGACTGGAAGAAGATCATCTTCCAATCCTGGGACCGCGCGCGCGAGCAGCGAACCGACGGCGCGCTGGTGCGATTTACGGCGCCGATCTATCGCAAGGCAGAAGAACAGGCGGATGACGCCTTGCTCGACATCGCTTCCCGAGTCCTGCCGCTGCTTCCCGCACATGTTCCGGAGTAGACGATGACTGGAAAAGACAGCAGCTCCCGAACGATCCGACTGCTGGCGGTCGCCGGCGCCCGTCCGAACTTCATGAAGGTGGCGCCGCTGCTCCGGGCCATGCAGGCACAGCCGCGGGTCGCGTCGTTCCTGGTCCACACCGGCCAGCACTACGACGCGGCCATGTCGGACTCCTTCTTTCGCGACCTCGGGATGCCGGAACCCGACGTGAACCTCGGTGTCGGTTCGGGTTCCCATGCCGCCCAGACCGCGGACGTGCTGCGGGACATCGAACCGGTGCTCCTCGATTGGAAGCCCGATGCCGTCATCGTCGTCGGCGACGTCAACTCGACGCTCGCCGCCACGATCGCCGCGGTCAAGCTCGGCATCCCGGTCGCCCATGTCGAAGCCGGACTGCGCTCCTTCGACCGCACGATGCCCGAAGAGATCAACCGGCTTCTCACGGACTCCGTTTCGCACTGGCTCTTCACCAGCGAGCCGTCGGGTGCGGAGAACCTGCGCCGCGAAGGGGTTGCAGAAGAACGCATCCATTTCGTCGGCAACGTGATGATCGACACGCTGCTGGCGAATCTCGAGAAGGCGCGGACCCAAGCGCCCCTCGCGAGCCTGGGACTCACCGCCGGTGGCTATGCGCTGCTGACCCTGCACCGCCCGAGCAACGTCGACGATCCGCAGCGTCTGGCGGGGCTGTTCGACGTCCTCGAGGAGATCCACCAGCGCATTCCGGTGGTGTTCCCGGTGCATCCGCGCACCCGGGCATCGATCGAAACGCGGCTCGGCGGCCGCGTGCCGCGGCTGCAGATGACCGATCCGCTCGGCTATCTGGACTTCCTCGGCCTGATGGCCGACGCGCGCCTGGTGCTCACGGACTCCGGCGGCATCCAGGAGGAGAC
>CAADGG010000097.1 GCA_900696485.1 uncultured Pseudomonadota bacterium
CCGGCTCGCCGACGACGAGCACCGGACGCGCAGGCCGGAAGTCGTCGCGCCAGGCGTTGGCCGCCGTCACGCGCTCGTCGGTCCAGATGCCTTGGCGCATCAGGCCGGTGAGCTCCAGCGTCCGGATGGAGCTCTCCCGCGCGTCGCGCCGCCCGCTCTCGATGCGCAGCGGAATCACCACGGCCGCAACCAGCGCCGCGGCCACCGCCAGGACAGCCACCCTCTCGCCGATCGATGAGGTCATCGCCTCACCCCGCATAGAGCACCAGCAGCACGAGCGCCATCGCCGTCAGCAGCAGCGCCGACGGTGCGAACGCGATCGCCGCGACACGGCGATCGCCCACGAGATCCCGGTGAGCGAGCCAGCCCGAGCGGAACCCCGCGCCCTGGCCGACCAGGACGAGACCGGACTGGAGCCAGGGCGTCCAGTGCGGCCGCAGCGGGCTCCAGGGCATCGCAGCGCCGCCGAACAGGTCCCACCCCCAGCCGAAGGGGTCCGATAACGCGCTCGGCACGTAGCTGCCGTTGGCGAGGATCAGCGGCACGCTGAACGCGATCCAGGCCAGCAGGCCGAAGGGGACCAGGGCGCTCGCCGAAGCGAGTGCGGCATCGCGCAGCGTGAGCCGCGCGCCGGCGAGGCGGCGACCGCCCCAGGCCGCCGCCACGAAGGCGCCGGGTACGACGACCAGAGCCAGGATCCACAAGGCGCCGGCGTAGAGACCGAAGGCGCGCCCGCCGTTCGCCTCGCCGACGTTCGCCGCGGCCTTGAGCTCACCCCAGGGCCCGAGGTAGACCACCGAGTAGGCGATCGCCAAAGCGACCATGAGGTACGCCTTGAACGCCTCGTCCCAGCCGAGGAGCCGCCGCTCGGCGAAGGGCCGGCGGAGAAAGATCGTCATGTTGCCGTGCGAGCAGCTCTTCACGCACTCGAGACAGAAGCCGCAGGCGTTGTTCCGGTCGAGCCGGCTCGGGTACTGGAGCCACGGGCAGCCCCAGCCGCCGGCGCTGCCGGCGAGACAGCTCTTCTCCCGGCACGCCGCGCAGACGCTCGCGTCCTTGGCGCGCACGGCGAGCGTCGAGTTCATCGAGTAGAGGCCGAGGAAGCCACCGACCGGGCAGAGGTAGCGGCAGAAGGTCCGCTGCCGAAAGACCCAGGCGACGGCGGTCGCGGCGAGCACCATGCCGACGACGGCGACCGCGCTCGCGAGCGGGCTGGTGAGCAGCACGACGCTGAAGGTGGCGAGGATCAGGAATCCGAAGTTCTGGAGCCAGAGGTTCGAGAGCGCACGGGGCCACCGCAGGACGAGACCGAAGTAGCGGTTGCGGCCAACGAGCTTGCCGGGCGCCTTTCCGGCGACGCGCGGATCTTCGGCGGCGACGCTCGTCAGCCGGCGGCGCTGGACCCAGTCGCCGACCACCGGAACCGGGCAGACCCCGCACCAGGCCCGCGCGCCGAACGGCAGCAGCACGGCGATCAGCAGGAACCACCAGAGAATCCAGACCGCCACGAGGATCCCGCTCCGATTGCCCACGGGAGTGCCGATGAACCCGCCCGCAACGAGGACCGCTCCCAGCACGAGCAGCAAGAGAGCACCTGCGAGCGGAAACCACCGCTGCACCGAGAGTCGGCGCAGGAGCGGAAAGCGCGTCAGAAGGTCGATCCCGCGCGAAGGGCGGTCGGTGACGATCGGGAGGCTCATCGCGAGCCTCCCTGGCCGGGTGCGACCAGCGCCCACGCCAGTCCGGCCACGAACAGGGCGATCGACGCTATCGAGGAGCCGACGAAGAGGTGATTGGGCCCCACGATCAGCTCGCCCTGCATGAACGGGTGCATCGCGCCGCAGGTCTTCGAGCAGCGGAAACGGAACTTGCCGGAGCGCTCCAGCACCAGCACAACCTCCTCGCTCGTCTCCGACCGGCCCGCGCGCGCGACGAGAACGCGGCGTGACAGCGGCGGGATCGTCACGTCGAGGTCGTGGCCCTCGAGATAGAAACCGTGGACCACGTCGGTGGAGGCAAAGCGCAGCCGCAGCGTGTCGCCGCGCCGCGCCCGGATCACCGGCGGCTCGAACGCGTAGGACCGTGCAACGACCAGGATCTCTCGCTCCACTGGCCCCGGCGCCGCATCCGCTTCACCGGAGAACCCGAGCAAGCCGGCAAGGACGACGGCTAGCGCCGCGAGCGCGACGATCGAACCGAGGCCGAATCGAGACATCGACTTTCTCCCCCGTGGATCCGCTGGCGCTCGGCGGGAAAACGCAGAGCGCACGCGAGCGCGAAGCGACGGTCGACCAGCACCTCCCACGCGGAGGGCTGTTCTGCCGCCGCGGCGGCTACCGCGGGCGGATCAAATGAGGAAGGAGGAGAAGAGGGTACAGCGATCGAGCGTGCGAAGAACCTGACAGGGCGCGCGCTGGCCGACCAATACGTGGCCGTTGACGCGCGGGAGCGTGGCGGCGACCTCGGGCAGCGGCGCCACGACTTTGGCCGCGAGTTGGCTCGCCGCATCGGCAGCGGCCACCGGGCCAGCTGATGCGCAGCACGACGGGCCATCCAGCCACGTCGCCGTCTCGTGGCAGGCGTCGCGACCCGGGCACGACGAGCCGCACGAGCCGCAATCGCCACAAAGCGGAAGGACTCCGGCGACCGCCAAGGCGACGAGTGCCGCCAACCACGCGATCCTGTGCCGGAGCCGCCGCATGCTGGAACGCTACGAGACCTTTCGGTTCGGCACACCACCTTTCGGGTCGGGCGGGGACCTCTTCCGAGACAACCATCACCCGGTGCGTCGGCCACCCCTTCGGGCAGGGGGTCGGAACTCG
>CAADGG010000098.1 GCA_900696485.1 uncultured Pseudomonadota bacterium
AGAGCCCGCCGCTGGTGAGACGCCGGTGCTGGGCCCATTCGAGGGCGGCCGGGATGTGATCGAAGTCGTCGAAGCCCTGCTGGTACGGCCACGTCGACGCGATCCAGGCCCGCCCGATCAGGTAGGGAGCCAGCAGCGCAAACGACAGGACGAGCAGGCGCCCCGCGCTCGCGGCCGGCTCGGACTCTCCCCGCGCGCTCAACCGGACCGGCGCCCGCACTGCCAGGCGAACCCCGCCCGCGCAGCGGGGGCAACGACGACGAGCCGCATCCTGCGCTTCCTCCTGCGGAGATCCGGATCCGGGGAGCCGGTAGTGTCCTACCCCGGAGGGGCCGACTCTGGACGCTACTTCCTGGGGCCGAACTGTGCGGAGTATTCCAGCGCGATCCCGACGAACTTCTCCGCCGTCTGGAACACCTTCTCGACGTACTCGATCTCGCTGGATCCAAGCCGCTCGCCGGCCTTCAGCTTCCGAATGATCTCTTCCCAGCTAGGCATTCCCGGTGATCTCCTCTGACATGATCGCCGCCCTGACGGCCGCCGCCGGGCTGTCCACCGGCCCCTCATGCAGCACGGCCGTTACCTCTCCGTCCACTTCCCAGACGTAGCAGAGCGTCGCCGTGGGATGCCCGGCGAGCTGGAACACCAGCACGCCGCCCTCCCATACCACCTGGCCGTCGTGTGTCTCGATCACTCGCTCGGGGCCGACCAGCCGGCTGGCGCAGCCGTGCATCTCGCGGATGGCGGTCTCGAAGCCGGCTAGGTGGATCTCGTTCATGGTCTGATCACCGAGATCAGGTCCCTTTTCGGAAACCCTATTGAGACAGGCTCCCTTCGCTCGATTCGGGCACTCTCGTACTCGTCTGCGCGACAGATCAAGAGCACTTCTCCGAGATCACGAACCAGAACGCGCTCGATCGCTCCCTCGGCCGACGAAAGCCTAACCACCTGTCCCGAGTAGTAATTCTCGTTCATGGATTGACACGCTACGATCCCCGAGCGCATACCGCAACGGAAAATCCTACGATTTCCGTTGACGGTACGTACCGGAACATATACGCTGTCCGCGGAACTGATGGAGGACTGACGGAAATGTCGGCAGAGTCCAAGGGTCCCGCCGCGGTATACGTCTCGTGGACCACTCTCAACAACGCTCTGGACCAGCTCGCCCAGGGCCTTCCGAATCGGGTCGATCGGAGCGTGTTCCCGGGGCTTTCGGGAAGCGTGCAGAATCAGCTTCTGGCCGCCTTGAAGTTCCTCGGGCTCATCGGCGACGACTTGACGCCGACAGCCGCGATGGCCGCGGTCGCGGTTAGCGACCCGGATGCTCGCAAGGCCAAGCTGAAGGCGATCATTCAGGATCGCTACCAGGATCTGTTCAAGCTGGACTTGATGAAGGCGACGCCAGCGCAGCTCAGCGAGCGCATGGCTCAGTCTTACAACGTCAGCGGCGAGACGCGGGAGAAGGCGGTTAGGTTCTTCCTGGCGGCGGCGGCCCTCGAGCTTCCCATCTCGCCTCGCCTCCAGACGACGAAGGCTGCCGGCAATGGGGCCACCGTTCGGCGCCGCCGCACTGCACAGCGCCGACCGCCGACGCCACCTCCGGCGGATGATCCGCCGACTCCGTCCAGTTCGGAGACAGCCAAGGTCGTGCGCCTCCGGAGCGGAGACACACTCACGCTCTCGACGACGGCCGGGCTGTTCTCACTCTCGCAGGAGGATCGCGTGTTCGTCTTCGGCCTCATTGAACAGATGGAGAAGTACGAGAGCGCCGACACGCTGCCCAACGCGGACGAGGGCGACGAGGAGGGTCAGCAGTGAAGCAACGCAATCCGCGCGTTGGGCTGGTGGTCCCGTGCATCGTTCACACTTCTCTACGAGAAAGGCATCACTTCGACTAGAAGGAAACCATGATGCTTAGAAGAACAGCAAGCGCCCTTGGGGACTGCCCGGCCCGAAAGGCGCGATGACAGAAAAGGCACCGCCCCGCATTCCATCGCCGGCTGGACACTGGCGGAATGCGGGGCGGTAGGGACGACCCCTTCGAGGGGGCCGTGCTTGGCGGCAGCTAGCCGGGTTTACACCGGCTCTCCCGGGTTCGATCCCCGGCGGCTCCATCTTTAGCCCAAAAGTCGCGTTCTGGCCCACTCTGACACCGTCTGGCCGGCCTTCGCGGCTTCCCGCTCGATCGCCCCACGCTGCGCCCTGGTTAGCCTCAGGGTGAGCACAGAGCCCCGATCCTCCCCCTTCGGGAGTCGGGGCCTCCCGCGGGGCCGCTTCTTCTTCGCTGCCATGCCGGTAGGTGTATCACAAAAACTCTTCTCTTGTCATACGAAAAATCGTTGACGTGCCATCTTTATTGTCATACAGTTATCCCCATGGCACTCACCACCGACACCAAGGCCGCCGTCATCCGCGCTCTCACCGAGGGCTGCTCGATTCGCTCGACTGAGCGCATGACCGGCGTGCATCGCGACACGATCACCAAGCTGGCCACTAAGGTCGGCCAGTCCTGCGAGCGGATGATGCGCGAGACGATCCGCGCGGTCCCGGTCGGTGAGCTTCAGCTCGACGAGCTTTGGTGCTTCGTGGGGAAGAAGCGGAATCACGTCCGGACGACAGACGATCCCGACCGCGTTGGCGACCGCTGGACGTGGTACGCGGTCGACCCCGAGACGAAACTTGTTCCCGCGTTCCACGTCGGAAGGCGAGAGATGCGCGACGCGGCGGCGTTCACTCGGAAGCTGCGCCCGACCGTCGCCGGCCGCGTGCAGCTCTCGACTGACAAGCTCGCCGCCTATCGCTGGGCGATCTTTCAGGAGTGGGGAACCGAGGTTGACTACGGAAGGATCGTAAAGCGGTTCAAGGTCGAACCCGCGTCTGGCGGTAGGTACTCGCCGCCCCAGGTCGTTGGCGTGGACAAGGACGTGGTCTATGGAAACCCGAACCCGGATCGGATCTGCACCTCGCATATCGAACGCCAGAACCTGAACGTTCGGATGCAGTAGCGCCGCTTTACGCGCCTCACCAACGGATTCTCGAAGAAGCCGGAGAACCTTGAGGCGGCCGTGGCGCTGCACTTCGCCGCGCACAACTTCGTCCGCGTGAACCGGACGATCAAGGCGACTCCGGCGCAGGCGGCTGGGTTGGCGGAGCGGTTGTGGAAGGTCGAGGAGCTAGTGGACCTTGCGTACTAGCCAGATTTCATCGGACAGACTTGACATCCGCAAGCGATCCGAGTACATGCAATGCCATGCTGCGAGGCCGAAACCGTAGCCTCGTGAGGGCGAGGAACCTTCGCGCCGCGCTCCCAGCCCTAGAGTTTTTCGCCGGCAGCGGGCTAGCCGCCGAGGCGATGAAGCCGTTTTTTCGTGCGGTCTGGGCGAACGACATCTGCGAAAAGAAGGCCGCCACATATCGCGCGAACCACCCGCGCGAGGTGCTGCGGGTCGGCGGCATCGAGCAGGTCCGTGGCGGTGATCTGCCCGACGCAGCGCTCGCCTGGGCCAGTTTCCCCTGCCAGGATCTGTCGCTCGCCGGGAACCTGGGCGGCATCGACAGCCCACGGAGCGGACTTGTCTGGCAGTGGCTCCGCGTGCTGGATGAGATGCACCACCGACCGCCCGTTGTTGTGGCGGAGAACGTCCTCGGACTGGTCTCGGCGGCGGGTGGCGCGAACTACCGAGACGTTCACGAAGCCATCGCTGCTCGAGGCTATCGAGTCGGCGCGGTGCTGCTCGACGCAGTCCGGTTTGTCCCGCAGTCTCGTCCGAGGGTTTTCGTCATCGGCGTGGACGAGCGCGTCCGCGCCGATGAGTTGGAGTGCGAGTCTCCCTTGTGGTGCCACCCTGAGGCGATCCGCCGCGCGGCGGACCGCGTGCATCGCTTCGTGTGGTGGAATCTTCCCGAGCCGAGGTCGATGACGAGCGCGCTGAGTGACATCATCGACCACAGCGCGCCGACCGATCCCGAACCGAAGGCGCGGCACAATCTCAGCCTCATTCCGCCCGGACACCGTGCGCGGATGCTCAAGGCCGTGAACGGGAAGCCCACTGCGTTCCCGGGCTACAAGCGCACCCGCTCTGGACGACAGGTGCTTGAGCTCCGGTTCGACGACATAGCGGGCTGCCTTCGCACGCCTCGCGGCGGAAGCTCCCGGCAAGCGCTGGTGCTGTATCGCCAAGGGCGGTTCTCTACCCGTTTGCTCACCGTCAGGGAAGCAGCTCGCCTAATGGGCGTGCGGGACAGCTACCGCATCGTTGGAGCGTACAATGACGGATACAAGGCCATGGGAGACGCGGTGGCCGTGCCCGTTGTTCGGCACCTGACGCGATTTCTGCTTGCCCCGCTGGCGAAGCGAGCTGCGCGCCTGCGTGCCTAGGTTGAGGCAAGGGCTACCGCCCGCGGACGTTCAGGCCATCCGCGCTGAGCTGGACAAGGCGCTCGATGCGGAATCAGCTGACGGGCGACGTGTCGGCAACGCGAAGTGGGGTGTCTATGCTTTCTACGATTTCGACGGCGAGCCGATCTACGTCGGTCAGACGTATGAACGGCTCCGCGTACGCGTGAAACGACACCTCACGAATCAACGCACTGACGCGGTCGCGATGAGCGTGCTTGACCCCTTTGAGGTCGCGGATATCGAGCTGTGGCCATTCTGGGAGCTGGAAGGTGCTAGCGCCAAAGACCCGGAGGCTCGTCTGACGTTGAATCGCGCGGAATACACAGTGTTCGACGCGCTCCTTGCGCAATCCGCCTTCAAGGCAGTTCTCAACGAGGTGCCTCCAGTTGAGCGGGGCAAAATCGAGCTGCCAATCTCGGTTAGGTCGCGGATAGTCCCGAGCTCGCTCTATGAGCGGCGAAAGCACTGGGACATCCGTATCGCGCGCCGGGCACACACGATCGCCCGCCTCGCGCATATCATCTCGGAGCGTGCAGTTCAGCCGGGGTTGAGGCAGACGCTCCTAACACAGGCGAAGCGTCTTCAGCACCTCGCGCAGCGTCGCGTGGATGATGTGGGCGGTCCTCCTACACCGGGAGAGCCGGCCGAAACCGATGAAGATAGGTCAGGCGGAGAGGAGGAGTAAGCTGGAGCGCTCCGAGGTGATGCGCAGAGTCCGGAGTGTCGACACGCAACCTGAACGTCGCGTCCGCCGCGCGCTCCAGGGGCTCGGCTTGCGATGCCGCGCCAACGTGCGCGCTCTTCCGGGAACTCCGGACATCGTTCTGACAAGAGCCAAAGCGGCAATCCTGGTGCATGGCTGCTTCTGGCATCAGCACTGTTGCCCGAGAGGGGCGAGGCGACCGGCGACGAACCGGAAGTACTGGGACGCGAAGCTTGACCGAAACGTAAGGCGGGATCGTCAGCGACTCCGCGAGCTACGCACCGCTGGCTGGCGGTGTCTCGTCCTGTGGGAGTGTCAAATCAGAGACGATATCCGGCTTGAACGCCGACTGCGGGCGTTTCTTCGGAGTGAGCTACTCACCGGGTAGCTCAGACGGAGTCCTTCGCTACAAGGCGCTTTTGTCGCCGAGAAGCATTCCAGTCGTATCCGGCTCGCTCCATCTCATCAATGCGCCAACGAGTCTCGTCTCCCTTGAGCCCAGACCGGCCTTGTGACCGACGTCCCATCACTCTGCGTATGGAAGAATAATCAGGGTAGGTGTCGCGAACGAGCAGCGTGCGGACGGCGTTTCGAAACGTGTCTTCCTTCGACTCCACGCCTGAACTACTCCCCTCTAGAGAAGCCCGAAGCGTCTGAATCAACGCCGAGCCATTTCCTCTTTTAGCTCGCCCCCGGCTGGGGTGCTCGTATTCCACCGGCCCCCCGAATGGACGCAACTTCATTGTTGAGATCCACTCGACGTCGCCCCGCGGGGTAGGACACTACCGGGGAGCCCGTCCCTTTGGCGGGGTCTGGCGGTCTAACCGGCGAACTGCTTGCGGTAGTCGACGCTCAGCCAGCGCTCCGGACGGATGCGGACGACGCAGCTCTCGCCGGCCCCGCGCTCGGCGCTCGTGGCCTCGACGTAGCGGTCGCCGAGTTCGCGGCCGAGATAGCGATGGGCCATCGGGCGCGTATCGCGCTCGCGATCGGCGGGATCCACGGCGAGCACCGGGCCCTCGATGCTGACGTACTGGTACGGCGGCGCTTCCGTCTGCGCGCACAGCGACACGCGCGTGCCGACGTGCAGCAGGCGTCCCTTGCGCGACGTGCGATCGGTCAGCACCCACAGCTCGCCGCCGGGTTCGTAGCCGTACCAGATCGGCGCGGTGAGGGGTCCGCGGC
>CAADGG010000099.1 GCA_900696485.1 uncultured Pseudomonadota bacterium
CCTCCAAGGGTAGGAAGACCGCGATGATCCTGGATCGCTTCCGACTCGATGATCGCGTCGCGCTGGTGACCGGCGCCAGCAAGGGCATCGGTCGCGGCATCGCGCTCGGCTTCGCCGACGCGGGTGCCGACCTCGTCTTGTCGTCGCGCACACGCGCCGATCTCGAGACCGTCGCCGAACAGGTTCGCTCGCGCGGTCGCCGGGCATTGGTGGTGGCGTGCGATGTCAACGAGCGCGAGCAGCTCGAGCGCCTCGTCGACGCCGCCTGGCAGGAGTACGGCCGCCTCGACGTGCTCGTCAACAACGCCGGCGGCGCCCCGCCGAAGCCCGCTCTGCGCACCAGCGAGAAGATGTTCGAGACGGCGCTGCGTTTCAACGTCGGCTCGGCGTTCCTGCTCTCCCGGATGGCGATTCCGCACATGCTCGAGCGCGACGGCGGGACGATCCTCAACATCTCGTCGAGCATGTCGAGGCTGGTCGAGAAAGGCTTCGTCGCCTATGGCACCGCGAAGGCGGCGCTGTCGCACATGACGCGACTGCTCGCGTACGAGATGGCACCGCGGGTCCGCGTGAACGCCATCGCCGTCGGCGCGGTCGCGACGGAGGCGCTGCTGCCGTTCCTCGAGGCTCTGCCGGAGGCGCGCGCCCGGCTCGAGGCCGGCACCCCGATGGGCCGGATCGGAACCCCGGAAGACATCGCGGCGGCCGCGCTGTACCTGTGTTCACCCGCGGGCGGCTGGGTGACCGGCAAGGTGTTCGAGGTCGACGGCGGCACGGTCGCCTCCAACTGGCCGCTCGACGTTCCGGTGACCTGAACGGACGGCAACCGAACCGAGCCGGCCGGATCCGGAGATCCTGCTGCGCACGAGACTGCTACGTTGGCGCCTCCCCGCCCGTGGTTCCGAAGAGGCGCTGCATGGTTTCCGCTTCCGATCTTCCGCCGGCGGCATCGCTCGATGCCGCCCTCGAGCGGCTCGGCCACACGGCGTTCCGACCCGGCCAACGCGACGCGAGCGAGACGCTGCTCCGAACCGGCCGGTTGTTGCTGGTCGCCCCGACCGGCGGCGGCAAGAGCCTCGTCTATCAGCTTCCGGCGTGCGTGCTGCCCGGCACGACGCTGGTGATCTCCCCGCTGATCGCCCTGATGCACGATCAGGTCACGGCCCTGACGGCACGCGGCGTCGCCGCGTCGTATCTCGCCGGGACGCTCGATGCACGCGAGATCGGCCGCCGCATGCGCGACGCGGCGAACGGAGCCTTCGATCTGCTGTACGTCGCGCCGGAGCGGCTCACCGCCGCCGGCTTCCGGAGCCTGCTCGCCGATCTCGACTGCCCGCTCGTCGCCGTCGACGAGGCCCACTGCATCAGCGAGTGGGGTCACGATTTCCGGCCGGAGTACATGCAGATCGGCCCGCTGCTCGGCGCGCTGCCGAAGGCGCGTGTGCTGGCCTGCACGGCCACTGCGACGCCGGTGGTCCGCGACGAGATCCTCGAGCGGCTCGGTCTCCCGGCCGACACGCCGCAGCGATTGCGCGGATTCGCCCGACCGAACCTCGCGCTGCGAGCCGAGGAAGTGACCCGTGAGCTCGATCGCCGGCGGGCCGTCGACGCGGTCTTGACGGAGGCGCTGGGCGGCCCGGCCTGCCCCGCCGGTGGCGCCGCGATCGTCTACGCACCGACCCGTCGCGTCGCCAAACAGGAGGGCGCGCGCCTCGCCGCCGCCGGCTGGCGGACCGCCGTCTACCACGCGGGCTTGACGCCGCTCCAGCGCGACCAGGCCCAGCACGCCTTCATGCACGGCGACGCCGACGTCGTCGTCGCGACCAATGCCTTCGGCATGGGCATCGACCGGGCCGACGTCCGCAGCGTGATCCACCTGGCACCGCCCGCCTCCCTCGAAGCCTATTACCAGGAGGTCGGACGTGCCGGGCGCGACGGGCGCGACGCGATCGGCCTGCTGCTGCTGGCGCCGGGGGATGTGCCGCTGCGGCGTCGCCTGCTCGAGCTTCCGACCGACGGCCGGGCGCCCGACCCGGAGACGGTGCGACACAAGTGGAACCTGTTCCTCGAACTGCTCCGCTGGGCCGAAGGGGGAAGCTGCCGGCACGACACGATCCTGCGCTACTTCGGCGACGAGGAGGAGACGCTCGCCGGCTGCGGACGCTGTGACGTGTGTGAGCGTCTCGCCGCCGGCGGCGACGACGCCGACCCGGAAGAGACGGCGCTGGTGGTGCGCAAGGCGCTCTCGGCCATCGCGCGCATCCACGGACGCTTCGGGCTCGGCGCCGCCGTCCATCTGCTGCGCGGCGTCGAGGATCCGCGCCTGGTGCGCGCCGGCCTGCACGAAACACGCACCTTCGGTGCGCTCGCCGAGCGCAGCGATGAATGGCTCCAGCGTCTGCTGCGCCGCTGTGTGACACCGGGTTGGATCGACTTCGACGGGGCCGAGCGGCCGGTCGTCCGGCTGACGGCCGAGGGAGCCGCCGTGATGCGCGGCGAGAAGCCGGTCCGGCTGTTGCTGCCCCCGGCGACCCGGCCGAAACCCCGGAAGGCCGCTCCGGCGAGGCCTCTCGGCCGGCCCGCTGCGGCCGGCGCCATCGCACGGGGTGCCGCCACCGGTGGCGACGGACCCGACGCGCGCGCGCGCAGCCTGTTCGAGGTGCTGCGCCACTGGCGTCTCGAGCGCGCCCGGGCCGAATCCGTGCCGCCCTACGTCATCGCGAGCGACCGCACGCTGCGCGAGATCGCCGAGCTGCGCCCGCGCGATCTCAGCGAACTCGGGCAGGCCCACGGCATCGGTCCGGCGAAGGCGGAGCGCTACGGCGCCGAGCTGCTGGCCCTCGTGCACCGCGACGCCGAGGGTTGAGGGGCCGTCCGCGGCGTACCGCACGGAGCGTTCGCCAGCCAAGCGTCCGGCTGGGGTATCGTCGGGCAGGCCCACCACGGAGACCGCCGATGGACGCTCCTCGCCCCCCGCTCGACGGCTTTGCCACGGCGCCGTTCCACCACGACGGCACGACGCATCCGGTGCATCGTCGCGGACACGGACCCGGCGTCGTCATCATCCACGAGATCCCGGGACTGCATCCCGCCGTCGCCGAGTTCGGCCGGCGCGTGGCGGAGGCCGGCTTCACGGCGGTGTTGCCCGAACTGTTCGGAACCCTCGGTCGGCCCGTCAGCACCGGCTACCTGGCCCGCTCCATGCTGCGCGTCTGCATCGCCCGCGAGTTCTCCGTGCTGGCGCGCAACGAATCGAGCCCGGTCACCGACTGGCTCCGCGCGCTGTGCCGCCAGACCCACAGCGAATGCGGCGGACCCGGCGTCGGCGCGCTGGGCATGTGCCTGACCGGAAACTTCGCGCTGGCGCTGATGGTCGACGAGTGCGTGATGGCGCCGGTGCTGAGCCAGCCTTCCCTGCCGCTTCCGATCAGCCGCTCGCATCGCGAAGCGCTGCACCTCACGCCGGCCGCACTCGACACCGTGAAGCAACGCGTCGCCGGGGGCTGTCCCGTCCTGGGCATGCGCTTCAGCGAGGATCCGCTGTGCCCGGCGGAGCGCTTCGAGCGACTGCGCCACGAGCTCGGCGAAGGATTCGAAGGCATCGAGATCGACTCGTCGAAGGACAATCCTCACGGAATTCCGCACTCGGCGCACTCCGTGCTGACCATCGATCTGGTCGACCGCGAGGGCCACCCTACGCGCGCCGCGCTCGAGCGCACGCTCGCCTTCCTGAGCGAACGCTTGCAGCCGCAGACGCAGACGCAGCCCTGAGCGCGCTGTGCAGCATGCACGGCTGCTGATCGGCGAGCGGCCCGTCGAACCGATCGAATGCGAGCGAGCTTCCGAGACAGGACCGTGACTCCGGCTAGAATCGGCCGCCGGAGGGAGACGCGATGCCGCGTTCGTACTGGCTCGTCAAATCGGAACCGTCGACCTATGCATGGTCGCAACTGGTTCGGGACGGGCGGACGATCTGGGACGGCGTTCGCAACGCGCTCGCCCGCCAACATCTGGCCGCCATGCGCGCTGGCGACCTCGTCCTCTACTATCACTCCAACGTCGGCAAGGAGGTCGTCGGCATCGCACGCGTCTCCGGGGAGGCCCACCCGGATCCGACGGCGGACGACCCGAAATGGCTCGCGGTCGATCTCGAGCCCGTCCGAGCGCTGGCCGCGCCGGTTGGACTCGCAGCGATCAAGAGCGACCCCCGTTTCGAAGGGTTCGCGCTGATCCGACAATCGCGCTTGTCGGTGATGCCGGTCTCGCGCCCGCACTTCGAGCGGATCCTCGAGCTCGGAAGAACGAAGGCTCCCCGATGAGAGACGATCCGCGTCTGTGGTGGCAGCACGGAGTGCTCTACCAGATCTATCCGCGCTCCTACCAGGATGCGAATGGGGATGGTGTCGGCGACCTCGAAGGCATCCGCCAACGCCTCGAGCATCTGCAGTGGCTCGGAGTGGACGCGATCTGGCTCTCCCCGTTCCAACCGTCGCCGATGGCGGACTTCGGCTATGACGTCGCCGACTACTGCGGCGTCGATCCCCTGTTCGGCACGCTCGACGACTTCGACCGCCTGCTCGCGGACGCGCACGCGCGCGGCCTCCGCGTCACGCTCGACTGGGTGCCCAACCACAGCTCGGACCAGCATCCGTGGTTCGTCGAGTCGCGGGCGGCGCGCACCAGCCCGAAGCGCGACTGGTACGTCTGGCGCGATGGGCGCGGGGACGGTCCGCCGAACAACTGGGTGTCGGTGTTCGGCGGCCCCGCGTGGGAACACGACGCGGCCACCGACCAATGGTACCTGCACTCGTTCCTGCGCGAGCAGCCGGACCTCGAGTGGCGGAACCCCGAGCTGGTTCGTGCGATGCACGAGGTTCTGCGTTTCTGGCTCGAGCGCGGGGCGGACGGCTTCCGCATCGACGTCGTGCACCGCATCGCCAAGGATCCGGAGCTCCGCGACAACCCGCCGAATCCTGGCGGCGGGACTGGCTATGGCGGGCAGCTTCACGTGCACGACGAGAACCATCCGGACGTGCACGCGCTGCTACGCGGCCTGCGCGCCGTGCTCGACGAGTACCCGGAGCGGATGATGGTCGGAGAGGTCTACCTGTTCGATCCGGCCGAGGTGGCGCGCTACTACGGCCGCGGCGACGAGCTCCACCTCGCCTTCAACTTCTCGTTCCTGCGCTGCCCGTGGGACGCAGCCGCGTTCCGCGCCGAAGTCGAACGCTTCGAGGCGCTGTGTCCGCCCGAAGGATGGCCGACCTGGGTGCTCTCGAACCACGACGTGCCCCGCCACGCCTCGCGTTACGACGATCCCGAGCTGGGCGATGCGCGGGCGCGCGTCGCCGCCATGATGCTGCTGACGTTGCGCGGCACGCCGTATCTGTACGCCGGGGAGGAGATCGGGATGCGCAACGTGACGATCGCGCCGGAACGGATGCAGGATCCGCTGGCGCGGACGCTGCATCCAGCCCTGTCGCGCGATGGCGAACGCACCCCCATGCGCTGGGACGCGGACGCGCCGGCCTGCGGGTTCACCCCGGTGAGACCCGACGCGACGACTGCCGATCCGTGGCTGCCGCTCGGACCGCAGCCTCCCGGAACCGACGTCGCGGCCCAGCGCCGCGATCGCCGCTCCCTGCTCTGGCTCTATCGCGACCTGCTGGCGCTGCGGCGCACGCATCCGGCCCTGCATCGCGGCCAATGGCGCGCGCTCGATGCCCCGGACGGCGTCTTCGCCTACGAGCGGCGCTCCGGCCACCAGGTCGCACGGGTGGCGCTCAACTTCGGCGCCCGGCCCGCCCGGGTGGCGCTCGGCGGCGGCGACGTCGCCACCGGCCTCCACACCCGCCCCGGCGCCACCCTCCCCACGCGCGCCGACTTCGCCGATCTCGGGCCGGCCGAAGGCCTCGTGCTCGTGCTCCGCTGAGTCGTCAAGAAAGGGGCCGGGTTCGAAATGTCAACTTCTTGCGGCCGGACCGGCCGCAAGAAGTTGACATTTCGAACCCGGCCCCTTTCTTGACGCGCTCTTCAGGCAGGCTTGACGCATCCGGCCGGCATCGCTCACTCTACGGCGCCGGGGGGGGATCCATGGCGCGCGCGCGCAAGGCCTATGACGAAGCGTCGATCAAGACGCTGGATGCGCTCGAGCACATCCGGCTGCGCAGCGGCATGTACATCGGCCGGCTCGGCGACGGATCCCATCCGCAGGACGGCATCTACGTGATGCTGAAGGAGGTCGTCGACAACGCCATCGACGAGTTCATCATGGGAGCCGGCAAGCGCATCGAGCTGCGCCGGGACGGGGAGACACTCGAGGTTCGCGACTACGGCCGTGGCATCCCGCTCGGCAAGCTCGTCGACTGCGTCTCCCGGATCAACACCGGCGGCAAGTACAGCGACGACGTCTTCCAATTCTCGGTCGGCCTGAACGGCGTCGGGACGAAAGCGGTCAATGCGCTGTCGAGCCGCTTCGAGGTGCAGAGCTGGCGCGACGGTCGCTTCCGCCGTGCCGCGTTCGAACGCGGCCGGCTCGTGGACGATGCGACCGGCAAGGAGGCCCAGGGCCGGGACGGCACCCGGCTCCGCTTCACGCCGGATCCGGAGATCTTCGGCCACTACGAGTGGAACGAGGAGTTCGTCGCGCAGCGACTGCGCTACTACGCATTCCTGAATGCCGGACTCACGCTCGACTACGCCGGGACCAAGTACCATTCCTCCGGCGGCATCGGCGACCTGCTGGCGCACGAGATGGGAAGCGAGGAGTCGCTCTATCCGATCGTGCATCAGTCGCAGGAGCGACTCGAATTCGCCTTCACCCACACGCACGCCTACGGCGAGACCTATTGGAGCTTCGTCAACGGCCAGCACACGCACGATGGGGGCACCCACCAGAGCGCCTTCCGCGAGGGTCTGCTGAAAGCGGTCAACGAGTTCGCCGGCAAGAACTTTGCCGGCGAAGACGTCCGCGATGGCCTGCTCGGGGCGATCGCGATCAAGCTCCAGGATCCCGTCTTCGAGGCCCAGACCAAGACCAAGCTCGGATCGATCGAGGTGCGCACGTGGATCGTGCCGGCCGTGAAGGATCGCATCGTCCGATGGCTCCACGAGCACAAGGACGACGCCGAGCGCTTGCTCGAGAAGGTGCGCCAGAACGAGCGGGTGCGGAAGGAGCTGTCGGCGATCAAGAAGGACGCGCGGGAGCGCGCACGCAAGGTCGCGATCCGGATCCCGAAGCTCACCGACTGTCGTATGCACTACGACGACGCCCGAGCACGCCGTCGCGACGATACGACGATCTTCCTGACCGAGGGGGACTCCGCAGGCGGCGTGATGGTGCAGAGCCGTGACGTGGAGACGCAAGCCGTCTTCTCGCTGCGCGGCAAGCCGCTCAACTGCCACGGCCTCAAGCGCGATGCGATCTACAAGAACGAGGAGCTCTACAACCTGATGCGCGCGCTCGGCGTCGAGGACGGCATCGATGGGCTTCGCTACGCGCGGGTCGTGATCGCCACCGACGCCGACGTGGATGGCATGCACATCCGGAACCTGCTGCTGACCTACTTCCTGCGCTACTTCGAGGATCTCGTCTTGAAGGGCCACGTCTACATCCTCGAGACGCCGCTGTTCCGGGTCCGCAACCGCAAGGAGACCCGCTACTGCTACAGCGAAGCCGAGCGCGACCGGGCCATGGCGGATCTGCGCGGGCACGAGATCACCCGTTTCAAGGGGCTCGGCGAGATCAGCCCGAAGGAGTTCGGCCAGTTCATCGGTTCGGACATCCGGATGGCGCCGGTGGCGGTGAACGGAATCGGCGAGATCGGTCGCTGCCTCGACTTCTTCATGGGCAAGAACACGCCCGAACGGAAATCCTTCATCGTCGACAACCTGGCCACCGAGGTGCTGTAGCGTGTCCGGCCTCGACGCGGTGATGCGCCGCAACTTCCTCGACTACGCCAGCTACGCGATCCTCGACCGCGCGATCCCGGACCTGCGGGACGGCCTCAAGCCGGTGCAGCGTCGGCTGCTGCACACGCTCTTCGAGATGCACGATGGCCGTTATCACAAGGTGGCCAACGTCATCGGCGAGACGATGAAGCTGCATCCGCACGGCGACGCCTCGATCGGCGATGCGCTGGTAGTGCTGGCGAACAAGGGATTCTTCATCGACCGGCAGGGGAACTTCGGCAGCCTGCTCACCGGCCACCCGGCGGCGGCGCCCCGTTACATCGAGTGCCGACTGACGGCGTTGGCGCTGGAAGCGCTGTTCAACGAGGCCCTGACCGAGTTCGTGCCGAGCTACGACGGCCGAAACCGCGAGCCCGTCTTCCTTCCCGCCAAGCTTCCGATGGTGCTGATGCTCGGCGCCGAGGGCATCGCCGTCGGCATGGCCACACGGATCCTTCCCCACAATCCCGTGGAGCTGTGGCAGGCGCAGATCGATCTGCTCGAAGGACGCGAGATCCAGCTCGAACCGGACTTTCCCCAGGGCGGCCTCGCCGATACCTCCGAGTATGACGATGGCCGTGGCAAGGTGACGGTTCGCGCCCGCCTCGAACCCCGGGACGAAAAGCGGGTGGTGATCCGGGAGATCCCGTTCGGGACCACCACGGAGAGCGTGATCGCGTCGATCGAGGCGGCGATCCAGCGCGGCCGCGTCCAGATCGCGTCGATCCACGACTACACCACCGACCGGGTCGAGATCGAACTCCAGCTCCCGCGCGGAGTCTACGCCGCGGACGTCATTCCGCAGCTCTACGCCTACACGGACTGCCAGGTCTCGGTGTCGTCCAACATCGTCGTGATCGACGGTCGCCGGCCGGTCGAGCTGAGCGCCAGCGAGGTCCTGAAGCTCCTGACCGAGCAGCTTCGCGAACGGCTCCGCGCCGAGCTCGAATGGGATCGCAGCCAGCTCATCGATCGCAAGCACTGGCTGACGCTCGAGCGGATCTTCATCGAGAAGCGGATCTATCGCGGCCTCGAGGATGCCGACACCGAGGCGGCCGTCCGCGAACGCGTCGTCACCGGGATGGCCAGACACGCCAAGGCCTTCGTGCGCCCGCTCGCCGAGGACGACGTGAAACGCCTGCTCGAGCTGCGGATCCGGCGCATCTCGGCCTACGACCTGGCGCGCAGCCGGGACGAAGAGGCGGACATCGAGGAGCGACTCGCGGCGATCGCCGGAAAGCTGAAGCATCTGACCCGGACCACGATGGCATGGCTCCAGGGCTTGATCGACCGCTACAGCGACGAGTATCCGCGCCGGACCCGCATCACGTCGTTCCAGGAGGTCGACAAGAAGACCGTGGCGCGTGCGACGCTGAAGCTCGCCTACGATGCGGAGAGCGGCTTCTTCGGCAGCACGGTGAAGGGCGACCGATTTCCGCTGCAGGTCAGTGAGTACGATCTGGTTCTCGGCATCGCCGATGACGGCGAGTTCCGCGTGATGACGCCGCCCGAGAAGCAGCTCTTCACCGGCAAGCTGCTCTGGTGCGAAGTCTTCGATCCGGAACGTGGAGCCGCATTCACCGTGGTGTATCGCGATCGACAACGCATCGCGTTCGGCAAACGCGTCCGCATCGAACGTTTCATCCGCAACAAGGAATACGCACTGATCAAGGACAAGGCCGGCAAGATCGACCTGCTGTTGCCGGGAGCGGCCACCGGCAAGGCCTGGTTGCGCTTCGTGCCGGCCAAACGACAGCGAGTGACGGAGGCGAGCTTCGACCTCGCCCAGCTCGCGGTCGTCGGCGTCGCGGCACGCGGCGTCCGGCTTGCCTCGAAGCCGGTGGCTCAGATCAAGTGGCTGCGCGAGGAGGAGACGCGGAAACCGCGCAGCGCTTCGCGCGCGAAGGGCCGGCAGACCAGTCTGTTCTGAGCGCTCGGCCGCCGCGGGACGTCGCCGCGACCGGGTCTCGCATCACGATCCTGCATCACCAGACGGGGGAGCGGCTCCCCTCCGGCAGCGGATCGGTGCGAAGCTCTGCGACCACGCCGAAGTGGTCACTCGGCCACACGCCGTCCTGCTCGTCGTCGCAGACGACCCGACATCGCTCGAGCAGGCCGAGCCCCTGGGCGGTCGGATAGCCGCTGAAGATGTAGTCGATGCGTCGGTCCGGCTCGAGTGCGAGCCGGGCGAAGCGGTTGCGAGTCGACCAGGTGCACCCGGGAGGTTCGCGCCGGGCCGTCGGTTCCCCGGGATCCCCGGCGACGCGCCAGGCATCGTGGAAATACACCGTCCTTCCCTCGATCGCATGACCGCCGGAGAGGAAGCGGATCTCGTCCCAGTCCGGCTCGGCGTTGAAGTCGCCGACCAGGATCGGCGGGAAACCGTCTCGAGGTCGGCGTTCGAGGACGCGGTCCGCCACCGCCCTGACCTGTCGCAATCTCGTGTCTCCATGATGGAAGCGCCAGTGCAGGTGTGTGCAGGTGAAGGAGACACGGCCGAAGGGCGCCTCGACGTCCACGTGCAGGGCGGCGCGCGTCTCGGCATCCCCGCGATCCGGCAAGCGCTGCTCTTCGCGGCCGACGAGCGGCCAGCGCGAGGCCACGGCATTGCCGAACTCGAAGGACTCGCCGTCGCGGGAGAGGACACCGGCACAGCCGTAGTCGCGGTGCGGCAGTCGCGGCCCGAGCAGCTCCGCCACCTGATCGAGCGACGAAGACCGCAGCGCCTCCTGGAAGCCGACGAGATCCGGATCGAGGCGATCGAGCCAGTCCCGGATGCGTTCGGCCCGGGCCGGCCACGGGCCCTGGTCGTGCCACAGGTTCAGCGTGAGGACCCGCAGGGACACCCGCTCATCCGCAGCGCGAAGAAGTTGACGGACGAACCCGACCCCTTTCTTGACGGGGGGTCATTGGAGGCCGTGGGGCTGGCGGAGCTCGAAGGGGGCGATCTCGGCGTCGAAGCGGCGGCGGCCGGCGGTGGCGAGCATTTCGTAGCGGCCGCGCATGAAGCCGAACGGGGTTCCGAGCGGGCAGCCGGAGGTGTACTCGAAGCTCTCGCCAGGCGCGAGCACGGGCTGCTCGCCCACGACGCCTTCGCCGTGGACCTCCTCCACCTTGCCGGTCGCGTCGGTGATCACCCAGTGGCGACCCACCACCTGCACCGTCTCGTCGCTGTGATTGGTGATCCGGATCGTGTAGAGAAAGAACCACTCCGAAAGGTGCGGCGCGGAATGCTCTCGCGCGAACCGCCCGGCGGCTTCTACCTGCACCCCATTGGTCGTGGCTTCGGACGTCGACACCGGCTCTCCCGCTGACGAGACGAAGCTCGGAATCTAGGCGGAGCCCGCCGGAGCGTCGAGGGCGGCCGAACCGTTTGGCGGCTGGTATGCTCCAGCCTTCCGTTTCCTTCCCTGTCCCCTTCGGTCCGTGTTCCCTCCGGGTCCGATCCGCCGGCTGAGACCCACCGGCCGAGACCCACCGGATCAGACCCGAAACCCTCGGACCCGTCGCGAAAGGATCCCGCGCATGCCCTCTCCCGCCCGCGAAGTCGTCATCGTCGAAAGCGTCCGCACAGGACTCGCCAAGGCGGGCCGCGGCTCGTTCAACATGACCGAACCCGTCTACTACCTCGCGCACACGCTGAAGTCCGCCGTCGAGAAGACCGGCATCGACCCGGCCGAGATCGAGGACGTGATCGTCGGCACCGGCTTTCCCGAAGGCTGCCAGGGCATGAACATGGCGCGCATCGCCGCGATCGCTGCCGGGTTTCCGAAGGAGGTCGCCGGCGCCACGGTGAATCGCTTCTGTTCCTCGGGCTCCCAGGCGATCATGATGGCCGCCCAGCGCATCCAGGAAGGCGCGGACGTCGCGATCGGCGCCGGCGTCGAGACGATCACGATGATGAACGACGGCACGCAGAACACCAATCGGCTCGTCAACAAGGCCGCCCAGGAGCGCTTTCCGGGTCTCTATTACCCGATGGGCATCACCGCCGAGATCGTCGCAGAACGCTACAACGTGTCGCGCGAGGATCAGGACGTCTACGGCCTGAAGAGCCAGCAGCGCTATGCCGCCGCCGTCGAGAAGGGCTGGGTCGCCGAAGAGATCGTGCCGATGAAGGTGACCCGCAAGGTGATGAACAAGGGCGAGGAGCCGCGCGACGAAGAGGCCGTCGTCGACCGCGACGAGTGCAATCGGCCGGAGACCACACTCGAGGGCCTTGCGAAGCTGAAGCCGGCATTCAAACCGGACGGGACAGTCACCGCGGGCAATGCGTCGCAGCTCTCGGACGGCGCGTCGGCCACGCTGCTGATGAGCGCCGAGCGCGCCAAGCAACTCGGCCTCGAGCCGCTCGGCGTCTACCGCGGGAGCGCCGTCGCGGGCTGCGGGCCGGAGGAGATGGGCATCGGCCCGATCTTCGCGGTGCCGAAGCTGCTGAAGCGCCATGGGCTCACGATGCAGGACATCGACCTCGTCGAGCTGAACGAGGCCTTCGCCGCGCAGCTGCTGCAATGCCAGCGTGTGCTCGAGATTCCCGACGAGAAGCTGAATCCGTGCGGCGGCTCGATCGCGATCGGGCACCCCTACGGCATGACCGGCTCGCGCCTCACCGGCCTGTTGCTGCGGCAACTGCGCCGGACCGGCGGCCGCTACGGCATCGTCACGATGTGCGTCGGCGGCGGACAGGGCTTCGCGTCGTTGTTCGAAGCGGCCTGAAGTGGCGGCGCCGACGGACGCCGTCCGTATCGAGATCAGCGACGGCCTTGCCATCATCCGGATCGATGACGGCAAGGCCAACGCCCTCTCGATGGCCCTTCTCGACGCGCTCGGATCCGCCCTCGACCGCGCCGAGCGCGAGGCCAAGGCGGTCCTGTTGATCGGCCGGCCCGGTCGCTTCTCGGGCGGCTTCGACCTCGGCGTCATGAACGAGGGGGGCGACGCGATGGCGCGCCTCGTCACGACCGGGGGGCAGCTCGCGCTGCGGCTCTACGATTTCCCGATGCCGGTCGTCATCGCCTGCACCGGCCATGCGCTCGCGATGGGCGCCGTGCTGCTGCTGGCAGTCGACCTGCGGCTCGGCGCCCAGGGTGCATACAAGATCGGCCTGAACGAGGTGGCGATCGGCCTGGCGCTGCCGACGTTCGCCGCGGAGCTCGCGCGTGAGCGCATCTCGCTGCGTCACCTGCAACGCGCAACGGCCCTCGCGTCGGTCTACGATCCGCTCGGGGCCGAGGAAGCAGGGTTCCTGGACCGTGTCGTGCTGCCGGCGGAGCTCGAGGAGGAGGCACTCGCGGCGGCCCGCCAACTCGCCGCCCTGCACGTCGGGGCGCACCGACTCACCAAGCGAATGCTGCGCGCGCGCGCGATCGAGACGATCCGCGCGAGCCTCGCCTGAACCGTCCCGAGGCGGGATCCTGGAGCGGCGCGGTCCCTCCGCGAGGCGCTCTCGATGCGTCTCGAGAGCGATCAGGACCGGCGGGGCCTCTGCGAGGAAGCGGGCCAGACGAGTCGCCGCCGGGCGGACACCGCATCCCGAAACGGACGACAGACGCCGTGGTCGGCGCCTCGGGAGCCCTTCCGGAACGCCGGACCCGGCGCGCCGGGAGTCCCCGGACCGGCCGCCCGGGTGTATGCTCGAGGCGTGACCGATTCCCGACCGGAGCCGCCGCATCAGTATCGGATCCAGGGACGCGTCGTCGCGATGCCGGTCGAGGTCCGCGATGCGTCGGCAGGCGTCGCCACCTGGCTGCTGCCGGCGCGCGCCGTGCAGCGACTCGTGCCCGACGGTTTCGACGTGGCGACCGTCCTCCCCGGTCGCACGCCCGTCGCGATCGCCGTCATCGATTACCGGGACAACGACCTCGGAGACTATCACGAGGTGTCGATCACGTGCTTCGTCCAGCCCCGCGGAACGCGGAGCGGAATTCCGTGGCTCGGCTCGCTGGTGGATCTGGTCCGAGGACGTCTCGGGACCTACATCTGGAAGCTGCCGGTCGACCAGTCGTTCACGTGTGAGGCCGGCCGGGTCATCTGGGGGTTTCCGAAGACGGTGGAGTCGATCGACTTCCAGATCCAGGATGACCTCGTCCGGTGTCGGCTCTCGATGGATGGGAAGCACGTGCTGACGCTGTCGCTGCCTCGGGGCGGGACCCGCACGCTTCCGGAGTCCGACCTCGCGACGTATACGCAGATCGAGGGAATCCCGCACCGCACGCGCTTCCGTCAGGGGGGCCGGGGAGTCGGCTTCCGCCTCGGTGGCGCGCGGCTGGAGCTCGGCACGCATGCCATCGCCGACACGCTCCGCAGCCTCGGACTTCCCGGTCCGGCGCTGATGACGATGTGGACCGAGCATCTGCACGGCCGCTTCGACGCACCGGAGAAACTCTGAGACCCGTGATCGACAGCGCGGAGGACGTCCGAGCCCTGCACCGTTCGCTGTCGAACTGGGGGCGTTGGGGGGATCGCGACCAGCTCGGCACCCTGCACTGGATCACGCCGGAGAAGCGGATCGCCGCGGCGCGGCTGGTGCGCAGCGGACGCCCGGTTTCGTGTTCTCGCGCGCTCCCGACGGAGCCCGCTGCCGACAACGACCATCCGGCAACACACCAGATGCTCGGGACGGCCCCGGACGGCTGGGGTGGAGACGCCTTCCGGGTGGCGTCGCACGGCTATGCCGTGAGCCACATCGACGCGCTCTGCCACATCTTCCACGAGGGCCGGCTCTACAACGGCTATCCGATCGAGCGCGTCACGACGCACGGCGCGTTGGAGCTGGGGATCGACGCGCTGCGCGACGGCATCGTTTCGCGCGGCGTCCTGCTGGACATCCCGGCGCAGCGCGGCACCCCGTGGCTCGAAGCCGGCGACGCGATCCTGCCCGAGGACCTGGAGCAGGCCGAGGCCGCGGCCGGCCTGTGGGTCGAGGCCGGCGACATCGTGTTCGTGCGCACGGGCCGCTGGCCGCTGCGCGGGGCACACGGCCCGTGGAACCCGCGCGAGCGATTGGCCGGTCTGCAGGCGAGCTGCCTGCCGTGGCTCTTCGAGCGCCGGATCGCTGCGCTCGGCTCGGACGGCGTCTCGGATGTGGTGCCCTCGCAGGTGGACGGATTCTCGCTGCCGATCCACTCGGTCGCGATCGTCGCGATGGGGCTCCACCTGCTCGACAACCTGGACTTCGAAGCCCTGGCGACGGCCTGTCGTGCGGAAGGGCGCTGGGAGTTCCAGTTGGTGATCGCGCCATTGATCCTGGCGCGAGGCACGGCCTCTCCGGTGAACCCGATCGCGCTGTTCTAGCCACGCGTTGGCTGCGTGCCCGGGGTCGGCCCTAGGCCGGCGGCTCGGAACCCGTCAGCGCGAGGCCGACCCAGAACGCCTCGAGCGTCTGGGGGTCCATCGGCGCACTCCAGATCTCGACGATCCGGCGCGCCTCGATCCGGGCCAGGATCACGTAATCGACCTGGATCTCGCGCGCTCCGACCTTCATCCGCGCGCGGAAGACCAGCAGCGCGCGCGCATCGCTGGCCAGCACATCCACGAGATCCGCGTCGAACACATCCGTCGCCTCCCCGACACGCGCCAGCATGTCGACGGCCGCCTCGGCGCCGCGATGCTCGCCGGCCCACGGCGTGCCGCGGGCGGTCGCACGCCAGACCAGATCCGGCGCCAGACGCGCGCGCAGCGCATCGGCATCGCCGCGCGCGATCGCGTCCCAGATCTCGCGGGCGAGGTCCGCATTCGGATGGACTGTCACGGAGCCGAGCATACCCGGCCCGGGCCCCGGCCCGCATCGGGAGCGCGGACCGGCACGCTTCGGCCGCGCCGGTTACTCTCCCCACTTCCGGCTTCAGCCGGCCCGTTCCGCCGCCGCAGCGCTGCCGGCCGTGCGACAGCGCCACTCGACCAGGAGAAGTGCCGTTGGACCTCAGCGTCTCGCCCGAACAGATCGCGTTCCGTCAGGAAGTCCGCCAGTGGATCCAGGACGCCATGCCGGCTGACATCAAGGCCAAGGCCGCGGGTGGCGGCCACTACGACCACGAAGAGCAGATGGAGTGGCACAAGATCCTGTACGCGAAGGGATGGGTGGCTCCGCAGTGGCCGAAGGAAGTCGGCGGGACCGGCTGGGACATCGGCAAGCGACACATCTTCGGTGAGGAGCTGGTGCGTTCCAATGCGCCGCAGCTCTCTCCGTTCGGCCTCATGATGGTCGGCCCGCTGCTGATCCAGTTCGGAACGCCGGAGCAGAAAGAACGCTTCCTGCCGAAGATCCTCTCCGGCGAAGAGGTCTGGTGCCAGGGCTATTCCGAGCCGAATGCCGGCTCGGATCTCGCGTCGCTCCAGCTCCGCGCGGAGAAGGACGGGGACGACTACATCCTGAACGGCCAGAAGACCTGGACGACCTATGCACAGCATGCGGACTGGATCTTCCTGCTGGCGCGTACCGACGCGTCCGGCAAGAAGCAGGACGGGATCACGTTCATCCTGGCCGACATCAAGAACACACCGGGCATCACGGTGAAGCCGTTCCTGACGACGGGCGGGACCGACGCGTTCTCGGAAACCTGGTTCCAGAACGCGCGCGTGCCGCAGAGCAACCGGGTCGGCCCGGAGCACGGCGGCTGGACGATGGCGAAGGCCCTGCTTGCACACGAACGAACCGGCATCGGCGGCATCGCCGAAAGCAAGCGTTGGCTGCAGCTGTGCAAGCGCATCGCCCGGGAGACGCCGGTCGGCAAGGGATCGCTGTTCGAGGACCGGGGCGTCCGGGACCGGATCGCCCGGCTCGAGATGCGGCTGCGCAGCCTCGAGCTGCTCCAGCTCCGCACGCTGGCCGCTGCCCAGGTCGGCCGGGCGCCGGGACCGGAGAGTTCCATCCTCAAGCTGGTCGGCACCGAGATCCAACAGGAAACCACCGAGCTGTGCATGGACGCGATGGGGCACGACGCGTTGGGATGGCTCGATTCCCCGCCCGAGGCGCTGCCCGCCATCGAGCAGGGCGTCGCGTCGTCTTTCAACTACCTGCGCGCCGCGACGATCTACGGTGGATCCAACGAGATCCAGCGCAACATCATCGCCAAGCAGATCCTGCGACTGCCCACGGCCTGAGCGTCTTTCCCTCTCGAGCGATAGGACACCGTCATGAACTTCGATTTGACCGAAGAGCAGCAGATTCTCGTCGACTCCGTCGCCAAATTCGTCCAGAACGACTCCCCGGTCGAGCGCTTCCGCAAGCTGCGTGACACCGAACGCGGCTGGGATCCGACCACCTGGGCCCGCATGGGTGAGTTCGGCTGGCTCGGCGTCGTCTTTCCCGAGGAGCACGGCGGCTTCGGCGGCCAGTTCGTCGATCTGGCGCTGATTCTCGAGCAGCTCGGCCGCGGCCTCGTCGCGGAGCCGCTGATCCCGTCCGTCGTCCTCGCCGGCGGCCTGTTGTCGGAACTCGGTACGGCGGCGCAGCGGGAGCAATTCCTCACGCCGATGATCGAGGGCCGGACGTCGCTGGCGCTGGCCTATGCCGAACGACAGAGCCGCTACTCGGCGAACGATTGCCAGACCCGGGCCGAGAAGCGGGGCACGGGCTGGGCGCTGTCGGGCGAGAAGACCTGGGTGCTGAACGGTCATGCGGCGGATCAGATCCTCGTGCTCGCACGCACCAGCGGGGATTCCCTCGATGCCGAGGGCCTCTCGCTGTTCGTCGTCGACGGCGACGCCGCTGGCCTCGAGCGCATCCGGGTCCCCGGGATGGATGGCCAGCGCAGCGCCTTGCTGCGCCTGCGCGGGGTCGAGGTCGGCGCCGATCGCCTGCTCGGCGAAGAGGGCCGTGCGCTGCTCCCCCTCGAACGGACGCTCGACCGCGCCGCGGCGGCCGCCTGTGCCGAGGGACAGGGCGAGATCCAGGAGCTCTTCGAGCGCACCGTCGCCTATCTGAAGCAGCGCTCCCAGTTCGGCGTCCCGATCGGCAGCTTCCAGGCCCTCCAGCACCGCGCCGCCGACATGTACGCGGAGACGGAACTGTGCCGCTCGACGATGATCCTCGCGGCGATTGCCGCGGACTACGAGGATCGCGAGAAGCGGCAGGCGGAGATCTCCGCGGCCAAGCTCCAGCTCTCGCGCGGTGGCTGGTTCGTGCAGGGGAACGCCATCCAGCTCTTCGGCGGGATCGGCGTGACCGACGAGCAGGACGAGGGCCTGTTCTTCAAGCGCCTGCGCGTTCTCCAGGGATTGTTCGGCGACGCCGACTGGCACGTCGCTCGGTATCAGGGACTGCCCGGCTTCGGCTCGGACGAGTAGCCGAGGAGAAGCTCCGCGATCAGGATCGCGGCGTTCGCAGGGCGGCCTGCACGAGCTGGTCGAGCCGCGAGAGAAAGCGCTCGCGATCCTTCTCCGCCAGAGGCCGCGGGCCGCCGGGGGCGAGGCCCTGCTGGCGGAGATCCGCCTTCAGCTGGCGCGTCGCCAGGGCGGCGCCGATCATGTTCTCGGTGAACGGACGGCCATCCGGGCCGAGCACGCTGGCCCCCTCGGCCAGGCAGCGTGCCGCGAGCGGGATGTCCGCCGTGACGACGATGTCCCGGGGTCGCGTGCGCTCGGCGATCCAGTCGTCGGCGACGTCGGGGCCGCTGGCGACGAGAACGAGTTCGGCGCCCAATCCGGGCGGCACATACATCGGCCGGTTGGCGACGACCGCGACCGGCAGGCCATAGCGCGCCGCGACCCGGTAGACTTCGTCCTTCACCGGACACGCATCGGCGTCGACGAAGATCGCGATCATGCGCTCCCTCGTCTGGAAAGGCTGAGGTCTCGAAGATGAAGTCGAAGCATGACGACCGAGGAGCGCTCGTCTACTCGAGCGAGCACGGACGGATGTGCCCGGCTTGCCGGCGTCCGGCGTCGCGCTGCACGTGTCGCGACCCCGATCGGAGTCCTGTGCTCTCGAAATCGGCGGGCAAGCCGGTGGTCCGGATCGGCCGCGAGACCAAGGGACGCAAGGGCAAGGGAGTCACGGTCGTCAGCGGCATCCCGCTCTCGGGCGGTGCACTCGAAGAGCTGGCCTCGCAGCTCAAGCGCTCGTGCGGATCGGGAGGAACCGTGAAGGACGGCGTCCTCGAGATCCAGGGGGATCACCGGGACACGCTGGTCGTCGCACTCGAACAGCATGGCTGGATCGTCAAGCGCTCGGGCGGCTGACGGCGTCGAGAGCGAGGTCGCAGAGCGTGTCGTGCTCCGCGGCGAGGACCGCCCCTCGGCTCCGGCTCGGGTCGTCCTGGAGCTTGCTCACGAGAAAGTTGACGTTTCCAACCCGACCCCTTTCTTGACGACCCCTTTCTTGACGGCGTCGTTCTGGACGACGGCGGCGGCTTGGCTGCACGAGAAGACGACACAGAGGGTGTCGTTCGCGCCGGAGCCGGCTGAGCTTCGTGCGTCACCGTGCCGAAGCTGCGCAGGCCGGCGATCCTGCCTTCCCGAGCGATCGCCAGCGGGGCCGAGGGCAGGCGCCGCTCGCCCACGTCCCGCTCGGCGCGTGCGAACAGCTCGTCGAGCTTCCCCGGATCCACGCCGACTTCCCGTGGTGACGCGGCAAAGTGATGCGGGAGCGGCATGACGACCGATGGTAGTGCGACGGAGCGCCGTTACAATGCGACCGTGGTGAAGCTGTCCGTCGACTTCGAGCATCCCTCACGACTCTGGTGGGAGTCGGGGGGCCAGGAGCTGTGGGAGGGTCTCACCGGCGGCTTCGACGAGAACTCCGTCGTACTCGACGACGACCTCGCGGCGTCGTGGCTGGCCGAAGCGGCCCGCGTTCCGGGCTGGGCCGGCGGGCCCGCGTTCGCGCCCCACCCGATCGCCGCCCAGAATCTCGCCGACGACGACCCGGACGCCTGAGACGTCGGCGCCGAAGCCGATCCGCGCTACGCCTCGTCCGCCAGCTCGGCGCGTTCCGCCTCGGGCGGAATCGGGCTCTCCGGGATCGCCCGCGGGCTTGCCGCATGCGGACCGGCGAGCCCCGGCTCCCAGGCGTTCAGCCGGTCGATCAGCAGCCGCAGACGCCCGACCCGGCGGCGATTGAAGAGCAAAACGAGCCGCGCCAGGTCGGCATCCTCCCCCTCCTCCTCGGGCAGCGCCGTGCAGCGCTCGATCTGCCCGCCGAGCAGCAGGTCCGGAAAATCGCGGTTGAGTTCGGCCAGCGCCTCGTCATCCGGTGGGGTCCGCAGCCGCAACACCAGGAGATCGCGCACGAACCGGCTCGAATGGTAGTTGCGATAGAAATCCACGACCTCGCGGACAGCGGTGTTCACGTCGTCAGTGACATGAAAAAGAGACATATCGTCGGGATCGATGAGCCCGCGGCCCCCCAGGTGGGAGGCGACGTAGCCCTGCCAGTCCTTCCAGTAGCTGCCTCCCGGCGCATCGACGAAGACCACCGGCACGATCTCGCTGCGGCCGGTCTGGATCAGCGTCAGCGCCTCGAAGCCCTCGTCGTGCGTGCCGAAACCGCCGGGAAACAGCACGATGGCGTGCGCTTCCTTCACGAACACCAGCTTGCGGGTGAAGAAGTACCGGAAGTTGATCAGCTTCGCGTCGCCGGCAATGGTCGGGTTGGCCTGTTGCTCGAACGGCAGCCGGATGTTGACGCCGAACGAGGCCTGCCGGCCCGCCCCGCCCTGCGCAGCCTCCATCACACCCGGCCCCGCGCCGGTGATGACCATCCAGCCCTCACGCACGACCTGCTCCGCAAAGCGCTCGGCCACTTGCCAGTCCGGCGATGCCGGCGCCGTGCGTGCGCTTCCGAAGACGGCGACCTTGCGGACGGCCTCGTACGGGGCGAAGACGCGGAAGGCGTGACGCAGCTCCTTCAGTGCGTTCGAGACCAGCTTGAGATCCGCTGGCGTCGCCCCATCGCTGACGAGGCGAAGCGCCGTCACCATCAACTGACGGACGGCTTCGGGATTCGTGCTGGCGCCGAAGCGGTCCTGGAAGTCGTCGAGCAACGTCTCGAGGTCCCGCTCGAGCCCCGCATCCGGCAACGCATAGCGGCGACGGCGCACCTCACTCACGAAGCGCACCCGCGCGGCGCGCCACGGCGAGTCGATCCCCGGGCACCCACTGCTCCGCGGCCGCCGGCGGCCTGCGGCCACCTCGCCTGTCTCGTCTCACCGGATCCTCCCCCATCGCACCGGACGCTAGCGATCCCGCCCGGAGAATTCTCCTCCGGACGAGGGCGGTGTCCGGCCCGGCTTCGTTACCTTGCGCTCCCATGGGCTCCCTCTCCTATCGCGACCTGCGTTCCGATCCGTCCGTCTGGGCGCGCGAACTCGGTCTGTCTCGCGAAGCGATCGAGCTGTACCTGGCCAGTGACGTCCTCGATCTGCACCTCGATTCCTTCATCTGGAAGCGGATCTTCGGCTACGACCTGCATCGGCGACACGGGGCCGGACTGACCCGTGGCCACTTCCTGTCGCACGTCGACCTGCCGCGCATCCGCGAGGCCTGCGTCACCGGCGGCACCTGGGTGATCACCACCAACCCGCTGCGCTCCGCGGCGCGCCGGCCGGCCATCTTCCTCGAGAATCTCAGGCGCCTGCAGGGGATCTTCGAAAGCGTTCCCGACGAAGTCGGCGTGGTGCGCAATGCGCGCGAGTACGACGCCGTCGTCGCGAGCGGCCGCCACGCGGCCTTTCTCGCCATCCAGGGCGGCAACGCACTCGACCGCCGGCTCGAAGACCTCGATCTGATCCCGGACGACCTCGTGCTCCGCGTGACCATCGTGCATCTCTCTTCGTCTCGGATCGGGGTCACCAGCTCGCCGGCGGCACGCTCGCGCCAGGGGGAGGGCCTGACCGGATTCGGCCGGGACTTCGTCCGGCGCCTCGACGAGAAGCGGATCCTCGTGGACCTGGCGCACATCAATCGAGAAGGCTTCTGGGACTCCGTCGCCGTGCACGATCCCTCGCTGCCGCTGATCGTGACCCATACCGGCGTGAACGGCGTCCACAAACACTGGCGCAATCTCGACGATGACCAACTGCAGGCCGTCGCCGATTCCGGCGGGGTCATCGGCGTGATGTATCAGTCGAGCTTCCTCGGCGAATCGCCGTTCCGAGGTCGCTCCGATGCGGTCGTCCGACATCTCGCCCACATCGTCGAGACGGTCGGAGAGGACTTCGCGGCGCTCGGCAGTGACTGGGACGGCGCGATCAGTCCGCCGCGCGACTTGCAGAGCCCGCTCGAGCTGCCTCGGCTCGTCGAGCACATGTTGCGGCGGCGTTGGAGCCCGGAGCGGATCCAGAAGGTGCTCGGCCACAACTTCTTGCGCTGCGTGCGCGCGATCCGGGGCTGACGATCACGGCACGCCGGTTCCGCGCGCCGGGCGGAGCGGCGCCTTCAGCGCCGCCACGAAGTCGGCGGCGTCGGTGACCGCCGCTTCGCGGGACGCCGCGCGCTCGATGCGCTCGACCAGCGCACTGCCGACGACGACCCCGTCGGCGAACTTCCCGATCCGGGCAGCCTGCTCCGGCGTCGAGATCCCGAAGCCGACGCAGACCGGGACGTCCGACAGCGCCCGGATCCGGGCGACATTCTCCTCGATCTCGGGCGGCAGCTCGGCCCGCGCGCCGGTGACCCCCGTGAGCGAAACGTAGTAGAGAAAGCCTCGGGTGTTCTGTGCCAACGTCGCGAGCCGCTTCTCGGAGGTCGTCGGCGCAGCCAACAAGATGGCATCGACGTCGCACGCCGCGAGCGCCTCGTAGTACTCGGGCTCCTCCTCGAGCGGACAATCGACGGTGATCACGCCATCGACGCCGGCCTCGCGGGCGGCCTCGGCAAAGCGCACGCCGCCCATGGTCAGGAAGGAGTTCCCATAGCCCATCAGGACCAGCGGCACGTCGAGCTTCGGCCGCAGCGTCTTCACCAGTTCGAGCACCCGCCGCAACGTGGTGCCGGCGCGCAGCGCGCGTTCGCTCGCACGCTGGATCGTCGGCCCCTCGGCGACCGGGTCCGAGAACGGGACGCCGATCTCGATCACGTCGGCCCCTGCCGCGGCCAGCGCCGGCAGCAACGCCTCGGTGACGCCGAGGTCCGGGTCTCCCGCGCTGATGAACGGGATCAATGCCGTCTCGCCGCGCCGGCGGAGAGCCGTGAGACAGGCCTCGATTCGACTCATCCGTCCGCCCGTCCGGCGCGCTGCTTCAGGATCTCCCGGACGGTCGGCGCATCCTTGTCCCCGCGGCCCGAAAGGTTCACCAGGACGATCTGGTCGCGTCCGAGGGTCGGCGCGAGCTCGCGTACGTAGGCGACGGCATGGGCGGTTTCGAGCGCCGGGATGATCCCCTCCATCCGGGACAGCCAGACGAACGCGTCGAGGGCCGCTTCGTCAGTGACGGCCACGTACTCGGCCCGGCCGCTGTCGCGGAGGAAGGCGTGTTCGGGTCCCACACCCGGATAATCGAGCCCCGCAGAGATCGAATGGGCCGGAAAGATCTGTCCGTCGTCGTCGGCCAGCACCAGCGTCTTCTGCCCGTGCAGGATCCCCGGCACCCCGGCACACAGGACGGCCCCGTGGCGCCCGCTGCCGATGCCCTCCCCGGCCGGCTCGACGCCGATCATCCGCACCCCCGGGTCGTCGAGGAATGGGTGGAACAGCCCCATCGCGTTGGAGCCGCCGCCGACGCAGGCCACCAGCACGTCCGGCAGGCGGCCCTCCGCTTCCTGGAGCTGGCGGCGGGCCTCGAGACCGATCACGCGCTGAAAATCGCGCACGAGCGTCGGATACGGATGTCCGCCCATCACCGAGCCGATGCAGTAGTACGTGGTCCGCACGTGGGTGACCCAGTCGCGCATCGCCTCGTTGATGGCATCCTTGAGCGTCCTCGAGCCGCTCGTCACCGGACGGACCGTCGCGCCGAGCAATTCCATCCGGAAGACGTTCAGCGCCTGACGCTCGACGTCTTCGGCGCCCATGTAGATCTCGCACTCGAGGCCGAACAGCGCGCAGGCCGTCGCCGTCGCCACTCCGTGCTGGCCGGCGCCCGTCTCGGCGATGATGCGCCGCTTGCCCATCTTGTGCGCGAGCAGACACTGGCCCAGCACGTTGTTGATCTTGTGCGCGCCGGTGTGGGCGAGATCCTCGCGCTTCAGGTACACGCGCGCCCCGCCCAGCTCTTCACTGATGCGGCGCGCATGGAACAGCGCCGTCGGGCGACCGGCGTAGTGCCGGAGCAGGTCGCCGAGTTCGCGTTGGAACTCGGCCGTCGGCGTGATCCGCGCGTAGGCTTCGGCCAACTCCTCGTGCGCGGCGATCAGCGTCTCGGGGACATAGCGGCCGCCGTAGGACCCGAAACGGCCGGCAGCGCTCGGCGCGGCGCTCATCTCAGCGCTCCTTGCCTTCCGCGCGGCGCACGGCCTCGAGGAACGCCCGCAGCTTCGCGGGATCCTTGCGGCCCGGCTCGCTCTCGACGCCGGTCGCGACGTCGACGCCCCACGGCAGGACGTCGCCGACGCCTTCGATCGCCTGCCCGACGTTGTCGGCATCGAGTCCGCCGGCGAGGATCACATCGTACCCGTGCGCGATCAGCACGCCGGCGTCGGCCCAGTTCCAGACCTGGCCTTGTCCGCCTCCGTGGGTCGGATGGTCCAGCAACAACACCGAGCCGAGGTAGCGCTCGGCCGCCGCTTCATCCGCGCCGCGCAGCGCCTTGATGGTCGGCAGCTCGATCCATTCCACGTCTTCGGGCGACTCGTCCCCGTGCATCTGGACACGTTCGACCTCAATGCGGCGCAGCACGCGTTCGAGCTCGCGCGGCTCGGCGTCGCGGAACACCGCCACGCGTTCGATCTGGCCTTCCGCTCGGGTCGCGATGCGCTCGGCATCGGCGATCTGCAAGCAGCGCGGCGAGCCGGGCACGAAGTTGAGCCCGATCAGGTCGGCCCCGACATCGATGGCGGCCTGGACATCATCGGGATGGGTGATCCCACAGATCTTCACCCGGACGTTCACGATTTCCCCCTCAGTCGGGCCAGTGCCCGACCGACATCCGATTCGCGCATCAAAGCCTCTCCGACCAGAACGGCATCGGCACCGGCGGCGTCGAGCCGCCGGACGTCCGCCTCGGTGAAGATTCCGCTTTCTCCCACCACCACCACTCCTGCCGCCGCCAGCCGGGGCGCCAGACGCTCCGTCACGGCCAGGTCCGTCCGGAAGGTAGCGAGATCGCGATTGTTGACCCCGACGAGGTCCGCCCCGGCGTCGAGGGCCACCTGGAGTTCCGCCTCGTCGTGGACCTCGACGAGGACATCGAGGTCCAGGCCGACGGCGTGCTCCCGGAGCCTGCGCAGCGCCTGCGGGTCGAGGGCACGGACGATCAACAGCACCGCATCGGCTCCGTGCGCCCGCGCCTCATCGATCTGGTAGCGGTCGACGATGAAGTCCTTGCGCAGCAACGGCACCGGCACCGCGGCCCGGACCGTCTCGAGTAGCATCAGGTCCCCGCCGAAGTAGCGGCTGTCGGTCAGCACCGAGATCGCAGCCGCGCCGGCTTCGGCGTAGGCCTTGGCGCAGCTCACCGCGTCGAAATCCGGGCGAATCAAGCCCTTGCTCGGAGAACGCCGCTTCAACTCGGCGATGATGCGAGGCGCCGGTGCTTCGCAGAGCGCACGCAGGAAGCCCCGCGTCGGCTCCTCGCGCTGGCGCGCCTCGGCCGCCGCACGCATCTGCGCAGCCGGGCGTGCGCGCCGACACGACTCCACCTCCGCGTGTTTGTGCGCAAGGATCTCGGCGAGCATGTCGCGCGCGGCGGTCATCGCCAACTCGCCTCCCGGAGCGCGTCGAGCCGTGCGCCGGCAGCACCCGAATCGACGCTGCGCCGCGCCTGCTCGAAGCCTTCCGCCCAGCTCGAGGCGACCCCCGCCACCCACAGCGCGGCTGCGGCATTGACCAGCACGATCTCGCGCGGCGCCCCGCCCGAGCTGTCCAGGACGGCGCGCACGATCCGCGCATTCTCGACGGCGTCGCCGCCACGAAGCGCTGCCGGCTCGGCGCGCGGGACCCCGAGTTCCGCCGCGTCGAGTCGAAGCGTCTCGATGCAGCCGTCGCGCAGGTACGCGGCCCGCGTCGCTGCGGTCGTCGTGATCTCGTCGAGACCGTCCTCGCCGTGGACGACCAGAGCCGCCTCGGCACCGAGGGCGGCGAGCGCCGCGGCCAGCGGCTCGACCAGATCCGCCGTGTAGACACCGACGAGTTGTCGTCGCACGCCGAGCGGATTGCACAGCGGCCCGATGCAGTTCATCAGCGTGCGGATGCCGAGCTCGTCGCGTACGGCCGCGACGTGGCGCATCGCGGGGTGCGCCCGGCGGGCATAGAAGAAGGCGATCCCCACCTCGGCGAGGATCTCGGCAGCGCGTGCAATCGGCAGATCGGCTCGGACACCGAGCGCCTCCAGCACGTCGAAGCTGCCGGCCAGGCTCGACGCCGCACGGTTGCCGTGCTTCGCAACCGGCACCCCGGCGCCCGCCACGACGAACGCCGCCGCCGTCGAGATGTTGAACGTCCCGGCGTCGTCGCCGCCGGTCCCGCAGGTATCGATGGCGCGCGGATCGATCCCCGCCACCAGGTCGGCGCGCGCGCGCAGCGCGCGCGCCGCCGCGACGATCTCCGTGGCCGTCTCGCCCTTGGTCCGCAAGGCGACCAGCAGTCCCGCGATCGACACGGGACTCGCCTTGCCATCCATGATCTCGCCGAAGGCGGCTTCGAGGAGCGCGGCGGGGATCGCCTCGCGACGGGCCGCCGCCTCGAGCGCCAGGCGGACCTTCATGCCGCCACCTCCGTACGCGCCCGAGGCCCCGGCCGGACGGACTGCGCACAGCGGTCGACGAAATGCGTGAGCAGCAGGCCCCCGGCCGGCGTCCCGATCGACTCGGGATGGAACTGCACACCGTCGAGCGGCAGCGTCCGATGGCGCAGCGCCATCACCTCGCCGGCCGGGCCGCGCGCGCAGGCCTCGAGCCCGTCGGGCCAGACCGTCTCGTCGATCGCGAGCGAGTGGTAGAGCATCGCGTCGAGCGGAACGGGCACCCCCGCGAACAAGCCTCGCCCATCGTGCAGGACCGGAACCGTCTTGCCGTGGCGGGGCACGGCGGCGCGGACCAGCCGCCCTCCGAACGCCACGGCGAGAGCCTGGTAGCCGAGACAGACGCCGAGGAGCGGCACGCCGGCGCCGGCCGCAGCGCGAATGACGGCCAGCGTGGCGCCCGCCTCCGCCGGCGTTCCGGGCCCCGGGGACACCACCACGCCGTCGGCGCGGAGAACCGCTTCGGCCCCGAGCGACGGGGCGTCGTTCCGGCAGACCTCGACGCAGGCGCCGCGGACTTCGAGCCCCTGGACCAGGTTCCAGGTGAACGAGTCGTAGTTGTCGATCATGAGGATGCGGACGGACAAGAAGAGGCGTCCCGGCTTCCCGCTCGGCCGGTCGGCCCGAGCGGGCAGGAGGAGGGAATCGATCCCGAGCGCCTGCCCGGGCCCGGTGTCCGCTCCGGAGAATCACGGAGTGTAGACGAGACAGGCCGCGATCAAAGGCCCCGGATATCGTCGAAGCGGCGGCCGGCATTGCCCTGGAACGGCCGCTCCCGATCGTCTCCGAGCCCGAGGATCCGATAGTTGAAACCCCACGAGAAGCCCCGCACGCGATCGTTGTCGACCTCCAGGCGGATCGCCCAGCACTTGCACCGCGACAGATACTCGACGCCGAACTGGTTCGTCAGCGACAGGGCGTTCTCGAAGCTGAAGTTCCCGGAGTAGGTCGCGGCCCACTGTTTCGTCATCTGCACGCGGGCGAAGCCCCCGATCTGGTTGACGCGCAGGAAGCCATCGGAGAAGTCATTGAAGCGGTCCGCATCGCTGCGGAAGGCCTCGAAGAAACGCGGGATGTCGCGGATGTAGCGATAGCGCAGGCTCGCCTGATGCCCGAAGGGATGGGACCAACCGAGCAATGCCAGGCCCTCGGCAAACTCCATATCCTCGATGTCGACGCTCGACAGGAAGCGCAGCCACAGGTTCCTCGGGAGTCGCGCCTCGCCCTGCAGCACGGCGGGGCCGAACTCCTGCCCTTCGAAGCGGTACTCCGACGACAGATCGACATCGGCGATCAGCGAACCGATTCGGTTGCGAAGCACGCGGTTCCGGACGCCGAACACCAGCGAGTTGATCTCGTCGATCCGGTCCGACGGATCGAGGAGCTGGTTGTCCGTTGCGAGCTGACGCAGCCGCTCCTGCGGAACGGCGGTGTTGGGCACCAACAGCGGATTGCCGTCGTCCTCGTCGCCGCGCAGCGCGATCCAGGAGACATGGGGCTCGACCAGGTGCGTCGCCGAGCCCATGCCGAACGGCAGCTCCAGCTCGCCCCGCGCGCGGGAGCGGACGTCGAGGCGTCCGGTGAAGAGATTCCGCGCCTCGCTGCCGACGCGATCCGTCTCGTAGAACGTGCCGTACCAGCCGATCTCCGGATGGACCTCGAACAGATCGGCGATCCGCATCGGGTAGGCGAAGCGCGGGTGCACGGTGACGCGCTGCCCCTTGTCGGCGAGCGGCTCGCCTTCGTCGAACACGCCGTTGCCCTCTGATTGCCCGTCGTCCCGGTGCCCGTCGAAACCCGGCGGAAACACGTTGCCAGCGCCGTCGCGCTCCCGGCCGTCCGGCACGGCGTCGGCGCCGGTATCGAAGAACTGGTCATCGACGAGCAGCGCTCGGATCGCCTGATTCGGATCGCCGAGGCGCTGGAAGTTCACGAACTCGACGTCCGAGCTGGCGACGAGCCCCGGCAGGAACGGCACGGAGGTCGGCGCCGTGCTCCACGTCAGCTCGGGAAGCCGCTGGAGCAGCATGTTGTCGCGGTCCTGGTCGTCGGGGTTCTGCAGATCGTCGGACCCGATCAGCGCCAGCTCGAGGCCGAAGAGGTCCGCCGGGCCGACGCGTGTCGCGGCGAGCGCGCGCGAGTGCAGGAAGCGGTCCGAGCGGAAGGTGTCGAAATCATCGAAGTCGAACGGCATCTCGTTGTCGGAGATCAGCGTCACATCCGCCGCGAGCCACGAGCGGAGCGGCAGGTCCATCACGTGCTCGAGGCTGGCGCCCCAGCGGTTCTGATCGAAGGGCGTGCCGGGGTCGCTCTCGTCGATCTCGCGATCCGAGATCCACGTGCCGTACCACGTGCTGGACCCGCGTGTACCGAATACGTAATCGAGCTCGGCACTCGGCTTGAAACCGCGCTTGGTGAGGACCTCGGGCGTGACCGTCACGTTCAGGTCCTCACGGGCAGCCCAGAAGAACGGCAATCCGAACTCGAAGCCGTTGCGCGACGAAACGCCGACCTCCGGGAACAGAAAGCCGGTCTGGCGATCCGTCCGGAGCGGATAGATCACGTAGGGCAACCACAGCACCGGCACGCCCAGGATCTCGAAGGCCGCGTTGCGCGCCCGGGCATACCCCTCGAGCTCGAGGTCCGCCTTCTTGGCCGTGAGTTGCCACGGATCCTTCGCCTCGGGGTCCGGACACTTGCAGGTCGTGAAGCGACCGTCGTGGAACGTGTAGGTCTTGTCACCGGTCTTGCGAAGCTCGCGTCCCTCCATCACGAACAGGCTCGATTCGGACACCAGGCGCCCTTCGAACACGACCCCCTGGAGGTTCTCGGTGCTGAACTGCATCAGGTCGGAGGTGAGCGTGTCGTCGCCCTGCGTGATCACGACGTTGCCCGTCGCAATCCCCATGCCGGTACGATCGCTGAACATCACCCGGTCGGCCGAGAGCCGGCGTCCTTCCTGGGTGATGACGACGTTGCCGCGGGCGACGTAGGCTTCGCGGTCGGCCTGGTACTCGATCTCGTCGCCGACGACGCGAAACGGACCCTCGAGCCGCTCGCCGATCTTCGCGGACTGCGCCCCGCCGACGCGCGGCGCGAGGACGAGGATCGCGAGCAGTGCAGCGGCGAGCGCCAGTCCCGGCGCCGCCCACGCCGAGCGTGCGCGGCGCGCCGGTTCGCGCACCGCTGCAGGCCCTGCTGATGTCAGAGCCGACGGCTCCGCCGGGAATTGCCCGCTCGGCAATGTGGCCCGCCCCCTCCTGAGCCGAACGCCAATGGGACCGGGCCGCCATCGCGCCGACGGGGGGCAAAGCTACCGCACGCCTTCGTTGCGGGTCAACGCACGGCCGGAGCTGGTCGCTTCCCCATCGTCGGCGAGGCAGACGCCGAGCGCGTGTGGGTCGGGCACGATCAGCACATCCTCGACCAGCCGTACGACCTTGCGCTCGAAGAGCTCGGAGAGTCCTCGATGGGTCTCTCGCAGCGACAGACCGGCGGCGTCGGCAATGGCGCGCAGCGTGATCGTGAGCCGGATGTTCTCGCTGGCCCCGGCCGGCAGCTCGAGCAGCAGGCTGCGCACGATCGGCCGCACGAGGTCGTCCATTCCGAGCACACCGAGCCGCCGCTCGAGGTCCGCGCCGTGCTGCGCGAGGCGTTCGACGATGCGCAGTGCGATCTCCGGACGGGCCAGACACATTTCGCGGAACGTGTCGCGATCGAGCTGCAGCAGCCGGCAATCCGTGACGGCGACCGCACGCGTCGACCGGGGCCGGCCGAGCAGCGCGTCGATCTCGCCGACGGAGTCACCCGGACCGAGACGGGCGAGCAGGCGGTGCCGACCGGACGGATCGGCTCCGTGCAGCTCCACCTCCCCGGCCTGGAGCACGAGGAGCGGCTCGCCGGGCTCGCCCGGCTCGAACAGGACGCTGCCAGCGGTCACCGTGCGTACGAACGAGCCCCGCGCCGGGCTGCCGGTGCTCTCGCCCGGACGTCCCACCCCGTCTTCGGGCGACTGCGAGACTGCGAGCGGGTCCACGGTCGGTCGTTTCGACCGGGCTGGCATCTCGCTTGAGGGGCTGGCGGCGGCCCGTTCAGCGCCGCGCTTGCTCGACGGCCGCGGTGAGATCTTCGAGGGTGATCACCCCCAGATGCATCGAGTCCAGCTTGCCGCGCGCATCCACGACGACGAGCGCGGGAAACCCCGGAATCCCATAGGTCCGCGCCAGCGACTCGCTCCCCAGCAGCACCTCGTACTCGATGCCCTGCTCCTCGGCAAACGGGGCGACGACCTCCTGCCCCCCGGCATCGACGGAGACGCCGAGCACGACGATCTCTCCGCTTGCGACGCGACGATGGAACTGGTTGAGGATCGGGATCTGGTGTTTGCACGGCGCGCACCAGGTCGCCCAGAAGTCCACCACGACGGTGCGTCCTGCGAAGTCGCTGAGGGCCACCGGCTCGCCGGCGAGATTCGGGAGCTCGAACGGGGGCGCGGCCGCCGCCGGCTCCTCTTCGCCGAGGCACGCGACCTGCACGAGGGTGACCAGCACCAGCAGCAGACGGCGCACGGACGGCGGCGGCCACCCGCCCATCGCCCTCGTCACAGCAAGGCCTCCTCCAGCCGGAAGAGCAGGTCCTCGAGAAAGCCGAAGTACGCGTTCAGGCGCGTCAGCTGATTGCTCACGACCAGAATGCCGACGACGATCAGCAACACTCCCGACCCGACCTCGAGTGCGCGCAGATGGCGACGCACGCCGCTCATCGCCGTGAGGAACCGCTCGAGACTCCAGGCGGCGAGCAGGAACGGAACCCCGAGGCCGAGCGAGTAGATGCTGAGCAGGCCGACTCCCTCCAGCACGGTGTCACGCCCTCCGGCGAGGGTCAGGATGCCTCCGAGGATCGGGCCGACGCACGGCGTCCAGCCGAATCCGAACGCCGCTCCCAGCAGCGCAGCACCGAGCAGGCCGGTGGGGCGCGACGGGCCGTCGAAGCGCCGCTCGCGATAGAGCCAGGGAATCCGCAGCCAACCGGCGAGATGCAGCCCCATCACGATGATCACGAGTCCGGCGAGTTGGTGGATGCCGACCTCGAGGCCGAACAGGTCGAGACGGAAGGCACGCAGCCAGCGGCCCAGCAGCGTCGCCGACGCACCGAGCACGACGAAGATCACGGAGAAGCCCGCGACGAACGAGCCGGCCGCGAGCATCACCCGCCGTCGGATCACTCCCTCCCCGGCGCGCGCCCGCAACTCCTCGACCGACACGCCCGACACGAGCGACAGATACGCAGGCATCAGCGGGAGCACGCACGGCGACAGCACCGAGAGCAGCCCCGCCACCCACGCCGTCGCCAGCGCGCTCGCCGATAGACCCTCCACGCCATCTCCTCCCGAACCGCCCGTGCTCTGATGCTCGCCGCGCCACTGCGGTTCGATTGCGACGGAACCGGGCCCGGCGCCGTCCGTTCAGACGGTGCCGGACCCGGCGGCGTCCGACGAGGCGATGGCTACTGCCAGCTGTCGCCGGCCCCTTGGGCAGCCGCGGCACCGGCCGACACCTCGGGCATGGTGGCGCGACGGTCGCTGCTCGGACGTCCGACGAACTCGAGCTTCTTCTCGCCGGTCAGATGCTCCGGCGTCACCACGTAGTCCCCGCGCACGGAAGCATCGATGATCGGCTTGGCGACTTCCGAGTCACCGCCCGACAGCACCCAGGCCAGGCCGGCCACGATCGACCCGCCGGCCGCGTACGCAACCTTGACGGGGGCGTAGACGACGGAGCCCAGTCCGGCCGCGACCCCCTTGCCCCCGTGCGTGGCGGTCTCCTTGGTTTCCTGGGACACGTAGTCCTCGCTCCGAACGGGACTGGCACCGAGTGCAACGGCGAGGCCGAGGGCTACGGCCCCGGCTCGCCAGCCGGCGAACCCACTGTGATCTCTAGGCATGATCCCCTCTCTTTGGGCGCCGCGTCCCGGAGACGACGCGCCCGTTGGCAGCGCGTGCGCTGCCTTTCCCCCATGGCCCAGAGTGTGCCGGCCGAGGCCGGGCGCGCAACCAGGCGTCCGGCCCCCTCGATCCGACCCTCGAAGCCGGGGGGCTCCGGGGATCGACGGGGACGCGCGCCCGTCCATTCAGCCCGTCCATTCAGACCGCGACCCGGGGGTCGAGGCTCGATCGCGCGACGCGCGAAGAGCAGTCGGAGCCGGCAGTTCGATCAGAACCGGCGCTCCGTGTCGAGCAGGATCGTGACGGGCCCGGTGTTGACGAGCTCGACCGCCATGTGGGCCCCGAAACGCCCGCTGATGACGGTCACACCGAAAGTCCGCGCGGCCGCGCAGACGGCCTCGACGAGCGGTTCCGCGTGGTCCGGCGCCGCCGCCTCCGTCCAGGACGGCCGCCGGCCCCGGCGGGCGTCGCCGAGCAGCGTGAACTGCGAGACCACGCCGAGCGTGCCGCCCGTCTCGAGCAGCGAGGCGTTCATGCGCTCCTCCGCATCGGGCAGGATCCGCAGGTGCACGAGCTTGCGCCCGAGTGTTGCAGCCGCCTCGGGCCCGTCGGAGCGGGCGACCCCGACCAGCGCGAGCAGCCCCGCGCCCATCTCTCCGACCGGCTCCCCGGCGACGGTGATCCGCGCGCGCTCGACGCGCTGGACCACGGCGCGCACTACAGGCGTTCCTGGTCCGCGAAGCGGCCGCGGTAGACGGCGCTGCCTTCCGTGCGCATCAGCACGAGCTGGCAGAGGCGGACACCGGCGTGGATCTCGAGCGGATGTCCGGAGACGTTTCCCATCTCGAGGACCTGTCGGTTCGAGACGCCGGGCTGGACGAACGCCGACGTCACGTGAATCATCAAGCCGAGACGCGCAAACCGGCTACGCCCCTCGAGAAAGCCACACAGGTCCGGCGGCAACGTGATGTGTTCGACGGTGATGCCGTGGATCGTGCCGCCCGGCGCCAGCAGGAACGGGCGGTCGAGTTGCAGCGCGCGCGTGTGGTCGCGGAAATCCGCATCGTCACGGATCGCGATCGTCTTGGCGCCGGGCTCGATGACCCGGATCTGATCGCCGAGCGTGAGGTCGATCGAGGCCGGACCCACCTGCTCCGGGGTGAGCGGGTCCACCACCAGCCGTCCGGACTCGAGCTCGCGCAGGATCACGTCGCGTGTCAGGACCGCCATGTGGGCGCGCATGATACCGTCCGGCGGCATGCGACACCCGTACTTCGATGTCCCCACCCCGACCGTGATCGGCCACCGCGGCGCCGCCGGCGAGCAGCCGGAGAACACGCTGGCCAGCTTCGCGCGCGCGGTCGCCGATGGCGCGGTGATCCTCGAGAGCGACGTGCACAGCACGCGAGATGGCGCCCTCGTGCTGATCCACGACGACGAACTGGAGCGTACGACGGATGGCGCCGGCCGTGTGGCCGATCACACGCTTGCCGAGCTGCAGCAACTCGACGCCGGGTACCACTTCTGCCTGGCTGGCCATCCGGGCTACCCCGAGCGCGGCCGAGGCCATCGGATCCCGCTGCTCGAGGAGGCCTTGCGCGCGTTCCCGGCGCTCCGCTTCAACCTCGAGATCAAGGAGCGGATCCCGGCTTTGATCGAAGGCACCGTCGCGCTGGTCCGAAGACTCGGGCGCGAGGACAGTGTCCTGCTCGCCGCGGCCGAAGACGACACGATGGCGGATCTGCGCGCGCACATGGCCGCGACCGGCTCGCGCGCGGCCGTCGGCGCGTCGGCCGGCGACGTGCTCGGCGTCGTCCGGGCCGCGCTGGCCGGCGAGCCGCCGCCGGCCGGTCCGATGGCGCTCCAGATTCCGCCCGGCTTCGGCAGCCGCCCGCTCGTCACGCGCGAACTCATCGACTACGCGCACGCCCATGACCTCGTCATCCACGTCTGGACCATCAACGACCCCGAGGAGATGGAGCGCCTGCTCGATCTCGGCGTGGACGGGGTGATGTCGGACTTTCCGGGCCGCGTGGCTGCGGTGGTCGCGCGGCGCGCCCGCGCGCGATGAGCACGGCGTCACGCCGCTCGCAGCCGTCACCGTTCGTTCTCTTGCAGCGTGATCGGCTGTGCGCCGCGGCGGCGCTGGGACCGGTTCTCGACCTCGCCTGTGGCCGCGGGCGACATGCGTGCCTGCTCGGGTCCTGGGGCCTGCGCGTCGTTGCGCTCGACCGCGATCGCGGGGCTCTCGCAGACCTGGCGGCCGACGCGCGGAGCGCTGCGCTCCCGGTCGACCCGCTCTGCGCGGATGCGGAGACGGCCGCCGGCCTGCCGTTCCCCCCCGCGAGCTTCGGCGCGATCGTCGTGACGCGCTTCCTGTTCCGCCCGCTCTCCGCGACGCTCGTCGCCGCGCTGAAGCCCGCCGGCCTGCTGGTCTACGAAACCTTCACAGAAAGGAACCGGATCTTCCGCCAAGGTCCTGTCGATCCAAAGTTTCTCCTCCGGGAAGGAGAGCTTCCCGGCCTCTTTCCGGGCCTCGAGGTCCTGGCCTTCCAAGAAGGGCCGAGACTCCGGCCGGGAACTGGCGGCGAGGAGGCGGTCGCGAGCCTCGCCGCCCGCAAGCCATGCCCCCGCAACCGGAGTTCATGAATCGTCTCACGGGTCCCGTTCGAGCCGGGCGAGCGCCCAGCGCGCCGCCTCCGCGAGCGTCGGATCCTCGCTCGTCGCATGGCGGGCGAGCAGCGGCGCAAGGCTCGGATCGCCGCTGTTCCCGGCGGCGATCAGCGCGTTGCGAAGCAGCCCGCGGCGCTTGGTCCGGCGCAGCGCCGTGCGCCGGGTGGCCCCTCGCCAGGCTTCCTCGTCGAGTGCCAGCAGCCACGCGAGCGCCGGACGCACCCACTCCGCCCGCGGCGTGATCCGCTCGCGCAGGGCGGCCCGGTCGGGCGGAACCTGGCGGCGGCGACGGGTGTTCCACGGGCAGACCTCCTGGCACACGTCACAGCCGAACACCCATGTCCCCTGCCCGGCGCGCAGCGGCTCCGGGATGTCGCCGCGCAACTCGATCGTCGTGTACGACAGGCAACGCGTCGCATCGAGAACATGCGGCGCTGCGAACGCATCCGTCGGACAGGCGTCGAGGCACGCGCGGCAGCTTCCGCAGTGGTCCGGCTCGGGAGGGTCTGCAGGCAGCTCGAGATCCATCAGCAGCACGCCGAGGAACAGGTACGAGCCGAGCTGTGGATCGATCAGGCAGGTGTTGCGACCGATCCAGCCGATCCCCGCCCGTGCGGCGAGCGAGCGTTCGAGCAGCGGGCCGGTATCGACGTACGCCCGCGACTGCACGGGCCGGCCGACGAGCGGCTCGAGCGCGTCACCGAGCGCCCGCAGCGGGCGGAGCATCACGTCGTGGTAGTCCTCGCCGCCGGCCATCCGGGCAACCCGGCCGGCCGGCGGAACGGGGGCGGATCCGGCGTCGGATCCGGCCCCGGTGCGCGGCGCGGACGGCGTGTCGTAGACGAGCCCGACGACCAGCGCGGTGCGCGCCCAGTCGAAGCGACGCCGCGGATCGATCCGCTCTTCGACCCGGCGCGCCAACCAGCCCATCTCGCCGTGCCGGCCGCGCGCGATCCACGCATGCAACGACTCGTCTTCCGGCGTCGGCTCGCCGAGCCGCGCGATGCCCGCGCGATCGAAGCCGAGCGCCAGCGCGAGCGCCTTGACGCGCTCGGCCAGCGTCGACGGCTCTACGGGATGCTCCTCCACCGCGCTACCATCGCATGCCCATGGCTTTCGCACCCGTCCCGATCGCCGGCGTCTCCGACGTTCGGCGCCAGCGCAACGCGACCTCCCTCTCCCGGCGTGCGGAAAGCTCGTGACGCCCCCTGACGGCCGTGGCCCCCGGCGCGAGGTTCCGCACGACCTCGCCATCCGGCCGCTCGGCGACCCCCCTGCGACGGAGGACTCGTGGCGATCGAAGTAGGCAAGAAGGCGCCGGCATTCCGGCTCGCGGATGCGGACGGTCATCCGGTCGCACTGGCGGATTTCGCCGGTCGCGATCTCATCCTGTACTTCTACCCGAGGGACGACACGCCGGGTTGCACCAAGGAGGCGTGCGGATTCCGCGACGCGTGGAAGCAGATCCAGAAGCTCGGCGCCGTCGTCGTCGGCGTCTCGCCGGACTCCCGCGCCACCCACCAGAAGTTTGCCGGCAAGTACAAGCTACCGTTCCCGCTGCTCTCGGATCCGGACAAGAAGGTGATGCAGAAATACGGCGCGTTCGGCGAGAAGACGATGTACGGCAAGAAGGTCACCGGCGTGATCCGCTCGACGGTCTGGATCGGGCCGGACGGCAAGGTCAAGAAGCACTGGTCGCGCGTCGCGAAGGCCGAGGCCCATCCGGCCCAGGTGCTCGACGCGTTGCAGGGGGACGTGTAGATGGCTCGCCTCGAGTTTCCGAAGGGCTTCCACTGGGGCACCGCCACGGCGTCGTACCAGATCGAGGGCGCAACCCGGGAGGACGGCAAGGGCGAGTCCATCTGGGACCGCTTCAGCCATACGCCGGGCCGGATCAAGAACGGCTGGACGGGGGACCGTGCGTGCGATTCCTATCACCGCTACCCCGAGGACATCGCGCTGCAGAAAGAGATGGGGCTCGATAGCTACCGCTTCTCGATCGCGTGGCCGCGGATCCAGCCGAACGGCCGCGGACCGGCCAACCAGAAGGGCCTCGACTACTACCGACGGCTCAGCGAGGACCTGCTCGCGGCCGGCATCCGGCCGTTCCCGACGCTCTATCACTGGGATCTGCCGCAAGCTCTGGAGGACGCCGGCGGGTGGCCGCATCGCGACACCGCGGCCCGCTTCGCCGAGTACGCCGAACTCGTCGTCCGTGCGCTCGGCGATCACGTGAAGAGCTGGATGATCTTCAACGAGCCGAACATCTTCACGGTGATGGGCTACCTGATCGGCATCCATGCGCCGGGCCGGCGCGATCCGGCGGCGTTCCTGCGCGCGACGCACGTCGTGAACCTCGCCCACGGCGAGGCCTTTCGCGCGCTGCGCGCCGCCCGCAGCGACCTCACGATCGGGACGGCGTTCAACTGCACGGCCTGTGAGCCGGCCAGCGACTCACCGGAGGACGCCGAGGCCACCGAGCGCTGGCATCGCTTCGTCAACGAGTGGTTCCTGCGCCCGGCGCTGCGCGGGGAATACCCGGCCGCGCACCCGAAGGGCCTGCCGCTCGAGGCGCTGGGGATTCGCGACGGCGACTTCGAGAAGATGCGGGCGCCGGTCGATTTCGTCGGCGTCAATCTCTACACGCGCACGATCGTCCAAGCCGCACCGGGAGACGGCGGCCCGCTGTCGCTCGGCGCGCTGCCGATCGGCCCGGTGGGTGGCTCCGAAGGGCCGCGGACCGACTTCGGCTGGGAGGTGTGGCCGAACGCGCTGCGCGACATCCTGCTGCGGATCACCAAGGACTACGACCGGCCGGTCCTCGAAGTGACGGAGAATGGCTGTTCGTACGGGGATGAGCCCGACGCGCAAGGGGTCGTTCGCGATCTTCGGCGGATCGAGTTCTACCGCGGCTATCTCGAGGCGGTCCACCGCGCGATCCAGGCCGGCGCCGACGTGCGCGGCTACCACGCGTGGACGCTGCTCGACAATTTCGAGTGGGCGGAAGGCTTCGCGCAGCGCTTCGGGCTCGCCTGGGTCGATTTCGATACCTGTGCGCGGACCCTCAAGGAATCGGGCCGCTGGTATGGCCAGGTGGCGCGCGAGAACGCGCTCGAGGTCTGATCGGGCCGACGCGGATCTCGGGAGCGACACGGTATGGATTCGTCGGCCTTGTTCTGGCTCGTCCTGGGCCTCGTGAGCCTCGTTGCGGGCGGCGAGCTGCTGGTGCGCGGTGCGGCGCGGCTCGCGACGCTGTTCGGGCTCTCCCCGCTCGTGATCGGCCTCACCGTCGTCGCGATGGGCACCAGCGCGCCGGAGCTGGCGGTCTCGCTCCATGCCGGCTTCGCCGGCCAGCCCGAACTGGCGATGGGCAACGTCGTCGGCAGCAACATCGCGAACGTGCTGCTGATCCTCGGTGTCGCCGCCGTCCTCACGCCGCTCGTCGTGCAGGCGCAGATCGTGCGGCGGGAAGTGCCGATCGGAATCGTCGCGGCGCTCGCCGTGACGGCCCTGGCCCTCGACGGGCGGATCGGCCGGGTGGACGGCGCGCTGCTGACCGTCGCCCTGATCGGCTACACGGCCTACACCGTCGCCGAGAGCCGGCGGGAGACCCGTGCGGTGCGCGAGGAGTACGCCGAGGAGTTCGGCACCCAGACGCGGCCACGGGGGGCTCTCGCCGTCTCTCGCGAAGTCGCCATCGTCGTCGCCGGACTCGTCGTGCTGGTGCTCGGCGCCCGATGGCTCGTCGACGGCGCCATCTCGATCGCCGAGACACTCGGCATCAGCAAGGCGATCATCGGCCTGACGATCGTCGCCATCGGCACGTCGCTGCCCGAGCTGGCGACGTCGATCATCGCCGGCCTGCACGGGCAACGCGACATTGCGATCGGTAACGCGATCGGCAGCAACCTGTTCAACCTGCTCGCGATCCTCGGCCTCGCCGGCCTCCTCACGCCGGACGGGATCACCGTGCCGGGCGGGATCCTGCGTTTCGATCTGCCGGTCATGATCGCCGTGTCCGCCGCCTGCCTGCCGGTGTTCTTCGTCGGCCATCGGCTCGGCCGCTGGGAAGGGGTGATGTTCCTCGGCTACTACGCGGCCTATCTCCTCTACCTGGCGCTCAACGCGGTCCACCATGAGGCCCTCGACGAGTTCAGCCTCGCCATGGCTGCCTTCGTCATGCCCCTCACCGCCGTCACCATCGCCATCCTCGTCTGGCGCACCCTCCGCTGACCCCAACCCCCCGTCGTCAAGAAAGGGGTCGGGTTGGATTCGTCAACTTTTCAGCGACGGATGGGCGAGGCCCGCCATCTGCCCGGCGCTCCTCAGCCCGCGCAGCCGGCCGGCCCCCGGGTGCGGGCGGCCAGCGAACTCGATGTGCGCGACGCTGGCCGTCCCGAGTGAGACAGCGGGCGCATCTCCCCCGGCCGTCGCTAGCGCCACCAGGTCTCCGAGGCCCGGCATGTGCCCGATGATGGCGATGGTGGCGTCGGGCTCGAACCGATCGAGCACGGCCAGCATCGTCGCGGCCGACGCTCGCCCGTCGAGTTCGCCGAGCGTCTCGAGGATCGGCGGCTGCGCCTGGGTGTCGGCCGCCAGCTCGCACGCCACGATGTCGGCGGTCTCCTGCGCGCGCCGCAGCGGGCTCACGAGGATCCGGTCGATGACGACGCCGAGTGATCGCAGTCCCGCACCGACGCCCGCGACCTCCCGCCGGCCCCGATCGGTCAGGGAACGGCCCGCGTCCGCTTCCCCCGCCGCTGCGGCCGCGGCCTCCCCGTGCCTCACGACGTAGAGTTCCATGCTCGAGATTCTACCCCGCACCATTCCGTCACGGTCCGCGCGCACCGGCCCCGCCGCGGGTCTGCCTTCACGGCGCGCCCCCGCGAAAGGACCTGGCGCGGCGGATCCGCGGCGCGCCTCGAGGTGCTGCGATGCGCTGGTGGTGCTATATCGAGGGGGTCCTCGGGAGGTCTTCGATGCCCGTTCACGACCGCCTGCATCCCGAAGCCCCGCACACGAAGCGCCCGTCCGCGATGCGCGCTCGCCGCGAGACGACTCGAGCCTGGCAGCGTCCGGCGTTCGAAGTCGTGTGTCTCGCGTGCGAGATCAGCGCCTACGCTCCGGACGAGGGCGAGCCGCTCTTCTGAGCCGCACGGCTCCGGCGGGCTCCGGCCGTCGCTCTGCGGCCCTTCAGAAGCCATGAACCCGTCCCCGTCCGACACCGCTCCGCGCGGCTGGTTCGCCTCCGTGCGCAAGACGCTGGCCGGCTACTTCGTCGCGGGCCTGCTCGTCATCACTCCGATCGCGGTGACCGGATGGGTCGTCGCGTGGGTCGTCGAGCGACTCGACAACGCGATCCTGCCGCACCTGTTGCGGGTCATCGGGCTCGAACAGGCGCCCCGGATCCCGTTCGTCGGAGCGATCTTCACGATCCTCGTGATCCTGCTGCTCGGCGTCATCGCGCGCCATTTCTTCGGCCTCGAGCTGCTGCGGATCGGTGAGCGTCTGCTGGCGCGTGTGCCGGTGGCGCGCAGCATCTACGGCGGCGTGAAGCAGTTGCTCGAGACGATCTTCCTGACCAGCAGCGCGCGACAGTTCCGGCGTGTCGTGTTGATCGAGTACCCGCGCAAGGGCATCTATTCGCTGGCGTTCACGACCGGCCCGGCGCAGGGCCTGGTGCAGGACGAGACGCCGGAACTCGTCATCAGTTGTTTCGTCCCGACGACGCCGAATCCGACGTCCGGCTTCTTCCTGCTCGTCCCGGAGCGCGAGCTGCAGACACTCGACATGTCGGTCGAGGACGCCTTCAAGCTGATCATGTCGGCCGGGCTGGTGGCCCCGGAGCGCAAGCCAGGGCAAGCCGCGAACCTTCCCCCGGCCGTCCCCGCGGCGGTGGCCCCGGTCGCCGCCGGGCCGGAGAACCCGTCATGAGCGAGCTCGCTTCGAAGTCGTGCGTGCCGTGCCACGACGGCGCCCAGCCTCTGCACGGCGCCGCGCTGCTGCGGCTGCACCACCAGCTCGGACCCGACGGCAACGGCTGGCGGATCGTCGACGAGCACCACCTCGAGAAGGACTACCGCTTCCGCGACTTCGCGCAGGCTCTCGCGTTCGTGAACCGCGTCGGCGCGCTAGCCGAGGAGCAGGCCCACCACCCGGACCTCCTGCTCGCCTGGGGCCGGGTGCGGGTGCAGATCTGGACGCACCGGATCGACGGCCTCACCGAGAGCGACTTCGTGTTCGCGGCCCGCAGCGACCGGCTCCTGCCCGGCTGACGCGAACGGACCGGTCCCGGTTCCGTCGCTCCGATCCGGCGCTCAATCGAGCAACTGGCGCAGTACGTAGGACAGGATCCCGCCGTGCGCGTAGTAGTCGGCCTCGGTGGCGCCGTCGATGCGCACCCGCACGTCGAACTCCCGCACAGTCCCGTCGTCCGCCAGCGCGCGAACCCGCACTTGGCGACCGCTCGCGAAGCCGGACGCGATCCCGTCCGCGAGACCCAGCACGTCGTAGCGCTCCCGGCCAGTGAGGCCCAGCGACTCGGCGCTGTCGCCGGGCAGGAACTCGAGCGGCAGGATCCCCATCCCGATCCGGTTCGAGCGGTGGATGCGTTCGTAGCTCTGGGCCAGCACGACGCGGACGCCGAGCAGCAGGGGTCCCTTCGCGGCCCAGTCGCGACTCGAGCCGGACCCGTACTCCTTGCCGGCGATCACCAGCAGCGGCGTTCCGGCTTCGCGATAGCGCTCCGCGGCGTCGAAGATCGACATCGGCTCGCCATCCGGCAGATGCTGCGTGACGCCGCCCTCGGTGCCGGGCGCCAGTTGGTTGCGCAGCCGCACGTTCGCAAACGTGCCGCGCACCATCACCTCGTGATTGCCGCGCCGCGAGCCGTACGAGTTGAAGTCCGGCGGCTCGACGCCGTGGTCCCGCAGATAGCGCGCGGCCGGAGAGTTCTGCGCGATCGAGCCCGCCGGCGAGATGTGGTCCGTCGTGACGCTGTCGCCGAGCAACGCGAGAACGCGCGCGCCCCGGATCTCTTCGACGGCTTCCGGCTCGCGCGACATGCCGATGAAGTACGGCGGCTGGCGCACGTAGGTCGAATCGGGCTCCCACGCAAAACTCTCCCCGGCCGGCACCGGCAGCTCGTTCCAGCGCGCGTCGCCGGCGAACACGTCGGCGTAGGTCTCTTCGAAGAGCGCAGCCGTGACGTAGCGCGTGACGAAATCCTGGATCTCGTGCGCCGAGGGCCAGAGATCCGCGAGGAACACCGGCTTGCCATCCCGGTCGGCGCCGAGCGGCTCGCGGGTGAGATCGAGGTCCACCCGGCCGGCCAGCGCATACGCCACCACCAGCGGCGGAGACATCAGATAGTTGGCGCGCACGGCGGGATGCACGCGCGCCTCGAAGTTGCGATTGCCCGACAGCACGGAGGCGACGACGAGCCCGCCGCGCTCGATACCCTCGGCCACCGGCTCCGGCAACGGACCCGAGTTCCCGATGCAGGTCGTGCAGCCGTAGCCGACGACCTGGAAGCGGAGCTGCTCGAGATACGGCAGCAGCCCGGAGTCCTCCAGATAGCGCGTCACCACCTGGGAACCCGGCGCCAGCGACGTCTTCACCCACGGCTGGGTCTCGAGTCCGCGTTCGACGGCCTTCTTGGCGACGAGCCCCGCCGCGAGCATCACGCTCGGGTTCGACGTGTTCGTGCAGCTCGTGATCGCCGCGATCACGACCGACCCGTCGCGCAACGGCCAGCGCGCGCCCTCGAGTTCGATCTCGACGGCGCCATCACCCTGCCCCGGCTTGCGCTTCGTCAGCTCCGGCAACGCCTTCGCGAACGAAGCCTTCGCCTGCGACAGCGCCACGCGGTCCTGCGGGCGACGCGGGCCGGCAAGACTCGGCTCGATCGAAGCGAGATCGAGGGAGAGCCGCTCCGAGTACTCGGCGGGCGGCGTATCGGCATCGTGGAACAGCCCCTGCGCCCGCGTGTAGGCCTCGACGAGCTGGACCTGCTCTGCGCTCCGTCCCGAGAGCCGCAGGTAGCGCAGCGTCTCCTTGTCGACCGGGAACATCCCGCAGGTCGCGCCGTATTCGGGACACATGTTCGAGATCGTCGCCCGGTCCGCCAGCGGCAGTGCGGCGAGCCCCGAGCCGTGGAACTCGACGAACTTCCCGACGACGCCGTGCTGGCGCAGCATCTCCGTCACCCGCAGGACCAGGTCCGTCGCGGTGGCGCCCTCGCGCAGGCGGCCGGTCAGCTCGACGCCGACCACCTGCGGCACCAGCATCGCGACCGGCTGCCCGAGCATCGCCGCTTCCGCCTCGATGCCGCCGACACCCCAGCCGAGCACGCCGAGCCCGTTCACCATGGTCGTGTGGGAATCGGTGCCGACGAGCGTGTCCGGATAGACCAGCGGCGCATCGCCGGAGCTCGCCGCCTCGCGGGTGAACACCACGCGCGCCAGGTACTCGAGATTCACCTGGTGCACGATGCCGGTCTCGGGCGGCACCACCTTGAAGTTCTCGAATGCGCTCTGTCCCCAGCGCAGGAACGTGTAGCGCTCGCGGTTGCGCTGGTACTCGAGTTCGACGTTGCGCTCGAAGGCCGTTGCGGACCCGAACGCATCCACCTGCACCGAATGGTCGATCACCAGCTCCACCGGCTGCAGCGGGTTGATCTTCCCGGCCTCGCCGCCGAACGCGACCATCGCATCGCGCATGGCCGCGAGGTCGACGACGCACGGCACGCCGGTGAAATCCTGCAGCACGACGCGGGCGGGACGGAACGAGATCTCCCGGTCCGGCTCGGCGCTCGCCTGCCAGCGCGCGAGGCCCTCGATCTGGTCGGCGGTCACGCTGCGGCCGTCTTCGTGGCGAACCAGGTTCTCGAGCAGCACGCGGAGCGAGAACGGCAGCCGCCGGATCGGGAGACCGCGCTCCTCGAGCGCCGCCAACGCGAAGTACTGGTAGTCCCGATCGCCCACGCGGAGCGTGCGCCGTGCGTCGAAGCTGCCCATCGATGCCCTCCCGACTGGATCCGAGGTTCTGGATGCGAGGCTCCCGGCCGGCGCGAGCGGCGGCACGGCGGACCCACAACCTAACGATTCCGCGCGCCCGGGTGAAACGCCGGGGCGAAATCCGGGCTTGCCGGTGCCGACCCGCCGGGATCGACGCTAGACTCCGGTCTTCGCTGGGTGTGGCCGCACGGACGGCCTGAGACGCGGCTCTCGTTCCACAGCGGAACGGGCGCGCCGCGAAGCCCCCGAACCTGATCCGGCCAAGTCCGCCGGCGACTCGGGCGACCCTCATCGCCCGGCGCGCCCGCCGCGACGGAACCGGCGTAGGGAAGCGACATGGCCCGCCCCGTCTCCTCGTCCTCCCCCGTACCCGCCGCGCTGACTCGCGAGCCGCTGCCCGGCTCCCGCAAGGTCTACGTCGACGGAACCCTGCCGGGCGTGCGCGTCCCGATGCGCGAGATCCGCCAGTCGCCGACGCGAGCCGCCGGTCCGGACGGGACGGTCGTGCTGGAGGAGAATCCTCCGATCGTGTTGTACGACACGTCCGGGCCGTACACGGATCCGGACGTCGAGATCGACGTCCGCCGCGGGCTGCCACGGCTTCGTGAGGCTTGGATCCGCGCGCGCGGGGACGTCGAGATCCTCGACGCGCCGAGTTCGTCCTCCGCCCGCGAGCGCGAACGCGATCCGCGCCTGGCCAGCCTGCGCTTCGAGCGCACGCGGCCGATCCTGCGCGCCCAGGCCGGCCGCCGCGTGACGCAGATGCACTACGCGCGGCGCGGCGAGATCACGCCGGAGATGGAGTTCGTCGCGATCCGCGAGAGCCAGCGCCTCGAGCGCCACCGCGAGCTCGCGGCGCAGCATCCGGGCGAGTCGTTCGGCGCCGCGATCCCGGCCGCGATCACGCCCGACTTCGTGCGCGACGAGATCGCGCGCGGCCGGGCCATCCTGCCGGCGAACCTCAATCATCCCGAGCTCGAACCGATGGCCATCGGACGCAACTTCCTGGTCAAGATCAATGCCAACATCGGCAACTCCGCGGTGACCAGCTCGATCGAGGAAGAAGTCGAGAAGCTGGTCTGGGCCACGCGCTGGGGCGGCGACACCGCAATGGATCTCTCGACCGGCAAGCACATCCACGAGACTCGGGAGTGGATCCTCCGCAACAGCCCCGTGCCGATCGGCACCGTGCCGATCTACCAGGCGCTCGAGAAGGTCGGCGGCCGACCCGAGGAGCTCACCTGGGAGCTCTTCCGCGACACGCTGATCGAGCAGGCGCAACAGGGGGTCGACTACTTCACGATCCACGCCGGCGTGCTGCTGCGCTACATCCCGATGACGGCGAAGCGGCGCACCGGCATCGTCTCGCGCGGCGGCTCGATCCTCGCCAAGTGGTGCCTCGCCCACCATCAGGAGAACTTCCTCTACACGCACTGGGACGAGATCTGTGAGATCTGCGCGGCCTACGACGTGTCGTTCTCGATCGGCGACGGCCTGCGACCCGGATCGATCGAGGACGCCAACGACGAAGCGCAGTTCGCGGAACTGAAGACGCAGGGCGAACTGACGAAACGCGCCTGGGCCTTCGACGTCCAGGTGATGAACGAGGGCCCGGGGCACGTCCCGATGCACATGGTGCACGAGAACGTGAAGAAGCAGCTCGAGTGGTGCCACGAGGCGCCGTTCTACACGCTCGGCCCGCTCACCACCGACATCGCGCCCGGCTACGACCACATCACGTCGGCCATCGGCGCCGCGATGATCGGCTGGTTCGGCACGGCGATGCTCTGCTACGTGACGCCGCGCGAACATCTGGGGCTGCCGGATCGTGAGGACGTCAAGCAGGGGGTGATCGCGTACAAGATCGCCGCCCATGCCGCCGACCTGGCCAAGGGCCATCCCGGCGCCCAGCTCCGCGACAACGCGCTCTCGAAGGCGCGCTTCGAGTTCCGTTGGGACGACCAGTTCAACCTGTCGCTGGATCCCGAGACGGCCCGGCGCCTGCACGACGCCACACTGCCGCACGAATCCCACAAGGTCGCCCACTTCTGCTCGATGTGCGGCCCCAAGTTCTGCTCGATGGAGATCACGCAGCAGATCCGCGACTTCGCCCGCGAGCAAGGCATCGAGGACGCCGAGCGCGCGCGACAGGCCGGCCTGCAAGAGCGCAGCGCCGAGTTCCGCGCCAGCGGCCACCAGATCTACCCGCGCCGCTGACGTCAAGAAAGGGGTCGGGTTCGATTCGTCAACTTTTCCCGTAGGGAAAAGTTGACGAATCGAACCCGACCCCTTTCTTGACGACCCGTTTCTTGACGTCAGGCTCAGGCGCGGGACGGCGGCGGCTCGAGCACGATGCGACGGAAGAGCAGCGCGCCGAGCAGGAATCCGGCGCACGGCATCCCGGCAAAGAGCAGCCGGATCCCGAGCAGACTCTGTGCCGACTGCTCGACATTCGGCTCGAAGGCAGCGGCGCTCAGGACCATGCCGCTGATCGCCGTCGCGAGCGCGGTGCCGAGCTTCAGCATGAAGGTGAGCGCGGCGGAGTAGACACCCTCCTTGCGCTCGCCGGTCCGGCGCTCGTCGAGATCGATCAGGTCGGCCAGGACGGAGGGCGACAGCACGCTGCCACAGCCCATGGCGCTGCCGGCGACGATCAGGAGCAACACGATCGCGAGGACGTCTCCGGGCCCCTGGAACAACATCCCGCCGAAGGCGGCGGACGCCAGCAGCATCGCGGAAATCCAGGTGTTGCGTTTGCCGAAACTGCGCGAGAGCCGGACCCAGATCGGCATCGCGATCAGACTGGCGATCACGTAGGCCGCCGGCAGCGTGCCGACGACTTCCGGTTGGCGCAGCACGTACTGCGCGACATACGGCGCCATCGTACCGACGGCGCCGACCCCCACGGCTTCGATGAACTGGACGAAGAGCAGCAGGCGCGCCGGGCGGTTGCCGAAGACGTCGACGAGGCCCGCCCGCAGGCTGTTGCCCCCGCGACGACCTTTGCCGTCCGGCTCGCGCACCGCCAGCGGAACGATCGCGAGCAGCACCACCGCGACCAGTGCGCCGGGCAGCGCCATGCGTTCGGCCATCGCACGTGGCGCCTCGGCGTTCATCGCGAACTGGATGGCGCCGAAGGCAAGCAGCATCCCGATGGCGAAACTCATCTGCCGGGACGCGAACAGCCGCGTGCGCTGGTGCGAATCGCGCGAGAGCTCGGCCCCGAGTGCCACGTGCGGCAGCGTGTAGAGCGTGAACGCCGTGTAGAAGAGGAACAGACCGAAGCCGGCCCAGACGATCAGCCCGCCGCTCCCCAAGGCGTCCGGCGGACTCCACAGCATCACGAAGCCGGCCACCAGCAGCGGCAGCGCCGCCACCAGAAACGGCCGGCGACGCCCGAAGCGGGAGGTGGCGCGATCGCTCCAGCCGCCGACCAGCGGATCACTGACGGCGTCCCACAACTTCGCGAGGGCGAACAGCCACCCGACGATGGCCGGCGACAGCAGCAGCACGTCGGTCGCGAATTTGAGGAAGTAGAACTGGACGAAGAACAGCAGGTAGGAGAGACCGAAGATCGGCCCTCCGTAGGCGAGCAGCCGACCTAGCGAGACGGAACGAGCAGTCACGATGTCCTCGTAGGCCAGCGGGGCGCGCGCGCGAACGCGGCATCATAGCCAGACCGCCGTCGATTTGGCGAAGCGATCTGGCGAAGCGATCCTCCTCGCCAGCCGGCGAAGCCCTCGCGCGTCGAATCGACCCTTCCGAGCCGCACGCTAGTCTCGGAGCGTCAGAATCCGGTCTGGTCCGTCGAGGAGTCTGATCCGTCGAGGAGCTTCGCCACGATGGCATTCCGAACCGCACGACTCCGGATCCCGAGTCCGGAGCAGGCACTCCCGGGTCGCTCCGCAGCCATGCCGGTGCCGGACACGCATGCGGTGCTCGGCACGCCGCTCGCCCCGCCGTATCCCGCACGAATGTCCCACGCGCTCTTCGCGCTGGGCTGCTTCTGGGGCGCGGAGCGCCGGTTCTGGCAGATCCCGGGCGTCTACACGACCGCCGTCGGCTATGCCGCCGGCTCGACCCCGAACCCGACCTACGAGGAGGTCTGCAGCGGCCAGACGGGCCATGCCGAGGTCGTGCGGGTGGTCTTCGATCCGCAGCAGGTCTCCTTCGAGGCTCTGCTCCGGCTGTTCTGGGAGAGCCACGACCCGACCCAGGGAATGCGCCAGGGTCACGACATCGGGACCCAGTATCGGTCCGGGATCTACGTCGATCCCCCCGAGCAACACGCCGCCGCCCTGGCGTCGCGCGAGGCCTATCAAAAGGCCCTCGCCGAAGCGGGCCGCGGCGAGATCACGACCGAGATCCGCCACGCGCCCGCGTTCTACTTCGCGGAGCCCGATCACCAGCAGTACCTCGCCAGGAACCCCAGCGGCTACTGCGGCCTCGGCAGCACCGGCGTCCGCTTCCCCACCGACCACTGACCGTCTTCCTCGCGGCGACCACCGTGCCGCGGCGCGTCAGGTTCCGGTGCGGAGGAGTCGGCGCCCCGGCTCTGCTATATCCGCTCGACGGTGCGGCTCTCGCTCGAGCCGGAGGGATCCATGTCGAGCTACGACTTCTTGCTTCTCGGGGGACGTCACGAGAAACCCTCGAGCCCGGCGACGATCGAGGTGCGCTCGCCGTTCGACGGAAGCCTCGTCGGGCGCGTGCCCGAGGCTCGCCACACGGACGTCGACCGTGCCGTCTCGCTCGCGCGGCAGGCGATCGACGAGGGGCCGTGGCCGCACACATCGGGCGCCGAGCGCGCCGACGCGCTCGACCGGCTGCTCGTCTCGCTGCAGAAGCGATCGGGCGCGATGGCGGAGACGATCACCCGCGAGATGGGCAGTCCGATCTCGTTCTCTCATGCCGGCCAGGTGTTCGCCAGCCACATGATCCTCGACTACTACGCGAAGCTCGCGCGCTCCTTCGCGTTCGAAGAGCGGCGCGAGGCCATGATCGGTTCGGCTCTGGTCCGGCACCCGCCGGTCGGCGTCGCCGCGGCGATCGTGCCGTGGAACGTGCCGCTGTTCACGATCATGCTGAAACTCGCACCGGCCCTGGCGGCCGGCTGCGCCGTCGTCGTGAAGCCGGCGCCCGAGACCCCGCTCGACGCGTATCTGCTCGCCGAAGCGCTCGACGAGGCCGAGATCCCGAAGGGGATCGTCAGCATCCTGCCGGCCGGGCGGGAGGTCGGGGAGTACCTCGTGACGCATCCCGGCGTCGACAAGGTCGCCTTCACCGGCAGCACCGCGGCGGGGCGCCGCATCGCCGTTCTATGCGGCGAGCGGCTGCGCCGCGTCACGCTGGAGCTCGGCGGCAAGTCCGCCGCCATCCTGTGTGACGACGTCGACCTCGCGACCGCGATCCCTTCGCTGGTAGGAGCCGGCGTGCTGAACAACGGCCAGGCCTGTGTGGCGCAGACGCGCATTCTCGCCCCGCGCAGCCGCTACGCAGAGTGTGTCGACGCGCTGGCCGCCGCGATGCGCGCCCTTCCCGTCGGCGATCCGCTCGATCCGGCGACCGCCATCGGACCGCTCGTCGCCGAGCGCCAGCGCGATCGTGTCGAGGGCTACATCGCCAAGGGACGCGCAGAGGGCGCGCGCGTCGTCACGGGGGGCGGCCGGCCGGCCGGCCTGACGACGGGCTGGTTCGTCGAGCCGACGTTGTTCGCAGACGTCGACAACACGATGACGATCGCCCGCGATGAGATCTTCGGCCCGGTCCTCGCGGTGATTCCGTACCAGGGCGACGACGAAGCCGTACGTCTCGCCAACGACTCCGAGTACGGCCTCTCGGGCTCCGTCTGGACCAGCGATCCCGCGCGTGGTCTCGCTCTGGCGAAGCGCATGCGCAGCGGAACCAGCAACGTCAATCATTTCATGATGGCGATGTCGAGCCCGTTCGGCGGCTGCAAGGCCTCCGGTCTCGGCCGTGAGCTCGGCCCCGAGGGCCTGCGTGCGTATCTCGAGCCGCAGACGATCTGTCTGGCGCCCGGCGTGGAAACCGTCTAGCGCGCCGTGGCGGACGAAGCCGTCGCCGCGCTGCTTCGCCTGCATGCGGAGGTGGATGCCCGGGCGCACGCTCTGCGCCGGACCCATGCCGCTCGGTTGCAGTGCCGGAAGGGTTGCAGCGCGTGCTGCATCGACGGCCTGTCGGTCTTCGAGGTCGAGGCCGATGTCATCCGGGCACAAGCCGGCGCCGTGTTGGACGAAGCTCCGCATCCGGTCGGCGCCTGCGCCTTCCTCGACGCGCAGGGTGCGTGCCGGATCTACGCCCAGCGGCCGTACGTGTGCCGCACGCAGGGCCTTCCGCTGCGCTGGATCGCCTTCGACGATCCCGGCGCCGGCAGCGAGCGGCGCGACATCTGTGCGCTGAACGAGACCGAGGAACCGCTCGAGACCCTGCCGTCGGGCGCCTGTTGGGAACTCGGCCCGGTGGAGGGTCGCCTCGCGGGCATCCAGGCGGCGCGGGACGGCAACACGCTCCGCCGCGTCCTGCTGCGCACGCTGTTCCGGGCTCCGCGCTGATCGGGTGCGCCCTCCACCCGAGGATCGACGTGCGAGCCGCACGGTGAGGGAGAGCTGGTTGGCGGTCCGCCCGCGCCCATGCGCCGCACGGATCCCGAAGAGGCCCTGAGCCGATGCCCCCGCTCGCGTCGACACCGATTCGCGGCGACTTCGCATTCCTGAGCCGTGGCTTCCGCCCGTTCTTCCTGCTCGCCGCGCTACACGCCATCGTGTGGATTCCGCTCTGGCTCGCGATGCTGCGCGGCCGCCTTCCGATGGCGACGGGCATGGATCCGATCCGCTGGCACGGTCACGAGATGCTCTTCGGCTTCACGGCCGCCGCCATCGCCGGCTTCCTGCTGACCGCAGTCCCGGCGTGGAGCGGGACGGCACCGATTCGCGGGCGCCGACTGGCCGTGCTGGCGGCGCTGTGGGTCGCCGGCCGCTGCGCCTTCCTGGCAGCAGGCCCCCTGCCCGCCTGGGTCGTCGCGCTGGCGGACCTGCCGTTCCTGCCGGCGCTCGCGGCCGCGCTGGGCACCGCGCTGCTCGCGCGTGGGCCGCGGCGCGACACGATCTTCCTCGTCGCACTCGTGGCCCTGGCGCTCGCAAACGGCCTCTTCCACCTCCACGGACTCGGCCTGCCACTCGTCGAGCCGCGCGCCTTGCTGCGGGCGGCGGTCGGCGTGGTCGCCGTGCTGCTGGTCCTCATCGGCGGTCGCCTCACGCCGGCCTCCACCCGCAGTGCGCTGGCCCGCACGGGGGTGCCGGTGTCGATTCCGCCGTCCCCGCGGCTCGATCGCATCGCAACCGTGGCGGCCGGGACGGCAGCCGTCGCGGCGCTCGCGCCGGCGCCGGGCATCCTGTACGGATCGGCGGCCGCCGTCGCCGGGGCGGCCGTGCTCGGACGACTCGCCGGCTGGCAGACGCGGCGCACGCTGCACGATCCGCTCCTGTGGTCGCTGCACGCCGGTCAGGCGTGGCTCGGAGCCGGCCTGCTCGCCGCGGGGATCGCGGTGTTCTGGCCGTCGCTTCCCGCGACGGCGGCCTTGCACGCGCTCACCGCGGGTGCGATGGGCTCGACCATCCTCACCGTGATGACACGGGTGTCGCTCGGCCAGACGGGGCGGCCCTTCATCGCGCTGCCGGGGACCTCGGTCGCTTGCGCCGGCGTCCACCTCGGCGCTGCCGTGCGCGTGGCCGGGCCGCTGCTCGCCCCTTCCGAAGCGCCGACGGTGTGGCTCGTCGCCGGCGCGCTGTGGGCCGCGCCGTTCGCGTTCTTCCTCGTGCGCTACGGCCCGCTGTTGCTCCGCCCCCGGCCCGACGAAATGCCCGGTGGAAGCGGCGTTTCGCCGCGCTAGATCAAGCCGCCTCTCAGCAGCACGGCCGCGACACTGAAGTAGATCACGAGCCCCGTCACATCGACGATCGTGGCGACGAAGGGGGCCGATGCACTCGCCGGATCGAAACCGAGTCGCGACAGCAGGAACGGCAGCATCGCGCCGACCAGGGAGCCCCACAGGACGATGCCGACGAGGCTCGTCGCGACGGTCAAAGCGATGCCGGCCGCCTGCGCAACGGGGGTCTCCGCACCGGGCCACAGCCAGACGCGGACGAAGCCGATCCCGCCGAGGATCATGCCGAGCGCGAGACCGGATACCACTTCCTTGAGCAGCACACGCCACCAGTCGCGCAACCGGAGCTCGCCGATCGCCATCGCGCGAATCACCAGCGTCGTCGCCTGGGAGCCGGAGTTGCCTCCGCTCGAGATGATCAGCGGGATGAACAGCGCCAGCACCACCGCGTTCGCGAGGGCTTCCTGGTAGTAACCGATCACCGTGGCCGTCAGCAGAGAGCCCAGGAACAACACCGCCAGCCAGAAGACCCGCTTGCGCACCATCTCGACGAGACCCGCTTCGAGATAGGGCGCATCGAGGGCCTGGGTTCCACCGATCTTCTGGATGTCCTCGGTCGCCTCCTCGCGAACCACGTCGACGATGTCGTCGATCGTGACGATGCCCTTGATCCGGCCCTCGGAGTCCACCACCGGCACCGCCATCAGGTCCCACTCGGCAAAGACCTCGGAGACGGCCTCCTGATCCATGTCGTCCGGAACCGTCACGACGTCGGTCTGCATGACCTCGCGCACGGTCTTCTCGGGCAGGGCGGCGAACAGCTCCCGGAACGAGATCACTCCGATCAGGCGCTGCTCGCCATCGAGCACGTAGATGTAGTAGATCGTCTCGAGATTCGTGCGCGCCTGCCGGCGCAGATAGCTGATCGCCTCGTCGACCCGCATCTCCGGGCGCAGGCGCGCGTAGCGCGGGCTCATCAGCCCCCCCGCCGCGTCCTCGGCGTACGCGAGCAGGGCGGTGACCTCGCGGCGGGCCTCGGCGTCGAGGAGGCCGAGCAACGCGGACCGCTCCTCCTGCTCGGTCTCCTGGACCACGTCGGCGGCATCGTCCGGCGCGAGCTGGCGAACCCAGAGCTGGCGCTCGCCGCGCGGCAAAGCCCTCAACAGCGTGGCCTGCTCGCGGGCCTCGAGGCCGAGGAACAGATCCTCGGCCTCATCGGTCGCGAGCAGACGGAACCCCTCGACCCGCTCGGCCGCGTCGAGGAACGGCCACGCGTCGGCGAGTTCTTCTCCAGAGAGGGATTCCATGCGGGCTTCGGCTTCCGATGCACTCATCGCGCGTGTCCTGTTCGGATCAGCGAGATCCGGGCGAGAAGCTTCGCTCCATCGTGTCCGCCGCGCGAGCGATCAGCGATCCTGCCCGCTGGAAGTGAGGACAGGAATCCCGATTACCCGCGCGGTTCCCGAGCGCTCTCGGTCAGGTCCCACGCCCCGAGCTTCGCATAGTCCTCCGCGCGCAGCGTCCCGAGCAGCCGTTCGACCTCCTCGGCCGGAACCTCCAACGCCGCCAGCGTCCGACCGGCGAGTTCCAGCGATCCTTCGAGCGTCTCCGCCACGACAACCGAGGCGCCGACCGCCATCAACCGCCGGCCGTGGACGTGGTGCCGAGCCCGCGCCAGGATCTGGATTCCAGGCTTCTCGCGGTAGCCGGCGACACAGATCCGTTCGGCGGCCCACGCATCATCCACGGTAACGACCAGCGCACGAGCTCGCTCGATCCCGGCCGCCGCCAGCACGCCGGGACGCGTCGCATCGGCGACGAAGGCATCGAAGCCGTCGCCGCGGAGTCGGGCAACACAGCTCGGATCGAGGTCGAGACCGACCGCGTCGAGGCCCTCTTCGGCGAGCACATGGGACACCGTGTGACCGACGCGCCCGCAGCCGGCCACGATGACGTGGCCCTCGAGATCGGCGGTCTCGCTCGCGATCAGGTCCGACGATCCCGGCGGCTCGCGCGCCGCCAGCGCCTCGTCCAGCCAGCGGCCGAGCGCGGCGAGTCCCGGCGACACGAACATCGTGAGCGCCGCCAGCGTCAGCAGCCCGGTCGCCAGCACCGGATCGAGCAGGCGCTCCTCACGTGCGAGATCGAGCGCCACCAGGCCCAGTTCCCCGACCTGCGCCAGCAGCAGACCCACGCGCAGCGCGCGCCGCCAGGGATGGCCGAACCCGCGCGCCAGCACCGTGATGACGACGGCCTTGCAGCCGAGCAGTGCCGCCATGATCCCCGTCAACGGGAGCAGGTGCTCCAGCACCCACGCGAGATCGATCGACAGGCCGACATTGGCGAAGAAGAGCCCGAGCAACAGCGCTCGGAACGGCTCGATATCGGATTCGACCTGATGCTGGTACTCCGTCTCTCCCACGAGCAGGCCGGCCAGGAAGGCCCCGAGCGACATCGAGAGGCCGGCGGCCTCGGTGGCGGCGCCGGTCCCGAGCGCCAGCAGCA